>JANOEQ010000103.1:0-44680 GCA_031441485.1 Chitinophagaceae bacterium
ACGGATTAACATAGATTATTAATAAAAAGCTGTCCATACTTTGTAATACGGCTGAAATTCAGAGGATCAATACGGATTTATGCTGCTTCGCAGCATTTAGGATTCATTGATCTCCTCTTGATCTTAACAATATTCGGAAAATATCCAATTTCTGATGCGTAGCAGCAGAAAAAATCCGTTAGTATCCGTCATACCCGTCCAATCCGTGTTCAAAAAAATGTGTCCACACGATAGGGCCATCCGGGATAGAAAAGCCTATCTGTGTATTTCTATCTGTTCTATGACATACTTTTGCGTGAAAAATAATTTCACCAATTTAGAGACAACCTCTTTAAAGGCTTGTCTTAAGCCTTCGTTACTTCCCAAAATTCTTCCACCTTGTAATTAATAGTAAATGACTGGCTAAACGAATAGGATTTACCGTTTACCGAAAATGTGATGCGCTTAATATCTGCCCTCTCGATCTTGTACCGGCGCAACAGGGATTTGTCAGTGATCTTTTCTTCGAAAATCACATTGTTGTCACCATCATAGATCTTCAGCCAACTGCCATTTGCCTGCGGGTTGTCAATATGTAACTCAAACACCAGCATATCGCCTTCTTCACCAATAAACCTGATCTTATCGGTGGTAACCGGTTTTACAGAAAGACTGGCCTGTTGCTGGCCATTAACTATATTACCTGTTCCTGACAGAAAAGCTGCCACAATAAATGCTTTTGAGAAAATTGCTACACGAGATTTCATATTATAAGGTTGTTGATTACTTTTTGATACCGCAAAACTAAACCGCCATCATTACCTTACTATAACCATGATATTAAATACACATGAACATGCTGGTGTTTTAATATTATCATTTCCACTAAAAGAAAGGTTTAGCTACATCATTACTTAACCTAGTGATAAGTCAATCATGTTTTACCGGATACCTCTCAACGAATACAAAAGCTATCCCACAAAGACTACGAAGCACACAAAGCCTTTTTTTTGTGTCTTTGTGGGAAAATTGTTTTGCGTCATATCAGACTTGACACGACACCAGCGGTTGTTTGGATATTTAATAACTAACTGGAAATGATCGCAAAAGTCGTTAACAGGTAATAGCCGGTAAGGCAGCAAGTATTGATTCTCAATGATCATTTACTTGCTCACTGAGTCCTGCGGACCGTCTTATCGTCTTCCCAAACAAATACTTTTGAGATAGCTTGTAATAATTTTCAATTGATTATTATTCCCATACCTCATGCAGCACCGTTATGATTATAAAATTGATCAGTTAAATTTTTTACGTAGCACCCTTTCGGGTTTTTCGGGAAAACGCTTATCCTTAACAACATGCATGGGAGTAATGGCCATTGATAGTAGTAAAGTTTGATTTGAGGGGCTAAAGAAAAACATTGTCCTAGCCATTCATTTTGTTTAACTTTAAGTACAAAACCAATACACCATGCTTACTTTTGAAGTACAACACCAGCCTGTGTATTCCCGCGGTGAATTATTGTTGCGTTCATTCTTGGGATGGATATACATTGCTATTCCGCATGCACTTGCCATTTTTATTTTTGCTATTGCACTCTGGTTCATGTCTATTGGCGCCTTTTTTATTATCCTTTTTACCGGCGTTACCCCAAAGTGGTATTATGATATGGTTGTGCAATTACAGCGCTGGTCATTGAGGCTAAGTGCCCGTTTATACAATCTTAGTGATGGATACCCTTCATTTGGCCTGAACGGTACTGATGATAAAACTGTTTTTGAACTGCAGTTCTGGCAAATAAGCCGGGGAGAATTATTATTGCGAACCTTTTTTGGTATTTTCTATGCAGGTATCCCGCATATTCTCGCCCTGTATATCAGGATTATCGCTACTGCCTTCTTACTATTCCTGGCATTCTTTGCGGTATTGTTTACTGGAAATTATCCAGAAAACTGGCACCGTTTCAATGTGGGTACTTTACGGTGGGGCATGCGGCTCAATTTATATTTATGCTGGCTGTACCGGGATTATCCTCCTTTTGCCGGAAAGCCAGATGAAGACCTCTTAAAAAATCTTGACCACCTTGAAAAATGAGAATATGCTGAAATTGCCGGTGCATAGATCATTTTAATGAATTTATTGTTACCCTTCAGTAATGAGGAAATGCAACCCAAAGAACTTTTATCAACCGATCACGTTACAACAGTTTTTGTTGAATATCCTTATCCCGGTTTCAGGTATTATCTTACTTATTTAGCTGAACTTCCGGCAGCGTATTATTCTGTTTAGAGATGCCCTTAAGTAATTAGGATTACCGGCTTGATGGCATGGTATGGATAGCAGTTAAACTACCAATAAATAAATTCAATTCTTTATATTATGCTTGCAACAACAGTAAAAAAGCTATTCCGCCGCGACCTGGAAAAATTAAAACAGGAAATAGTATTATACCACCGCGAAGCTGATTTGTGGACAGTGGAAAAAGGCATTGCCAATTCTGCCGGCAATTTGTGTTTACACCTTATTGGAAACCTAAACACCTATATTGGTAAGGAACTGGGTGGCATGGATTATGTAAGAAACCGTGATCTTGAATTTTCCCAAAAGGATATTCCCCGTGCAACATTGCTTACAAGCATTGATGAAACAACAGGAGTAATTGAAAAAGCGCTTGACAACATAACCAATGAGCAATTAGAAGCCGAATACCCGATCATAGTTTTTGCAGATAAAATGACCACTGGTTTTTTCCTGGTCCACCTGACCGCTCATCTCTCGTATCACCTTGGACAAATAAACTATCACCGCAGACTGACGGGGGATAGATAGCAGATCCTGCAACAGGCTGCACCCATCGTACTACTAGCCCTGAAAGGGCGGCATATCTTATCGATGGGCGCAGCCCATCGAATACTACAAAAAAACCTACCTTCGCTAAAGCCCAAAAAGGGCAGCATGAATACCATACCCATGGGACAATCTTTAGTAAAAAACTACCTGCACATCGTATTCAGTACGAAATACAGGCAACCCCTTATCAGCGAAACAATAGAGAATGAATTATACAGTTACCTGGGAGGGGTCTGCAATGCACTGGAATCCCCGCCGGTTAAAATTGGCGGCTATTATGATCATGTTCATATACTTTGTATGCTGTCAAAGAAGATAGCAGTAATGAAACTGCTGGAAGAAGTAAAATCCCACTCATCAAAGTGGATTAAAACAAAAGACGAAAGCCTTAAAAAATTTTACTGGCAGGACGGTTATGGCGCTTTTTCTGTAAACCCTGCGCAAGTGGATATTGTAGCCAGGTATATTGAAAACCAAAAAGAACGTCATAGCAAACAAACATTCCAAAATGAATTCAGGTATTTCCTGAAAAAGTATAAAATTGACTACGACGAACGGTATGTGTGGGATTAGCAGTCAGCATCCTTGCATTTACGATTGAAATAAATTACACTATGAAGTCCTTCTATTATTTGTTGTCCTTTATATTGATGTCGGCCATAGGCTGTAAGGAACCTGCTGCTAAAAAGAAACAAGACGAACTGAAAATCATTGACGCAGACACTGTATTCACAGAAAAAAATGCCTGTCTTTTTTCCCAAATAGCCTACTGCAAAGATATCCCCGCCGCATTAACGGCTTATATGCCCGGATGGAATACCGCCTGGGAAGCAACAGAGTTTGGCGGCAACCATGCTTTCGTGGCTGGCAACGGTACAGCGTATGTACTGGCTATCAGGGGTTCGCTTATTAATTTTAGCTGGGCAGCTTTTCAAAACTGGATCTACCAGGACCTGCATGTTACTTCGCAGGAAAAATGGGCCTTCACCAATGACTCCTCCAAAGCAAAGCTTTCGCAGGGCTCTTATGATGGTTGGCAAAATCTGAAACAACTGAAGGATAAAAAAACAGGACAACTGCTGCTGCCTTTCCTTAAAACAGCAATAAAAAATGGTGCCCCGCTATTGGTAACAGGACATAGCCTTGGCGGCAACCTGGCCACTGTCTATGCCTCCTATCTTTGGCAGGAATATAAGAACACTAACAATACTGCACCTGCCATCAATGTTATAACCTTTGCTGCACCGGCAGCGGGCAACCTGGCATTTGCAAACGATTTCAATAAAAAATTCCCCCGCTCCATACGGGTGGAAAATGAAAACGATATCGTTCCCAAATTTCCCTCCTCTGCCGGTATTTCTGCCTTATCAAACCTTTTTACTGATTCATTGTCCGCTGGAAAGATCATGGTTGGATATAAGAATCTTACGGTTTCATTAAGCACAGTTTTTTCATTGATCAATACCGCTATGTCGTTGCTGGAGTTCACCAGTGGCATTTCTTCATATATTCAAACCAATGGCGAAGGCAAAAAGATTCCTATCCCTCTATCGGGTATCAATACCGGCAATGAGATCATCAACTGGCTGAGTGAAGCCGGCCACCAGCACAGCATCAAACAATATGCACAGTATGAAGGGGTGCCTGTGGTAAATTGCGCTGAATAACCAGCCGGAAAATTCCCATAACTTTAAAATAAAAAATAACCTATGTCAGTTTCTGTTGCTGCTATCGAAGACATTCCAGGTTTAACTGCACTGATCAACAGCTCCTACCGCGGTGAGGATTCCAAAAAAGGATGGACAACAGAAGCTGATTTACTCCTTGGTGAATTACGAACAGATATTCCTTCGCTTACCCTGCTAATGTTTAAACCGGAAGCCACATTTTTAAAATATACAACTGATGACGGCGCACTAACCGGTTCCGTATACCTGGAAAAACAAGAACGGGGGCTATATCTTGGTATGCTCGCTGTATCACCCTTGCAACAGGCAGGTGGAATTGGCAGACAATTGATGCAGGCTGCCGAACAATACGCCGGCAAAAATAACTGCCCCTGCATCTTTATGAGTGTAATCAGCATACGCCATGAACTGATAGCCTGGTATGAACGATTGGGATATGCAAGAACGGGAGAAACTAACCCTATGCCCATAGATAACCGCTTCGGCACCCCCACACAACCGCTTGAGTTTATTATTCTGAAAAAAGACATGTAAGGATATCCTTCTAACTATTACATGAATGGCCACGTACTGCCATAAATTGGGTGTATTTTCCAGTATAAATAATTGCCATGAAAAAAATGACATGTATCGTGCTGCTTTGCCTGTTTGCAAAATTTTGCACCGCCCAGGAAACCACTGAAAAAATAAACCGGGCCTGCCTCGATTATATCGAAGGATTTTATGAAGGTGATACTGCCAAACTGGTCCGCAGCCTGAACCCCTCCCTCTACAAATTCGGGTATTGGAAAAATAAAACAACAGGTGAATATGAACCAGACGGGCAGATGACATACCGCCAGGCTATCGACTATACCAAAAAAGTAATGGAGAAAAAAAATTTTGCCAAAGCAGATGCACCCAAAAAAGTAATCGTTCTGGATATACTGAATAATATTGCTGCTGCAAAAATAACTGCCTGGTGGGGAGTTGATTATTTACTATTGTCCAAAAAAAATAATACCTGGATAATAGACCAGGTATTGTGGGAAGGGCCGCTTGAAAAAAAACCGGAATAAGATTATTATCTAATCAATCCTGATGATCCTGATAACAGTATCACGTACACCACCTATTAATGAACTGTATTTGATAGTATAATCACCGGGCAGCAGGAATTGTACAATCGGGTCCCTGCTTACGTTTATCACGCCACTGGAAAAATCCCATACGATATTCGTAGATGCCGGATTCACTGTTTTAAAAGATATTCCCACCGGGGTGCCGATACATTTTTCGTTGAAATAAGAAAAAGATGATTTATTGCCGGCAGGAATGTCGGCAATGGTCAATAATTTACAGGTGGAGTCTGCTCCATCCGGCCCTGTTACTTTCAGCCGCAACAGGTAAGTACCAATGAAAGCATACGTATGTACCGGGTTCGATTCAGTAGAAGTAGTGCCATCTCCAAAATTCCACAAATAGCTGCTTGCATTGGAAGAAATATTGATAAAAGTAATTGCACTGGGGGTTGGCTCTTCATAACCCGAAACAGAAAACTTTGCAACAGGTTTATTACTGGGTGTATCATTTTTTTTGCAGGCAACCAATACTGCAATAGTCAGTAATAAAACACCAATGATTTTTTTCATATTACATTTTTTAATGCGCTTACCGGTGAAGGTATTTATTTCCACATTAATTACAGACAGCCATTTATGCAGCCCCGCTGCATCGCCTTCGTCAAATGCAGCCACTTATTTATTTACGGCAGCCAGAAGAAACTGGAAGCCTCACCCGGTCACAGATACGTTGACCAACGGCTAACTGTAAAATAAAGCCGCCTCCAGTGGGGATTTTATCCCGTGGCAAGCAGGCCGTGTTGCGTTTTATTTTGCAAGCAGTTAATTTTTACTGCAATGATTATCCTGTATTTTTAAAATAAAAGAATTACAAGTCAATAAATCAACAGCGCGGCAGCGGCTTGCAGTTTGGGGCATTCTTATTTTCATCGTACTGTATATAGTTGGCGCAGCCCTTTATCCAGGTGGTAACGATATAAATAAAACAGCCGCAGGATTTAGCTGGCAGCATAATTACTGGTGTGAACTGATGGCACCATTATATCAGTTTATGCCGCTATCTGTATCTCAACTTAGTTCCTATAAGGAGAACGGTTATATAAAAATTCCAGCCATTATTCCCCCTGCTTTGCTATTTAAACTGCAATCATTATTTGATGAGTTGATGTATCATTGCAAAGATGAATCCGGCAAAGCAAGTAATAGAGGAAAAAATATACAGCAAAGAACTGGTAAGCAGACGGACACAACTCCTGCATGCGGCGCTTTATTTTTACCGCAGCCTTCATCCGGATCAAACAGGTTTTAATTGTAAAAATGAACTGGTACAGTCTTTTGAACCGATAACAGATCTGCCCGAACTGCTTCAGCAGATTTATGCCATATCCATCCATGCCAGACCTTCCACCTACTGTTTTGAAAGCCTGCACTAATTGAAAGTCCTGATCAATACTGGGGAATTTCTTGCAGTCAGTGTATTACTTCCTTGTTCAGAATTCCTTGTTCGATATTCAATACTCCCCGTATCTGTGTCATCTATTCAATCCACCTTTATCTCCTTACAATAAACACCAGCAGCTCCGTCTCCCCTTCCATCTTTTTACCAAATGGTTGAAAGCCAACCTTCAATAATACTTTTTGTGAAGCAATATGTGGTGTTTCAGTTACTCCATATATTTCTGGCAGTGGTGTCCGCTCCCGGAAATACTGCAAACCTTCTCTCGTTACTTCCGTAGCATAGCCTTTGCCCCAATGCTCAGGTAAAAATGAATAACCAAGTTGGGTCTTGTCCGTATCATCAGGTATCGGAATAATAACAAAGCAACCCACAAATAAATGGCTGTCCTTTTCTTCCACTGCCCAAAATCCTTTAAAATCTCCGGGTGGTGCCGCCAGTATTTTCTCGGTTAAAAAAAGATCACTCTCTTCCCTGGTGCGGGGAGGACGGATATATTGCATTACATCAGGATTGCCCTGTAAGGAATAATAATTATCATAATCGGCCCCGGTAAAATGCCGGGCCACCAGGCGTTCAGTTTCAAAAACAATCATACATTTAAAATTATATAAAGTTTACCAACAAAGAATAAACAAGTAAACTACGACAAATTTAAGTCAGTATATTTAGAAGCTGTTTGAATTAATTGTTTGATATGTCTTATGGCATTTTTGGGGCTGCAACTGCGTTGAATTTTTCGCCTTAGACGTTTAGACTATGGCTGCAAAATTCGCCTGGTTTCGCTCCCAAAAACATCCATAATCCATTCTAAACAAATAATTCAAACAGCTTCTTAACATCATTAAACCTAAGAACAAATTCCTAACTCCCTTTATGCCAAAAAAAGAATCCTACGATTCCAAACGCCGTAAGCTCTTGAAATTTTTAGGTCTCAGCAGCCTCTTTGCAGCCGGCACCTCTGCCTCCGCACAAATAAGAATTCAAAAAGTACTAACTCCGAATACAAGAGTTAGCACTTCCGGATCAGGAAGCAATTTTATTACCGTAAAACTGCTGCGTCCCGAAGACCTTCTTTCGCTGGAGCTGCGCTTTTACAATTTCAGCCTGTCTGGAGAAACTTTACAAAAGAAAGGAGACCCTGCTTACCTCGTAGTTGTCTTTCAACCTCAATCAATGAGCGAACAGGCCTGGATAGAATCATCTTCCGGTTTGGAAACACCCGCCGTACCCGGTAAAATGATCATTGGCGGAGATAGCCGCCTGGTATTTCAAATACCCGCTTCTATTTCCAATATACCATTAAAAATAAATAACCTGCTGGCTTGGGAACAGTTTGACCTGGTGGTAAATGACCGGGCAAAAGCACCTGCTTACTTCCGAACCATTGCACCCGGAATAATAAATCAAAAGCTAAATGAATTTCAACGAAAGATTTTACCGGTTGATTTAAATAAAATTCAATCCATAAAAAGGGCCTTCTCAAAAGATGAAAAAACGGTGGTCACCAATATGACAGTCACACCGCAAACCCGCGACCGTAATATTATTGGACGTATTACAGAAGGCCTCACCCAATTGGTAAAAGACCCAGTTGGCCCTCCCGGTGAATTGGAAACATCACTGGAAGTACCGGTACGTCTCTACCTCTCCCCCACCAAAAATGCCGGCTGGAAACATAAAGGCCCATTAAAAATTGACAAAGGCATTTTAAAAGAAACCAATAAATTATTTGAACTCTGGCATACCCGCATGGGTATAAAAAAGGGAAACATCATTGATGAAAGCGACCCCAACAACCCGCAACGCATATTGCGGGCACTCTGGGCTGATGATGCAAATAAAGAGTACAATGCAGATGTATCAATAAAAGAACTCGACAATCAACTGGGCCTTACCTCCATCACCAATAAACAAAGGCACCAGATCGTACATGAGTCATCCAATTTTTTGATCCCCGGTTATATTCCCAAACCAATAAAAGCCTATAAATTATTTTTGACCACACTCGGTGCCTGGCTCGACAGCGAATTTGTAGTGGAAAGAAAAAGCCTGGAAAAAGCAAACATTTTCCAGGGACGGGTATTACCAGAAGCACCAGCAGGCAAAAATGGTTTTATCTTACTTAAATGGCGGCATATCGAAACCATGGGCCGTGAACATTATGTAGAGATCGTGGAAGCCGGTAATATCATGCCCTTCGGTCATGAAGCCGTATTGATAACCATTACCGAAAGAAAGCCACACCCCGGCACCGGCACAGCAGCTAATTTTCAGCGGCAAATAGTAGTAATAACAGAAACAACTAAAGATTATAATTACCGCGACAGTAAAGGTGAATTTCTGAACTTCTCTTTTAGCAGTATTGAATTCATTACCACTGTCTCGCCATTATTGGATCCCGCTAAGACACCTTTCGTCACCCCATCCGGCCCGCCAGCCATACAGCAATTCATTATTAAAAGCGGTGGCAAAGAAGTTCCATTTAAAATAAAAGGGAAAGACCTTGATGGCAATACCGTAGACTTTGTGATGCCCCTGATATTTGTAAGTGGCGAAATACTGGGCAATGCTGCCACAAGACAAAGCTTAATTGACCGGTATAATAATGCCGGCCTCAATCCAAATAACAATAGCCATTTCAACGGTCAAAAATTTACCCTTGCTGAAAAAGCAAAAAATGCCACTGATACTGCCTATGCATCTCATGCCGTTACTTTCAGGGTAAGGCCATATAGTGATCCCGATGAACTCCAGGGATTTTTACCGG
The DNA here is from genome assembly GCA_031441485.1 of Chitinophagaceae bacterium. Taxonomy (GTDB): domain Bacteria; phylum Bacteroidota; class Bacteroidia; order Chitinophagales; family Chitinophagaceae; genus JJ008. Next base: position 9,805 of record JANOEQ010000103.1, read on the forward strand.
AAATCGGTACTGTTGATATAATTGAGCCTTCCTATCAACGGCTTACCGGTTTTGCAAAAACCGTTTCCGTTTCTTTATATGATGACAATAACGATGGTCATGTGTTTGCCAAATTCAATTTTTCCCAACCCATAAGTTTTGCAGGCAACAGCGATAAGACAGGCGGATTAGCTGCACCAAATTTTAATCTCTCAGGCCTCTCCAAAGCAGCCGGTGCATTTGGCGGCAATATAGATCTCTTCAGCAAAGCACAATCAGCCGCCAGCAGTTATTTCAACGTAAACAATCTGCCCGACCCTACATTGTTTGGAGTATTCAAACTAAGCGATATACTCGATTTTGCCAGCGGCGATAAAAGCTCTTATGATCTTACAAAACCATTGCTCAGCAGGCTGCCCAAAATCCCTAACCTGGTAACGGAAGAAACTACAGATGCCTATATCACATCATATATTTTAAAACCCGGGTTGAAAGGTTTCAGTAATTCCATCGTGGGGTTTATTGTCAACAATAATAAAGGCTTCTCCATAGAAACCCAGGTAAAAGCTAAAAAGGGTACACCAACTTCAGCAGCACCGCCTCCGGAATTCTCCACCTTTGCCGGTGTAAAAGATTTTTCAGTAGGCATTATAAAAGTAAGTGGCAGTCCCGCCTATCTTATCAATATCAATTTTATTGAAATAGGTTTCAAAACAGCCACCAATAAAAAGCCCGATGTAAGCGTGGTGATGAAAGATCCCTGTATCAGTTTTGGCGGGCCTTTGAAATTTTTGAATGAAATAAATAAACTGATAGACCCCAAAGGCTTTTATGATCCGCCTTATCTTGATGTATCATTAACAGGTATCAAATGCGGCTACACACTCGCATTGCCCAACCTGCAGCTGGGGGCCTTTACTCTCAGCCATCTTTCGCTCGGTGCCGAAGTAAACCTTCCCTTTACAGGGGCCCCACTTACCATGGGCTTCCGTTTTTGCGAAAGGCAGCAACCCTTCACCCTTACCTTCTCCTGTTTGGGCGGCGGTGGCTTCTTCGGATTTGAAGTAGACATGCATGGCCTTCGCCAGATAGAAGCCGCATTGGAATTTGGCGCAGCCGTATCCATCAACCTGGGCGTGGCCAGCGGAGCAGTGAGTATCATGGCAGGTATTTATTTCAAAATGACATTTGAAAGTGGTCAAAACTCCACCCAGCTTACCGGCTATGTGCGAATCAACGGGGCCGTAAGTGTATTGGGATTGATAACAGCCAGTATTGAACTGTACATGGCGCTGACCTACCTGATGGATAAAGAAAAAGCGTATGGAGAAGCTACCTTAAAAATAAAAGTGGAAGTACTGTTCTTCAGCAAAACAGTAACCCTGCATACACAAAGAACATTCGCTGGCAGCGGCAGCGATCCCAATTTCCAGACGGCCATTTCACCAACCGACTGGAAGGAATATTGTGAAGCATTTGCAGCGTAAACAACTATTTTTTCCCACAAAGGCACAAAGCATTTCAGTCAAATTCATAATTGCCCTTTGTGTACTTAGTGGCCTTTGTGTACTTAGTGGCCTTTGCGGGAAATATTTTTAGCGTCAAATAACAAAACATGAAACAAAAAATAATCATCACCGCCCTGCCAAACGGCATCAACACTAAAAGCAGGAACGGCGGCCTGAAAGTATCAGCGGCCATTTCCCTGCAGGTGGAAGACGTAAACGATACATTACAAAATGTAAAAGACATGCTCAACTGGGCAGAGCTGATCAAGAATGCCAAATTCATTGTGCAATACAATGGCGCCACCGTAGAGGCAAAAGTGATCAGCCCTCCGCCTGATACAGCCCTTTGGAAAAACCTGTTCTCCCCCACGGTAAAAGTGAGATCATTTGTACAGGAAGAATTGTATAAAATGCCGATAGCATCTTACCCGGTAAAACATATACTGAGCTATATAAAAAGCGTGGTGGAATATACCGGCAAAACCTTTATCAACGACATGCCCGACAGTACCCATTACACAGAAAATCCATTACTTACCGATATATCAGATTATACTATCGCAAATTTTCCAAATGATAATGCCCTGAGCAATCAAAGAAGAAAGTTAACATTAAGTGACCTGGTCAGTGATAAACAAAACGGCAGGCGTATCCAGTCTGTGCTCAATAAATCAAAGTTCATTCCCTTCAGCCCACAAGCATCTGCCACCAGCGATTTTGCACAACTGAAAAACTTTCATGGCCTCTACAATAAGAAAGGCGTTGCCAGCTATATACCGGTGGAAAAACCCGATTTTGAATTTCATGATATACTCTCCATCCTTTCCGGCTATCCGCAACTGCAGCGAAAACTGGGGCTGGTGGTTGATCTTGAATTTAATGCGCCGGTTGAAAAAATAGTAACAGTTGCTTCTGCTAATATCCGTATCATACCATCAAATATCAATTTCACCACGCCCACTACTTTTGTTTGCCCGGCCACTGCCTGTACCAAAACCACTACCGGTTTTTATGCACGGCCTGAAACCGGCAGTGTGATTGACAAAGGACATATAAAACTAAACAGTGATTTCTTTACCGTATTCCAGGTAGATACAGACGGAGCAGCCTTAAAAATTTGTCAGCAGATGGATGCACTGCAGCTTAAAAAAGCCAAGCATATTTTTTATGCCCTTGAAAATAATATGCCCAATGCATTCGCCATTCCAATCTTCAATAACGAAATGCCGCGGAAAGAAGGATTGCCCAGTCACCGTACAGCCGGTATAGCCGTAGCCCGAAATGGTATGGCAGAAACACTGAATAAGAAATTCAACCGGATGAATGACCTGAAAACAAAATTGGCCACCGGCGCCGCAGCACCTGCAGGAACAACCGGTGCCAATACTGTATGGATATTACCAGCCGAAGTATTGTCAGCCGATGATGTAAACCTTGGTTACAGGATGGACCTGCAGCCGGAAGACAAACCCGGCCAATGGTTCAGCCTGCACCGGCGCATCAATAAATATTCATTCATCAATTCAGGCGGCACGGCCATTGATATACCGGGCATTGATCCAGATGAAGGATTTATTCAAATATCAGCCACAGAAGAAAAAACAGATGCAGGGCCGCAATTAAAAGTAGGTGAAGCCATTGCCCGTTGGGAAGGATGGAGCCTGACAGTGCCACGCCCCGGCAGCGCTATGAATGATCCTTTGCAGGATAAGCAGGAAGTATATGATAAAAATATAAGTGCAGACAAAACTAAAGAAGAAGCAAAATATAAAACGCCGGGTATAGCAGACTTTAAATTAAATGTAATGCCTTCGGTAGTAAAAGGAAGCCTGCCCATGCTGCGCTTTGGTAAAAAATATTCCATCAAGATCCGCACCGTTGACCTCGCAGGTAACAGTACAGATGTAAACAGTATACCGGAAAACAACAGCGACTGTATTAAAGGCGCCATCCGCTACATGCGGTACGAACCTGTAGATGCACCCTTTCTTGTATCAGGCAATAAAGTAAAAGACGGCGAATCCAGTGAAGTGCTGGTAATAAGAAGCAATGAAGGACAAACACCGGAGCAATATGAAAATGCCAACAAAGATTCTAAAAACCCGGTGCCGCATAAGGGGTATACCGTGCGCCATGTAAAGCCTCCCCGCGCCACGGTGGAAATGGCCACGCTGCACGGTCGGCTGGATCAGGCAATGGGTACTGCTAATGCAACAAAAGCTGCGGAGATCTATAATAAAATAAAAAAAGATAAAGATCCTTTTTTCAATCCGGCAGACGCCACTTATCAGTTGCAGGTAATAGATGGCGATGCACCAATAAAAACAGTGGAATACCTGGCCGATCCCATGGCAGCCGGTGTATCTTTTTTCATTTCATCTGCTGACCCCAATCCCAAAATACCCAACCCGTACATACTTGACCGTTGGGTAAGTTTTTATTTTGATGAAACCTTTGCTCCCGCTGCGTTTAATACGGAGATCAGTTACGACAAATGGATGGCCCCCAGAACATTCCGCATCAAACTGATGGAAGGGCCTCCCGGTATAGAATGGAAAGGAGATAACAGAACGCTGGAAGTGTCCATGATAAAAGGCCTCATCTTTAAAATGAACTATGCCTGCTTCTGGCGGCCCGATGATATTGTAAAATATTCAGGCATCCTGGATATGATGGGTATGAGCAGTCTTACCGGCCCCGCGGGCGACCGTATTCAGAAAGGACAACACTGGATGTTTTCGCCCTGGCGGGAAATAACATTCGTACATGCGGTACAACAACCGATATCTGCTTTTGGCAGTAATAAATTCCCGCTTATCGCCGCCATAGAACCCGACAGGAACTATGGAGATAATTTTGCTTCACTCAATTCAAAGTTATCAGTACATGGCCCCTCCACCGGGCAGTTAGACATTGAAGGCTCGTGGACAGAATGGGTGGATGATATTCTTTATGAAGATCCCGCTAAGAAAGACGATCTGCAAAAAATACCCACTACTGCCAAAGTATTTCACTTTACCACTTTGTATCCTGTATTTGAATATATATTTGGTGATGTTGGCCCGGTAAAAAAGAACCCCTTCCCCGGTATCCGGCATTTATTCAATGATACCAAACACCGGAGAGTAAAATACAAAACCATCGCCACCACCCGCTACCGCGAAAATTTTTATCAACTTATAGAAGATAAAAAAGAGGCGGTACTATTAACAAGAGAACACAACTACGAAAAAGAAGTAATTATTCCAAGCAGTACCCGGCCTGCCGCACCCGAAGTAGCGTATATCATTCCCACTTTTGAATGGAACCGGACAACAAAAGGAAGCACCACCACTACCGGCCGTGCATCCGGATTACGCATCTATTTAAAACGCCCCTGGTACAGCAGTGGCGAAGGCGAACAATTAGCGGTGGTACTGGGGTTACAAATCAGCGATAATATATCCTCCGGCAATGTGCCTGTATCCACCTGGGGCACAGATCCCACCAAAGTTTCATCACCATTGGCCGGCGGTACCAGGTTAGCATTAACAAGCTTTGTGAATGTAAAAGACGACCATGTAGACCCCATGGTATCTGCCGCAGAAAGCGAAACTGCTAAAGTAACAGTGGCAGCCTTTGATGTAAAGTATGACATAGAGCGAAAACTGTACTACGCCGACATCATGCTCAATGTGCTTGCCACTTATTATCCTTTTGTAAGACTATCGCTTGCCAGGTACCAGCGCCAGTCAGTACGTAAAAATGGAACTGACTGTTGTCTCTCCGCCATTGTACAGGCAGACTATATACAGGTACCAGCCCCAAGGGCCAGTTCATTAGAATATAAAGGCGGGAAAACAAATATTGTAGTGGCCATATCCGGCACTGCAGCAGCCGTCAGCAATGCAGGTTCTATGTTCCGCACCCGGGTGGAATTCATCATCGAGCCCATCGAAGTGCCCACTTCAGAAAGTGTGCATATCACACTCAATACGCCGCCCATCGACAGCTATAGTTATACGCTGAAGGAAGCTGATATAAAGAATTTCCTTTTCTATCATAGCCATGCCTTCAGTTTACCGGCAGCATACGCCTCAACACCCTACCGGGTAAAAGTATTAGAATATGAAATGATTGAATACGACCGTCTAAAGCCCAACCCCAATCCCGGCGGACAGGTGTTTGGCACTATGCCCACGAAAGACAGGCTGGTGTTTGCGGATGTGTATGAAGCCCCCTAAATCCCCCGAAGGGGGGCTTTAGACCCTGCTCTTGCAAAGTTTCTTATTGATTCATATACTCAATAAAAACTGTAGGAATACTACATGTACGGAAAATCCAACTTAGCAACCAATAAAGTAATTTAAATACTCGGAGTATAAAGTCCCCCTTCGGGGGATTTAGGGGGCCGGGGGTTACTTATGTATCTCACTCGTAAAATGAAATTCAATCTCCGGGTTATTCGCCTTCTCTGTATTCAGGAACCATTCGCTTTGTGCCAGGTAGATGATATGGCCATCCTTATCCTCCCCGATATTCGCCTGCTTAAAGCGGGAGAAGTCCAGTAGTTTCTTTTCGTCTTTACAGGTAAGCCAGCAGGCTTTATAAAAAGGCAAGGAATTAAAAACAACAGAAGCGCCGTATTCATGGAGTAAGCGGTATTGAATTACTTCAAACTGCAGCTCACCTACACAACCGATGATCTTTTTATTACCGCCGAATTGGGTGAATAACTGTGCCACGCCTTCATCTGTCAGTTGTAATAAACCTTTCTCCAATTGCTTCGTCTTCATCGGGTCTTTGTTCACCACTTCTTTAAATATCTCCGGGGAAAAAGAAGGGATGCCGGTAAAGAAAAAGTCTTCTCCTTCTGTAAGCGTATCACCGATCTTAAAGTTGCCCGTATCAAACAGGCCCACCACATCACCGGCATAAGCATCTTCAATCACACTTTTATCACGGGCCATAAAGGAATACGGGTTGCTGAAGCGAACATCCTTATCCAGCCGCACATGATGAAAATATTTGTTGCGCTCAAACTTTCCCGAACATACCCGGAAGAAAGCGATACGGTCGCGGTGCTTGGGATCCAGGTTGGCATGTATCTTAAAAACAAAGCCGCTCATTTTATCCTCTTCCACATTCACCGGGCGAACGGTGGTCTGCCGGCTCCGTGGTGTAGGAGCAATACGGATAAAAGTGTCCAGCATTTCCTTTACGCCAAAGTTGTTGATAGCGCTGCCAAAGAAAACCGGCGCCACTTTACCATCCAGGTAGTCGGGCAACTTCAGTTCACCATGAACGCCATCCACCAGTTCCACATCTTCCCGCAGTTGGGCAGCATCTTTGTCTCCCAGTTTTTCATCCAGCACTTTATCGTGCAGGTCGCTGATGGAGATCACATCCTCATCATTCGCTTTGGTGTTGGCGGTAAAGAGCAGCAGGTCTTTATCATGCAGATCGTACACACCTTTAAATTCTTTACCGCTGTTGATAGGCCAGGTCATCGGGTGCAGGGCGATGCCCAGTTCCTTTTCAATTTCTTCCAGCAGGTCGAAGCGGTTCTTGCCGTCCCGGTCCATTTTATTGATGAATACGATCACCGGGGTGTCCCGCATGCGGCATACTTCCATCAGGCGGCGGGTCTGTGCTTCCACCCCATTCACACTGTCTATCACCAGAATCACACTGTCCACCGCGGTCAGGGTGCGGTAGGTATCTTCCGCAAAGTCCTTGTGACCGGGCGTGTCCAGCAGGTTGATCAGCACCCCGTTGTACTCAAAGCTCATGACCGAAGTAGCCACGGAGATACCCCGCTGGCGTTCTATCTCCATAAAGTCGCTGGTGGCATGCTTCTTTATCTTATTGCTTTTTACCGCACCCGCCACCTGTATGGCACCGCCAAACAGCAGGAATTTCTCCGTCAGTGTGGTTTTACCGGCATCCGGGTGAGAGATAATGGCGAAGGTCTTGCGGCGTTCTATTTCGTTGTGATATTTCATAAAGGGAGGCAAAGGTAAGGTTTGAAATACAATTATTTAGCCAGACGTAGTATATATGGCATCGTCTGTTGCAGCTTGTCCCGATAGTGAAACGTATCGGGATCGCACATGTCAGCTTCTGTACGCTATTCAGCATATTTGAAATATCACTTCATACTCAACTTACTAATATTAAAGCATAAAAAGGTATATTGTCAATCATATAAATAACTTGTATTTTTATACCATGAGAATCAAGAAAATTCAAGTTCGAAATTTCAAATCTCTTGTTGATTTTAAATTGGAGAATTTAAACCCTTTTTGTGCATTTGTAGGTCCAAATGCCAGCGGAAAGAGTAATATTTTTGAAGCATTAGAATTTGCAAATTATACTTTTCGTTACTCTTTTGAAGCCCCAGCCTTTTTTGGAGGAAAAGAAAGTATACATTCTTTTAATCCACGAACTGTTGAAGACAAAGATTCTAATAAAAATGGGATTTCATATCTATTTGAATTTAATGATGGGATAATAATTGATTTCAATTTAAAATTTACTAATGGGTTGAATAGGAATCAGCCAATTGGGAGTATAGGCTCAACTGGAAACTTGTTAAATGGAGTTGAGCAGCTAAAAATTCTTGATATAAGAGATTTAAATAAAAGAGAAAATTTAATTAAAAATCTAGCAAAAAAAAATCTCCGATATGAAAATGATTATGAAGTATTTGTCGATAGATTCAGTCGGATTTTTATAGGGAAAACAAATTTAGTAAGGCGATTTGGATCTCCATCCTTATCGTTGCCCAATTTATCACCTGATGCTTCAAATCTTTCTCAAATAATAGGTAAAATTTTTGAAGATGATAATACAAGAGCTGATTTTGTTGAGTGGCTGCAATTATTAATCCCTGAATTCGAGGATATCGAAGTTAAAAAATCAAACATAGACGGAGGGTATGATTTTTCCATTTTTGAAAAAAGCTCTAAAAAATCTTTTTCAAGATATTTAATCTCAGACGGGACATATAATATTCTTGCTTTGATGGCAGCTGTTTATCAAAGTAAACAGCCACAATTTTTATGTATTGAGGAACCTGAAAACGGATTGCATCCCCAAGCAATTCAACTATTAATTGATTTTTTTAGAGAGAAGTGTGATGAGATGGGGCATCATATCTGGTTAAATACACATTCATCAACCTTAGTTAGAACATTAAATATTGACGAAGTTATTCTAGTCAATAAACAGAATGGTAAAACAGTAGTTAAACAAATGACAAAAGAAGATGCTATTGACATAAAGACAGATGAAGCTTGGCTAACGAATGCCTTAGGAGGTGGCACATTATGGTCAATCTAGGAATTATCTGTGAAGGAGAATCAGACATCTCTTTATTTCAATCGAATACTTTCAATAACTTTTTACAAGACCTGGGTATTAATTTGGTAAATGTAATTAATGCTGAAGGTTGTGGTAATTTGTTACCACACAATATTGAAGGATATATTAGCAGTTTAGAAAAACAAGGTGCGCAAAAAATTGTAATTATTACTGATTTAGATGATGCAACATGTTTCACTCTTCGAAAACAACAAATTAAACCCCGGGTTCAGGACACGGTAATCATTGCAGTCAAAGAAATTGAAGCATGGTACCTTGCAGACTCACTTACAATGTCAAGATTACTACGGTTACAGCATTTCACTTGCGAACACCCGGAGGAAGAACTTGAGCCATTTGATGCAATAAATAACTTATTAATTGAACATATTAAAAAGGGCATTGGAAAAAGCAAAAGCGGGAAGCTAAAATTAGCTAAACGCATGCTGGATTTTGGCTTTGATTTCATCCGCTCCTCTGAACATGAAAATTGTCCGAGTGCAAAATATTTCGTCGACAAATTGACTGCTATTGGCGCTGCAAACTAAATACTACCCATAAATAATTTACGACCTTTTAGAAACACGTCATTATCACAGTACATTTTCTTATTGTCACTATATCCATTCTGTTGAATTACAGTAAAAGGATTGCAGACTACAAATTTTCCTCGATTACAAAGCATTCGATCTAAATTATCATGCTCGGGTACTTGTAAAAACTTATCGTAGAATTTATTGGAAACTATATAAAAAGTAAGGCCGGAAAAATCTTTGACAATATTTTCTTCACTAATATTACCCATATATATACTTGCCAAGTAAATATCAAAATCGAGTGGCTTTTGAGTAAGGAAAAAATCAAAAGCACCTCTACCTGTAAATTTTAAATCATCCTCAGCAATAAGAACCTCCTTCAACTCATTCTTCTTTGCATGCTCTATGATTCGCTTATGAGATTTTGATATCCCCTTTTCAACAATGTTAGAGTCAACTATCCCATCCCAAAGTACATAATCGCTGATTTGATGCTCATCCAATTCCTTCTTTAATATTACAAATCGGTCGACCCTATTCTTTAGATGTATTATATTAATTCTCATACAGAGTCAAATATAATATCAATTTACTTTTTTTCGAGCACATCCCTGGCCTCAGTAAAATGGTTGCCAAATAATAAAGCTATCAACTGTTGTCAGTCTCTGAGATTCCTCCTTCTTCGGAATGACGATACACCCGTTCCCAGTTCCCCGAAGTGTTCCTCATTACCTTCCAACTCTGCTACGAGTGGTTGTCTTTAGTCCCCCGCCTTCGGACGGGACAAATTACGACAACGGACCGAAAACGGTAGCGCAGCCGGGCATAGACACCAGCAACAGCAATATAGGAACCCTATATCTTAATTCTTTTCAGCTATATCGCATCAGTTAGGTGTCCTCCATTCAGGCTTCAATGGGGTGATTGCTATAGGCCAGCGCTGCCTGCAAAGGCCTGAATGCACGCTTTAATGAGGTCAACTGCACCTTTAATGAACCTGCGTGTCCTTTTAAAACACCCAATGCACGCTTAAATAAGGTGAACAGCACCTTTAATTAACCTACGTGTGCTTTTAAAACACCCAGTGCATGCTTTAATGAGGTGAGCGGCACCTTTAATGAACCTGCGTGTCCTATTAAAGGACCCAGTGCACGCTTTAATGAGGTGAGCGGCACGTTTAATGAACCTGCGTGTCCTATTAAAGGACCCAGTGTACGCTTTAATGAGGTGAGCGGCACGTTTAATGAACCTAAATGTTAAAGCAAAACACCCAACTGCACCTGCAATGAACCTAAATGTTAATGTAAAACACCCAACTGCACCTTTAAAGAGGTGAAGAGTACCTTTAAAGAAGTGAAGAGTTCCTTTAAAGAGGTGAACAGCACCTTTAAAAAGGTGAAGAGTACCTTTAAAGAGGTGAAGAGTTCCTTTAAAGAGGTGAAGAGTTCCTTTAAAGAGATGAAGAGTTCCTTTAATGAGATGAAGAGTTCCTTTAATGAGCCAAATGTTAAAGCAAAACACCCAACTGCACCTTTAATGACCCAAATGTTAATGCAAAACACCCAACTGCACCTGCAATAAGCCCAATGCAGGGCGATTAAAGCGCTTTCTGCCATTGGGGCCTCATTTTAAATATTCAGGCCCATTGCAGGCAAATTCGACGGCCTTGTCCGCCCTGGCAGGTGTTCTGCAAAAAAAACAACACGCCGTGGTGTGTGTTTTCTCCCAGTTCTCCGTAGTCTTCCAGCCCAATAAACAAAATAAAATATTTAGGGTTGTTATGCTTAGTCTGCGACTAAGCATCAGCCCCATAGGGCTGGCATCTTACGCCGTGGTTGGTATTTTCTTCAACCGTTCCCCTTAGTAGAGCCATTAAACAACAATCCTCAATCGGTTGCCCATCCTTTGCAACGAGGGACTAAAAGAATTAAAATCCCACGAACATTCAACCGCTACCAGTGCATTGTTCCGCCATACTCTCAGAAAAATAACTGCTATAAAAAAGTCCAGGCGGAACACAGCACCTTTCGATGTTCCGCATAACACGCAGCGGAGTCTTGCATTACCACTACAAAACCAATAAACGGCATCCAAATACCCGGAGTATCTGTGCGTGGGCCCGGAAAAAAGGCGGAGCATTCTTTTTTCCTTGACTTTTTTGTTACTTTTTTTGTCAAGAAAAAAAGTAAGGCAAAAGAAAGAAACTAAAAACCAATAATACGCGGTTGTCCTTAGCCTGCGACTAAGGATTCAAAACATCCCGGTTCCTTGAGAATACCTCCTAAATAAAAAAACCATAAATGGTTGCCCATCTCAGAGATACCTTCCCGGATAAGTAGCCGGGGCAGCTGCAACGGGGAACTGAAAATTTATCCCGCATTGTTATACGATCTCAGGTATTTTTTCTGTACCCGCCTCAACTTTATCCGGCAGCATTCTATTCAGTGCTTTTTCGACCAGGCCAATAAAGGGAAGAAAAAGAAGTACACCCAGTGTATTGAACAGCATATGCGCATTTGCCACCTGCTGTTCCAGTTGGGCTTTTCCTGAAACATTGCCCACCAGTTTTACAAACAGGGGAAACAGTAATAAGGCCAATGCAATAGTGCAGATATTAAAGAACAGGTGAAAGAACCCGGTCTTCATAGCCTGCCGGTTTGATTTTATAGTAGCAAGCAATGTATCTGCACAGGTACCCAGTTCAGCACCAAGCATAATAGCAATGGCCGCCCCTAAAGAGATCATCCCCTTTTTGGCAAGGGTGATCACCATGCCTACCGTAGCAGAAGAAGATTGTATGATAAGTGTAACGAGTGCACCCGTACCGGCACCGGTGAAAGGATGTTCCATTTGCAGGATCCATTGCTCAAACCTGGGATCATCACGCAAAGGCTCCACACCCCTTTCCATGGTATAAAGCCCGAAGAACAGGATACCAAAGTAAATGATGGCCCTGCCGGCTTGTGTCATCCCGTTTGTTTTAGAGAAAAATACCAGCATCATCCCCAGGAAAATGGGTATGGGTGAATATTTACCTATATCCATCGCAATGATCTGGCTGCTGAACGTAGTACCAATATTGGCGCCCAGTACAATGCCAATAGCCTGGCGGAATGTCAGCGCTTTTGCTTTCACCAGTATGATCGCCATAATAATTACAGCAGAAGAAGAGTCGAGTATAAGCGTAATGATGATCCCTGTCAGAATTGCCGTAAAAACATTGTGCGTGAATTTTGAAAGAATCTTTTTTGCTTTGTCGCCAAGCAATTCTTTCAATACATCAGACATATGTGTAATGGCATAGAGGAATAATCCTAAGCCGCCGAGGACAATGAGTAAGGTTTCCATTTGTGTTGGTAAGTTATTACAGTTATGTTAACTATATATTATCTTTTATAGCCATCCCCGGGGTATATATTATATAATAAAAACGGGGCAGTGGTCTGTTGTAACGCCCCGCAGTAGCGGATAAATATTGCCACGATGGATTGAAACCATCCGCATGTATCATTGCAACACCCGTTCCTGCAGAACGAAATTGCCTTTTCTATTGATCATACTATCCTCAAAATGCGCCGCCAGAACAAAGAGAAAAGACAATATATTTACTGGCTTTTTCAACTCATCCATCATGACAAAACTCGCAGCATCTTCCGGCACAGTCATCTATGAAGATGGCAATAAATTACACATCAGCAAAAGGCCTGCAAACTGGACCAGTACCTTTCTTTTTGTAACCGGTCTGCTTGCATTTATTTTATTGGTCAACGGTGTGTTGCAATTGACGGTCTTTAAAGAGCAGTTAAATGGGTCATCAACAATTGGAATGGCCCTCATCGGTATAGGTGCATTAGTTATCATTCTCTTTTGGAGAGTGTGGGCCTATCGAAAAAAAGCCCGTGCCATCCCTCCCCATCAATTGGAAAATATAGCTATCCTCGATTTGGGAAACAATACCCTGCTTGACGGTCAGCAAAATATCCTCACTCCCCTTAACCAGGCATACCTTATACGTAAAATGCAGATCACCTCCAGTTCACCTGAACTGATACTATACTGGAACGGTGGTTCACTTAGTATCGTGAAAGGGAATCCTTTTTCCGGCGGCGTAGCAGCTATCGAAAAAGTGTTGTCCACAGGGCCCTTCGGGTTGTCAAAAGGGGTCAGGAAAAAATAGTTGTTAGGGTAAAAAATTTTCGCTGCTATTATCTGTATTGTTACTCAATATCTGCCATCTATGCCGCAGAGTGGTTTTGTCCGCCCTTACAGATGTTGCCAAAAAAACACCCCCGATTCGGTGGTGTTCCGCCCTGGCAGGTGTTCCCCGGTTGTCCGTAGTGTTCAAAAAATAAAAAGTTGAATGGTTGTGCTTCGTTTGCAACGAAGAATCAGCCTTAACAAGGCTGGAAAAATCTCTTCCCTGCCGAGTCTTACATCTTTTTATAGTTTCGTAGCCGATGTCTCCCCAACACACAACTTGTCCGGCCAAATGCGGGAAAGCCATCCTGCACTCTCTGGTGAACCTAAATGCTGAATCAAACAAGTCTGCAACTAACCATCAGCCCAAACACAACCGGAAGTTTTATTTCTCATTCAACAATCCATCCACAATAGAATAAAATTCCTTTTTAAAATCTTCATGCTGTTTTCCGCTGCCCGGTCCGTAAAAGGTTCCTTTTATTTGCCGCACCATTCCTTTTTTATCAATAAAAATGGTAGTGGGAAAAGAACGGATAGGAGTAAGCTGTGGCAGTGTTTTTTCGGTTTTCTTATCATCAGATGCTACAGCTCCTGTAATCAACATAGGGTATTGTACATTAAAAAGCTGCTGAAATTTTTGAAGGCTTTTTGTTGATCGTTCCCTATCGGTAGTGTACTCATAAGCCAGTGCTATTACTTCTACTCCCCTGTTTTTATTTTTATTATAGTACCCGCTCAGGAATTTTGTTTCATCCAGGCAATTAGGGCACCAGCTTCCCATTATCTGGATGATGACGACTTTATTTTTGAATTGTTCATCATTAATTGATACTGGTTTTCCATCCAAATCAATAAAAGAAAAATTGAGTTTGCTTTCCGCTTCCTGCAAACGGGTAGGTGCATCCTGCGAAGGCAGTGGTACTTTTTCATTCTTTACGGCTACCCAGGTTTCCTTTCCGTTAAATCCGGAATAAAAAACACCACCTGAAATGTTTGTTGCATCATCAATTTTTGCAGAGAAAGCATAAGCATGAGCTCCATCAAAGGTGGACAGCTTTAATGAATCACCGGTTACAATCCCCTGCAGGTAGCGGTAATCACCGGAAGGTGTTAAAAAAGTGCCGGTCAATTTATCATTTTGCTGGTTGAAGATGGCTACTGCTTTCCGCAGGGTTCCGTTGGCCCTGGTAATAGTAACATCCCATCTGCCGGAAATGTTAGTGCTGGCTTTGCCCCTGTTTTTTTCAAACCGCAACCCCTGTTGAGGTAAGGCATAGAAAGGCCAGTTTTGAAAATCTCGCCCGGTTCCCTTTATCCAAACTCCCTGCAAGCTGCCATCGGGATTTCTTTTTGATTTAAAATCGGATTCAAAAGAAGGCATGGAGAAATTAACCGAGTCTTTGGTAACTGTTACAGCCGTTATTTTAATTTTTTCATCTGCATTCAGCACATATAAAATTGTTTTCCCTTTTTCGGTTGCGGTTTTCAGATTAAACATAACGAGGTTGCTGTCCTGCCTGACGAGATAAGCTGTCCATTGTGCCGGCAAAGCTGTTTGCGATACAGCAATAGTAGTATATAATAAAAACCAAGGGAGCGTAACTAATTTCTTCATGCAGGTTGTTTAGCGAAATGCAAGTTAAGGAGAAATAAAAATAACGGCTGTTCCGCCCCCGCATGTGTTTTCTTCCCTGCCGGGTCTTCCAACTTTATAGTTTTGCAGCCGATCCCGAAATATTCGGGACAAGTTATCTCACAGCCTGGCCATGTGTGTGGCGTGGACTCGACGTTACACTCTAATACAACTCCGTATCAAGGCAAGTGCCACAAACCCAACACACAAACCTATCTGACACTCGCCTGGGAATTAAACTTCTTCTTACCTCCAATAACAAAATACTACCGGTCATCGGGAACTTACTGTTCTTCAGATATTGCATTCAGTAAATTGGCAGTACTAAACTTTTAAAGCAACCTGATATGAACAATATATCATTTCAACGCCGCCGGTTCATCAAAAGCTCTGCCTTTGGTTTGATCGGCATCACAGCTTTTGGTTATTCATCCGCACAGAACTCCATTAATAATGCATTCAACAGCGGTACTGGCGAACCTCTTTTTTACCGGTACCCGAGCATGAATGATAATATGGTAAGCAGCATAGTTGGCGCTTCGCATGGGAATTTTGATAAAGTGAAAGAATTGGTGACCAAACGACCCGAACTCGCCGGCGCTTCCTGGGACTGGGGCTTTGGTGATTGGGAAACTGCATTGGGCGCTGCTTCTCATGTAGGCCGTCGTGATATTGCTGAGTTCTTGATCAGCCATGGGGCAAGACCGGATATTTTTACTTTCACCATGATGGGTATGCTTAAAAGTGTACAGGAGATTATAGAAACCGTTCCGGATATTCAAAGTCATACAGGACCGCATGGTATCACTTTGCTGCAACATGCAAAGAACAGGCTTGAGGATAAAACTATTTCTGAATCAGATAAAGCCAATGTAAATAAAGTGATCAGCTACCTCGAAGGTTTGGGCAATGCAGATGTGAAGCCAAAGAATCTTGAGATCACCGAAGAAGAAAAGAAAAAATATTTGGGTGAATATCGCTTTGGCGATGGTGAAGATGAGCTATTCGTGGTGAGCCTGCATTCACGGGGTTTTTTGCAGGCAGGCCGTAAGGGATCCGCTGCGCGGAAATTGAATAAAGTAGATGATAATAGTTTTTCACCGGCAGGTGCGGCTTCTGTAAAGATCATTTTTAAAATGAATGATGACAAGGCTGTTTCATTCAGCGTTCATGAACCTGAACCATTAGTTACTGCCACGAGGATATAACCTGTTAGCTTTCTTTCCTCCACTTAACCTCCGTTGTCCGTAGAATGTTTGTTAAATAACAAAACCCGCCGTTATCCTTAGTCTTCCAAAAAAATATTCGCCGTGGCAAGTGTTGCCAAAAATAACACGCCGTGGTTGGTACCTGCCTGACGGTAAGCAGGTTTTCTTCCACAAAACAGATGAGCTGTAAACTCCGATATAAGATCCTACGTTCACAAAAAATTAACCTGTAAACCCATCTGAAACTCGCCTGAGGAAGAGTGTTATCACGGTAGTTCTGCGCTGCCGCGGGTTTCCTCACCGATTGCCAGCCAGGTAATTTATCCTCTTCTCAATACTGTAACCTGTTACTCCTTCCCCCCGTCTAATAGCAAACTTATAACTCATGAAATAACATTCCCCATGAGAAAGATATGCTTTCTTTTACTGGTAACACTTACAATGCAGCAAAGCCTGTCAGCACAATGCAGTGTTGGTAATTATACGGTTACAGGCAATACATTTATTACCGGCAGTTGCATCATAACCGGCAACCTAACTATACTCAACGGCGCTGCACTCAATGTTGATCTTACAAGTACCGCTGCTGATACATTTGTAGTGCGGGGAAATATTTTACTGCAGGGAAATGCAGTACTGTGGATACATGCATCTCCCGGCTCACCAGGCGAGCTGTTTATCGTTTCAAATAACTTTAGCAGTCAGCGAAACATTATCAGCAAAGACAGCAGCAGGATGATACTTGAGAACATTGAGTTGAGAACACAGGAAGGAGACCTGTCAGCAAAAGCAAGTATTTATATGAACTATTCTGCAGAAGACAGTTCTGCCTTCTTTATTAATAATTGCCGGCTGAACCGTGAAAAAGCATGGCTGTTATGTGATGTTAAAAATAATTCAACGCTGATAGGTTTTGAAACAGATGGTATTCCAACCGAATTATATTTACAGGATGCCGGACATGTGGTATTGGGTGGGCCACATACCGAAACAGGAATATGGCTGAACTTTGAATCCATTACCGATACACTCACCCTGCCGCCAGATGTAAGCCGGCCCTTTAGCTGGAAAGCAGGAAAGGGTTTTGGAGGATTAGCTGCTCCCTGGCTTCTCGAAATAAATGCAGCCAGGGTTGGACTGGGGGCCCAAATATTCCCTACTACAAAAATGGTATTCAACGGAAGCGGGCTACCTGTTACCGGCGAATTCAAAATCTCCCTGTTGTTTGCCAACAACACCGATACAATAAAAAACCTGGAAGCCGGGCTTCAGAATACAACGGTTGCCAATGGTCCCGATGGTTGGGTAAAACTGAACAATGTTAATTTAGGTCCCATAGCATGGCAATTATATGCATTAATGAACGAAAAGCTTTTTATAAAAAATGCTGTAGTAAATGAAATTGGTATTGCAGGGCCAAGTACTGTGGTGGCAGACAGTTCCCTCTTTCAACTGGCCGTTTTAGCCGCTATTGGTATTGGTGGCAGTACAATGACTATTAATAATTCTGAAATATGGAGCCAATCCATTACGGCGGGTAATAACAGCCGTATTGTTTTAAATAACTGTAATATAACAGGAAGCCTGTTCAGCACCACAGATGCCCTGTCCCGCATTACTGTAAACGGGGGTTGTTTTTTTGAAAACCTGCCCGGATGCACACAGCATACAATGGTTACTATTGCTACCGGGAAACCAAATTGCAATCCGTTTATACCGGCAGGGTTTCCTCAAAATTTATCGCCGGCAGCAGTAACTTTTAACGGGGTAAATAGTAATTGCACAAACACATTTACTGACAGCGGTATACTAATTTTTCCAAACCCTTCCAACCACTTAATCTATGTAAGCATTCCTGCTAACAGCCAGCCTTATACCGTTGCCATTTTTTCCATGCTTGGACAGAAGCTTTTATACAAACCTGATACTCCGGTGTTGGATATATCAGGTTTTAACAGCGGTACCTACATCGTTATGGTAAAGCAAGGGGACAAAACATGGTCAGCCAAAATAGTGAAACTATAAAGCCCTTTTTTCCGCCCCGGCAGGTCTTCGGCAAAAAACTACACGCCGTGGTTGGTGTTTTCTTTCATCAACCACATGCATTAAAGACTACCTATTAAATGCAAAAGGTTTTAGAAAATAAACCCTTTTTTGAATGCTTCCAATAAACTTTAGGGTGCTCTGAGGAAATATCTACTGAGACAACATATCCGAACCTTTCACTATGTTCTTGGGTATATGAGGAAATCCAGTCCTCATCATGTGTATCAAAAATTGTTTTCGGAAATTTTGAACGATACACCTTCCATTCCATAACTGCTTTTGGAGTATTTACAGCTTCCCAGTCTTTTGACCATGTATTCTGTAACGGCTTCTTCCAAATCACTAAATCTTTTCGTGCCGCTTTGTTTGCAAATTTCTTTGGTTGCAGCACACCACACTCTATAGCAATTTGAGTAGGATATTCAATAGCTGCACCTGGTGCGATTTTTTCTAACAGAAATTTATGTGCAAAAAGATTAATGCAATCATGTTCTTTCCCCCTCCATTCATTTGCTTTCAACCAATGTGAGAATTCTTCCAACGCTTCATTTAAAAATCTGTCAATTCTTCGTTTTTGCATACAATTGTAATATTGAATTCAAATTTACATTTTTTTCGCAGCCTGATGTACCCAGTCGATGTCTCACAATCCGGCTTTGTATATAAATTGCATTGGAATTATTCTCTAATACAAATCTTTGATATAGTGATTGCCCAAGCTATCTTGGCATACTCCGTTATCCGTAGTATGCCTGTTAAATAACAAACCCACAATCGGTTGCCCATCGGTTGCAACAATGGACTGAAAGAATTAAAATCCCCGAACACTCAACCTCTGCCAGTGCATTGTTCCGCCATACTCTCAGAAAAATAACTGCTATAAAAAAGTCCAGGCGGAACACAGCACCTTTCGATGCCCGGTTGTCCGTAGTTTCCCATGTTCTCCGTAAAATGCCTGCTAAATAGTAATACCATGACCGGTTGTCCATCGTTTCCCGGAAAAGCGGTGACAGGTGCAACGATGAACTGAAAAACTAAATAGCCTGTCCCCATGGGGGAAACCCCACATCATTTCCAATAAGCAATAGCTTACACCATCCCCTCCGCCGGCAGGGTTTTCACCCCACGACCGGGCTGCATAAACACCAGCTTTATAAGCATTGCAGCTTTAGCCAAAAAAGAGTAAATTTGTGAAAACACAAAAATCATGGGTATGCCAATATCATTGAGAGATAAACTGCATCAGTACATTGATGTGGCTGACGAACAAAAACTACAGGCAATTTATACACTGCTGGAAGATGAAATTAACTGGAGCTATACCAAAGAAGATATTGAACAATTCCATCAACGCAGGCAAAACCACCTGAACGGCACCAGCCAATCTTACACAGTAGAAGAATCATTGAACGCCGCCCGCCAGCAAAAGAAATAACATGTCATTCACTGTCACTGTAAAACAGGAAGCCCATCAGGATACTCTTGATGCCTATAATTATTATGAAGAAAAATTAACAGGTCTTGGAGAGAGATTTCTTGACGCATTGCAGCAACGATATAAGGAACTGTCTGCCAATCCAACTTTTTACAGCTATATAGATGAAGACCCATTAAAAATATTGCGGGATGTAAAGCTTGAAAAATTTCCATTTGTAGTTGTGTATGAAACTATCGAAAATCAGGTGGTTGTTTATGCAGTACATAATACATACAAACATCCCCGCAACAAACTCAGAAAAATATAACCCTGCATCATTTCCAATAATCAACCTCCCATCGTTCTCCGCAGAATGCCTTCCAAATAATAAAATCATGAACGGTTGTCCTTCGTCCCGACCTTTGGTGCGGGGTAAATATTGCAACGATGTGGCTGGAAATAGGCGGAGCTTACACAGGCTTTTCATTCCCTTTGTATCATCTTACCAATAAGATAAAATTGAATACCTGAGTAAAGCAGGCAATACTCAGCCCTGGAATGCCGACTCACCACCCCCTTCTCCGCAGCATGCCCGCCAAATACTAAACCCTTGAAAGATTGTCTGTATTCCCGATGGTTGATGCCAAAAAAGGAAAATAATACTGGCAAAAAATAATTAATTTTACCGCATGACTTATATTGTAAACCCAAAAAACAAGAAAGAAGAAAAAGTATTGGAAACAATACTCAAAGGGCTTTCTATTGGTTTTTATACAGAAGAAAAAGAAGACGCAGCTATTGCTAAAGCGATGGAAAAAGGCAGGAAAACAAAACTCCTCACCCCTGCAGAAAAAGCTGCCTTTCTTCGTAAATTAAAATCAGCAAAATGAATATTGAAATCCGCAAGTCTTTTACCAAAGATGCGGACAAATTACCAGTTGCATATAAGCTTCAATTGGCTGTTATTATTAATGAAATAGAAAAAGCCAGCCAGCCTTCTCAGCTGGATAATTGCAAAAAACTAACAGGTCTTAAAACCGCCTTCCGGATCAGAATGGGACATTACCGGATTGGTTTTTACTTCGAAAATAAAACAGCAGAATTAGTAAGGATTTTACATCGGAAAGAAATCTATCGTTATTTCCCCTGATAAGCATGTTTGAGCTTCCCCATTCTCCGTAGAATGCCCCCTAAATAATAAACCACCCTGCTCTTGTGTGCAGAGTTATGGAAGAGATTGATCATTTATCATCCTTATCCTTAAATTCAATTCTCGGCCATAAATCCCAACCGGGTTTTGATTTCCAGAAACGGGGCAAGCGAATGTCCAGGTAATATGCGGGGAATGGCCCGTGTATATCCGGTTCTTTTATTCTCCGATCGCCCATGCAACAGCCGGGGTTCCATTGATAATCTCTTCTAAAGGTATAACTATGCGGCACCATAATCCGGAAAGTTGCCACTGTATCATCCTTCGGCCAGGTAGTTGTGCCATCAGTAAACTGTTCTGCTGCTGTGGCTTTTATTTCCCACACCATATAAAGCACCATATAGCTTACCGTTACTGTAAAACACAGGGAGCCATTCTTCCATATCAGTGGCAGGTTCTTTTCATCAATCACAAGATTGGTGAAACCAAACTGCGCCGCAAGGTCATCAAGAAGAATGGCAGAGTCTAGTATTTCTCCTGGTTTTGCCGCACCAGCCAGTAAGCCAGCCAGTTCTTCCGCCTGCATAAAGTGCTGCTGTATCATCGGGGCTGCTTCTTTTTCATATACAAATGTTCTTTCGGCCCCGGCTGGCGGCGGTATACAGTCTATTTCAAACATTCCGATACAACGCCCGCTTTCGGACTGCACTGTTTTGCTTTCAAATTTTATTTTGCTGCGTTGATAGGTTGCCATAATTCCTCCTTTTTTCCCTAAGATACAAAAAAATAAACATGTTCTTTCCTGACCACCTGATTTATAATCCAACCTACCTTACCGGCATCGCCGCATAAATTGTCCCGCTGGGACAAAAACCATCGGTAGCTGTAGTATGCCTGCTATTTGAACGTTTTCCGCAACACAATTTCCAATAATCAGACATTCCCAGCGCCTTGTTCCGCCATATCCTAAGCACACCAATTGCTATAAAAAAGTCCAGGCGGAACACAGCGCCTTTCGATGCGCCGCATAGCAGGCAGCGGAGTTTGGCACTATCCCTTCGAAACCAATAAACAACAATCAAATACTCGGAGTCCCTGTGCGTGGACCCGGAAAAAAGGCGAGCCTGTCCCGATGTATATCTCGGGGAGCATTCTTTTTTCCTTGACTTTTTTGTTACTTTTTTTGTCAAGAAAAAAAGTAAGGCGGGAAGATGGAACCACCGCCGTTCTCAGCAGAATGCAAAATAAATAATGAAAAAAGAAGGGTTCCCGTTCTCCGTAGTCTTCCAGCTCAATAAGCAAAATAAAACCTTTAGAGTTGCTATGCTTAGCCTGCAACTATTAACTGAAAAGCCTTTTCATTTATCCGGCAAGTCAGCTCTCATCATAAACAGATTCGTGAAGACAGGAACCAGGGCGTTTAATTCCACAAATATTGCTATCTGGCACCGGCCTGGGAAAAACCTAAAAGAAAAGTCAATATATTTACTGACTTAAAAAGAGAATCAGGTGTTATAATGGAGTTTTGAGTATAAACCAATCAACCATGACAAAATTGGCAGAATCTTCAGGCATCGTTATCCATGAAGCCGGCAATAAATTATACATCAGCAAAAGGCCTGCAAACTGGACCAGTACCTTTCTTTTTGTAACCGGTCTGCTTGCTTTTATTTTATTGGTCAACGGCATGTTACAATTGGTTGTCTTTAAAAACCAGGTCACCGGCTCATCAAAAATTGGAATTATCCTTATTCTTATTGCTGTATTTTTTATAATTCTTTTTTGGAGAGTACAGGTGTATCAAAAAAAAGTCCGTGCCATTCCTCTTCATGAATTAAAAAATATAGGCATCTTCGATTTCGAAAGCAATAACCTGCTTGACGGTCAGCAAAATATTCTCACTCCTATTAACCAGGCATACCTCCTGCGCAAAATGCAGCTCAGCTCCAGCTCGCCAGAGTTAATAGTACATTGGGGTGGTGGTTCCCTTAGTATCGTAAAGGGAAATCCATTTTCAGGCGGAATAGCAGGGATTGAAAAACTGTTACTATCAAAAGGTATCAGGAAGAAATAGATGGTAGGGTAAAAATTTTCGCTGTTGTCTGGTAGTGTTCCTCAATTCCTGTCATCTATGCTGCGGAGTGGTTTTTTTGGCTTGGTGTCTGGCCACCAATCCAAAAAACGAAATGCAGGCTTCTTTTCTAACCAGTTCTTCGTAGTCTTCCCCTCTCGCAGTTAACTCCACTTAAGGGGGTAATTGTCAGGAGTTTATGGAACGGCAATCCTGCAGATAGCTCCTGGCAGAACGATTACGGCGTCATCCCCCTGCAAGGGCTCCTGTTTTCTAGTACGGCCTGCTTTTTCGTCGTTACGCAGTTACTTTCGACACTTTGTAGCAATAATTCGTCGCTAAACAGTTATAATTCGTCGCTCTGCATAAACTGTTGCGCAGAACCCGAAAATTATTGCACAGGATGCTAAATCACTGCATTGGGTCCGAAAATCATACTACTTACTCCGTAAATTGATAAATATAGCCCGTAAATTGAATTAAATCATTCGAAAACTGTTGCACAGGATGCATAAATCACTGCACAGAGACTAAAACTGTTGCACAGCATACGTCAATCACTGCACAGGATTCGAAAACTGCTGCACAGCATCCAAAAATTACTGCACAGTATTCAACAATCAGTGCATAGTAATCATCCGGGAGTGTAAAGAAGCCATCCGGGATTGCACAGCATGCGTCAATCACTGCACAGGATTCGAAAACTGCTGCACAGCATCCAAAATTACTGCACGGTATTCAACAATCAGTGCATAGTAATCAATATACAATGATAGCAGTATTGCGGCCGGGTAACAAATAACTTTTTCTTACCTCCAATAACAAAATGCTGCCGGTCATCGGGAACCAACTGTTCTCCGGCTATTGAATTCAGTAAATTGACTATACTTTAAAACAACTGACATAAACAACGCAGGACATCAACGCCGCCGCTTTATTAAAAGCTCTGCCTTTGGTTTGATCGGCATCACTGCTTTTGGTTATTCATCCGCGCAGGATAGTATTATTAAAACATTCAATCCCGTCCATGGTGAACCGCTTTTTTACCGGTATCCGGGTATGAATGATACTATGGTTAGCGGTATAGTCGGCGCTTCACATGGAAATTTTGATAAAGTGAAAGAACTCGTAACCAAACGCCCTGAACTCGCCGGTGCGTCCTGGGACTGGGGTTTTGGTGATTGGGAAACTGCATTGGGCGCTGCTTCACATGTAGGCCGTCGTGATATTGCTGAGTTCTTAATCAGCCACGGGGCAAGGCCGGATATTTTCACTTTCACTATGATGGGTATGCTTAAAAGTGTGCAGGAGATTATAGAAACTGTTCCGGGTATTCAGTCGCATACAGGACCGCATGGTATCACTTTACTGCAACATGCAAAAAACAGGCTCGAGGATAAAACTATTTCCGAAACAGATAAAGTCAATGTAAATAAAGTTATCACTTACCTGGAAGGTTTGGGAAATGCAGATGTGAAGCCCAAGAACCTTGAGGTGAGCGAGGAAGAAAAGAAAAAATATTTGGGTGAATACCGTTTTGGAGAAGGTGAAGATGAGCTATTCGTGGTGAGCCTGCATTCACGGGGCTTTTTGCAGGCAGGCCGTAAGGGATCCGCTGCGCGGAAATTGAATAAAGTAGATGATAATAGTTTTTCACCGGCAGGTGCGGCTTCTGTAAAGATCATTTTTAAAATAAAAGATGATAAAGCTGTTTCGCTGACTGTTCATGAACCTGATCCGTTGGTAACTGCCGTAAGAGTTTAGTTTGTTTATTGTATTCCCTGTTGTCAGTAGTTTGCAACTACTGTCCTGTTGTCAGTAGCTTGCAACTACTGACTGAAAAAATCATCCCTCTCTTTTATATATCCTCCCCAGCATTTCATGCAACGCCGGATGATTTAGTTTTAACAGCTCCGGCTGCTCAAAAAAGTATTCGGAAATAACAGCAAAAAATTCTGTGGTATTCGTAGCGCCGTACATATCAATATCAGATCCGTACATTTTCATTTGCCCGATCGTAGTATCCATTAAGTTCTTCCATTGCGCTGTGTACTTCCGTTCTAAAATTATTGCCGGCACACCGTCCATCGTTCCATCCATTTTATCTATCAAATGCACAAACTCATGAATGGCGGTGTTGTGGGCATCCTGTTCATTGATAAACCCCTGCCGCAATTGCCATTTCGTAATGATCATTGCATATTGCATGGCACCGCTGCCTACCATACCTGCAATAAGGCGGTCCGGCCCTGCCTGGTCAAAATCGGCATTGAAGGCCCCGGGGTATACTAACACTTCATGCAGATTAATATACTGCCAGTCGGAAATAGCAAACACGGGAATAATCGCCCCCGAGGCAATTAAGAGCAGGTCAAGATCTTCCACCTCCGCATTTACACCGGTAATCTTCACCGCAGATAAAAAATGCTCCACTCTTTTATCAAAGCGGAGTTTTGCTTCCTCATCCAATTGCCGGTAAAACTTTACGTACCCTGTAAGCAACTCCCTGTAATTCTCCGGCAACAAAACGGCATCTTTTACGGTGCTTATCCGAAAGACAAATATGATGAGTAAAATAATTAAGCCCAATCCAATTAAAATCTGCCAGACAGTGAACATAATTGGATGAAGATAAATAGTATTTAGCAACTGCTGAAACAGTATCTCCCGGTTGTTATGCCTAGCCTGCCATCAATAGAATAATCTTAATTGCCAATAATTTGTATTTAATAAGTACTTTTAAAAAAAATAATATGTCAAAAACAAAAATCACCGTTAACAATAACGGGCCGTTGAAAGTGGAAGGCGATTTTGAAGTAGTGGATAGAAACGGTGGAGTGTATAATTTACAAGGGAGAGGAATTGTTTCTTTTTGCCGTTGTGGTCTTTCAAAAAATAAGCCATTTTGTGATGGTTCACATAATGGGCATTTTGAACATGAAGCGATAGCATTTGATTTACCGCCTAAGAAAACGGTTTAATTTTCTTTCGCTCTGTTCTCCCTAGCATGCCGAATAAATGATAAAAAGCTGAAGGGTTGTACTTGTTCCCACCTCATTGCATAAAACGTTACTCTGTAACGTAAATACAAACCCTGCTAAATTGGCTACCCATAAATTGTCCTGCCGGGACAAAGCCACGCTGTTATCATTAGTCCCGACCATTGGTACAGGATAAATATTGCACCTGCCGGCAATTTCGTACTGTCGTACAAGCTGTGTATGTAGTAACCCGGCACCATTTCCAATAATCAGGCTCTCCCAGCGCTGTTGTCCATCGTTTGCAACGATGGACTGAAAAAAACATCACCACCTCCAAAAAATAACATTGCCTTTACATATACCGGCATGTATTTTTCCGTTCTAACCAGCAATCTCCCCACAAATGAACAACACTTATATCCTGCTTCGCAATAACAGTGAAAGTAAACCCCTTAGCCTGGAAGAGCTGAAACAAACTGGCCTGCTGCCTGCAGACCTGCTCTGGGTAGAATGCCAGAGTATGAGCTGGCGCCATCCACATGAAATACCCGAACTAAAAGCCCTTATTATGGAATCGGCAATACCCAAAAACAAGAGCCACAACGATGAATCCTTCGAAAAATATGCACCACAGGTTGAAAATACATCAACCGCAAACGCTGAAACGAACGGGGCCTATGTAAAACTGCCATCGAAGGGAAACTCACTCAAAAAACAGGATGAACCTGTCGCATTGAAAAAGGAGCCCTTCACCGCAACAAATAAAGAAGTGAATAACACCTGTACCGGCTCATCCGGTAACCATTCAGGCAACACTGAAAATAAGATCAACGGCCTTGCAATAAATGATACGCTGCCGGGTAGTGATATACAAGAAACTTATTTCAGAAAACCCGCACCTAAAGAGAAAAAGGACCTGATGGAGTCCCTGCTCTCCCTGCCCCCCAAAAAAATAGCCCTGTATGCAGGACTGGTAGCTGCCGGTGCTTTGCTGATGCTTATAATAAGAGGTACCGGAGGTAACGATAAAGTGATCATGCAGCCGGTAAGCCGGCAACCGGAGGTATTGAACACGGAACAGGTGATAGAACCTGCCGCCCCGGCAGAAGACAGCACGGCCACCCCCGAAAGCTATAATCCGCAAAACTCTCTCATAGCAGAAACAACAGATGCCCCGGCAGGTGAACAAAGAACATCCTCACCCGCAAAACCAACCGTACCGGTAAAGAAAGCAGAAGAGAAAAAAGAAACGGCTAACCTGGCGAATGTACAGCCCGTTGCAAAGCAGCCTGCTGTTACCGGGCCCACGGTGGAAAAAACAGTTGCTCCCGAAAACATTGCTTCCCAGTTACTCATTAAGGCTAACGAATACAATGTGGCCGCATTTGGTGGTATCCGCAACCTTGTAATGACATTGCAAAATGATTCCCGGTATTTTCTCGATAAAGTATCAGTGGAGGTACGCTACCTTAACCCGGAGGGCACACTTGTAAAAACAGACAATATTGATTTCAATTTCGTTCAGCCGGGGAATACTGCCACGGTAGCCGTTAGAAAATCGAGCAGGGGGGTAAAAGTCAGCTACAAGATCATTAATATCCAGTCAAAAGAACTGGCCATCAAAAATTCAGTACCGTCCAGTGCCAGCAATTAATCAACCAATTAAAATTATACCAGCACCGTTTAGTTCTCCCGGGTTTGTCCATACTGTTCCCGGCAATACTGCGGGATAAATATGGTAACCATGGGCTGAAAACATGCTTTTCTTCGTCTCCCGTTCTCAAAACACGGTCTCTTTCACTCCACCTTCATACAAAACGTTCCGCTGGAACGTAAATGAACGCTCCCTTGCAGCATCCGCCAACTGCCCGACGCTTTATACTCTTACGCAGCCAGTAATTATACTTTCTTCAGCTTAATCCCCCTGAAGTAATTTATTTTTTTATTCCGGTCAAACTGTATCTCAATTCTTTCATATTGAAAAGATGCCCCATCAAGGTATTCTTTACCAATAACGATGGCGGTAGTAATACCGGCCCGGATGATAATCTGAACCGGGGCTGTCATTTCAAATTTGTTGTTGGGATGTGTCTTCCAGAAATCCTTATCACTCCGGGTGATCGTTTTGCTTGGTACGTTCCTTAAGTATTTCATGTACACCCGCACCGTATCGGCAAAAAATTGCTCCGCCGAATCAGCTTTGTGTTCATTTCGCAGGCGAAATAATTCATGCACTATTGCTGTCTCCGGCCTTTGCCTGGCATATTCCTGCTGAACTTTTCCGGTAGTAACACAGGCTAACAGCAGGTAAAGGATGATCATCATAAAAAAAGATTATTGCAATTAAAGGGTAGACAAAATTAGATATTCTTGTTTTAGCGGCGTTCAGGGTTTTCAGTAGTGCGCAGTTCTGCGCAGAATGCTAAACAAGCGCTAAAAAGATGAAAGACTGTCAGTACCCTGCTGCTACCCCTTTTCGTAATATTATCCACTGCTATTCTATTCGTTTCATTCTCGAAAACGGATAACCACCACAACCTCTCCTGGGATTTTGCCGGTCAGCCTGTGCTTTGGTTTCTGCTTCGGTATCGGTTTTAGCATCATACACTGTTAAGCAAAAGCCCCATAAAAAAGGCTCCATATTCTGAAAAAGCATATAATCTATACGGGTGTACAACCCCGCTTCACCGGGATTGCCTTTATCATTCCTGGCAATGAGGTACTGCTCTTTGTTATTCCATTTAATAATATGGTAATTAATCCCGCTATGCTGTGTCCATAATATATTCGTAATGGTGTAGCGGATACCATAATCATCTGTAAAATTTCCAAGTACATGGGCCGGGATGGAATCCGTACCAAATACAGTTGCAGTAAAACCAATACTGCATTCTCCTCTATGCGCCAGAGAAATAAGCATGATTAATAAAGCTGTGGATAGTTTTTTCATTCACCGTTATTATTAATTGAAGTTACAGGATTTCAATTATAGTATGTAGCAGTGTCCCTCCCTGGGTGCATTCCGATAAATAATAAAAAGATAAAAGATGGCAGTAGTCTGCGGCCGGGTTGTCCGCAGGTGTGGCAATAAATAAAAAAGGTGACTGGTTGTGCGTAGTCAGCAGCTGGCCATCAGCCAAAACCAGTGTCGTGTCAAGTCTGATATGACGCAAACAAATTTCCCACAAAGACACAAAGAAAAGGCTTTGTGGGCTTCGAGGTCTTTGTGGGATAGCTTTTGTATTCGTTGAGAAGTATCCGGCAAAACAGGATTGACCTATCACCAGGGTGTAGAACTATTTATTAGTATCAACTGCATAACTTCGCAACATGAAAGCATTAACCTTTTCTACTTTCGGGAAACCTGAAGTTTTGCAATACATTGATGTACCGGAACCAGCTTTAAAAGCAGGGGAAATATTACTGCAAACAAAAGCCATTGGTTTAAACTATGCAGATGTATATCGCAGGCAGGGCAATTATCATTTAAAAGGTGAGCCGCCATTCATAGCGGGTTATGAGGGTGCAGGTATTATAGTAAACGCAAATGGTGCAGATGAATTTAAAAATGGTGATAAAATTTGTTTTGCCGATGTTCCTTTTGCCAATGCGGAATTTGTTGCTGTGCCGGTTGTCAATGCCATACCACTGCCAAACGGCATAAGTTTTGAAACAGCTGCGGCTGTATTGCTTCAGGGATTAACAGCACAATATCTTACCAATGATAGTTATGCAGTAAAAGAAAATGATACGGTATTGGTACATGCCTGTGCCGGTGGTGTGGGTCAATTGCTGGTACAGGCAGGTAAAATGAAAGGGGGAAGAATAATTGGGCTTACTTCATCAAAAGAGAAAGCAATAGTTGCCAAACATACTGGTGCCGATGAAGTGTTTTTATATAATGATGATTGGGTAAATAAAGTGAAACAATTTTCAGGCGCCGGCGCTGATGTGGTTTATGAATCTGTCGGCTCAACATTGCTGCAAAGCTTTGAAGCTGCAAAAGAATGCGGTACAGTGGTATTCTTTGGTTTTGCAGGTGGCAACCCTCCGCTTATTGACCCCCGCATGCTGATGGATGGAAGTAAAAAATTGGTGGGTGGCGATTTGTGGAGTTATCTGACAGGTAAAGAAGAAAGAAGAAAACGAAGCAATGAATTATTTAATTGGATTTTATCAGGCAAAATAAAAATACCGCCACCGGCTATCTTTGCTTTAAAAGATGGAAGGGCTGCACATACGCTGCTCGAAAGCAGGATGAGTACAGGGAAAATTGTGCTGCTACCGTAAAAATAAATTAACCAAAAGCGATGAAAGAAAAATATAACCTGTACCTGTTGCTGCCTGTAATTTTTATTTTTATCACTCAGGTACAGGCACAACATGGTCATGATGGGATGTCAACTGACAAACCCGCTGTACATGGTATGCTAATTTTTGGCACCGAAAAAATATATACATCACATCTCCCCTTATTTCATGCACCGCACAATTATCAGATTATCCTGGAAATTGAATTAGATAAAGCTGCAAAGGAAAAATTTAGTAAAGACCGGCAATTGCACCCTGAATTTACTACCTATACCATTGAACCGGAAAGATTTATTTTACCGGATAAAATCAGCAGTAAGGGAAGTTTTAAAGCTAACCTCTATCGGGGACATTTTGAAAGAGGCGGCACTAAAATTGCAGACAGCATCCACATTAAAATTTTTGCGGTTATCTATTTTAAAATGTTTGATACCGCCGCTATAAAACCTGCTACTGCAAATTATTTATTATTTGGAAACAGTAAAGAGCAATTTGCAGTACATCAAATAAGCAACAAGCCCGACTTTGAACAAATCATACAGGTAAAAGCTGAATTAGGGAACGAAATGTTCAATACAGTAATTTTTTCGGAAACAAACAGCCCTGCCGGAGTAAGTGGCAATACTATTTCTGTTAGGTTAAAGGGCAGGGACAGTACACTTACTTTACTGCAACAGCTTTACCTTGAGTTTGATGATTTAAAAGATTAGATATGCGTATTCATTGTTTTCAACATGTGGAATTTGAAAACCCGGGCACTATTGCCGATTGGGTGGAAATAAATCATCATTCCATCAGCTATACTTATTTTTTTACTGAAAATTATTCCCTGCCTTTGTTAAGTGATATAGATGCCCTGTTGGTAATGGGTGGCAATATGAATGCAGATGAAAAAGAAAAATTTCCCTGGCTGACGGAAGAAAAACATTTTATTAAACAGGCGGTTGATGCAGGTAAAAAAGTAATCGGGATTTGTTTGGGTTCACAACTTGTAGCTGCTGCATTGAGTAAAAGAGTATATGCAGGTGCCGAAAAAGAAATTGGATTTTTCCCTGTAACTTTCACTGATGAGGCGTTAGCACACCCGCTGTTTAATCATTTCCATAATACTTATACCGTTTTTCACTGGCATGGTGATACATTTGATTTGCCGGCTACTGCACAGTTAATTGCCTCCACAACAGCCTGCAGTCATCAGGCCTTTTTGATTGGTTCAACCGTAATTGGCCTCCAGTTTCATTTTGAAATGAATGAAAAAGTGATTGCCGATATGCTTTTACATGACGGGCATGAGCTGGAAGAAAAAGGAAACTATATTCTGTCAGCCACAAAAATAAAAGAACAGATTCACTATCTGATCCAGAATAGAAAAGATATGTTCCTGTTGCTGGACAAATTTTTCGCCAGTTCTCCGTGATGTTTCGCCCTGGCAGGTGATACCCTTAGCAGCATACCGGATAAATACTAAAAGATGAAGGGTTGTCAGTAAGCTGCAACTACTGACTGAAAAGAAGCCTTCAAGGCTATTCTGTGTATGTATTCCCATCTGATCTATAATCTATCCGGATGGCCAGGACAAGTTGTGGTTCAAAATCGCAAGAAAGTCAGTCAAAATTCAAACGGAGACACTACCAAAAGTCAGCAAATTCATTTTTTTATTAAATATGCGTAATATTTTGTTTTTTTGTTGATGGATATCTTGCAATTTATCAACTTCCCCTCTCCTGTAAGCTCGGCTAAACCGCTGGATGGTTATGGCAGCGTTAATTATAAAGTTTCATTGGCCAATAATGAACATTATTTAGTAAAAGTGTATAAGCCGGAAGAAATAAAACGTATCAAAGAAGAGGAACGGGTTATTTCGCTGCTTACTGAAAAAGTCAATATAAAACTTCCCGTAACAGAACTATTTCCCATTGCTGCTAACGCACCAAAAGATGTTTACATACGTATATCAAAATTTATAGAAGGCGTTGCGCTTACCAAAGAGCTTGCTACAGATCATTTGCTCGCTGATCTGGCCCTGGCCGCAGCCGATATGCTCACTCACCTGCAAACCATTGACAGCGACATCATCAAAGCATACGAACATGACTGGAATCTAAGAGACGCACTTCGTAATAAACCAAAAGCAGATTTTATAGCAAACCCTGCAGATAAAAAAATAGTACAGCATTATTTTTCCATTTTTGAAAATGAGGCCGTGCCAAAGTTTACTGCCTTAAGAAAAAGTGTACTCCATGGCGATCTGAATGAGGCTAATATTATCGCTCATAATAACAGGGTAAACGGGCTTATAGATTTCGGCGACATCTCCTATGCACCGGTAATATGTGAGCTGGCTGTATTACTTACCTACAGCATGATGATGTTTCCGGAGGAATGCTTTGATAAAGCAAAAATTATTATTGAAACCTTTCATCAAAGATTTCCACTTGCAACAGAAGAAATAGAAGTACTGCCAGTATTGATAGCAACGAGGCTTTGTGTATCCGTTTGCAAAAGTGCCGAAGCAAAAGCAAAAAATGCACATACCGATTACATTCTGATCAGTGAAAAGCCCGCCTGGCAGTTGTTGCATAAATGGGTTTCACTAAATCCAATTTATATTTCCAATGCATTTAAACAATATGCAGGTTTACAAGTTGATACTGCTGATAGCATAAAAATAGCAGAAAGAAGAAAAAAAACAGCTGCACCCGGTTTAAGTCTCAGCTATCCTGCACCTATTCAGATGTCTGCTGCTTTGTTTCAGTATATGTATGATGCACAGGGCGGCACTTATTTAGATGCTTACAATAATATCCCGCATGTGGGGCACTCACACCCTGCTGTAGTGGAGGCAGCAGTAAAACAACTGCGCCAATTAAATACCAATACAAGATACCTGTATGACAGCTATGTTGATTATTCAGAAAACCTGTTAGCACTTTTTCCTGCTAACCTGGATAAGGCCATACTGGTAAACAGTGGCAGCGAAGCCAGCGACCTGGCTTGCAGGATAGCCAGAACAATTACCGGCAAACAGGGCATAGCAGTACTGGAATGGAGCTACCATGGTAATACACAAAACGGTATTAACATCAGCTCTTATAAGTTTGACCGAAAGGGAGGCAAAGGGGCACAAGATTGGATTTTGCAATTGCCATTACCAAAAGCTTATAACGGAAAGCATGCAACTGCTGAAGAATATTTCCTGGAAGCAAAAATACTAATTGAAAATTTTGAAAATAAGGGAAACCAACTCGCAGGCTTTATTGCGGAGCCAATATCCGGTTGTGGCGGACAGGTGCCGTTAATAGACGGGTACCTGGCATTGCTGGTTCCGTATTTAAAACAAAAAGGGATTGTTGTCATCATTGATGAAGTACAAACCGGTTTTGGCAGATTGGGCAAATGGTTCTGGGGTTTTGAAATGCATCATATTATTCCAGATATGGTGGTACTGGGCAAACCAATTGCCAATGGCCACCCAATGGGTGCTGTGGTAACAACAACTGCTATTACCGAAACATTTAATAACGGCATGGAGTTTTTTAGTTCCTTTGGAGGGAACCCGGTGTCCTGTCAAATAGGTAATGCTGTAATAAAAATCATACAGCAGGAAGGTTTACAGCAAAATGCTTTTGAATCGGGCACTTACTGGATGCAGCAATTAAATATTCTTAAAGGTCAGTTCCCTTTATTAGGCGATGTAAGGGGCGCTGGTTTATTTATTGGTGTAGAATGTATAGACGAATATGCAAAAGAAAATACACTGCTTGCACAAAAAATAAAGAATGGCTTAAAAGACGCTTATATCCTGGCCGGTACAGACGGGCCCTGGGATAATACTTTAAAAATGAAACCACCATTATGTATCACAAAACAAAATGCAGACAGGTTTATTGACACTATGTATACCATTTTAAAAAGATCATAACCCTTCAATAATTAACAAATGAGACCATTCCATTATGCTTTTAAGGTAAAAGACATTGAAACCACCAGAGATTTTTACATCACCATCTTAGGTTGTACCGAAGGCCGGTCAACAGAGAGGTGGATTGATTTTGATTTTTTCGGCAACCAGCTTTCTGCACATATCAGTGATAACAAACCAGAGCTGGATTACTGTGGCCTCGTAGATGGAGTAAGTGTGCCCATACCCCATTTTGGATGTGTGCTGACAATGGATGATTTTGACAGGATTCAAAAAAAGGCTGAAGAAAATAATATCAACTTTGTAGTGAAACCACAAACCCGTTATGCAAATTTAAAAGGAGAACAAAAAACAATGTTTTTAGTAGACTTTAGCGGCAACCCCTTAGAGTTTAAAGCTTTTAAAGATGAAAGTGAAATATTCATGAAAGATTAAGAAGCTGTTTGAATTATTTGTTTAGAATGGATTATGGATGTTTTTGGGAGCGAAACCAGGCGAATTTTGCAGCCATAGTCTAAACGCCTAAGGCGAAAAATTCAACGCAGTTGCAGCCCCAAAAATGCCATAAGA
>JANOEQ010000104.1:0-59586 GCA_031441485.1 Chitinophagaceae bacterium
GAACATTACACATGCGTTTATACGAAATCCCGCAATACTGCTGCGGGACAGGCTGTGAGAAACTTTATTACGATGTGCCAAAAGCCTTGTCCATCGAAGCGGCAATTCAATTCCGGTTAAGCTGGGAGATGCGTAATGAAGTGGCGGACTGAATCGTAGTAGCGCTGAAGTCCGCCGAAGGGCGGATGAAGCGAAGCCCGCCCGTGCCGGATCGGACGGGGGTTCAGCTCATTCGTTTGCACTAAGAAAGACAACATGGAGTAATCCGTGGACGATCAAGTTTAGTTCAATAATGTGTGGGACTCTTCTTACGCTGAATGAGAAAAGCGCTGAGGTGAGAATCTCAAGCACGGTTTTGTGGAGGGCTTGGGCTGAAATGCCCTTGCCTGCTCGACCCGGATCACGGATGAGCTTTAGAATGTAATATCATCTTCATATCTTTATTCAGCGACAGTCCCGGCTGACTTTTTTCAAATTCCCATACATCAGAAAGCCGTGGACGTAAGGCGTTACCCTATTGGAGCAATCCGTTCTTCATTGGTGTTTGACAAAATACACAACCAAATGCACTCTGACTTTTCCACAGACTGTACAAAATGTGATAAGATTTTTAGTATTTTTTAGCGATATTGCAAGCAAAAGGACACAGTTTGACAATGGTTAAGTATTCAACAGTAAAAAAGAAACTAAAAATTGAAGTGGATAGAGCCACAGACAACGGTTTGGCTCATCTTACCCACTATTTTCAAAACCATGTAAACGGGGTTTCTCAGCATTACAAAAAGCCAGCAAAAAATTACCTGTCACTCATTTCGGAACAACTTAGTTTGGTTGAAGAACCTCAAATGCAGATGCTTCTGCCAATGAAATTTGATGTTCCTTTCCCACCGCCGACCGATTATGATTTTACATTCATTGACTTATTTGCAGGAATTGGGGGTTTTAGAATTCCAATGCAAGAGAATAAGGGAAAATGTGTTTTTACTTCCGAATTTAACTTTCATGCACAAAGAAGTTATGAACTAAACTTTGGTGAAGTGCCTTTTGGTGACATTACAAAACTTGACCTGAACATTGTTCCTAAACATGATGTACTAACTGCTGGTTTTCCTTGCCAACCTTTCAGTATTTCAGGAAAAATGAAAGGATTTGAAGATACGAGAGGAACTCTCATTTACAATGTTTTTAAAATCATTGAAATGAGACAACCAAAAGTTGTATTTCTTGAAAACGTAAAACACTTAATTCACCATGACGGAGGCAAGACACTTAAAGTAATCTTAAAGGATTTAGAAGAGTTAGGATATAAAGTGTCATGGAAATTATTAAACGCCTCTGACTTTGGTGTTCCTCAAAATAGAGAAAGAATAATTATCATCGGACACAAAGACAAGAAATTTGATTTTACAAAACTTAAAACAAAACCAAAGCCAGTTCTAAAAGATATTTTGGAAACCGAGGGAAACTTTGAATTTTTAAATGAACCTTATACCATTCTTGATGATTTTAAAGTTCAAGAAAGTGGTTTAATATTTATCGGCTATCGTAACAAGAAAATTAGAAAAGCTGGCGTTAGACCTGGCACTGAAAATTTATCAAGAGTTCATAAACAACCAAACCGTATTTATTCAACGGACGGCTTGCATCCTGCAATCCCATCTCAAGAAAGTTCAGGAAGGTTTTGGATTTATCATAATGGAGCAGTACGTAAGCTCACTATCAATGAGTGTTATAGAATTATGGGCTTTCCTGACAAGTTCAAAAAAATCAGCAATACTGGCGAACTTTATAGACAAATTGGAAACAGCGTTTGTGTTCCAATGATTAAAGAAATTACAAAACAAATCAAAGAACAACTGCTATAAATGAAAGAACAAACCCCGACAGAATTTTTAACCGAACTGTACAATAATGCTATGTCGGTTGTGGGTTCAAAAGAAACAATCACTTCGGACTTAACTCAAAATGAAAAGGAATCGCTTGACTTAGTTTTGAATTATTCAGAACAGGCAAGAGCAGTATTGACTGTTATTATTACAAGCCTTACTTACAAAGCACTTCATCCAGAACAAGATATAAGAAATCATCAGGCAAGTATTACTGGCGGTTATTCAGGAAGAACTTTTGATAGTAAAAACATTACGCCATTCATGAAGAAATACAAATTTCCTTCAATGGCTGAAAGCGGTTGGTTGACAAGAGCATTAGAACAAAAAGTTCCTTATGACAAAAACTATTCAGGAGCAATAACACCAAAAGAATTAAAACCAGTTTTCCTTGACATTCTTGATAATATTGAAGCTGGTGCCGATTGCAATGGGTATTTAAGTTATCTATTTCAAGGCTTAATAATAAAGCGTAACAAGCAAAGTATTGATTTGGCAAAGCCCACCACACTTGCAATCAATTCAATTTTAGAATTACTTGATAAACATTTCAATGGCTCGTACAAAGCAGAAGGTGCATCACGACTTCCAGTTTTGGCAATCTATGCTTCGTACCAATGCTTAATTAATGAAGCCAAACGATTTGAGAATAAAGAACTGTTGCCAATAGAAAGCCATACTTCATCTGACAAAAGCAGCGGACGAATTGGCGACATTGACATTTTAGATGAAAAGCAAAGAGCATTTGAAGCTGTAGAAGTTAAACATGGCATTTCAATTACGTTACAACTTGTTCAAGACGCTTATACAAAATTTCAAACTACACCAGTTGACCGCTATTACATTCTTTCGACTGCATATCCTGACAAAGCAGAGTACATAAAAATTGAAGCAGAAATTCAACGCATAAAAAATGTTCATGGTTGCCAGGTAATAGTAAATGGCATCATGCCGACACTTAAATATTATTTGAGACTGCTTACAAACACATTCGAGTTCATAGACAATTATGTAAATCTTTTAGAGGCGGACAAAGCTCTGAAATTTGAACATAAAGAAAGATGGAACAAGCTCATTAGTGAAATGAAATAGCATTTGATGGACAGCGAGAAGGGCGAACGCCTTACAGGGCTTTGCCAAAATGGGGGCGGACGGAAGCCGGTATGCTTATCATCCACCGCATTCTGTGTGTTGTACGCCACTTCCACAATATTTTTTACAATGATGATGCTGCGGCTGTCAGGGTCGGTGGTGCTGATCTGTCTGTCAGTGGTATCATTCAATTGCTGCTGAAGGAGATCGTACTTTATAGCCCGCTCCTTCAGTTTGGCAAGGCCTTCTGCTATCTTTTCTTTCTTTAGCGGCAGTTCATCCTTGTCGCCGCCCTGTTCCTGCTGATCAAGTTCATCGAGCTGCTGCAAATACTTTTCCGCTTTCTCTTTGATGAACTGCTGATGCTTGTCTATCTTCTTTTGATTATCCACGGGATCCTGCGGATAATTATTCTTTTTACTGTTCACGGCTTTGAACTTGCTGCCATCGATGGCAATGGTTGTTTTGCCCAGTAAACCGGCATCGCCCAGAAACTGTATATAGAGACGGAACATATTTTGAAGCGGCTGTGCATGCTGTTTTCTAAAGTCTGCGATGGTGTGATAATTGGGCTTCAGGTTTTGCAGCAGCCATTGCAACTCGATATTGCGGTAGCATTCTTTTTCCAGCTTCCGGCTGCTGCGTGTCTTGTTTAAATACCCATACAGGTAAAGTTTTAACAGTGCGGTGGGTGAGTATGGCGGTCGGCCTTCGCTCTGGTGTACAGTTTTACTAAACCCCAATTTTTCCAGCTCCAGCTTGTCAATAAAGGCATCCATGAGGCGTACCGCATTGTCCGGGCCAACCTGCTCTTCCAGGGAGCTGAAATAACTTTG
Source organism: Chitinophagaceae bacterium (assembly GCA_031441485.1). Taxonomy (GTDB): domain Bacteria; phylum Bacteroidota; class Bacteroidia; order Chitinophagales; family Chitinophagaceae; genus JJ008. Next base: position 3,815 of record JANOEQ010000104.1, read on the forward strand.
ATGACGGTTGTTTCCTTTTATGGATTGCATACCCTTTTACTGCAAAAATCATACAGGGATTGTGGCTATTAACATTGTGTGTATATTTATAAGGCGGCTGGAGTTTTTTCACAAACTGCCGTTAGCGGTCATTGACACCGACCCGTTAAAGCAACCAAGACTGTAATGAAAGAATATAATAAAAGAGTAACTTTAAAACAACTAACAGACACGAATTATTTCCTTATGAAGATTACCCATAGTGACAGACTTTCTATTTTTTGGTTAAATGTGTTTATCCTTTTCTTATCATTAACAATTCCTGCATTTACAAAAGCACAAGCTGAAATTATTAAAAAAGATTCGGCACTAAAAAACAAAATTTCAGAAGAAAAGTTTATTTTAATCAATGGTATTGAACAATGGGTAACAATCAAAGGGGAAATCTCAAAACCCATTATCTTATTTATTCATGGAGGTCCAGGCAGTCCATTAAGTCCATACTCTGACAATCTCTACAAAGATTGGGAGAAAGATTTTATTATAGTTCAATGGGACCAGCGAGGAACAGGAAAAACTTTTGGACGATATGCTTCAGAAGAACTAACGCCAGAATATTTAAAAGCAAATCCATTAACAGTTGACCTTATGACAAAAGATGGAATTGAGTTGTCGGAATATCTTTTAAAGCATTTAGGAAAACAAAAAATTATTTTATTTGGTACTTCGTGGGGTTCAGCACTTGGAGTAAAAATAGCTACAAAGCGGCCAGACCTTTTTTACGCTTATGTTGGACATTCTCAAATTGTTAATCCTGCTATTGACATAGCATTTTATGATAAAGTTTATAAAATGGCAGCGGACAAAAAAGACAAGGACGCTTTAGAAATATTAAACACAATAGGTAAACCTCCTTACGATAGAGCAAAAAAAGTGGGTCAGTTATTTAGGATTCTAAAAAAATATGAAAAGGAAAATTCAATTCCTGCACCTGATAATTGGTTTGTGCTTTCTCCTGATTATGACAATGCAAAGGACAATCAAAATCGAAGTGATGGCGATGACTATTCGTTTGTAAATTATACAGGCGACAGTAAATTGGGCGTTCAATCAATGAGTACAACCATTAACTTAATGAAAGACAATTTAGATTTTCAAATTCCTGTGTATTTAATACAAGGCAATGAAGATATTTTAACAGCAAAAGAAAAAACAAAAGAATATTTTGGTAAAATAAAAGCCCCTAAAAAGAAATACTATTTATTGCCCAAAGCTGCTCACGGTTTTAATTTATCAGTTTTAGAAACACAATACAAAATATTTAAGAGTATTAATATTTTGTGATTAATATCGCGGAAAGAAAGCAACGAACCGCTAACATATAAGGCTTAAACGAAGCTTTGCGCCGGCAGTATTCCCGCAGTAAAGATATTTTGGGGCGCAAAGGTTTGATTTAAGCCTTTGTTGAATGAACCGACTGTAGCCGCGGTGGAGAATAATATGGAGTTTCAATGGCCGGTTTACAAGCGGTGGCCGGAGAAAAGAGTTGGTTTCTCTTTTTCATACTGGATGTTTGCTTTACCCGCAGCTCAGTTTTTCACAGGGTATCATTATTGTTTATCTTTTGAACTGTTTTTCAGGCCGGTTTTTTCTTCTATAGCAGTACCCTGCCCGCCGGTTATATACCGTTAAAAAAAATCATCCTGCTGTTTTGCCTTTTATCAAATCCAGCAATGCATTCAGTGATCCAACATCCGGCGGTGCGTTGGCGTCAAAGTGCAATAGCGTAACCATCTTTCCTTTTTTGCAGGCAGGGCACTGATCAATGCCAATAGTTGTTTTGCCCGGCAGACCCGCATCGCCAGGAAACTGTACATACAGCCGGAACATATTTTGAAGTGGCTGCGCATGCAGCTTGCGAAAGTCAGCAATAGTATGGTAGTTAGGCTGCAGGTTCTGCAACAGCCATTGCAGTTCTGTATTGCGGATGCACTCCTTTTCCAGTTTCCGGCTGCTGCGTATTTTATTGAGGTAGCCGTACAGGTAAAGTTTTAAAAGTACCCCGGGAGCATACGGAGGACGACCCTCGCTTTTATGTACAGTATTAGTAAACCCTAACCGGGGCAGATCCAGTTTATCTATAAAGGCATCTATCAGCCTTACTGCATTATCAGCGTTTACCTGGTCTTCCAGTGTGCTGAAATAATTTTGATGGCGGTTGCTACCCTGTATAAATTGCATGTCCTTGGCATGCAAAAATCATACTGTTTTTGGTCACATTAACATTGTGTGTATATTTATACAGCGGCAATAGGTTTTTTCACAAACTGCCGTTAGCGGTTATTGTAAAATGACATACCAAGAATATATAGCAGGCCCACCACTAGACGACAACGTAAAGTGTTTTTGGATTTTGGACAGAATTTATAGCAACGACAAAAACTATGAAACCGTTTTGCCTGACAGCTATTTTGAACTGATTATAAATTTGGGTGACCCCTACTATATTATTGTCGACAATTGTAGAATAATTCTTCCAAAGTGCTTTTTACTTGGACTTTTGACTAAGCCATATTTGCTTTATTGTGACGGACAAGTAAATCTAATTGCAGCAAGACTTTATCCGTGGGGAGCAAAACAATTTTTTGGCAACAAAATAAAAAACATTAACGACAGCTATTTAGACACAGCATTATTCATTGCAGATATCGAATTTGCTAATCAGTCCGAAAACGAGGAGCTTGCTATTTTCTCAGAGAAATTACTCACTGAAATAATTAAATCACAATTCAAAAAAACCACTGTACAGGCAGCCACACAATTGCTTTACCAAAACAAAGGTGTTTTTAAGATTGGTGAACTTGCAATATTGCTATTTACAAATTCAAGAAGCCTACAACAAAATTTTCAGGAAGAATATGGTATTTCAGCTAAACTCTTTGCAAAAAATTTCCGCTTTGACAATATAAAGAAAACCTTATCCCAAAACCCCCAAACAAATTTGAAAGACCTTGCATATGACTATGGATATACAGACCAGGCTCACTTTGCAAAAGATTTCAGATCCTTCGCCAACATGACCCCAACTGAGTTTTGCAATAGAGTGAAAGCGAGGCAGTAAAAATTCGTTTTTTTACAATAGAACCTTTCAATACCATGCTATTTTTGCAAAAACAAAATTTAAAAAAATGAAACAAATTAAATCAATAGTAGTATTGGTGCATGACCAACAGGAAGCCTTGAATTTTTATACAGAAAAACTTGGCTTTGAAGTTCACACAGATGCAAGTTTTGGTGAAGGAAACAGGTGGGTAACAGTAAATATACCCAACAATAAAGACCTTGAAATTATACTTGCTTTGGCGAAAGTAGAGGAAGCGAAAGTAAAAGTGGGCAATCAGGTAGATCCAGAGAATGCAATAATGGGTTTTTACACAGACGACATTGAAGCAAATATTGACAACTTTAAAGCAAAAGGTGTTGAATTAGCCAGTGGACTTATCGATGAACCCTATGGTAAATTTATTTTCTTTAAAGACCTCTATGGAAATAAATTTTACTTGCATCAGGACAAAGCATAAACCACATATTATTATTTAATCCTTAATAACATGAAAAAAGAATATTGGGATGTAACAGATGAACAAGTTATTGAAAAAACAGGAAAGAAAATTTCTGAATGGATGGCAATACTTGACAAATATAGAGCCGTTGAAAAAAAGTCAATTGATGTTGTTACTTTTTTACAAAAAAACTATGAAGTGCCAAGGTATTGGGCAAGGACTTTGACAACATTATATTTAAAAAAAGGCAAATAGAAAACAACAAACCGCTAACAGTAAGAACAATAGCCGAAAGCCCCTATAAAGAAGCCCCGCATTATAACCTGTTAATGGGGGCTTTTGGTTATTGTTTGCAAAATGCATAGCCACGTTGAATACGGCTTCACCGGTGGCAGTATAATTTGTTCCGGAATATCCGTGAAAACACCCGGCTTTCCTTTAGTACCCCATAATAAATTTGATCAGGTAAACAAAGCATCAGGCCAGTTCAGGGGCCGGCAACAGATCTTTTCGGAAAAACTGTTTAAAGAATACCCTGTTTTTGGTATTGTGAAATCAGGAAAGGGGTGTAGGTTCGGGCAGCTAATATTCAATTCGGCAAAAATTAAAATACATCTATCATGAAAGAACGTAAAAACATATACAAACTTCCGGCTGGCGACACTACATTGGAATGGTACAATAAAGCCGTTATTGAAATGAAAAAACGGCCAAGTACCGACCCAACAAGCTGGAACTACCAGGCCGCCATACACGGTTTCAGGGCAGACCTGTTTTTTTGGCAAGGGGCTGCGCCTTTTCCCGGTCAGGCTGAACAGACCAAATTCTGGAATCAATGTCAGCATGGGTCCTGGTTCTTTCTTCCCTGGCACAGAATGTATTTGGCCTATTTTGAGCAAATTGTTGCGCAAACCATAGTTGACCTGGGAGGCCCGCCGGATTGGGCCCTGCCTTTTTGGGACTATAGCGATTCAACCAATCCAAATGCACGTATCATGCCTCCTGCATTTACCAGTCCTGCTGATACAACCAATGGATTATGGATAACAGAAAGAGAAAGTAATACCATACCGGCGAGATATGTAACTCTTAAAGCGTTAAATACGGTGCCATACACCGGAAATGGAATTACTTCCCCTCTTGGTTTTGGAGGTCCTGAAACAGCATATTCCCATAGTGGAAGAACACATGGCGAACTGGAGAGCCTGCCGCATGATATGGTTCACGTTTCCATTGGCGGAGCAATGGGCGACCCCAGAACGGCGGCTTTGGATCCAATCTTTTGGCTGCACCATGCCAATATAGACAGGCTTTGGCAGGTTTGGCTCAACAAGGGCGGGCGGGTGAACCCAACAAAATCTTCCTGGCTGAATTTTCCATTTGTTTTTCATGACAAAGACGGTAACCAAGTTGCAATGAACAGCAGCGATGTGGAAGATACCAACACTGTATTATCAGGTTATACCTACCAGGGAGTGCCTGCCGGTACACGGTCGCTGGAAAGTATGGATACATCCCAATTAAAGGATTTCTCACTGCCATTAGAAGTGGTGGCAGCCTCCAATACAAAACTGGCTTTAGGTTCTTTCAAAACAAGCGTTTTGCTTCAATTGAGCCCATCCAGAAAAAAGAAGGCTGATTTTGAAGCCACCCCCGAAACCCTAACCAAGCCTAAAATTACCATTTTACATTTTGAAAATATAACCGGTAAAGGGGTGCCCCCGATACATGACGTTTACATAAACGTGCCGGAAGATGAGAGCAACAAAGAATCATATTATGCAGGATCGATTAGTTTCTTTGGAGTGGAAGAAGCCTCCACTCCAAGCACCCATGAATCGGGAAGCGGACAGCATTATGCTATGGATATAGGTGAACTTATGAATACGCTCCGGAGTCTGCCGAATTGGAAAGAACAGGAACTGAATGTACAACTCGAACCCACCCGTGATATGGGCAAGGACACCAATGTGTCGATCGGGCGAATAAGTTTGTATAGCGAATGAGTGCTGCCAATAACTTAACAGCTGCGAGCTGCAAATATTCACTCATCATCGGGAGGATGCGGTCCTTTTTCATGAATCGTCCTGAATGGTGGATATACCTGCTTTGCTTAATTGCATGGATTTTACTGTTCATTAATTCATACACAGCTTCTGATAAGAGCAGTAATTCCAGTCATTTTATTTACTGTATGAATACAGGAACAGTTCAGGCGGAGGGGCAGTTGGCTTATGAAATACAAAGTACCCTGAAGAATGCGGGAGTTTCTTCCGGCATATTGAATAGAATTTCGAATGGCATGGTACCCTGGATACTTATGGTTGCAGCTATGATGTTTCCTTTGCTGACCGAACCCTTAAGACATGTATCTTTTTCGGTGAGGCGAAAAGACAGGAATTGGGGGATAATGGGATTTTTGATTGGATATACTGTCACCTGGACTGCAGCTGGTGTATTATTCCTTTTAACGCCCCTTTTTTTGGGTATGGTGGCGGGTGAACAAACTCCTTTCGTAAATGGTTTAATAAAGGCATCAGGGTTTTTATTGGCAGCCATTTTGGCCTGGCTGCCTGTAAGACCAATACTATTGACGAAATGCGGCCAAACCATGCCCATTCGCATCCGGGGACGGCAATTATATTCTGATAGCGTATTATATGGATTGAAAATGGGATTTGCCTGCCTGAATATGTGCTGGGCCCCCATGGTTGCGTTGATGTTGGCACATCACGACCTTATCCTGATGTACGCAGTAACCATTGTTCTTTTTTATGAACGCTACCTGTTGCCGCATACAAGTAAACTCCCGGGATATGCCTGGGGAACGATAGCGCTAACATTATTTGGTATTGAAATATGGGCCTGATCTTTTTTAATTTACCATTACTGTTCATTTGATTCAACTAAATTTGAGTCAGGAAAAAAGAATAGTAAGGACTGTTTATGTATCACGCTTCATATCTTATTGCTTCGTCCGGCAGCAGCTTTTCTTTGAATAATGATTCCGGCACAATCGGGATCAGTTTCATGAATGATTGCGATATAGATGCGTTGTTAATGCAGCTTCGTACAGAAGGATTCCGCTCCGGCAATGGCCTTACTTTACATTTTGAGCACATCAGGGGAAACGATCTGCTGCCTGTCATTGATATTTATCTGAATTTAGAACAAAAGAACAAGCCCGAAAAAAGGAACTATGTGGGGGCAATGGCCCTGTACGGTATAGGCGAAAGCTCTGAAGAATCAACTGAGCATGATGGGGCCGGGCAGGATCGTGTATTTGATGTGGGGCCGGTATTTAGCAGGGTGCGCAATCAGTCTAATTGGTCAAAAGAGCAATTCAATCTTACTTTAATTTATTACAAATCACTACCTGCCGGCGCAACTTTAACTATTGGACGAATAGCACTCAATTATTATGAAAAATGAGTTTGTTGCTTGCTGAAATCCTATTGCGATATTATTTTGAAGCTTGTTTTTGAGCTCATTGGCAACGTCACCACACCCATGCTGGTGATTATATTTTCTGTCCTGCCCTAAAATTTCTGCAATTTTTGTATCAATGTAACACTCAGGCACTATGTTCAATGTTGTCATCTGAATACTTATTGATATTAAAAAATATATCCACTCCGTAGTTCAAAAGTTCTGAAAGATCTTCTGAAGACAGTTTTTTTGCTATCGTTTCAGATTTGTTTTTATCGTATCCGCAGATGAATACAGACAGCTCTTTTTCTGGAGTGTTCTCAATAAGGTTATTTAAAAGGTAGGGGTTGTGAGTCGCTATAAAAAACTGATTATTTACCGCTTTGATTATTTCATCACCCAGGAAACTTACATATTTGGGGAATGAATGGGCATCCGGTTCATCCAATGTAATAACAGATGCTTTATTGTTATATCGTATCGCCGCTATATGAAATAAGAATCTTTTGAAAGTATCAGCAATGGCTTTGTAAGGAATAGAATAGACCAGTCCTTCATTTATCCGTACTTGAATTAAAAGCTCATTTGTCGAAGTGTCAATATTTAGCTCAAATCCATAATCTTCTGTAAAATCTTTGATGGTTTCCTGAAATGGTTTGTTCCGTAAAATTACATTATAGAGATTATTGCCAAATGGAGGCATGAGGTTATGAATATAATTGCCACTGTCATGAGGTTGAATATTATCCTTAAATCTATACGGTTTAATTGGGCAACTATAATGTTGTGTATTTTCTACTGGATTAAAGTCGTTGTCAAATTCAGTTATACTTGTATTTGAATTGCTCCATTCAAAAATATTTTTATCATTATCAGTATTAAGTCGTAAGGAATATGTGTTTACTGTTAACCCATTTGGAATTATGGAAATCGGTTTTGTTGTATCTCCTAAATGAAATAATTTGTCCGCTTTATCTGCCCGAAAAAAATCTTTAATATCAATTTTATTATACCCTGCCATTGCTGCTATGTTATTCGAATGCATCATCCATGATAAATAAGACAAATCCAAAGCTTCCAGGATATTTGATTTTCCCGTATTAGGTTCTCCTACCAATACATTTATCCTGCTACAGTTTAAATGAAGCTCATTTATAGATTTATAATTAAATATTTGAAGCTTCTTAATCATTTGAATGGCTTTATTACTTTTTTATTGGTCAAAGATTAAATTTAATATGCAATTTCGATAATATTATTCAATATCGAAGCTCCTGGTGTATTCAAAATAGCCGAATAGCGAACCGAACCCCGAACGGAGCGTCGCAACAACAGCTCAATCAGGGCACAAAAGCCGGCCAAACAATCCCCTAAAAACCACTCAAAAGGCCTACCTTTGCCGCTCCTGAAAAAGAGGCACAACGCACATGAAGAACATCCGTAATTTTTGCATTATCGCACATATTGACCATGGCAAATCCACCCTGGCCGACCGTTTGCTGCAAAGCACCGGCACCATCAGCGACCGGGATATGAAGGACCAGGTACTGGACGATATGGACCTGGAAAGGGAAAAGGGCATTACCATTAAAAGTCATGCCATACAGATCAACTATAATCATACGGATGGCCAGCAATATATTCTGAACCTGATTGATACACCCGGCCACGTAGACTTTAGCTATGAAGTAAGCCGGGCACTGGCCGCCTGTGAAGGCTGCCTGCTGCTGGTGGATGCCACTCAGGGCATTCAGGCACAAACCATTTCCAACCTATACCTCGCTATTGACAATGACCTGGAGATAATTCCCGTCATCAACAAAATAGATATGGACGGCGCCATGATAGAGGAAGTGGAAGATCAGATCATTGAACTGATCGGTTGTAAAAAGGAAGATATACTGCATGCCAGCGGACGTACCGGGGTAGGCGTTGATGGGATATTAAATGCAATTGTAAACAGGGTTCCGGCGCCAACCGGCAAACCGGATGCTCCGCTGCAGGCACTGATATTTGATAGTGTATTTAATTCTTTCCGGGGGATCATCGTTTATTTCCGGGTAAGAAATGGTTCTATTAAAAAAGGCGATAAGGTAAAATTTGTTTCCACCGATCAGCAATATGAAGCTGATGAAGTGGGCATTTTGAAACTGAAGATGACGGAGAAAAAAGAAGTGCGCTGCGGCGATGTGGGCTACCTGATCACAGGTATCAAAAATGCTAAGGAAGTGAAAGTGGGGGATACGATCACATTGACGGCCAATCCCACACAGGAGATCATTAAAGGTTTCCAGGAAGTGAAGCCGATGGTATTTGCAGGTATCTTTCCCGTAAATACCGAAGACTTTGAAGAACTGCGTGACTGTATGGACAAACTGCAGCTGAATGATGCTTCGCTGACTTATGAATTGGAAACCTCCCAGGCCCTTGGCTTTGGTTTCCGTTGCGGCTTCCTTGGATTGCTGCACATGGAAATTATACAGGAACGTTTGGAAAGGGAGTTTAATCAAACGGTTATTACCACGGTCCCCAATGTGAGCTTTATTGCTTATACCACCAAGGGAGAAAAAGTGATCGTAAATAACCCGACTGAATTTCCCGACCCGGTAAAGACCGATCATATTGATGAACCATTTATCAAAGCACAGATCATTACCAAGCCGGAGTATATCGGCAACATCATGACATTGTGCCTTGGTAAAAGAGGTATACTGGTCAATCAAAGCTACCTGACGACTACAAGAGTGGAACTGATTTTTGAAATGCCGCTGACAGAGATCGTATTTGATTTTTATGATAAATTGAAATCACAAACGAGGGGCTATGCTTCTTTCGACTATCATCCCATCGGCTTCAGGGAAGCGGATATAGTACGAATGGACATCCTGTTGAATAATGATAAAGTGGATGCGCTGAGTGCATTGATACACCGTGGCAAAGGACAGGAGTTTGGCCGGAAACTTTGTGAGAAACTGAAAGAACTGGTACCCCGTCAGCAATTCCAGATTGCCATACAGGCGGCTATTGGCGCCAAAATACTGGCCAGGGAAACGATTTCTGCGATGCGCAAAGATGTAACCGCTAAATGTTATGGTGGTGATATAAGCCGTAAACGTAAACTGCTGGAAAAACAGAAAGAAGGAAAGAAAAGGATGCGGCAGATAGGAAATGTAGAAGTGCCGCAGGAAGCGTTTCTGGCAGTGTTGAAGCTGGATGATTGAGAATAATTAGTAATTAATAATTAATAATTATTTAACCTGTATAGAATTTTCTTGTTGGTTTGGATTAATAAAATAATTATCACATCTTGCTGCCTGAAGTAAAAAATATGTTTTTTATCCTATCATCAGATATGATTTCTTCCTTTTTATAATGCTATTGCAGTACACTGCTGCATTTTGTCAATCATTTTACACTTTCGCCATAGTACTTCCTTAGGAAAAATTTCCTGAATAATTTATGCTGTTCAAAAGACTTTAATAGCGCTGCTGTTGAAGCCTGTTTGATATCTATTCAACTAAGAAAGCTTACCTATGAGAAAAATTTATGTATTAACGGGTGTGATAAGTTTTTTGCTTGTGGCAAGCCTGCAGCTACCTGCCCAAACAGCGGAAGATATTAAATTCATCCGGGCCAATACCAACCTGGAAAACCTTGCTGCATTAAGCCAATCATTTAAGGTTGAGTATGAGCAAAACCGGCAACTTGCTTTCGAGTATGCCCGTATAAAGGAATGGCCTGTCTCAAAACAAAAAGAGGATGGGGGAGTGGCGGTGCTATTTGGTATTACGAATGATCTTCATCCCGTGTATGCAGAAACATTAAATACGGGTGCAGGTATTACCACCAGGGCTGCTACGCTTTATTCGGGCGGCAGTCTGGGACTGAACATTAATGGGGAAGGAATGACAGCCGGTATATGGGATGCTTCGGGTATCTTGCTTACCCACGAGATTTTTGAAAACAGGGCTGCACAAATGGACCCGATATATACGTCTGTTTCAGTAAATCATTCCACCCATGTGGCCGGTACTGTTATAGGCTCCGGTCAGCCGCAAAATGGCAATGTGCGGGGAATGGCGCCTAAAGCCAGCCTGCATGCTTATGATTGGTATAATGATCTTAGTGAAGCAGCTAATGCTGCAGCAAATGGTTTACTTATATCCAATCATTCCTATTCTCTCGCCCCGCAGCCCATCACCACCTGGGGAACTTATATTGCCCGTACGGCAGCCTGGGACCAGATAATGTATAATGCGCCTTATTATTTAGTGGTTTGGGCGGCAGGCAATGGCGGTCCGGCAGCTGACAGGCTGATCAATGAAGCGGCTATTAAAAATGGGATAAGTGTGGCTTCTGTTTTCCAGGTAAATGATTATACGGGCCCATCCAGTGTTATAGCATCAAATTTCAGCAGCCGGGGCCCCACCCGTGATGGCCGGATAAAACCGGACATTTGTGCAAAGGGTGAAGCCGTTTTATCCTCCAATTTCAACACTAATAATACAACCTACAATTACGGATGGGGAACATCTATGGCAGCGGCAGGCGCAACGGGTACTTTATTATTACTACAGCAACACTACAAAAAAGTCAGGCAGGCTTCTTTTATGAAAGCGGCAACATTGAAAGCTCTCACCATACATACTGCCGATGAAACGGGGCCCGATCCCGGTCCGGACATCATTTATGGGTGGGGTTTATTAAATGCACAAAAAGCAGCGGAACTGATAAGCGCTGTGAATAATACAGCAGATATGGTGGAAACTGAATTGTACAACAACGAAAAATATGTCCGAACCTTTACTGCAGCGGGGACCGAGCCATTAATTGCTACATTGTGCTGGACAGATATTCCCGGAATAGTGGTGGCCAACAACAATAATACAAAGCCCCGGCTGATCAATGACCTTGATATCAGGATTACCGGCGGGAAGATGATTTATTATCCCTGGAAATTAAATCCAGATGATCCTGCCGGACCTGCTGTACAAGATGATAATGACAGGGACAATGTAGAAAAAATTGAAATCCCTAACCCCGTTGCCGGACAGGTCTATACTATAACCGTTACATATAAAGAGACATTGAGTGATATTCCCGGATTGGGGAAACAGGATTTTTCACTTGTTGTATCAGGTCACACACCATCTACATCAGATATTACCTGCAGGGAGCTTCATTCAAAAGATAGCTGTACTGTCCGGAAATAGAAAACTCAAATGGAACAGGAAAAGGTATGCCGGATGCAATTCAAATTTTCGTATCCTCAATCTTTCAGGGTTCTCAAACAATGTATTGAATAGTGGTAAAACAGAAAACTAACTCCCTTCGGGCCGGGGCCAAAGGCGAAAACCTGAATTGCATCCGGTATACCGGGTGATGCCTTATTGATTGTATATTATTGTACATTCGTTTTTATTTTTTACTGTGAAACTTTCTACACTTATAAACTATCCGCTTGGCCTTTTGGGGCTCAAGCTTGTTCGCAAAAACAAATGGACGCTGCTGAATACAATTGATATTGACGGGGATAAAGGATTTATGAAGGTATATGAGCAAATTAAACCTTTTACCATGGTGGAGGTGGAAAGGTGTTATGCGCTTTACCAATCCGTTCAGTATATAATAAGGAATAATATTCCCGGCGACTTTGTGGAATGTGGCGTGTGGAAGGGTGGGAGTGCTATGCTGATGGCACTTACATTAGCAGCAGCAGGAATAGCTGACCGGAAAATTTACCTCTATGATACATTTGAAGGGATGGCAAAGCCAGGTGAGATGGATGGGGAAGATGAAAAAGCAGAGTGGGAATCTTACAAAGTAACTGATACTTTCAGCAAAATGTGTTATGCACCCATCGAAGAAGTGAAGGTAAATATGATAAGCACGGGTTATCCTGCATCAAACATTATATTGGTAAAAGGTAAAGTGGAAGATTCTGTGCCGGCCACTATTTCAGCTAATATATCGCTGTTGCGGCTTGATACGGACTGGTATGATTCCACCAAACATGAATTGCAGTATTTATATCCATTGCTGGTAAAGAACGGCGTATTGCTGGTAGATGATTATGGCGCCTGGCAGGGAGCCCGAAAAGCGGTGGATGAGTATTTCAGCGATCAGGGCGTTGTTTTTCTTCATCGTATCGACTGGACGGGGCGCCTGCTTATAAAAGGCTGAAAATTTTTTGTTGCCACAATTGATACACTGCACCAGGTGAGAAACGCTTTACATCTTCAAATGCGTTGCCGCTCATCTTTTTTCTCTTTTCTTCTTCCTGTATAAGAGAGGAGATGGCATCGGCCATCTGCATCGGGTTTTCTTTTTCAACCAGGATACCATTATCATTTGTTATGATATGCCCCGGACCTGTTGCACAATCAAATGCAATGCAGGGGAGACCGGCAGACTGTGCTTCCAGTAATGTCATGGGGAAACATTCATTGCGGGATGTCATTACATACAGTGATGCCTGTTGGTACTCCGCAAGAACGTTATGGTCAACAGGTGGTTGAAGTAATAGTTTGCCGTGGAGATTCTCTTTGTCAATAAAATCCAGCACATCTTTTTTCAGTTCTCCGTCACCGATCAGTTTCCATTCCCAGTCCGGATGTTTTGTCAGCACCTCTTTAGCGGTGGTCAGTAAAAAATCAATGCCTTTTACGGCTGTTAACCGGGCTACTGTCAGTATTCGCTTATTGTTTTCTGTTGTAACAGCAACCGGAGCAATAAAATTAGGAATGACAACTGTATACTGGTTGACGGTTTGAAATAATTTTTTCTCATCTTCATTCAGGCATACCACGGCATCCAGCCGGGGATAAGTAAGGCGGAACATTTTGTTCCAAAACAGGTTTCTTTTTAATTCATAATAATGATGATGCTCCCAGGCAATCACTTTTGAATGCTTACGGGCACCAGACAGGATCGCCGCAGCAGCAAAAGGGTATTCAGTGGCTATTATCAATTGCGGTGCCAGCGATTTTAGCAGTTGTCCCAGTTTCAGTACATCCCTCAGCCATTTAATTTTTCGTGTTATTACATTTCCTTCAGGTGTAATACCAAATGAAAGCGGATGCTGCACCACTTTCACGGCAGCATGAATGGGATAGAAACTATTATTTGTTTCATCCAGTACCACCAATGTTACCTGTTGCCCGTTACTGACAAACAGGTTGGCGGTATTCACCACGGCCCTTTCTATACCTCCCGGCAGATCGAGCCGGGAGCAAAGGATGGCGATATGATTATTTATGGAACTCATTTTTACAGTTTCCAGAGACCCAGTTTTTTGTCAGGATAGCCACTTGTATAATCTTCTTCAATTACAGTTTCAGGAGAAGGTAAAGAGAAAGGGGGGAGGAGGAGATTAATCATCCTGAATTGCCCAGGCTTTATATCCTTATTCTCTTCGATGAAATTGTAGGTATTGGTCAGCATATAATTAATGCCTGCTTTTTTAAAATTACTGATAGCTGCAAGTATCATTCGATTGGGCAGATGGATAAAACAATCCCGGCATAGAACCATATCAGCATAGGGCAAGGGGTCTTTTGTTATGTCTGCCACAATGAATCTTTTTTCAGGAAATTTTACTTTATTCTGGGTTATTAATTTGTCAACAATATCTGCGCCGGTGTATTGGATACTGCCAAGTATTACCTTCTGCATCCAGTTAAGATCGCCGCAAGGTGCATCCAGCAGTGACGTGGCCTTAACAGATTGTAATATCGCAGGCAATTGTTCCCGGATATTTTTTGTGTGATCAATTGTTGAACCTGGGCCCGAACTTGTATCTTTTGCTTTCCACCAGTCTGTTTTATAATAGATATGATGAAATATATCAGCTAACGACTTTTTCTTGAATAATTTTATCATCAGGTTTTACCGGTTATGTTTTTTAAAAATTGCCGGGTACAATAATAGTATTTTCTTAGCGATGTATGGTAGTTGTCAAGGAAACTGAGTTCTTTACGTAATCCCGGAACGGTGTTTTTCCTGTTTTGTATAGTTTGCCGGTAAATAACGCTTCTTTCGGTTACAATTTTTTGTGTAAGGAAAATTCTATGAACAGTATCATAAGCTTTTTCGCCCAGTTGCCGGCACAGTTCAGGATGATCTCCCAGGTACAGTATCGCATCAGCAAGTGCATCTGCATTATTGGCGGGTATTATCCATGCATCCCGGCCATGGGTAAAATGAAAAGCCGATCCGGTTTTATCTGTTATCACCATCGCTTTTTTCTGAAGGGCAGCTTCAAGAGCTACATAATTGAATGTTTCAAATTGCGCTGGTATGATGACAAGTGCGGCAGCGGCTATATCGTTCTGCGTTTCCAGGTAAGACTGTTCATTCTTCCAGATAAAATTTTGCTGCCATACCAAGGGGTATTTATGCTGAAGGTAAGATGACATTTTTTGATATCCAGGGGCAAGCCAGGTATCTCCGCCTATCCAGTAAACCGTAAAGGCAGCCGCTTTTCGTTGAAGGATTTCCATCGCAGCAGCCATTTCATAAACACCTTTCACAGGTTGCAGGCCGCCCACCACCACTAACTTATAATCCTGTACGGGTTTCTGTATCAGCCCCATTTCATTGATCCAGGGCATTAAGGAAAATGCAATTTCCCTTTTGCATAAGGAATTGAGATACTCCTTGTTGGCCGGACTGTGTGCTATCACTGCATCAGCATGTACGTAAGAAAGCCTTTCCAGTTGCTGTATTACTTCCGTACTGTCTTCATTCCCGGTGAAATTATACTTTGAAAATTGCAACAGGCTTCCGTGTCCTGTGATAACAACCGGAGGCAATGCAGCATCGCATAAAAATATCCCGGCCCCGCCGTAATCAGAGACTTCGATGATGTCAATGTTATACAGCCGGTGATTGGCAAGAATCCACTCTCTCATTGCCATGCCAATTGCTATCCAGTTTGGAGCATTAAAGCCACCCGGCCTGAAATAAGGCTGCCATTTTTTATAATATTGCGTATATGTTCTTCTCAGTACAACTTTTGTAAGTTGTCCATCTGCCATGATACGGTCTTCATCATTGCTGTCATAATCAATATACAGTACTATTACAGTATGCCCGGCACTTAGCAATGCAGCAACAAGATGTTTGTTGAAAGTGGCAATTCCCCCCACCTGCGGCGAAAACCCGTCTGTTGCAATGCAGATTGTCATGCAGATGATTTTTTACTGAAGGAAAAACGGTTCAGAAGGAGTATGAAAAATACCTTTCGGGCCAGTTTTTTATCAATCCCGAAATAGGCCCGCCATTCTTTTTGGCCGCTAAATAAACCGACATTCAAATTCAGCAATGTAAATTTTTTGATAAGTCCGGGATTTTTATCCAGGTGAAGCTGATGGCATAAGTAAGACAGTATCCTGAAGCATTCAACTTTGTGTTTTCCATCGTCCGGTAACCTGGATTTTACACCACTGCTGTTAACACGGTACGTATTCAGGGGAGCAGCGTCATATATGATGGCAGCTTTTCCGGCAATGGCAATATAGCAATACCAGTCACCGTGAAATTGAAAACCGGCTGCTTCTGCAATAATAGTCTTGAGTAAATCTGTGCGCATAATTGTACTGCTGGCATTGTTGATGGTGCAGCGTATTGCCAGGCACTCCTGAAGCTCCGCAATACCGTCGGAGAAATAACCGGAAGACCATTTAGTCTTTTTGAAATAGGCATTCTTTTCAACAGCAAAGGTTTTAGGAGGGGCATTCGTTCCATCGTTTATAATGGCATCGCAATAGAAAAGCCCGGCCAGCGGATTTTCTTCCAGCAACCGGGCCCCGGTTGCTAAAAAAAACGGACTGTTGAAGTCATCACTTTCTGCTATCCATATCCATTCGTAAGCTGCCAGTTCTATTCCTTTCTGCCATTGCCTGAACGGGGAGCTGCTATTTTGTTGGGCATAGACAATATGGCTGATTTTATGGTGGCTGCGGTATTTTTCAATAATCTCTTTACTGTTGTCGGTGGAGCAATCATCCAAAATGATGATTTCAAAATGAGGATATGTTTGTGCCAGCACAGATTCTATTCTTTCCGTTAGAACAGCGGCATGATTATAATTGGGAATTATGACGGAGACATTGATCATGCAGTTATTCTTATTTTTTAAGAAAATCCCTGGTGGCTTTAAATGGATACAGCAGTATATGCCCCAAACGATAAGTGAAAGTGCTGGTAACCATTTTTTCTCTTTCTGCCAGTGCTTTTTCCACAATGGAATTACCTGTAAATAAACTGTTGGGTAATACAGGCAGTTCAACATCAGAAGCAAGGGCAATAAGGTACAGCGGTTCAGCAGGCTTATTTTTTTCTATTTTTTCAAAATCACCTGTGTACCTGTCAAGGCCGGTTGCTGCTGCGGCTGAAAAAAAGGAAGCGTGTGCGATTTGCTGGTTATACACCTGCACTTGTTTGAATTGTGATTTCAACAAAGCTTCAAATTCATCTTTATACAATTCTCTCTTGTGAAAAGGATTGGTATAACCTGTTTTATCCGAATAATTTTTTTTGTCCGGCGTGGAAATAACCAGCAGGCCACCGGGTTTCAATATCCGTTTAATCTCTTTTATCACAGCAACCTGGTCATCCAGGTGTTCCAGTGTTTCAAAACTTATCACCAGATCATATTCATAATTGGCGGATGGAATACTTCCGGCAGCAGCAGTTTCAAAACGGACATTGGCCTGTTGATATTTCGCTTTGGCTTTTTCAATGGTGGGTGCATCAATATCCATCCCGGTTACCTGTAATGCCATTGCAGATAATAAATGGGCGCCATAGCCTTCCCCGCAGGCAATATCCAGTACATTTTTACCGGCAGCCAGTTCCATTGCCAGAGCATAACGGTGCAGGTGCTCTACCGTTGTTTCATTTTGCACAAATGTTTCCAATCTTTCTCCTGTCCAATGCATTTTTTTACTCATGGGTGATCAGGATATTTTTTTTAAGTAACCATTTACATTGAAGGTGGCATTGGGGCCAAAAAAATCACACCAGTTCCTGTCGATAATAAACGTATTGTCTTGCTTTATAAATTCCCTGATGGCTTTTAGCGGGCCGCCATTGAATTGCTTCTTCATTCCCAATTCCGTAACAATGCCATCTTCCACGATAAAGTAAGAGTTGGTGGAAACAAACGGAGAAAATTTTACCAGTGTTGCCAATACATCTTCGTAGATGTGTGAGCCGTCTTCAATTACCAGTACTGTATCATGGCCGCTGATAAGACTGGTATCATATCCAGCATATCCTTCTTTAAATATTTTTATCCCCGGATGAGCATGCAATAAGTCATTTTCGTTATTTGCCGGCAGATCGATGGTATGTAATTCTCCTTTGCCGTTCAAGACAAGCAGGTCGGCGAGGTAAAGTGAGGAACCTCCTTTATTGGTGCCAATTTCTATTACCAGGTCGGGTTGCAAACTGGTGATAAGCATCTGGTACAATACATAATCAAACGGGCATTTGATGGCAGGCACCCCTTTATACGTAACACGATGATGCCCGGCATCAATGTCTTTTAGTTTATAGCTGGTATTTTTCAAAAAGTCAAACATGTATTATTCATTAATCAGTTTTTACCAGCTCCCATTTCAGTAATGGCCTTATCACACCGGGAAAATTATCGGCATACTGGCCCCTGGCAGTAAGTTTGGAAAAATCGGTATAGGTTTCAAAACTGAGTACTCCTTTTTCCAGTATCAGCACATCAACCGGGTTGGGTAAAAAGATGGCTGCATTGATGCTGAATATGCTTTCCGGAAGCAGGTTGCCCGGAATCCAAACAGTGACTTTGTACTTCCCTTTTTTTCGCCGCATGGTTTCATTTTCTGCTATTACATCATGGGCATTGAATACGTTTGTGTTTTCCCGGTTAAATACATTTATTCCGTGTGTAAAGAGTATGTTATCTTTTTTTACTTCATACTCCATGGAAATGCCGGTCATTTCGGTGGTGTCAAACCTGGAACGAATGGTACCAGACTGATCATGTAAATATGTTTTGTACAGCACCACTTCATTGTTATAGGAGGCAATGCCATTTTCCCATTCCATGGATGCTTTTGTTTCCAGGTGTTTGGCCACATACAGGGAAATTATCTTCTCTGTATTTCCATACCCGATTAGTTTTCCCTGGTCCAGTAATGCTGTTACCGGGCAAAATTTACGTAGTGTATCCAGGTTATGACTCACAAACAGTATCGTCCTTCCATGGCTTTTACTCACTTCTTCCATTTTGCCGATACATTTCTTCTGAAATTCCATATCCCCAACAGCCAGCACTTCATCTATCAGTAATATTTCCGGTTCCAGGTGCGCTGCCACGGAGAAAGCTAACCGTAATTGCATGCCGCTGCTGTAATGCTTTAATGGGGTATCAATAAATTTTTCCACCCCGCTAAAATCAATAATGGCATCTAACTGTTTATTGATCTCTGCTTTTTTCAATCCTAATATGGAGCCGTTAAGATAGATATTTTCCCGGCCGGTGAGTTCCGGATGAAAACCGGTACCCACTTCCAGCAGGCTGCCCACCCTGCCACGGATAATGGCAGTGCCTGTTGTAGGAGGTGTAATGCGGCTGATGATTTTTAACAGGGTGCTTTTGCCTGCGCCATTACGGCCGATGATGCCCACTCTTTCCCCGGGTTGAATGTTGAGATCAATATTTTGCAGGGCCCAAAATTTTTTAAGCGGCTTTCTTCCGGAGTGGAATAGATTTTTTACCGAACCGGAAATAATATCCCTCAGCGCCATGTATGGTTGTGCTGCAGCCAGCTTGTATTCTTTGCCCAGGTTTCGTATTTCAATTGCTGGTTTCATCAGGCAAGGTCTGCGAAGTAAGCTTCTGTTTTTCTAAAAAAATAAATACCTGAAAGCAGCAGCAGTAAAGTGCTGCCCAGGCCAATGATGATAACGGTCCCGTCAATACTATCTCCGGAAAATGGTGCCCTGAATAATTCAATAGCTGCGTTTACAGGATTGACAGCTAACATATATTTAAGCCAGGATTGTTGTATTGATTGCAGGGGATAAATGATCTGCGAAGCAAAAAACAACACCTGCAGCATAAAAGGAATGGTGTATCTGAAATCACGGTACTTAACATTCAGGGCCGCTAAAAAAGTGCCTGTGCCAAACGCTGCAATGATGATAATAATAATGCCTGCCGGGAAAAACCAGGTAGCCGATATATGAACGGGTTGTTTGTAAACAATGCAAAGAACAATAAAGATTGCGAGCCCCATGAGAAAGTCAAATAAGGCCACCAACACCGATGATCCGGGAATAATAAGCCGGGGGAAATATATCTTATTGATGATATTGGCATTTTGTATCATGCTTTCAGCAGCATGGGAAACTGCACTGTTGAAAAGATTCCAGAGAATAAGTCCGGATAAAACAAAGATGGGATACTGCACCGGGGCGGTATTAATAGGCCATGTTTTGGAAAAGAGGAAAGTGAAGATCACCATCATGCCCAATGGCTGGAGCAATGCCCACAAAATGCCCAGGTAAGTCTGTTTGTATTTTACCTTGATATCCCGCCAGGTAAAGAAATAGAACAGCTCCCGGTACTGCCATAATTCCTTCAAACCCAGTGAGAAACCCGAAGGTGCCTGAATGTGGGTGGTAAATTTCTCCATTGGCGTAAAGATACCCATTGGAAATTGAAATGGAAAGGAGGGGCAGATATTTATAGAGAAGGGCAGATATAATAGTAACGGAGACAATAAGACTATAAAAAAAAACGATTTTTAATTTGGAAAATATTACCTAATTAGGTAACTTTGTAAATGGAGCAATTTAAGGGAGAAATAAGAAGCCTTAAAGTTTATGGAGATGATTTTTGGGAGTTTTATAATAAACAGACTGAAAAAATTCGTGACCGGATTCTCTGGACCATCCGTATTATCAAGGATATATCATTTGTTCCTGAAAAGTATCTGAAGCATATTTCCGATGGGATTTATGAGATAAGGGTTAGCTCAGGAAATAATATTTTTCGAATTTTTTGTTTTTTTGATGAAGGTCAGTTAGTCATCTTATTAAATGGCTTTCAAAAGAAAACGCAAAAAACACCGGTAAATGAAATTAAAAAAGCCAAAACACTTTAAAAGCAATATTATGAAGACAAAGAAAAACAAACTCGTTGACCTCGAAGAGTTTATTGACAAGGAATATGGAACGCCACAGACAAAACGCAGGGATAAGTTTGAGCAGGGGTATGAAGCATTTAAACTCGGAGTAATGCTCCAGGAAATGCGTTTGCAAAAAAAAATGACCCAGGAACAACTCGCTGTTAAATGCGGCACTACCAAAAACTATATTTCCCGGATTGAAAATGATGCAAGCGATATACGATTATCTACACTGATGCGTATTATACGGGAAGGTTTTGGCGGACGCTTAAAATTGTCAGTTTATTTCTAAAAGGGCAACTGTTAATTATCATAATTAACCGGCATTTTATTCCTCTCTTTTCCTTTATTCTTATCCGTTTTTTCCTGCAGTTTTTGTTCATTACGGTTCCCTTTATAATCCAGCAGGGGCTCGCCTACCGGGGCTTGCCCATCCTGCAGTTTGAAGGTAAAGACTTTGTCAACATGCATCCATTTGCCATTTTCCCATTTAAAACCTTCCTGGTCGCCATCGGGTACAAAGGTCCATTGATGTTCGGGGTCATCATTTTCAGAAACCAGGTGATCCACTAAAATCATTCCCAGTTCTTCTATATAATTGACCAGCACCCGGGCGCCTTTTTTAAATTCAATATTGTAGCGGTACAGGGCCGGCTTTGGAATTGAATCTTTTTCATAACTGAAGAAAGGGCCGCCAAATACCGGTTCATTTTTTTCATTGAAAGTGAGTACGTCTATCCACTTCATACTGCTCATCACACTATTGTTATCAAAGCCAAACAGGGTATAATAGTTCTTTCCTTTGTGCTGTGTTTTAATGATATTATAATAAATGGCACCGATCCAGTTTTTGCGGCTTCGTACAGAGTCCAGCGGTTTGTCGGTAAATTCAGATACATCCCTCAGCGGTATCAGTTTAAGTGATCCATCGGCAGTGCGCATTTGTATGGCCCCTCTTTGCCTTGAATAATAATCGTCATACACAATATTCCAGGTAAAGATGCGGAAGCTGGTATCCGGGGCATATTTTTTTGAAATTCCCAGCACTGAATCAAAAGGGTGGTAGAAGGAGTTTTTTATTTGCAGGGCCCTTACCAATGTTTTGGTGAAGATGCTGTCAGATATCATCCGGTCTTCCGGCAGGCTGTCAGTATTCAGGTATTGTGCATACTCCCTGAGGGAATCTTCTTTTGCCCGGAGTTTTTTCAAATCGGCAGGGGCAATTTTTTGAGCAGTGGCAGCCAGGGAAAATGCCAGGGCCAAAAAACAGGTTACAAAGGATTTATTTTTCAACGATATGGTATTTTGTATCGGCTAAGTTACAACTAACTACAGATGTTTAATGGGCTGAACGGGTTGCACTCAGGGCAAACGCATTAAAATTAACCTGCCTTCGGCAGAAATACAATTTAACCGCAGAGGCGCAGAGAATACAAATTGCCACTGAAACTCAGAGACACTGAGAATACAAAGAAATAAAATCCGTGTTTACCTGCCTGCTCACAGAGTCTGCGATTTGCGGACCGACAAAAGCAGGTCCATCTAATCAGCGTCATTTGTGTTCCTATTTGCCATTTTAAACATTCTATGGGGAGATTTTAATGCGTTTGCCCTGGGTATTCTCAACCTCGTTTACCCCGAACATGCCTGTAACGCAAAACTGCAACTAAAATTTTGGCGATTGTTATAAAGCTTTGGCAAAATCCTGCAACCCGTTTACACGCATATCAATATCCGGGTGGGGAAAGGGTGTTTCGGGATTGGTGCTGGCTACAAATATCGTGTACATCCCGGCATTTTTCCCAAACAGCATATCGCTGGGTTTATTGCCAACCATGATGGATTTGGAAAAATCAATGGACGGAAAATCTGCTTTGGCCCTGAAAGCCATCCCGGAGTTAGGTTTTCGCATTGGATCATCATTATGAATGGAAGTGGCGTAATAGATGCCATCAATTTTGCCACCGGCAGCGCTAATGGCATCGGTCATTTTAGTATGAATCCCGGCAAGGTCTTTTTCTGACATCAACTGCCGGCCCACCCCCCGCTGGTTTGTTATCACAATAATATGGCCGAATGTTGAAGCCAGTGTTTTAAATAATTCGGGTGCCCCTTCCATAAATACAAACTCACCGGCATTGAAGATATAGCTGCCCATTTTATCTTTATTGATCACTCCGTCGCGGTCTAAAAAAAGGGTCCATGTTTTATCAATTGCTTTTAGGTCCAGCGGCGGATGGCTAAGTTCCACCTGTGCCCGGTTATAGTCTTCGGGAATGCCAATGTCAATGAAATATTCGTCCTGCACCTGGCCGTAGATCCGTCTTTCTTTATACAATGCTTCCAGGTAATTCTTTTCAAAGGAGAATTTAGCGGGAAATTCTTCATCGAGGAATTTGGCTGTGTTCAGCAGATAGATACCGCCATTGATGGTGCCTTGTTGATAAAATTGTTTTTCTTTAAAATCCTTTACCAGCATTTCATCATCCAGCTCCACTACGCCATACCTGTCGAAATTGGTCATTGGTTTCAGCAGCAGGGTGCATCCGGCCATATTATGGTTATGAAACAGGAAAGCTTTATGCAGGTCAACTGTAAATAAGGTATCACCATTGGCCACTACCACATTTTTTTCAGCAGCTTTTATGCAGGCTGATTGTATGGCGCCACCGGTACCCAGGGGTTCTTCTTCAATTACACATTGGTAACGGAGGGTTGGGAATTGTGTATGCAGGTACTCTTGTATCAGTTCATACTTATAGCCGAGCGAAAAGATAAATTGTTCAATACCCTGGCTGCGCAGGTAATTAATGACATAAAAAAGAAAGGGCCGCCCTGCTACAGGTGCCATACATTTAGGAAGATCGGGCACTGCCTCTCTTAATCTTGTTCCCAATCCACCAGCAAGAATTATCGCTTCTTTTATCATTTGAAATCTTGTAAATCCATTTTGAATAAGCAGAAGGATCAGGTGTTTGCAGGATTGAAATATTTTTCTTCCACCAATTGGCAAATAATATGACCGATGGTAATATGGCTTTCCTGTATTCTTGGCGTGTCGGCAGAAGGCACATTGATAAGAAAATCGCTGATGTCTTTCATTTTTCCACCTGATGCACCGGTAAAAGCGATTGTGCTGATCCCTTTTTGCCGGGCCACATTAAATGCATTGATGATATTAACCGAATTGCCGGAAGTGGAAAGGCCGATCAACACATCTCCCTTTTCTCCGATACCATCTATCATGCGGGAGTATACCACATCATAACCGTAATCATTGGCCACGGCTGTTAAATAGGAAGTGTTGCAATGCAATGCCTCGGCAGGAAGCGCTTTCCGGTCTGTATAAAAACGGCCGGAAAACTCTGCTGCAAGATGTTGTGCATCGGCTGCACTGCCGCCATTGCCACAGAAATATACCCGGTTGCCATTTTTAAATGCAGTAGTAATCAGTTCAACCACCTGCTGAATAGTTGTCAATAAAATTTCATCCTGCAAAATCTGCTGCTTCGTATGAATAGAAGCCCGGATGATCTCTTGTATTTTATTATTCATTATTCATTATTAATTTTTAATTCTTAATTATTAATTAAGAATTCACACAGTCCAGGTCTTTAAACCATGTTCCACAAACTGGTAATTCCGGTGCTGCCCCCCAAAAATTTCCAAACTTTTTATTACTTTGAATTTTGTATTGGCAGGACAATAGAATATCATAAATCCTCCACCGCCGGCACCTGATATTTTGCCACCGGTAGCTCCGGCTTTTTTTGCAGTTTCATAAATATCTTCCATCAGGGGATTGCTGATACCTTCTGCCATTTGCCTTTTTTGCTGAAATCCAAAGTCGAGTATCTTGCCAATTTCATTGAGCCGTCCCATCAATAATACTTCTTTCATCATCTGTGCCTGTTGCTTCAACTGGTGCATGGCTTCGATGGATTTTTCTTTCTTTTCTGTTACGTTTTTACTTTGCTTCTTTATCAGCTCAGCAGATTCGCGGCTTGTAGCGGTATAATACAGCAGAAGGTTGTTTTCCAGTTCAAACAGGTATTGTTCTTTTACCCGCAACGGGTTTACAATCACTTTATCCCCTTCGTAAAACTCCATAAAGTTCACCCCCCCGAAAGTAGCGGCATACTGGTCCTGCTTACCACCAGCCAGCCCCAGGTCTTTTCTTTCTATTTCATAAGCATAATGGGCAATATCATATTCTCCGAGTGGCAGCTGCAGCATTTCCACAAAAGCCCCTAATACAGCCACCACCAGGGTGGAAGAAGTACCTAAGCCTGAACCAGCCGGTGCATCTACGTAGGTGGATAAGCGAAAGCCCTGTTCTTTTATACCCCGCCCGAACAGTTCGGCATAGTCTTTTTGTATTCGGTTATATACCCCTTTCAACAGATCGAGTGTGCCGTTAACAGGCAATTCTTTTGCCCAGTCAAATTGCTGTTCTTCGTTACGGTCTATGGCTTCCAGGATAATTTTGGGTTCAGCTATCGTTTCAATAGTGGCATTGGCATATAGGGAGAGGGTGGCATTCAATATGGCGCCACCATACAGGTCGCTATATGGGCTTACATCAGTACCACCACCGGCCAATCCAATCCGTAAAGGAGCTTTACTGCGGTATATCATAATGTATTAATTAGGCTTCTCTTTTTTCACCCAAAGATATTCAGCAAAGCCCATTAGGTCCCATAAAACATTTCCCTGCACATACCCTTTTTTCAAAAGTGACAGCAATGCCCTTAGTGGCAGTGACAGGATATAAAACCAATTTCTGCGGGTGCCTCCGGCTAATAACCGGCAATGGCCAATTTCAAATATTTTTTCCAATTCCGGTACGCTGTATACCCGTACATGGGTGGGGTCATCTTTAAAATTCAATGTCCCTTTCATAGAAGGAAGGGTTAGGCTTTTTTTGCCCGGGTATTCGATATAAAAATAACCACCGGGTTTTAGTTTGGGTAACAGTTGCGCCACCACTTCATCACCATTGTATAAATGTTCAACTACATGTACCATCCAGATGCCATCAAAAAAAGAATCGGGGATATGGCTGTATTCTAATTTGGTAAGATCAGTTTCATAAAAGCCGGCCATGCAGGCAAAGTCAGCTTCGTTATTGTTATAATTTTGATCAATATCCAGGCCATAGTAGTTGCAGTTGGGAAATAGCCGGGTAATGCGGCTGGCAGAATGATTACCTGCGCCTGCATCCAGCAAATTGAAAGTTGATTGTCCGAAAGACTTTCGGATATATCTGAATTTAAAATTTACAATGATCTTTATGTATTGAAAGGGTGACATTGCAGTATACTTATTTATGGATAGAATTAAACAATTCCAGGATTTTGGTGGTTAAAAAAGACCAGGACAATAATTTTTTCTTCTCCCGGAGAAAGGGGATGAAGTGATCTTCTCCTGTTTCAAAAAATTGCAGTATGCCTGTGGCAATGGAAGGGGGATTGGGTTCTGTCACTATCCCTGCTTCAGTATGTGTAACAAGTGCAGGCAAACCACCCACATTGGTTACCACCATGGGCTTTTCAAAATGATAAGCAAGGGGAGTAACCCCGCTTTGTGTGGCATTGCGATAAGGTTGTATCACGACATCGGCTGCACACAGATAATATTTTACCTCACTGTCGGGTATAAAATCCGTTTTCAGTATCAACCGGTCTTTTATACCCAGCTTTTCTATTTGATCCTGGTATTGTTTTTCATCTTCATAAAATTCTCCGGCCACTACCAGTTTTATGCCTGCTTTGCTCATTCTTTCATCAGCCATTGCTTCCAGTAACAGGTCAAGGCCTTTGTATTTTCGGATAAAGCCAAAAAACAGTATTATTTTTCCCTGTTCCGGGAGGTCAAGGTGTTTTCTTGCTTCCTGTTTGGGAATGATCGTGCCGAAGTTATCATACAACGGATGGGATACTAACCGGGCCGGTTTTGTTTTTTCAAACATCCGCAAATCAGCCATTACTTTCTCACTCATAGTAATAAACGCATCGCAGGGTTTTAAAAAATACTTTGTGAAAGCCCCGTCGCCCATTCTTTTTTCATGCGGGATCACATTATCGGCAATACAAATAATTTTTGTGTGTTTGTTTTTTTTAACCCTTCTCAAAATAGTGCCCAATGCCGGCCCCATTAACGGCAGCCAGAAGCGTACAATAATAATATCCGGTCTTGCTTTTTTTAAGCGGTTGCCAGTTTTTATCCAGTTGAAGGGATTGATGGAATTGATAACGGTATGAATGGTGAGATTTTCCGGCGCCGGTTCATCGGTATATTGAGTGGTACCAGGAAAAATAAAGGATGGATACTGAAGGGAGAACGAATAAAGAGAGCAATCATGTCCTTCATCAATGAATTCTTTCGCCAGCCGCTGATTGAACGTAGCCAATCCTCCCCGCAACGGATGCCCGGGCCCTATGATGACGATTGCCGCCATTTACAAACCCGTTTTTGTTTCAATTAAATAGGAGTTACGGCTGTGAGAATTCCGGGAGATCAGTTCGCCAATAAACCCGGCCAGGAACAATTGCATACCAATGACCAGGGCAGTGAGTGATAAGTAAAAGCCGGGCCGGTTGGTCAATGCAAAACCGGCATCCAGTATTTTTGAAATAATCAGGTATATAGAAATACCCAGGCCGATCAGAAAGAAAATGGAACCCCATAACCCAAAGAAGTGCATGGGTCTTTTGGAAAATTTTCCCACGAAAGTAATGGACAGTAAATCAAGAAAGCCGTTCACAAATCTCCGCCATCCGAATTTTGATACACCGTATTTTCTTACCCGGTGCTCCACCACTTTTTCACCAATTTTTTTAAAGCCCGCCCATTTGGCCAGTACAGGAATATAACGGTGCATTTCACCATACACTTCAATGCCTTTTATCACCCGGTTGCGATAGGCTTTCAACCCACAGTTAAAATCATGGAGTTTGATACCCGATACCCGGCGGGTTACGGCATTAAAAAATTTGGAAGGGATATTTTTTTTCAGGGTGTTATCATACCTTTTTTTCTTCCAGCCGCTTACCAGGTCGTAGCCTTCTTCTACGATCATCTTTCGCAGTCCGGGTATCTCATCGGGGCTGTCCTGCAGGTCGGCATCCATGGTTATCACCACATCACCGGTGGCCGCCCTGAACGCTTCGTTCAATCCGGCAGACTTGCCATAATTGCGCTGGAACTTGATGCCTTTGATATTGGGATTTTTGGCCCGCAACTGTTCAATCACCTCCCAGGAATTATCATTGCTGCCATCGTCTACAAAGATCACTTCGTATGTAAAATGGTTTTCGTCCATTACCTTTTCAATCCAGGCAGTCAGTTCCGGAAGTGATTCAGCTTCATCTATCAGTGGTATGGCGATGGACAGGTCCATAATTTATTTTCTTCTGGTTATTAAAGCAGACACAGCAGCCGTAACTCCTGCACCGATGATCAAATATCCGAAAATTGAGCCGTAAACAAGTGCCATGGTATAGCCCTTTTTGTAACGGGCCACATTGGCTTCAATATCTGCCGGCAATTGACTTTTATCTTTCGTGAGTTGTTCTTTATATGATCGTGCCGATTCTGCCCCAAATTCAGGATGCATTTTATTGAAGATGAAAGTAAAAACGACCATCAGTAAGGTAACAACGATGAAGCAGCGAAAACCCTGGCTGAATGTGTCCCCGAATTTGCCGGTAAAATTGGCTGACTGCCGGTAAGCTACTATTGTCCATACAATACCCACTGCATATAATGCATATACCAGGTACTGGAAGGGTGAATCAGCAGGCATGTTTGCATAAAAAGTAATAAAAACGATAGCAATCATTAATGCCGCTGTTATTATTCCTTTAATGGCTGGTGTAAGTGTCATAAAAATTATTTCAGTACTGTGTGATCACCATTAATAATCCCGGAAACTTTCCCCGTCAGTTCTTTTCCAATAAATGGAGAGTTCTTTGATTTTGAGCGGATGTGTTCCAGGCTAACTGTCCATTTTTTACCCGGTTCAAATAAAGTAAGCGATGCGGTATTGCCCTCTTTTATGGATGCCGGATCCAGTCCAAATAGTTTCCGGGGATTGATGGATAACAGTTCCACCCATTTGGAAGCAGGTACATTTGGGAGAGAGGTATTCAGCACAGCATAGGCGGTTTCGAGCCCAATCATACCAAACTTTGCATATTCAAATTCCATTACTTTACTGTCGTATTCATGTGGCAGGTGGTGAGTGGAAATGCAATCAACGGTGCCATCCAGTACCGCCTGTTGTACTGCGGCCCTGTCTTCTTTATTTCGCAAGGGCGGGTTTACTTTCAGATTGGTATTATAGCCGGTAAGGTCTTCATCACAAAAGAAAAGATGGTAGGGAGTGACGGAGCAGCTGATACCGATACCACTTTCTTTTCCTCTCCGGATATATTCCAGTGATTTTTTAGTGCTTACTCCTGTAAAATGGAGTTTAGAATCTGCATATCGGGCCAGCTTAATATCCCGGGCCACCATCAGTTCTTCGGCCATGGCAGGTTTGCCAGGCAGACCCAGTTGGGTGGATATAATACCTTCATTCATCAATCCATGGGGATTGATGCTTTTGTCGTCGGGTACCTGTATCAATATACCATCGAATGCCTTGATATACTGGAGGGCTTTTACCAGCAGCCCGGCAGATTGCACACAGTATATACCATCGCTAAAGGCTACAGCACCACTGGCTTTCATATCATACATTTCGGCCAGTTCTTTCCCTTCTGTATTGCGGGTAATGGCACCTAACGGGTGAATATGGACGGGTAAAGATTTTGTTTTCCGGGCGATGTATTCGACCCCTGCTTTATTATGTATAACAGGGTTGGTATTTGGAATAACGAACACATCGGTATAACCACCGGCTGCGGCTGCTGTGGCACCGGTTTCGAGGGTTTCTTTAAATTCATAACCCGGATCGGCAAAATTGGCGAAGACATCCACCCATCCCGGCGATACATGCAGTCCATTGGCTTCAATCACCTGGTCCACCTCCTTGGAAAGGGTATTGGCTATACCGGCAATGATTCCGTTTTCAATATAAATATCTGCTGTTTGTCCGTTGAAAGGAGAGGAGGGATCAACTATAGTGGCTTGCTTAATGAGTATTTTCATTAAGAAGCGAAGATAAAGGTTGTTTTTGGTACAGAAAAATGGTAAAATGCCTTACTTTTGTTTTCATCTTAATGATTTAATGTTCGGGACGTAGCGCAGGCCGGTAGCGTACCAGGCTGGGGGTCTGGGGGTCGCAAGTTCGAATCTTGTCGTCCCGACTTGAGCGGGCAAATCAATCTGAGTATTGATTTGCCCGCTATTATTTTGCTCTGTATTGCCCGTCAGTCGGGCGATTTCAGAGAATATAAAATTTATTTCAGGGGTTCGAACCTCATCATTTTTGCGATCATAGACACCTCCGCCTGGAAAGACCAAATAATGTAGCCTTTGCTTTTCGGTATAGTCCAACAACTTCCAAACATTCACCAACTTAGCAGCTCCTTCCAACGCTGTTTGCAGATGTTCGTCAAGGTTAGAACTGTCGTGGCTGATATTTTCCAATTCTTTCTCAATATCTAAAATCTTTTTTTGGTATTGCGGGGCAAATTCCTGGTATATTTCTTCCGATATTTTACCAATAGCAAATCTTTCTTTCAGCGCTTGCATATTCTTACTTACTTCCGTTAGTAGCTTAGCTCTTTAACAACAGTATTTACTGAATCAATACCCTTCTGCCTGTTGTGATTTGCTTTCAATTCGGGCAAAAAAGAGTGATGGCGATTGATCCGGGTTTTCGCAGTGGATGTAAAGTGGTATGCCTGGATGAACACGGCGTGTTTTTAAAATACAATACTATTTTTCACCATGCACCGCAGAATGACTGGAACGGCGCTGTGCAAACGATAAAAGAATTAGTTGCAGGATATGATATTGAAGCTATGGGGTATGGCAATGGTACGGCCAGTAAGGAGACAGAGCAATTGGTACAGGGTATTGATTTTGGAAAAACTGTTTCCATATTTATGGTGAATGAGAGCGGCGCTTCTATTTATTCTGCCAGTGATGTGGCGAGGGAAGAATTTCCGGACGAAGATGTAACAGTACGGGGCTCAATCAGTATCGGCAGAAGACTACTGGATCCCCTGAGTGAACTGGTAAAGATTGATGCTAAAAGTATTGGGGTGGGGCAGTATCAGCATGATGTAAATCAGAACCGGTTGAAAGATGCGCTGGACCAGGTAGTGGAAAGCTGCGTGAACTTTGTAGGCGTGGATGTGAATACAGCGAGCAAGCATTTATTGATGTATGTGTCCGGCCTTACGGCTACCGTGGCAAAGAATGTAGTAGAGTACAGAACAAAGAATGGCGGCTTTAAGAACAGGGAGGAATTAAAGAAGGTATCTATGCTTGGGCCTAAAGCTTATGAGCAATGTGCCGGTTTTTTACGGATTGCTGATGCGGCTAATCCATTGGATAATTCTGCCGTACACCCGGAAAGCTATCATGTGGTGGAAGCGATGGCTGCTAAAGTAAATACCACCGTTCCTGAATTGATAAAAAATGGAGAAGTAAGAAAACTTATCAAAGCAAAAGATTTTGTAACGGAGACAATAGGGCAGTTTACTATTGAAGATATTTTGAAGGAAATGGAAAGGCCCGGCCGTGATCCACGTTCACCTATCGAGGAATTTCGTTTTGCCGAAGGCGTGGCTACGATGGCCGACCTGAAGCCCGGTATGAAACTGCCCGGCATAGTTACCAATATCACCAACTTTGGCGCTTTCGTAGATGTGGGAGTGAAGCAGGACGGGCTGGTGCATATTTCGCATTTGGCTAACCGCTATATTAGTGATCCGAATGAAGCGGTGAAGCTGGGACAGAAAGTGATGGCTACGGTGCTGGAAGTGGATGTGCAGCGAAAAAGAATTTCTTTATCATTGAAGGAGGAGGGAAGACTGGAAGTTGGTCCGCAGGAAGCTGTGCGGAAGACCGGAAGAAAGGAACCTGCTAAATCAACTGCACCTGCAGAAAAGTTAAACCCTTTCCAGGCAAAGCTGGCGGAATTGAAAAAGAATTTTAAGGATACAATTTAATCGTGGAGAGCAGAGGTGGAGAGTTTTGCTTTTGGCAAAAAGGAGTTGCCACTGAGACACTGAAATTAATACACTGCCAAAAGAAGCTGCGTTCAGGCCGGACACCGGAACTCCGTTCCGGTAGCATACCCCCCAAAAGAAGATATTTTCAGAATGATGCGTGACAACGGCCAAACGAAACCCGTAACGGTCAAAAGTAACGCGGTAACGGCCAAACGAAACCGGTAACGGCCAAAAGTAACGCGGTAACGGCGAAACGAAACCCGTAACGGCGAAAAGTAATCCGGTAACGTCGAAACGAAACCTGTAACGGAGAAAAGTAACTGCGTAACGTCGAAACGAAACCCGTAACGGCGAAAAGTAACAGCGTAACGTCGAAACGAACAGCGTAACGTCGAATTATAACTGTTTAGCGACGAAAAATTCTGCGTAATTCTCAAACGAACGAAGAATTCGTTGATATGTCATAGCCTTTCAGGGCGATGCATTTGCGTAACCAATCTAATGTCACCCTTTCAGGGTTTGGCTGTTTTTACTTACTTGGTTTTTTCTATATTAATGTCATCCCTTCGGGATTTTAAGCCTGAAAGCCCGCCTGCCGGACGGGCAGGGCTGATATTAATATAGAAAACAAATAAAATAAGTTGAGCATAACCCTGAAAGCCCGCCTGCCTGCTTACGCAATGCTTCGGTGGGCAAACCCTCCTTCGCTGTATGCCTCCGCTGAAGCTACGGCAACCAAAGGAAGCTACGGAGGGGAAACAAAAGCCCCGGTATAGAAATACCGGGGCTTACATCAAAAGAGAACTATTAATCACCAATTATCATGTTTCTTCCAATTCCATATCGAGAATGGTGGGCTGGCCTCTTTTTAAGATGGCTTGTTTTGTAACGGGCTTGTAGCCGTCTTTCTGGCAGGTAACCGGCACCTGTTTTATACCGGGCACATTGAGTGAGTAGCTGCCATCATCAGGAGTGGAGGTGATAAAATCTGTGTCTTTCACCAGTACCGTGGCACCGGGAAGGGCTTTGCCGGTACGCTTATCGGTAACGGTACCCTCTACCCTTGTTTTGCGGCTGGATGGGTCTACAATGGATCTTTTGAGCAGGTACTGCTCGTAGAAATCACGGTTATCCGTTTTAAAGAGCTGCATAAGCGGGTCCAGTTGTTCGGTAAAGAGCAGTTTCAGTTGTGAGAAAAGGTCTTTGATCTGCATAACGGCCTGCTTACGTTCCAGGGCCACATTCCTGGGTTCGTTGATGGTGCCGGAATAGTCTTTCAACTGGCTTTCAAAACTGGCAATGAGGGCGGGGGTGATGCCATAGTCTTTGAGACTGGCGGCTAATTCTTTTGTTTTAGTAAGAATGTTGGCGCTTTTCTCATTGAGCAGTTGATCGGGCCCGTAGAATAATTCCGATTTGGAAAAATTCATGGCTTCTTTGAGTACCGGATCTTTTTGGATGGTGGAGTATGTGCCGATGACGGAGGCAATGCTCTGCGCCTGGGCGGAGAGGCTGTCCTGGTGCTGTTGTTTATTATCGGCTACGCCTTTGCGGTTTTCGATCTTGCGTTTATTGGTATTTGAAATGGCATCGAGGGTGGCCATGGCGGAAGTATATACCGCTGCAAATATGGGAACGGTACTTGTGACCGGTTCATTTTCTTTTATATAAGCCAGGGCCAATGAATAGGCTTTATACCTGGCTGTTTGAATTGCATTCATTTTATAAGATTTTAATTGTTTAAAAATATAATAGCATAGAAATGTTTTTATGCTGCGGTTGCAGCGGGAGGGTCTGCCGGAGGGGCGTGTGCGAAGTGGTGAAAATGTGGCTGCAGTACAGCACTATGAATGATATGTAAGAACATGGAAGAATGTTTCTGGTTAATAAAATTGAATTGGTGTTGTAAGCCTCCAAAGCGGAACAGCTATTGAACTACCGGTATGCAAAGTAGAACGCCCTGCTTTTATTATTTATAGAGATAGTTCGATAAGATTTGTAGAATTTTTTTTACAAAAGAGGGTGTTTTAGACGGTTAAGGGTAAAAAATACCATGTTTTTGGTATTGTGAGGGAGTGAGGGATGGTGTAGGTTGCTGATGAAAGTGTAATTGCTTACTAAATTATCCGGGTGGAAACGTTTGTCGTTTAGAAACGCGGATTTGCGAAGATGAAAAAGCTGAAAACAATTTTTTGAACTCATTTTAAAAGGAATGAGCAGGGAGAAAAGGGAAAGTTTGGGTTGGAGATACTTTCGGATATTTTTGAATTAGGTGCAACCCTATAACTGCATGTTTAGACTTTGTTTCATATTTGCAATTGGACTTCTCTCCTGCGGTCAATCGACTATGAATAAGCATCGAGTTGTAGAAGTTACAATTGACGACACAATAAATCCGAATTTAGATTCTGCCTCGAGAATAAATGACGCTTTTAGGTGGAGGAAATGGGAAAAACCAAGAGGCGGAAGATATATTTATCTTTCAGATGATTTATTGAAATATGTCGCAAAGGGACATGTGGCAATTGATGCTTCATACGGTGATCTAAATGAAGATGGCATGTTCGACTTGGTAACCGTGACAGCTCCTGCTAATGAAGACAGCCTTCGCTTTGGCCTTGGCCGTGACGATCTATCAAGACATCTGTTGATCTTTTTACGCCAAAAGGACAACTTTAAACTTGCAGTTCGAAACACGAAAGCAATTCCATCTATTAATTTTTGCGACACGATAGATTCTTACGCAGGTCACACAACGCTTACAGGCATATTCATCATCAACAAGTATTGCACAAATAATTTGAAGTCTCTTTCTGAGTACAGGTTCAGTTATGTTCCGAAATTAAATGACTGGCTGTTAGATACAATTGTGACTGAATCTTATCCCTTCAGCGACAATAAGTATGTATTAGACACAGTCTCCAAAAAAGTATTTGGTAATGTATCTTTAAAAACTTTTATTATGAATAAAGACAGAGAACAAATCCGATAGGTATGCGCCTAACATTAAGAACAATCCCCGAAAGCCCCCATAAAAAGCCGTGCATTAAAACATCTTAATGGAGGCTTTTGGTTATTGTATGTGTGCCCTGAATGATAAATTTAGCTCTTTTTATTAAAGATGCCAGAGAGTGTAAGTCTCTTAAACACGGAAGTAAAGTTTCCGAAGCTTTAGTAAGTGGCAAAGGTGATAGCAGCGATGCTGTATCTGAAGTAAGCCAGACTACAAATGGCTGCTTTGACTTAACGCTTATGAGCTGTCTTTTAAAATTATTTTGAAAGGAATGAAACATTATTTAGCTTTATATAAAGAAAAATTTTAATTACAAAATAGCCTCATAATCTCTATGGTCTATAATATTGAAAATTATTGGGACAAAGTTGCTGAAAACATTAAGCAAAGAAACATTAATAGTCTTCTTGCAGGCGATGACGAGCCTTATTATAAATACAAAAGAGGTTTATTTCTAAAACTTCTTGATTCTATTAGTTTTGAAAATAAAAAAGTTCTTGAAATTGGATCCGGACCTGGCGGCAATCTAAATTATTTGAGCAATAAAAAATGCAAAGAAATTGCAGGTGTTGATATTTCCCCTAAAATGGTTGAGCTTTCAAAAAAAAAATTACAAAATAGTAATATAAGAGTAGTAAAAATTGATGGGGTCTCCCTGCCTTTTGATAATAACTATTTTGATTTGGTTTTCACATCGACAGTTCTGCAACATAACGTTGACGAAACAACTCTCAGGCAATTGATAAATAGCATTTGCAGAACCTCAAATTCTGACGTAGTCATTTTTGAAAGAATAGAAAAAAAAATTATGGGCCATGAGAGTAATTTAGGAAGACCCGTTCAATATTATTCAGAGCTATTTAAGGAAAATGGGTTTATTCTCATAAGTACCCGTTTTCTGCCAATCCAGGCAAGCTATTATGTATGTGGAATAATCCGAAAATTATTTAATCGAAAGAATAGGAATGAAGGTGAGCCGGTCAGCAAAATTTCCCGGATATTAGAATTATTTTTTTTGCCGGTAACAAAGATTATTGATAAAACTATCCCCAGTAATAGGGATTTGGGTATGTTATATTTTAAAAAAGATATTATTAACAATAAAATTTAAATTATGAAACAAGGCATTTTAATCGTTGCATTTTTATTATCCATGTCTTTTTCTTTGTTAGCTCAGCAATGGGGCGGTTCAAGTACTACTACCGGTCTTATAACCCGTGATGGTGATATTCGCTTGCATGATAATCAATCCTGGAGGGTTTCATTGGGTCCGGCCTGGGGCGATATAAATATCGGTTATGGCACAGGGTATCTGGGATTTAATTTGGCAAGAAATAATCATTCAGACGGAAACTGGACATTTTTCAATGATGGGGTAAATAATGGTGCGACTGTTATATATGGAAATATTTTTGGGGATTTACTTTTTTCAAACAAACTTTCGACTGGGAATATTAATGGAACCATCACAGATAATGATATTAAGAATAGTATAAAAATGAAAATTCAAAACGATGGAAAAATAATTATTGGTAATCCTGCAAGTATAACTTCGCCTGGGAGTTA
This sequence comes from Chitinophagaceae bacterium, assembly GCA_031441485.1. Taxonomy (GTDB): domain Bacteria; phylum Bacteroidota; class Bacteroidia; order Chitinophagales; family Chitinophagaceae; genus JJ008. The sequence goes on from JANOEQ010000104.1 coordinate 40,671, forward strand.
TAAGCTTTATGTAGAGACAGGTATTCTTACAGAAAAAGTAAGAGTTGCAATTAAAACGTCAGCAGATTGGGCAGATCATGTTTTTTCTCCGAATTACCGGTTAATGCCGCTTGCAGAAGTTTCAGCCTATATTAATAAAAATAAACACTTGCCCGGCGTGCCTTCGGCGCAAGAACTAATTAAAGAGGGCGGGATCGATGTCAACCAGATGTTTGCGAAACAAATGGAGAAAATCGAAGAGCAGATGCTTTACCTGATCGAGCTGAATAAAGAAATTCAGCAATTGAAGTTGGAAAATGAGTTATTGAAAAAACAAGTTCAAAACAGCAAAGTTAATTTACAAAAATAAAGCCAAGGAGGTTATTATGAAAAAGATAATAATGATTGGCTTTATGCAATTGGCCTGGGGGCATAGTTTTTCACAATCTGTCAGTACATCCAGATACCCCGAACAAAAAGCAATTACACAGGTTCTTCAAGCCGATAATATAAATAACAGGATCGCAGAAGATGATTCGATTTTCATTCCTGATCATGTTACGCCGGATTTTCATGGTTGGGTTCCATTTTTAGACAAACAGGCTTATAAAAACCAGTATGTTGGCGGTGTTTCAAGAATATCTTCGCCTACACCCTGTCTCAATTTCTTGGGTTTGAATGATAACGAAACAACCAGTACCACTACTCCTCCGGATGTGAACGGAGCTGTAGGGATCAGCCATCTGCTCGTCACGCAGAACACAGGGGTCAAGATACAAAGTAAGACTACGGGTTTACCTATGCAGCTTAAATCATTAAAAAGTTTTTTCAGCCCTGTATCAGCTGTTGCCCCATTCGACCCGAAAGCCCTTTACGATCCTTATGAAAACAGGTGGATCGTCACTTGTGCGGACCAGGCTACATCGCTTCTATCAAGGCTTTTGTTTGCTGTCTCCCAGACACCCGATCCATTAGGGGCCTGGCATTTTTACGTTATCGATGTAGACCCTGCAAATAGTACCTGGCTCGATTACCCGAGCCTTGGCTTTAACAAGAACTGGATCGTTATATCGGGAAACATGTATAACAACGCCAATGCTTTTGTGAGTAACTCCATATTCGCTGTCAACAAGGCCACCGCCTATGCCGGGACAATGAATGTGACAAGGTTTTCTATCAATAATGCAGGGGCCACAATATGTCCCAGTATTACTTATGACAACAATTTAGAAACAGAATGGTTATGCAATAACTGGAATTCAAGTACAGGTGGAGCAGGATACCTTCGACTTTATACCATAACTGGAACGCCTTCTTCGCCGGTTTTCACTCCAACGACGTTCTATCCCTCCACATTTTCGCCCTGGAATTCAGACCAGCAGATCATTAATACTTACCAGTGTAATAATATCAATATCGGTGATTCCAGAATCCGGTCACTGGTATTTCAGCAGGGAAGCCTATGGGCATGTCAAAAGGTAGGGCTGCCTGTCAGTTCGCCGACAAGGGTTGCTGTTCAATGGTGGGAAATCAATCCGGGAAACGGATTGACAACACAGTTTGGCAGAGTTGAAGATATTGGTGGGTTTAACCTGTATTTCAATCCCTCCCTTGCTGTTAATGACAACAAGGATGTTCTTGTCGGATATTCCCATTACTCTGCTGCTCATATTTATCCCGCTGCTGCTTATTCTTTCCGGACAGCAACTAATCCCGCCGGGGTTCTTCAGACATATTATGACTACCGAACAAGCAACCGGATGGACTGCCGGGGCCGATGGGGCGATTACAGCAGTACCGTGCTCGACCCTAACCGAGCCAATTTATGGACATTACAAGAGTATATCCCCAATGGCACGGGTGCAGGATCATGGTGGGCGCAGATATGTCTTACTCTCAGTTGTATTCCGATACAGACCATCACAGCGCCTGTGTCAACCCCCAATATCAAATATGAGGCTTCTGACCATGTTACCGGATCATCTGTGATCAACCCACCCAATGGCTTTGTAAAATTTGACGGAGCAAAATATGTTGAATTAAATCCGGGCTTCAGGACTCAGATCACAACAGGCTATTTCGATGCGTATATCGATGGATGCGGGGGATTGCGGATGTCGGAAAAAGGCGTTAACAACATAATGAGTAAAGTGGAATCAACCGATTCCATACCACCTGATCATGCAATACGCCTTGCCGAATTCAAAGTGTATCCCAACCCGGCCAATGATATATTATATATCAATATTCCGGATGAGAATGATCCCATCCTGCAAGTGTCTGTATGGGATGTTCTGGGTAAAAAAGTGTCCAATAAGTCCAATTTACCGTATCAATCTTCTATTGATATCTCAAGATTTCCGAAAGGCATTTATTTTCTCACTATCAAAACCCAAAAGAAAGAATACAAGACAAACTTTATAAAACAATGATCTTACATTAATGTCCCATGACAAAGGCAGCACTGTCAAAAGGCGCTGCCTTTATTCCTTACTGATATACCAGTGATTGGCGGGAACAAAAAGAGGTTGTCTCAAAAGTCAGAAAATCATACAAAGACACCTGTTCTCCGGAGTTTGTTCGGTATAAAGCAAAGCAAAGCACCCGGTAAGCGGGAAGTTGAAAGAATATAAAACGATGAATGGTTGTGTTTAGTCTGTGACTAAACATCGGCTCCTTAGAGCCGTAAGCCGTCAGATAAACGAAAGAAGAGCCAATCTATTTCAGGATAATACACCTCTTTGCTGCATAACCATACTGCTTTGCAGCTATTAACAGAGGGTGTATATTTATAAGGCGGCGGTGGTTTTTTCACAAACTGTCATTGGCGGTCATGCTAAAGGGCAACAGTACTAAAATTGAAGATAAAAGCTAATACCAAAACTAAAAGTAGAAAATCGTATTTTTGACACCCAATGGCAGACAAAGCTTTCATAACTCCTAATGTACTCAAGTGGGCAAGAGAATCGGCAAAAATGTCCGAAGAAACTGCCGCTGCCAAGGTTTCTGTAACCGTTGACAAGCTTAAAGAATGGGAAAGTGGAACAAGTCAACCAACTATTAAACAAGCCCAAACCCTGGCAAAAGCTTATAAGCGACCATTTGCCCTGTTCTTTCTTCCAGAAATACCAAGAGATTTTCAAACTCTTCAAGATTTCAGAAAAAGTGGTTCAAAAACATTTACCACTTCTTCAATTTTCATCATTCGTGAAATACAACAAAAGCAAGCATGGATAAGTGATTCTTATGCCGACAATGATGAAATTAAGTTACCATTCGTTGGACGTTTTACAATTAATGATAATCCACAAGTTGTTGCCCAGGACATTTTAAAAACCTTAGACATTCACCCGGCTCACTATAAATCTGAAAGTCCGATAAAAGAATGGATAGATGCTGCAGAGACAAAAGGCATCTTTGTATCAAGAACGAGTTTTATACATTCCAGACTGAAACTTGATTCAGACGAATTGCAGGGTTTTGCAATTTCTGATTCTTATGCTCCTTTTGTATTTGTAAACTCCGAAGATTGGAATGCTCCGCAACTTTTTACACTTCTTCATGAGCTGGCTCATATATGGATTGCAGAAACAGGTATATCCAATGATGTAGAACCTGAAATCAAAAACAAAGAAAAATTTCATCCAGTAGAATTGTTTTGTAATGAAGTGGCTGCAAACGCTTTAATGCCAAAAGACATAGTTCTAAATTTTGGCACTCAAATTTACCAAGATTCTAAAGAGGTTTTCAAGACGGCAAAACTTCTTGGCGTAAGTTCTTTTGCGCTTATTGTAAGGGCATTAACCCTCGGATTAATTTCTATTCCAGTATACCAAAAACTAAAAAAGCAAGCTGATATAGACTTTGCTGAATATTTAAAACGTGAGGCAGAAAAGAAAGCAAAGCAAAAAGAAAAAGACAACCCTGGCGGACCAAACTATTTTCTATTACAACTAAACAGAAATAGCAGGCTTTTTACACAAACAGTTTTAGATGCATTTCGTGGGGGTTCTATCGAACCAACTTTGGCAAGTAATCTGCTTAATGTTCAAATAAATAAATTTCAAAAACTCGAAGCTCAACTTTTTAGATGAACACAATGGCAAATAAGTATTGTTTAGATGCCAATGTGTTAATTCAAGCATGGCAAAAATATTATAATCCAAAGTTTTGCCCAGACTATTGGAATATCCTCATTGAATTGGGTAAACAAAAAAAAATATTCATTCCCGAATTGGTTTACGAAGAAATAACAAGAACAGAAGATGACTTGTCTAAATGGTTAAAGGCAAGTAAAATACCGATACAAAAAATAACTGAGGCAGTTACCGTTTGTCTTCAAAAAATATACTCTCACGACCCAGTTCATAAAAATTTGGTCGACAATACAAAAGCTCGTTCCCTGGCTGACCCTTGGGTAATTGCACATCCAATAAATGAAAATGCTACAGTTGTTACAAAAGAAGAAAAAGTTACTGCTTTAAGTTCAACTAGAATTAAAATACCAAATGTTTGTGACAACATGGGGATTCGTTGGATTAATGACTTTGATTTTGTACATGAATTAGGCATCCAATTTACCTGTTCAATTAAGTAGACACAGCCAACGAGAAAGCACGAACCGCTAACATTGGTCAGTATATCTTTTATCCATTTCCGGTAAGAGGCTACCCTGTTCTCCGGAGTTTGTTCGGTATAAAGCAAAGTAAAGCACCCGGTAAGTGGGAAGTTGAAAGAATATAAACCGATGAATGGTTGTGTTTAGTCTGTGACTAAACATCGGCTCCTTAGAGCCGTAAGCAGTCAGATAAATGAAAGAAGAGTCAACTGATTTCAGGACAATACACCTCTTTACTGTATAATCATACTGCTTTGCCGCTATTTACATTGTGTGTATATTTATAAGGCGGCGGGAATTTTTTACAAACTGCGGTTGGTTGTTATTAGATAGACCTTAATCTTTTATAGCAAATGGACTATGTACAAAAAATTATTACTGACTTTGAACTTCATTCTGTTGATGGAATAAGAGAATGTTTTGAAAATGGATTTAGCCCAAATGAAATAGTTAATGGCAAGCCGCTGTTTTATGCCCTGATAAATATGTACAGCCGCGGACCATTGTTCAAAAACTGCATAAAAGCATTTGTGGACTATGGTTTAAACTTTGAAGATAAAGTATTGCTTTCTGTTTTGCTAAACGATGCAGCCTTACTTGACACACAACTAACTGCAAACAAAAATGCCCTGACAAAAAAATATTCATTTGAGTGCACTTTTACACCTCTTTATGAAGTTTCACTTTTGCATATTTGCGCAGAGTACAATCATTTGGCTTGTGCTGAAGTTCTTGTAAAACACGGAGCAGACATTAATTCTGCAGCGGGGCTTGACGGAAATGGCTTTGGGGGTCAAACTCCAATATTTCATACGGTCAACCAGGATGCAAACAAGAGCCTGGATGTTTTGAAATTTTTAGTCTCGCAAAACGCAGATTTGTCAATAACTGTAAAAGGGCTTATTTGGGGGAAAGGTTATGAGTGGGAAACATTTATTCCCTCTGTAAATCCAATAAGCTATTCGATGATGGGGTTGCTAAGACAATTTCAAAGGACTGAAAAGCAGATATATGAAATCGTTTTATTGCTGCTAAAAGCAAATTATGGGATTGACTATTGCCCATTAAACATCCCCAACAAATATTTATACAACTAAATTTTGCGGAAACAAAAGCAACCGCTAACATTCGGTCCATAAGTAATCGGTCTGCGCAGCCCGACCTTATATCAACGTGTTTGATGTTGCATTTGGGAGGAAGCCCGTATAACCACGTTCGATGAACACCTTACCAGGCAGTATGGCAAAAGAGGAACTGTAAAAAGAACTGAATTTGAGATAAAGGCAAAGGCATTTCTAATTGGAGAAGTTATAAAAGAAGAAAGACATCTTGCAAAAATGACACAATAGCAATTGGCTGATAAAATTGGCGCAAAGAAAAGTTTTATTTCAAGAATCGAGAATGGCCAAAGTGATATCCAGCTTTCAACTCTTTACAGATTGCTGGAATTTGGCCTTGGTAAAAAAGTGGAACTGAATGTACGTTAATGAAATGCCAACTATTAACAGTAAGAACAATAGCTAAAAGCCCCGCACTAAAAAATAGTAACGGGGCTTTTGGTTATTGTATTACCAGCGCACTTTGATAAGTTGAATTTGTGGCTCATTGCCAACTTTAGCATGAAAAGGTTTAATGGTTAAAATGATTTTTGAATAAACAAGTTTTCGCCGTTGAGAACAGTTGGAGACATGGCACCTGGTAATAAAAATCTTTCTTTTACGCCTATTCTTTAGTGGTCTGCTTTTATTTTTGACTTTTTTAGTACAGGAATAGCCATTAGCCCACCTGCATCGCGATAGTCAACCAATTGTATATCACCGGTGCCTGAAAACCGGTATTTATTGCCGGTAATAGTACCGGTAACAGTTAACCCGGTATACCCAGTGTATTCAACCGAAACGTCTTCCGGCATTTTTACAGGTACAGTTGGCAGGTCGGATGAATGAGTGAACGGCCGGCTTCTTACATATTCTTTTCTTTTGTTTCCGCAGCACGACATGGGTATTAATTTTTATCTTCCGTATAAGAAGGGGGTGATGAACTGTGATTATTTCTATCTGTTGCTTTTTCCAGCAAACAGGTGGCGCCAGACAAGGCAAGCCAGTATACTATCTTTTCTTTCCATCCGTCTCCCTGCCATAATCCAAAGGGCAGGGATATCCATATACTGAGACAATAAAAGCAATCGAGCAGGTTTCCGAAGAAACCCTGCCCGAAAAGCTTTCTGAATCTTATCACAGCATCAAAAGGTCCGTCTTCCTTCGACAGCAAATGCGTAATGCGCCAAACAGCAAGGGTACAAAGTATAAATCCTATTGGTGTGACGTTTATCATGGGTTCAGCCGTTCCATCAGTATTTGTGATGAATGATGATAAGTACCTGAAAGGCCCATATTATAACCGTTAGTTACCCGCTGATTAGCCGTTAAGCCAAAGGAATAAACAGTGAAATATTCACCTGGTTTTATCCATCCGTCACCAATCACCGGCGGTTCTATTTGCACATTTACTAATCCTGTATTACTGTAATCATCTCCGGTGCCTCTATAGCCGGGGCAGGCTGCTAATGGATGATCTTTGTCGTGAACATTTGAAGGATTATGTCCTCCCGGAAATGTATGGGAGCCGGTAATAGTGAAACTTGTGAAACTTGCTCCGATATTCGATTGCAGGGCCAGCGCTGTACCCGGGCATCTTCCCATTGATAAAACATAATTGTCTACAAAACCATACCCGTCATACGCCTGGAATGAAAATGCAACCGGTGTTTTCATTTGTGCATCTGTGAGACGGAACAATCCGCAACCGGCATCAACTATTGATGAGTCGGTTAATGCAGGAGCAGTCATCTTAACTTCAAGGCCATTGTTATGGATAAACAATGCTACCAGGTCAGTGGCGTCGGCAACAAGATTTCCGGCAGCATCATATCCATCCACCCTTACATAGAACCTTCCGGGAGTTCTTATGCCTGCCACCACATCATACAAGGCTGTGTTTAATCGCATATAAAGGTCGAGGTTGGAAAATTCCCAATCAATGGTATCTATAAATATTTCCCTTTGTATATTGATGTATGAAGGTACAGTTCCGTTTAATATGCCCCCGATAACCGGGTAAAATGGACCTACATTATCTCCTATATAATTAGGAAGGTTTCGGTTAGAATATTTAGGATGTTTATGGTTCTGGCTTACGTACTGCCATCCCGGCGTTCCGGATCTTCTAACCTGTATTGTGTACCATTTGATCTTATTGTTGGCGGCAGTTTTGGCGGCATCATACATACAACCTCTCATATCAACGGTTCCGTTCCAGGCGGCACACTCAATATTGAATCCTGCCAGCGGGCTGTTTACAGATACAACGCCGGTGGATTCAAGATAATTGGAATTGCCATATCTTCTGAGGCTGGTTGCAGCGGTTGACCCGAAACTGTTTTGATTACCGCCAATAAATACATTACCGAGACTGCCAATAAGATTGCCGTTAAAGCAGGCTGATGTAACACGGACAGTTGATTCGGGAAGGCATAAATCTATTCTTTTCAGATTGGGGATATTGTAGTACGGTGCGCTTTCATACCGAACCTGAAATGGAGTGTATTCCACAATTTTTACAATAACATCAGGATAGATTATTGTATTGACATCTTCACCGGGTGCAATATCGCCTGCATCTTCAAGGCCGGGGACAGTCATATCGAAACTGAAACGGAATATATAATTTCCATTCATGTCAGTAATGGTATCGCCAAGCAAACGCCGGTTGCCGGTTCCGGCAGGTGCGCCACCTGCTAATTCGCCTGCAGTACGATCGTACTCTTCAAAAGTAAGGGTAAGATTGGAACCGGCATCTGTGTAGCAATGACGAAATAAACCATCAATTGCTTTCACCAGTTCAATCTTGTCTGCCGACAAGGCTAAGTTTTTCCGGGAACTTTGCAGTGCCTGGCCGGAACGGATCAAATCGAAATCAGCTGCAGCAAATTGAGGAGCTGCGTCTGCTTCAGTTTTTGCAGCCCGTTTCTTTTCTTCAACCGGCTTGCGGGCATATTTCAGTATCGTTTTGGGCTGTAATGCTTCCTCCGTTATATCAAAAACCAGCGGTTTAAAATAAGGATCGGGAGGAGGTGGAACCGGACCTGTTTTAAAAGGAGGGATGCGTTCTGGATAATATTTTTCAATCCAGTTGCGCAACAATGGATTCCTGGCTGCCTTTTCTAATCCATAATACGTATCAATCACATAAGGAAACCTGCGGCATGGATTAAAGATGCAATCCCTGCTGTAGAGCGTTACGTTTCCATAGATAATAAAATCGTTTATGTTGGCGGGAGCAGAACAGGTTAAAATCAGGTCATTGAAATCTGTGTCAGCTCCTGCGTCATTGGACCAGATGTCGAACTCATAATTGGCACCATTGCGACGCGGAAATTTAAGCTGAGTTTCTGACGATTGCCAGCCTGTACCGGGATCATTTTGAATAGCAATGGACCATTGGGTGCCGGTTACATTTGCAAAGGAGCCTGGTGTGCCAGGATGAGGACCGTTATTGGATGTTGCACCCTGTACAACAAAGCGCTGAGGGAAAGCAGCATTTTTTGCTTTTACAGTAACTTTCCAGTTACCCTGCATTGAAATTATCATAAAGGTTTAATTATGGTTGCCTACTCTGTTTTCCCCTTTTCGGCTTACGGGTGCTTACTCTGTTATGGATTTTCAGCTTCTTTCCTTTTAATTATGTTACTGTCTTCTGTTGCCGGAGCATAAAGAGAAAGGAAGTAAAGAGGCTGTCTCAAAAGTGATTCCCACAAAGGAAATTTTTGAACCTGATAAATAATCACTTAGTGTACTTAGTGTCCTTTGCGGGCAACTTTTAAAAGCCTTTTGAGACAGCCTCTTTTACTTTACGTTGATGCTTAATGATCGCGGCGATGGTCTTCGAGGGGGATTTCTCTTTCTGTAATTTCCTCCACATCTATTGAGGAAACACCTCCTTCTTTGAGACCGCTTGCAGTATATACTGCGGTAACACTGAGTTTTATATTGCTTATGATATGCAGGAAGCCAATGCCCAGGGAAAGTTTGCAGGGCGACTTTCCATCATGAAGCAGTTCTGATAAACGGTAGGTATCATCCATGGTGGCAGTGTATGGCGGTAATACAATTTTATCATTTGCCACCACTTTTGCATACCGGGGCTCGCGGCCAATGGCTTCATTGTTGAATATAACAGGCACAATATGTTTTTCAATAACAGCTTCTTTTCGCTGGTAGTTATGTATATTGATCTCTGTTGTATAATTGCCGGCATTGACTGGCATTTTAGAATTGCATTCTTCCTGCTCCTGGCGGCCGATCACATATTTTACACTATAACTGTAGCGCCGCTTTTTGCAACACGCAGGCACCCTTATTTCCACCTTCTTTTGGGCTACAACAATGCCATCGGCAACCACATCAAGACTTCCGTTATAAATTTGGTCTTTATCATCACATGGCCTTACCCCGGTAAATGTTACCTTGAATTTTAGTACATGTGCTCTATCGCCTCTCAGCGGGCCATATCCACCAGCAGGGCTTATATGTGTAACAAAGGGTGCAGTGGCTCCGGCTGCCACCAGTGAAACATTATTGATTACCGATACGAGGTTGTTGATCATTGTAATGATCGTGTTTACAATGGTATTGGCATTAATGCCCGATTGAAAGGAACCACTTGTGGCAGAAGCGATGTCACTTGCTTGTAAGGTAGCATCAAGCTGGTTAGCACCCACACTGATAGCAATAACAGAAATTTTTTCAGTGCTAAGTGCTGTCTTTACAGATAGCAGTGTTGCTCCGCCAGAAGGATCGTGACCGGGTGCATCACCAAACCAGACAATGATGCGTTTTGAACCTGGCCGCCATCCAATAGTTCCACCAGGAGGTACGGCAAGACTTTGAAGCGCAAATAATTGTGCTTCGGGAATATCACCGCCACCGGCTGGTACCCAGTTACCCGGAGCATTAATAGCAGTGGTTACTGCTAATTTGTTAGTAGTGAGACTCAACAGATGCCGAAAAGGATACGGTAATGGATCAGTGAAGTCCCTGTAACTGCCAACACCAAAAGCCACATCATGTAGTTGTAAAGGGAGTGAATTGACAATACTACTGGCACCAGTTTTTACAGCAGTAAGAATATCACCCATACTTCCAGTAGTATCAGCAAGAAAATAAATATCTATTTTTCTTTTTGAATCTTTTGGAATCGTAACAGTGATCTCCTCCTCAAAGCACTCACATTCTTTGAGCGTAAGATTGTTTTCGGTTGGCGAAATGGAAATATGTTCTGTGGCAACTGCAAAAGGAAACAGCAGGTCTTTGTTTATTTCAACTACTGCAGAAAGAAACAGGGGCCTTTTTTCTGTTTTCTCTAATTTGTCCTTGCTTAGCTCTGCGCCTTTGCTGTCCATTACCACCTCGTAGCTTTTGCCATTGGGATCACCGGCATCATATCCTCTGAAAAGAAAGACAGCTTCACCTGTAGACAGTTCATCTTTTTCAGGATCAGTAGTAATTATATATTTACTGCCTGCCTTTTCAGCGATTTTTTTTGCTGCCAGTGGTTTGAGTTGATGCATTTTAAAATTTGATTGTTCTTTTTTCATGATGTAAGGTTTTGCGGGATGATATATCCGTAACAACAGTAAGTTGCCCGGCATACAATTTCTGATTTGACGTGAACTGATTCGGGGAAGGAAACAGTGTTTGCAATTTTTTTCGGCTATTTATTTTTCTTATATTACAATTCCTAAGACTTCTAAATGAGTAATGCCCAAAACTTCCTTACTGACTTTGATGAGCAGTTAATCAGTAACCTTCGCGGAAATGGCATCATTAGGAGCAGGGGTGAGGAACAACTGTTCACTACGTATTCTTATTTTATACGTGAGGGCATGAATAAATACACAATGTCTGAGGATGAGGCATTTGATGCATATTCGGATACCATACTCTCTGCTATTGAGAACGTCAGGAACGGCAGCTTCGAGGGGAGGTCTTCGCTGAAAACATGGCTCTACCAGGTTTTTAATAACAAATGTGTTGACCTTTTACGCAAAAGAGCGACTAATAAGAACAGCGTTCACCAAACGGCTTCAATCAGCGATATGCTGTTTCAGTTGTCTGATACAGGTAAATCAATTATTCAGAAATTGATTGAAAAATCGGACTGGGATATGCTGAAACAAAAATTAAGTGAATTGGGTGATGCATGCCGGCGATTATTAACCTTATCAGCAGACGGCTATACTGATAAAGAAATCAGTACGATAATGGAATATAAAACTGCAGATGTGGTAAAGACGAGCCGGCTCCGATGCCTCGAAAAATTACGTCAGCTTTATAAACGACCCTAAAGAATTACTAAATTACTATGTCAGACCTCGCCTATATAGATAGTTATTTTAAAGGAGAACTTAGCCCTGAAGAGCGGATCAAGTTTGAGCAAAGGATTCACAATGTTCCGGCTTTTGCCGAAGAGGTGGCTTTTTATTGCAGTGCTGTATCCACTATTAAGGATCAATTGGTGGAAGAAAAAAAGAAACAATTCCGCGAACTGTATTACAACGATAAGAATAAGAATAAAAAAGCCAGGCCATCACTGGTAAAAAAACTTTGGCCATATATAACTGCAGCAGCTGTTATTACAGGTATAATAGTTACCCTCACTATTGTTACCGGCCCTTCTTCTCCGCAACAAATGGCCGATAAGTATATAAAAGAGCATTTTGAAGTGCAAATGGGTGTTACCATGACAGATAATGCAGACAGCCTGGATGCAGCCATGCAACTCTATAACGAAAATAAACTGCCGGAAGCTCTCCGGAAGTTTGAAAAGATCATTCAGACAGACAGTATTGCATATTTCCCAAAAAAAATGGCCGGTATTGTTTCCCTCCGAACCGGGGAATACGACAAAGCCATAGAATATTTCATACAACTGGAAAATCTCCAGCTTTATTCAAACCCCGGAAAACTCTATCATGCCCTTACCCTTATAAAACGCAACCGGGCAGGTGACAAAGAAATGGCAACGCAGCTATTGAAACAGGTGATTGATTTAAAACTTGAAGGAAAGGAAACTGCCCGTAAATGGCTGAAGTCACTTTAATTCTATAAACCACCTAAATTATTTTTTATGAAATGGGCAAAAACAAAAAGCGAAATTAACCAGATTCGCAAGAGGTTGCTGAAACTGGGACCCCGGGGAAGTGTCAGAGTAACTGATGGTTCGACAGAGAGTATTACAGATGATGAATTCAGAAGCAGCATAGAACTGGAGATCAAATCAAATTATGAAGAACTGAATGACAAGCCAACTAATCTCTATTTATATAAAAGGAAGTTCGGTAAATGGCTTGTTGTTCCGAAAAATAAAATACCAGCTAACTATAAAAAGGCCAGGCCAAGATATGAAGCTTTTGTGGGCGGTTTTTTGTATTTTTTTGAGAAGCATGTAAGCCACCGCAAGAATGATAACAGGGTGGTCTATTTTGATTGGGGCAAAATTAATAAGGATGCAGGCCTGACCATTTTTTTAAGCCCGCTTTTCATTAACCCCTCTATAAAAAGTACAGATAATATTGACAGCCTGTACGACAATGAAAACAGCGGCGTAAATCATATCATGGAGAGCAACGGTAACGGCAGGCACCAGTATGAGCAAAGTGAGACAATGCAACAGATTGCCATTGCTTCCCAGACTGAAGCTGTATTGGACCCACTGTCTGCTATTGCAGCAGCTGTGGCCACGCCGGTGGATCCGCCACCACCGCCACCGCCACCGCCGCCTGCCAGGGAATAAGGGCAGATGAGCCTGCCAAAAGGCATGAGCAAATAGCATACAGATAAATGTTCTGCCATTGGCTGCATCAATTCTTTTAGATAATATTAAATGTTATATCCTTCCCCGTCACCCGGTTTTAAAACCGGGTGACGGGGAAACTTCTTTTTGAGATACCCGGAAGGATGAGTTGATTTTCAATTCAGTTACCGGCTTTTATATAGGGTGCATTTCAAATTTTCGCAGCCAAACCCACCCCTTTCGCAAAAGTATCTAATACGAAAACTCCTCTGCCCCTCCGTTGGAGGGGACGAAGAGCCTGCTTATTTGAAAACCCGATAATACCCTTGCTGCGAAAATTTGGAATGCACCCCCTGCATAGCGGTGAGCATTTAATCTCCGAATGTTTCTACTTTTGCTTATATGAGACCAGGAGCAGTTATACATATCATTGTTATTTTATTATGGACTACATCGTTGCCTGCTCAAAACCCTTCTGATGAAAGCCTCAAAAAAAGTATAGCTGCAATTGCAAATCTTCCAATACAGCAATCCCGGGAAAAACTGGATAAATTACTCAAATGCAGGGATAGCTTAAAAAAAAACGAGTCAACCGCTGATTCGATTTATACCTATTTACTCCGGCAAATTGGTTTTATTCATTTCGATATGACAGATTATTTAAGTGCTGTCAGTTATTTTCGGCAATCCATTGATATAATTACTACTAATAAAAACAGCCCTTCAGTAAAGCCGAAGGATCTTATTAATGCCTATTACTGGCTCTCAACATTTTATGACTCGTTGGACAATACTGCCGGGAAAATAAGTGCAGCGGATAATTGTATTACAATTGCCGGTAAATTAAAAGAATACCTGGATGTGTCTTTTATAAGGTCATTATTAATAAAAGTCGAACATTTTTTTGATATAGGAGATTACTATCAATGTATCAGTACCGCAGAATTATGTGAAAGATATGCCAGTGAATATATAAAAACAATAAACAGGCTTTATGACATTGATGTAATGAAAGGAATTGCCAAATCTTGTTTTGGATGGCATGTCAATGCACTGCTTCAGTCCGGTAAATTTGCTGAGGCAGACCGGCTGCTTACCAACAAAGTAAATGAGTATAAGAAAGAAAAATTTTATAATTACCTGGCGCTGACGTATACTCAATTGGGTGATGTATATATAGAAAAAAAGGATTTTTTTAAAGCGCTTTCCTATTATACTAAAGCATTTGACACGTACCAGGCTAACGGCGAGGATTTTAGCTGTAAACAAACATTGAATGCAATAGGCAGGATAATTTACTTCGAGCATTTGAATAACGGTAATAAAGCGTTAGCCTGCTACCGTAAAGCATTACAATTTAAGAAAAAGGGGGAACACAGCGATCGGGCAAACTCACTCGAAATGCTGAGCATTTTTGGAAATATTGCAAATGTATACCTGCATAAGGGGATGTACGATTCTGCATTTAAATATTTCCAGGTGGCGTTTGACCAGCTTATGCCTGGCATCAATGAAACAGGTATTGTAAAAAGTTCGCCAAAAGAATTTCTTAAGTATAAGAAAATACAATACCTCTCAAGCCTGGTGATAAATAAAGGAGATGCGTTTCTTGAAAAATATAAACATACAGGTATCCCTGCTGCGGCCATTGAAGCCATGCGCATCTACAAGGTGGCGGATATGTTGCTTAACAAAATACGGACAGGCCAGTCTGAGCTTAAATCAAAACTTTTATGGAGGAGTGAAAGCCGCCGTTTGTATGAGCATGCTGTTGATTTGTGCTATTTGCAGAATAATATAAACGATGCTTTTTATTTTTTTGAAAGAAGCAGGGCTGTATTACTTAGCGATCAGCTTAATGAACAGAGGGGGCTGGGCTCATCTGAAATTTCAAAGCGGGTTCAGGTAAGCAAAAGGATATTAAATCTGCAGATAGAGGCTGACAGCACAGCAAGAGATTCCAAAAGGTATGCTGATATTCAGGATGAACTATTTGCGAATACACAGGAGAAGCAGCATTTAGAAGAGGCAATAAGGACAAATAACCCGTTATATTACCAGGGTATTGATACTAATTACATTACCCTTGCGGATGTGAAAACGAAATTACTAAAAGATCACCAGGCATTGGTTGAACTATTTTCAGGAGATAGCGCTGTGTACAGTTTATTGATCAGTTCCGGACACAATTACTTCAACAGGATAAATAAAAAGGAGTTTGACAGCACGGCCCTGTTATATAGTCATTATATATCGGACATACGGTTACTCAATAGCGATTTCGCCGGATTCAGAAAGGTGTCTAACCATTTGTATCAATTAATTTTTCAAAATAGCATAGTACCCCCGGGCAGGATCATTATTTCAATGGGAGGCAGTTACTTCCCTTTTGAGTCATTAATTATCAGTAATAATGATACCGGTCCGGTATATTTTCTTGCGAACCACGCCGTGAGTTATACTTATTCTGCCCGGTATCTTATGAATGATTTTTCTTCCGGCAACGCTGCAGCAAAAGGTTATTTCCTGGGTGTGGCGCCGGTGCAATATAAATATACTACGTTTCTGCCACCACTTACAGGCAGTGATGGATCGCTAATAACTATAGCATCATATAGTAGCAGTTCTCACAGGCAGGTTGCGGAAGATGCTTCAAGGAATAATTTTCTCCAGGCATTTCCCGGGTATACAATCATTCAATTATATACACATGCTTCTGACAGCAGCAAAAGGAACGAACCGGTTATTTATTTTGCGGATTCTGCTTTGTATCTCTCGGAACTTATTACCGGCAATAAACCCGTTACCCGGCTGATCGTTCTTTCTGCCTGTGAAACCGGCAACGGATTACTATACCAGGGTGAAGGTGTTTTTAGTTTTAACCGGGGGTTTGCCGCCCTGGGAATACCTTCCTGTATTGCAAACCTGTGGTCAGTTGATAATATCTCTACGTACCGGTTAACAGAATCTTTTTATAAATACCTGGCAAAGGGCGACCCCCTCGATGTGGCCCTCCAAAAGGCAAAACTCGAATTACTTTCTTCTTCCGGAGAATATAAACTACCATACTATTGGGCCCCGGCAGTGTTGGTGGGGAAAACTGATTCAATTAAATACAAAAGCCCAACTGACTGGAAACTTTATCTTCTTATAACAGTGCTTGTCGGAATTATCATTTGGGGATTGAACAGGTACAGGAGAAAAACAAAATAACCTGCTGCGGATTGTCATTAACTTATATTGCTTACAGCCTCTTTCTGATAACCGGTTTGAAAACTGTCCTCTTAGTTCACAAAATTCTTTCAGTATTGGTAATTTTTTGCTTTTGCCCGGTATTAATAATGCCACCGCACAAAGGCTTCCATCGCTGCATAATGTGTTAATCCCAGATCTGCATAGAGATTGGCCGTGGCTTCATTTCTTTCTTCGGCCCGTTGCCAGAACTCTCTTGAATCACTTCCCTGGAAGGGTACCATGTCTTTTTGCGACTGGTGAATAAAGATGCCGAAACGCTTTTTCAATACCTGGTCGGGGCTCATGGGAATGGCCATTTCTATTTCTTCGATATTCCATTCCTGCCAGGCGCCTTTGTAGAGCCAGAGCCAGCAGTCATTGATCCATTCATCCCCTGAATCTTTTATTCTTTTCAATGCTTCCAGCACTACAGTAAAGCAAATAATATGTGTGCCATGGGGATCGGCAAAATCCCCGGCACAATATACCTGCTGCGGTTTTAATTGGCGGAGCAGTTCTATTGTTATTCTAATATCCTTTTCAGACATGGGTTTTTTCTCTATCGTTCCTGTTTCATAAAAAGGAAGATTTTGAAAGTGAATATTTTCTTCTTTGATGCCCACATAGCGGCAGGTGGCTTTGGCTTCACCGCGGCGTATCAATCCTTTGATGGAGCGGATAGTGGGAGTATCTACCTGGTTCGATTTCTTGCGGGCTAAAAACTTTCTTGCATTGTCCAGAATTTTTCCTGACTTACTGGTATCAATACCTGCAATTTCTTCAAACCCCACGGCAAAATCCAGGAACCTTGTTACAAACTCATCCGTTACGGCAATATTGCCGCTGGTCTGGTATCCCACATGCACATCATGTCCCTGGTCATGCAATCGCTGAAACGTACCACCCATGCTGATGATATCATCATCGGGGTGAGGGGAAAAGATGATCACTTTTTTGGGATAAGGGGAAGATCGTTCCGGGTGACCGGGGATGACTGCATTAGCTTTGCCGGCCGGCCAACCGGTAATAGTATCCCGCAGCATATAATATACCTGCAGATTTATTTCGTAGGCATCTCCTTTTTCCACCAGCAGGTCACTTAATCCAAATTCGTTGTAATCGCTGTTGGTTAAACTCAACACCGGTTTTTTTAATTTCAAAGCCATGTTCACCACGGCTTTCTTTATCATTTTGGGTGTCCAGTCGCAATCACCGGTAAGCCAGGGCGATTTATTACGGGTTAGTTCAGCTGCTGCAGCTTCGTCAACTACAAAAGTTACATCATCATGATTTTGCAGCAGGGAAGCCGGTACCCGTTCGGTATCATCTTCTTCCACCGCATTTTTTATAACAAGGGCTTTGGCGCTGCCCCAGGCCATCAGTATGATTTTTTTTGATTGTAAAATAGCACTGATACCCATCGTAATAGCCAGGCGTGGCACTTCCGAAATATTGGCAAACTCATACGCATTGGCAATACGGGTGGAATTATCGAGTGTAATCAGTCTTGTTTTAGAATAAATACCAGAGCCCGGTTCATTGAAGCCGATATGCCCGTTATTACCAATACCGAGTATCTGCAAATCAATTCCGCCTGCATCTTTTATCATCTTTTCATACTGGCGGCAATGTTCTTTTATATCTTCTTTATTGGTGGCGCCGTTGGGAATATGTATGTTTTTAGGATTGATGTCAATATGATCGAATAACTGGGCTTTCATAAAGCGGTTATAACTCTGCAGGGCATTATTATCAATCGGGTAGTATTCATCCAGGTTGAACGTGATGACATTTTTAAAACTCAGCTTTTCTTCTTTATGCAGCCGCACCAGTTCTGCATACAGTGATTTTGGGGTGGAGCCTGTAGACAGTCCTAAAATACATTTCTCTTTCTTTAATTGCTTTTCCCGGATAAATGATGCTATTTGCTGTGCCACAAAAACGGAACCGTCTTTTTGGTCGGGAAAAATTTTGACCGGTATCTTTTCAAAACTGTCGGAAAGGTTCATTGGAGCTGATATTTTTGCCATTGATGAATGGTTTTTGTTTACCTGAAATGATCAAAGATATTAAAATGTAATCAACCCGATCATTAATTAGGGCCTGCTGTTTAAGTCGCCCCAAGGCTTCTATTTTTCCGGGGTAGTATTTTTAATATTATCCGGATATAATTTTCTAACCCTGACTGCTTTCTATATAATTTCACTAACAGGCAAAGGGATGCCTTCCCGA
>JANOEQ010000105.1:0-89364 GCA_031441485.1 Chitinophagaceae bacterium
TCTTATGGCATTTTTGGGGCTGCAACTGCGTTGAATTTTTCGCCTTAGGCGTTTAGACTATGGCTGCAAAATTCGCCTGGTTTCGCTCCCAAAAACATCCATAATCCATTCTAAACAAATAATTCAAACAGCTTCTTAATCAGGGAAATCCCGGCGCTAAATTAAGTTTGATATGTTTCAAAACACTTTTCCACACAGACACAAAGAAAAGACTTTATGTCTTTGTGGGATATGCGCCAGTTTATGGATAACATAATAATAGTTCTCTTTATTCAAAATAAACCTTTATCGTTTGGTAGGAGAGCTGGCCCTGGCGCATTTTTTCAGAAAATCCTTTGAGGCCAAAAAGGCCGGCGGCATTGCCTTTATTGATGGCGATTTCGAGATAACCGGCGCTGTTGAAAAGGGCCAGTTTTTCGCCTTCTGATACATCGGCATAGCTTTCACTGATGCGGTCAATCATTTCATCCCGTTTAAAAACTATTCGAAAGCTCCGGCCTTTGCGCTGTTCTTCAAACTGTTCATGTGTAATATTCACGATCACATTTTCGAAGCTGTCGATAAATATGATCTGTCCTTCAATGGAATTGTTTTCAAGCACCGGACGCAAATGGCGTTTTTCCATGTATTTGACATCTGGTACGCCAATCTCTTTTATGGATCCGCCAGTTACCAATTGGTTTACGGCTTTGCCCATCATGGAGGTAAGATAGGTGGTATTTTTGGCGGCTATTTTATCAAGCGGTATACCAATGACTATTTCGGGGTCTTCTTCCAGTATCATCGTCAGCAGCCCGTTGTCAGCACAAAGAATATACTGGTTGTTGTGAAAAGCAAGCAGCAATTGTTCCGGTTTTTTTTCAAACAGGTTTACCAGTATAATATGATAGGTAAACTCCGGAAAGTTTTTAATAGCGCCGCGGCATACATAAGCGGCTTGGGGATAGTTGAACGGAGGGATATTATGTGAAATATCCACGATAGTAAAATCGGGGTTGATCTGTAATAACTGTGCCTTTACTGCACCCACCAGGTAATCCGGGCTGCCAATATCTGATGTAAGGGTTATAAGCGGCAAGAATGAATGGGTTTAATGAGTTTATTTCCGGGATGCGGTTTGCTGCTGATCAGAAGCCCGGAGTTAAAGTTCGGAATTTTTGTTCCCACTTTCAGGTGCCGGGCATTTTTAATATTATTTTATCAGCTTCCCGTTTTTAAAGAAAAATTTATACACCAGCTTATCTGCCAGTTTGGGAAAGAATTTTTGCATGAACACAGTGCGTTTGCCTGTGAAGGTAAGCACCAGTGTTCTTTTCTTTTTTTTGATGGCTTTTAAAATATAGGTGGCGCAATCGGCAGCGCTCATCATTTTGCCTTCATCCATTGGGGTTTCGCCATGCGATTTGGCATCTTTATTCAATGCGGCATTGCGGATATTGGAGGTGGTAAAACCCGGGCATACCCACATTACATGCACCCGGTCCGCAATCAGTTCTGTTTTGATGGCTTCCAGCCAGCCCTGCACGGCAAATTTACTGGCAGAATAACCGCTTCTGCCCGGCAGGCCCCTGTAACCGGCAATGGAAGAGACACCTACTATGGTACCTTTTCTTTCTATAATAGAATCCAATGCATATTTTGTACAGTACACCGTACCATAGAAATTTATATCCATCACTTTTTTTATTACTTCGGTATTGGCTTCTTTGAGCAGGGCCCGCATAGACACACCGGCATTATTGATTAATATATCAATACCATCAAACGCTTTGATGGTGCCTTCTATAAAACGCCGGCAATCATTTTCGCTGCTTACATCGGCTACCATGGTGTGCAGGTGTGCCGAGGGGTATTCCGATTGTAACTGGTAGAGTTTATCATGGTTGCGGCCGCAGGTTGCTACTTTGGCACCCATTTTTATCAATTCATCCACCATAGCTTTGCCGATACCATCGGTGCCGCCTGTTACTACCACTACTTTGTCTTTGAAATATGTTAGCATTTAAATAGGTTAAGGTGCAAACGTACTTTAAAATCGGGCAAATTGAGAATAGTAACGTGCTGTGATCCTTTAATCAAAATGCCAAAAAATGAAATACTGTTAATAACTGTTTGAAAAAATTTTGGTACGATTGTCCGCAAACTGTATTTTTGCACTCCCAAAAAGGAAAAGGCTGATCTCGTAGCTCAGTTGGTAGAGCAATACACTTTTAATGTATGGGCCCTGGGTTCGAGTCCCAGCGGGATCACAAAGGCTTCTGAAGTTTCAGAGGCCTTTTTTTATATGCGTGTGTTTAATTTCGAAGGGTGGAGAATTTCGATTTTAATCGGGAGGGTCCTGGGTTCGAGTCCGCCAGCTGGCGGATCACTGAAAACCCTTCGGTAAATCACCGGGGGATTTTTTGTTTTCTTCTTCCAAAATACCCAATAGCTTTTCCATCATTTCTGTGTATTGGGCCACTTTGCCATGCTGTGTTTCAATATTTATATAACGGCGGTTCAATTCTCCAAAATAAATACTGAGGGACCCGTCTTTCCTGGCTTTTTCATTATCCTGCCAGATACTGTTGTATCCTTTATCTGCCATTTTTTGGTACAGCAGGCTGTCTGTAGTAAGAATAATATCATCTACATCCTGCAGGCTGTCGGAATATACCGCTTTTGCATCCCGTTGACGGTTGCCGCCAGGCCGGTAACTGCGTATTGAGTACGCCTCTTCTGTATTATTGTGCAATGCCATTATACAGGAGACACTATCCGGAATATATGAAAGGACCGCTCTTGCAAATTCTTCAATAGCTGCTATGGCACCATTATTCTGTCTGTAATTCCTGTTGTTTTCCCGAAGTGTTTGCTCGATTCCCGTTCTGGAAAATATACGGTTGGGATCAAATGAATACGCAACACCCTTCAACCGGAAACGGATTACCCGCTGCCTGTTGTTTTCAATCTTTATCATGGTACCACCCATTTTTTCCAATACAGCCCAGGCACCCTGCACCGATGATTCTTCATTGCTGTGCAGGTTGATGCAGATCAGGTGAGTCCGTTCACCAAACTGCAGCACTTTTACCGGCAACGACCTGTCGCCGATTTTATAAAGTATGGACTTCTCCTGTGGTAAATAAAGTGAGCCGGACAATTCGCCTGCACTGTTTCCCGGCTGTGCAAAACAGTGAGTGGAAATGATAAGGAAGGAAAAGACACCGGATAAGTGTTTCAAATGTGTAATTTGCTTTAAAGATACTTAGCTCTACGGATTTGCTTATACCCTCAAGCCGGTATTTTGTGGGATGGAAACAGTTGAAAACACAAATTGAATAAATAATACCTTCATCAGGTAAGCGCCTCTTTCATTTTCTGCATTACTTCTTTTTCCAGCATCAGTTGTGCCAGGTATATCATATTCATAAATGCTTTGGCACCTGAAATGCCATGACCGATTATCACAGGCTTGGCTACACCAAGCACCGGGGTGCCGCCATAGTTTTCAAAGTTGAACCGTTCAAAATACTTTTCCTTTACACCCATTTGCCGGCTGATGTCGTAGAGTGATTCGGCCATCTTCAGAATAATATTACCTGTAAAACCTTCGCAAACCATTACGTCAGCTTTATCCATCAATACATCACGGCCTTCAATATTGCCAGTGAAGTTTATTTTTTTATTTTCCTTCAGCAGGGGATAGGTTGCCTGTGCCAGCATGTTTCCTTTGCCTTCTTCTTCTCCGACATTGATCAGTCCCACCCGGGGATTCTCTATGCCCAATATCAGTTGCGCATACACGGAACCCATTATGGCAAACTGGTTCAGCTGCTCGGGTTTGCAATCAGCGTTCAAGCCCACATCCAGTAAAACGCCGGTACTTCCGTTGGCTTTAGGAATAATAGTGGAGATAGTGGGGCGAATGACACCTTCTACCGCTTTAATACTGAATAAGGCGCCCACCAGCATAGCACCCGTATTGCCCGCACTGATAAAGGCCTCCATTTTACCCGAAGCCAATAATTGAAAACCCACGGCAATGGAAGACTGAGGCTTTTTCCGCAATGCTTTTGTTGGATGTTCATGCATATCAATTACCTGGTCAGCATGCACAACCTCTATTTTTTCAGCAGGTACTTTGTGTTCGGCAAGTAAGGCCTCAATTTCTTTCTTATCGCCGATCAGCAGGAGGGAGGCGGGTAAATTGTGTGCAGATAAGTAAAGACTGATCCCTTTTACAGCTTCAAGCGGAGCAAAATCACCACCCATCATATCTATTCCAATGATCATGTTAGTCATAAGTATTAATTACCGGTGCTGCAAAACTACAATCCTTATCGCTATTGGGCTTCAATTAGGTATTAGGTATAACAAATTAGCCAAATGCCCGCCTTTTTGGGGCGGGCAGGAATTTGGCATTGATGCATTATGGGTTTAATGCAGTGACCTTAGGCCCTCGGTGGAGCTTTTTCAGCCACTACTTTACCTTTGTAGTACAGTTTACCTTCACTTACATGGGCACGATGACGTACATGTAATTCGCCTGTGGCGCTGTCGGTTGATAATGTGGCAGAAGTAGCTTTATAGTGCGTTCTGCGTTTTGCACTTCTTTGCTGACTGTGTCTGCGTTTGGGATTTGGCATAACTCAAATATTATAGTTGTCAATAGTGAATGGTGAATGGTCAAATGAAAACTTCAATTTGATGTTTAATTATTCACTCCTGGCTATTCACTATTTTTTTCCAGGTCTTTAAATTTTTCCAATCCTTTCCAGATTGGGTTTTCAATTGTTTCTTTTTGTTCCGCCTTTTCTGCCGACTCACCTGGCTGCGGATTCATCTTCTTCAGCACATCCATTGCTGTTTTATTGCAATGGGGGCCATCCATATTTTCAAATGCACAGGCTTTTTGCATCGGTATGCTCAGGTTGATGAATTCGTAGATCCAGTTGGCCACATCTACATGGCTTTCTCCCTGTGCTATATAATACATATCAGGATCTTCTTCCTGTTCATTCATCAATTCCGGCTCTTCCACCATTTTTACGGTTATGTTGAATTCATCCCATAGTTCCAATGGCAGATTGCTGTTACATCGGTCGCAGGTTACTTCCATCGTTCCGCCTATTTCAAATTTCGCCAGCATAAAACCACTTTTTCGGTCAAGTGATAATTTTACATTGGCTTTGCAGTGGCGGAAGTCCTGCTGTTGGAATATCTCAAAGAACCGGTCATCTATAACATAGTTGTATTCGTGAACCCCGGGTTTTAATCCCACAAAAGCTATCTCGAACTCCCGGCGGCGGCTCATTTATCAACTTTTTAAGAGTGTGCGAAGGTAGGGGAAAATTGGCAATTTGAGAGTAGGAATTTGGGCTTTTTATCGGAATCTTGCTATTTTTATCCTAATTCATTAATTCCTAATTCTTAATTACTTGCAAAAATTTATTACCCGTCTGTTTTCTCACCTCATGAAAAGCTGGAGTTGGGTACTCCTTATAGTTCTCACTATCCTTATCAAATGGGCCAGTTGGTACCCGGGTTGGGTGGAAAAAAACTACAGTCAGGGCATTTACCCGGTCCTTTCCAGGGCGCAGCGCTTTCTTTTTGGCTGGGTACCCTTTAGCATCGGCGACCTGTTTTATGCATTCTTGATACTCATCATTATTTTTAAAACGGGTAAGTTTTTTAAACTCTTGTTTCAATGGAGACTAACCCGCCGGTATTTTGGGACGGGCCTGCAACAGGTTATCTTTTTTGTCCTGTTTGTCTATGTATTTTTCAATCTTTTCTGGGGATTAAATTATAACCGCAAGGGTATTGCGGAGCAATTGGAGCTGAAAGTAAACCAATATTCATTGGCCGATCTTGATACCCTCACCAACGTTATCCAGGAAAAGCTGAATCAATATGCCGCCTTTGTAACAGAAGCACAGCGGGATTCTTTCAACTGGAAGCCCCGGTTATTCCAGGGTGCAACGGCCGCATATCAACAGGTGGCTAAACAATATTCTTTTTTAAAATATAATTCTCCATCTATCAAACCATCACTTTTCAGCTACCTGGGCAATTACCTGGGATTCCAGGGGTATTATAATCCTTTTTCCGGCGAAGGCCAGGTGAACACAACCGTTCCCAGGTTCCTGGAACCTTTTGTTACCACACATGAAATGGCCCATCAGTTGGGCTATGCGAAAGAAAATGAAGCGAATTTTGTGGGCTTTCTAGCCTGCCGGGCTTATGATAACAATGCATTTCGCTATTCTGTCTATTTTGATATGTACAGTTATGCATTGGGAGAAGTGTACAGGAGTGATACGGCTTTGGTAAGAACCTTCCAGAAAAAGCTGCACCCGCAGGTAAGAAAAGACCAGCTGGAGCTACGGGCTTTTTATAGAAAATACAGAAACCCTATTGAACCCATCATTGCCTGGGGCTACGGACACTTTCTGAAAGCCAACAACCAGCCATCCGGTAAAAGAAGTTATAATGAAGTGGTGGCCTGGTTGATTGCCTACTACAAAAAATTTGGTAAAGCAGCGCTTTGAACAATTAACCTTCTGCCCTTGTTAGTCATTTATGAATAATACGATAAAGCTTATTATTTCAATCGCTATTCCATTGATTATTGGCGGTACGAGTGGCTTCTTTACCGCTACCGGAGTGGAAAGCTGGTATCAAGCCATCAACAAACCTTCCTGGAACCCACCCGGCTGGATTTTTGGCCCGGTATGGACTACTTTGTATGTACTGATGGGAATTGCATTATTCCTGGTGTGGAAAGCTGATGCCAGCCCCGAATTAAAAAAGATAGCTATTATTCTTTTTGCAGTGCAATTAGCGCTCAATTTTTGCTGGTCATTTATTTTCTTTTATCAGCAACAACCAGGCTGGGCCCTGGTGGAGATAATAGTAATGTGGGTTTTTATTCTGTTTACCATCTTTGCATTTGCGCAGGTTAATAAAACAGCAGCATGGTTGTTGGTACCCTACATCAGTTGGGTTTCATTTGCCGTGATATTGAATTATACTATCTGGAAGCTGAATTAAAGTTAATTGGTTTATTGGTGAGGGTTTGCTTACTGAAGTATTCCTGCTGGAAACTATAAAACTTTATATGCTCAGAAGCATTACTAATAAACCAATAAACCAGTTAACCAATTCCCTAAAACTTATTCTTCCACATCATACTCTCCACAGGTTTATCCGGCTGGTTGCTGTATTTGGAGTCTTTCTTTTTATTATAGGCTATTTCTATTTCTCCTTCTACCGGGAAGTATATCAGTTGTCCGATGGGCATTCCTTTATATACTTTTACGGGTTGCTTTACTGATATTTCCAATGTCCAGTTACCGCAAAACCCCACATCGCCTTTACCGGCAGTGGCATGTATGTCAATACCAAGACGGCCTGTAGATGATTTGCCTTCGAGAAAGGGTACATGGGCATGTGTTTCTGTGTATTCTTCCGTTACGCCCAGGTAGAAGATATGCGGGTATAAAACAATCCCTTCGTCGGGTATTTCAAAGTAGTCAATCTGGTTATGCTTCTTTGCATCAATCATGTGTTCCTTATAGGTGGCCAATGTTTTCCCAAGATGTACATCGTAGGAGTTACTGCCCAGGCATTCCCTGTCATAAGGCACTACTTTTATGGTACCTTTTTCTATTTCTTCAAGAATTCTTGTGTCTGATAAAATCATAGTTGAGTAATTTTAAGTCAACTGCCTATCTTTAATTGTATACCGAAAGGCAGGCTGAGCAAAAGCAAGGATGGATATATACGATATTTACTTTTGCAAGTATAAATCTAAAATCTGCAATCTAAATTCAAAAATCGCAATAGTGCCACTTTTTTTTCAACAACAAATCAACGAATTCACCCGGCTGGGGATATGGAAGATCGAAGAAGCCTCGGCTTATTTCAAAGGTAATGTGCCGCAGCACCGGGATGTAACGCATCCGCATAAACGGCTGCAGCACCTGGCTGGCCGGTTTCTGCTGCAATTTCTTTACCCGGATTTTCCGTATGAGTTGGTGCAGATTGCAGATACCCGCCCGAAGGGTACTGCGGGCAAGCCCTTTCTGCTGAATGAAAAATACCATTTTTCCATTTCACATTGCGGTGATTATGCTGCGGCCATAGTAAGCAGCCGCAACAAGGTGGGAATAGATGTGGAGATACCGGTGGATAAAATACTTCGTATACGGGATAAGTTTTTGTCGGGAAAAGAAGAAGAAATCTTCAATATTCAACAATCAATAATCAATATTCAAGCGGCAACACTGCTTTGGAGCAGCAAGGAGGCGGTTTTTAAATGGTACGGTGATGGGGCGGTGGATTTTAAGAAGCATATCCAATTATTCAACTGGCAGAAAGAAAAAGAGACTATTGATTGTTTTTTTGCCAAAAATGAATCTGAGCTGGTTGTTCATTACCGCAACTTTGATGGGTTGGTGCTGGCCTGGGTGCTGAGTTGATTTTTTCGGTTCCGGTTATGCCCGTTTTATCACAGACATTATTTTGTTATATAAATCATCCGGGATAAAGGGTTTCTGCACCACATCACTAAAACCTTTATTCATTAAATAATTATCCATATCATCAAAGGAGGCGGCTGTAAGGGCTATGACAGGAATGCCGGGGAAACTTTCTTTTATAATGGCAGTTGATTCATATCCATCCATGACCGGCATATCCAGGTCCATCAATATTACATCATACTTTTTTTGGTGAACATATTCCACCGCTTCTTTACCATTGCAGGCGACGGTAACCCTGCTTTTCCATTTTTCCAGTATCCTTACTGCGACCAGCTGGTTTACCTTATTGTCTTCCGCCAGTAATATCCTCATGCTCTGCAATTCATTGTCATCTGGTATAACCCTGAGTTCTTTTTTCAGGGGTATATAAGAAGATTTGGTAAGTGATAAGTCAAATTTAAATGCAGACCCTTTACCACATTCACTTTCAACTATTATATGTGAGTTCATCAGGTTCAGTATTTTTTCTGCGATACTTAATCCGAGCCCTGTTCCGCCAAAGCTTCTGGTGGTGCGGGAATCGGCCTGACTGAAGCTTTCAAAAATTTTACTGATATGCTCTTTTTTGATGCCAATACCGGTATCTGTTACTGCAAACTGAACTTTATAGAAACCGGTGGAATCTGATTCACTAATATCAGTTTTGAACGTGATACTGCCTTTTTCGGTAAATTTAAATGCATTGCCGATCAGGTTGATCAGTACCTGGCTTAACCGTACTTCATCCCCCCGCACATAAATGTCTGCCTGTCCGTTTATTTCGATTATAAACTTGATGCCCTTGAGTTGTGCAGTGCCTGAAAAAATGGAATTGATTTTATTGATAAAACGGCGGAGATTAAAACGGTGATTATCCAAAGATGCTTTGCCCGCTTCAATTTTCGAAAGGTCAAGTATATTGTTAATGATTTGTAAGGTATGTTCTGAAAGGTCCTGTAAGGTTCTGAAATTTGAAAGCTGGTCCGGCAGCATTTTTTCATCCTGCATTATACGTGTGATGCCAATAATGCCATTGAGGGGTGTCCTCAGTTCATGGCTCATATTGCTGAGAAACCGTGTCTTGGCGATGGTAGCATCTTCTGCGGCCTTTTTGGCTTTCAGCAACATTTTTTCTGCTTTCTTTTTGACAGTAATATCCCGGCTGTCAAATGTGGCGCCGCCGATATTGCCTTTTGTATCATAAATGGGAACTCCTTTTATTTCATAATATCTGCCGTTAAGAATTATTTCATGTTGAATTTCCTGGCCTGCGAGTACAGCATAATATTGATTCTTTAACGATAAGGGAAGTTTTTCCCAGATAAGGTGTTGTTTGATGTTAATTCCCCTTTTCAATCCGGTAACACCAAACTCTTTTTCCAGCGACTCTGCATATTTGGTATTGGTGGCCATCAGGTAAAAATTTTTGTCAATGCTCCAGATAGCTCCTGCAGAATTATCTAAAGTTGCCTGCAGCCCGATACTTTGCAGCAGGAGCTTTTGTTGTTTGGCCTGATTATTCAGGACCATATAGGTGGCGAAAGAAACAAACAGCATAAAAGCCAGCACTAAGTTCACTGCGGTAAGAAATGTTACCGAAGCCGTGCTAAATTGTGTAAAAGAAGAATATTGGTATTCGGCAAGCCTGGAAATGAGCGTATATGCAAGAGGGAAAGAAGTATATAGAATAACGGTAAGCTTGTTTTTTTTAAAAGAGAACATATTCATCGCGGCCGGCAGAAAGGCAAAGAGGTGCATGAATGTAAATGTGTTTTTCCCAAACAGGTGGTCCACTGTGCCAATAGCGATATAGGTGGAAATTATCAGAAGATGTTTACCGGTATGTGATAAGTTGTGCCTGACCAGTAAAAAACAGGTGATATACGATAAATGAATCAGCACAGTAATGAATAAGAATGTGGGAAGGGGTACCGGAACGAAGAAAAGCACAACCATTGTGTGAAGTATGACACCCATGTACGAGGCCATCCATATCATGTTGGTATAAACGATTTGCCGTATGCTGCGGCCATCCTGCACGTTTTCGCAGCCGTTTGTTCTGATGAAGATAAATATAGGCCTAAGTGTTTTCACTTATATATTGGATTCGACAGGTAAACAACGGCTAATGCCCTTTTATATTGTGGCTAAAGTTGGTATGCCTTTCTTTTAAGTACTGGTATGAAGGTGCGCAGTAAACTGGTTACGTAAAATTGCCAGGTATAATTACGTTGTAAAATATATGGCTATGCACTTACTTTGTACTAAGTATAAACTATTAATCACACATTGGTACTATTACTATTGATCCGGTTGTGATGTTTAATTAGTTGCTTCGTTTAAATCCAACACATGAAAACAATCCAGATTGACAGGGAAGTCCTCTCCACTCTTTATGGCGGCTGCCATGAGAGTATGAATGAAGTGTTTACTGAGTTTCTCAGGGGATACTCCGAATTAAAACAAAACCTTTTTGCAGCTTTTGATTCGGGTAATTTAAGCTCCCTGAAAAGACTGTTGCATTTTCATGGGCCTTCATTTATGTACCTGGGAATACCACTTGTGGCAGGTATGTTTAAGGACATGGAACTAAAATGCTCACTTGGGGGTAATCATTTTTCATTGTCGGCGGATTTTAAAAGGCTTATGGGTGCTGTGGAAGAAAGCTGGCTGCAGGTGGCAGACGAAACAGACTGTTTGAAAAAAGCAGTATAAGAAAACTTCCGGTAATTCAGGTTATGGTTTCCAGGTACTTAAAATCCATTCAGATATAACCAACTATGAATAATCATCTAACCTTTAAACGTATTGCTGCCACAGCATGGACCGAGATATCAGACTGGTTTTCTTCTAACCGTTATTTTAACGAAGATTCATTTATCACCAG
The DNA here is from genome assembly GCA_031441485.1 of Chitinophagaceae bacterium. GTDB lineage: Bacteria > Bacteroidota > Bacteroidia > Chitinophagales > Chitinophagaceae > JJ008. Next base: position 11,395 of record JANOEQ010000105.1, read on the forward strand.
GCTGCGTTATTTTCAGATCACTGCATTTTCCTTTTTATTTGTAACCTCTTTTTTGAATTTTTTAAACAACCTGGTCTCCAGTTATATTATTACTTCCACTGTTTGCCTGGCATTGATTGTTGTGCGTTTCCTGCTGGACAGTAATAAAATAAAGGAAGCTTATGCATTAATGTTGTACTCCGTCAATTTGGGTTTAATAATGCTGACCTGTGCGGAGGGTTTGCGTTCTGGCGTATTTTTATTTTTCTTTCCCAGTATTATCAGTTTTAGTTTTTTAACTGACCTTGCCAATAAAAAGAACGTGTTATTGACTTACCTGGTGGGTATTGGCTCATTTTTTATGGCTGTTACACTTGCACCCGACAGTATTATCTTTGGTGGAGTAAGCAAAGAATCCGGCTCCGGAGGGTTTTTTTTTAATGTGCTCCTTTCTTTTTCACTGATCGTCTGGATGTCTTTTAACCTGGCAAAGGAAAACAACAGGAAACAGGCTGAGCTTAGGAATAAGGAAGTTTTTCTTGACACCATTTTCAACAGTTCACTGCACACCGAGATTATTGTTGATATAGAGAATGGCCTTGTCAGTAATTGTAATGAACATGCTGCGTCTATGTTTTCTGCACCGGGCGTTGAAGATTTATTTAATATACCGGCCTGTGAATTTTTTCTTGAATTAAAAGGGGGATCTAATGAAGATCTTTTAAAAGAAATGTGTAATCTCCATGGGAATTGGTCAGGTGAGCTAACCTGCTGCAGGATGGATGGAACGGTATTCCCCGGGAGTATTAGTGTTGTTTCATTTAAATACAACGATAAAGTTTATAAAAAAATAACGATTGTTGATATCACTGAGAAAAACGAAATTCTCAGTGAACTGCAGGTTGCTAAGAATAAGGCGGAAGAATCGGCACATATAAAATCACAATTCTTGTCTCACATGAGTCATGAATTACGTACGCCACTGAATGGAATAATCGGTTCATCCAACTTATTATTACAGGATATATTTCTTCCTGCACAGAAAGAGCAGCTGGAGATTCTGAAATTTTCTTCAGAGCACATGCTTAGTCTCATCAATGATATTCTTGATTTGAGCAAGCTGGAGGCAGACAGGATACAACTGGAGAAAGCAGTGGTGGACATTCCCAGGTTAATCAACAGTATCAGTTCCCCGTTTATAAAGCAGGCCGAAGAAAAGGGTATATTATTTAAAGTAAAAGTGGATGCTGACCTGAAAAGAGCTGTGCTGGCAGATCCTACAAGGCTGAACCAGGTACTCACCAACCTTCTCTCCAATGCATTGAAATTTACCAGCAAAGGATCTGTAAAACTGGAAGTGAAGGGCATCTCCGTTAAAAGTGACAATAACACGATTCAATTTAGTGTAACTGATACAGGAATCGGTATTGGCGAAGACAAAAGGAAACAGATATTTGAGCAGTTTACCCAAGCTGATGTAAAAACAACCCGCAAATATGGAGGTACAGGACTTGGTCTTACTATTAGTCAGAAACTGGTAAGACTGATGGGTGGAGATATAGTAGTGGGGAGTAAGTATCATAAAGGGAGCAGGTTTTCTTTCGAAATAACAGTACCGGTTCATAATAGCCGGAAAAAAACACATCTCAATGAGTCCGGGGCAGAGACTTTAAATGATGACCAGAAATTAAAAGGGTACAAAGTGCTTATTGCAGAGGATAATCCTGTGAATATGATAATTGCATCGAAGTTTTTGGACAAATGGGGTGTTAGTTATGAAAAGGCCAGAAACGGGCTGGAGGCAGTCTCTCTTTTTGGTAAGAATAATTTTGATTTGGTGCTGATGGACCTGGAGATGCCTGAAATGGATGGCTACGGAGCATTAAATGCAATAAGGGAAATAAATCCTGATATTCCTGCCATAGCATTTACGGCCGCTGTTTTTGACGATATGAAAGATAGTTTGCAAAAAAGTGGGTTCAATGATTATATCCAAAAACCATTCAAACCGCAGGACCTGCAGGCCAAACTGGTGGCTTTTTCGGAAAGGCAGGTGAAGACTGCATAGAATATTCTGTAGTACATGGCTGGGTGTTGTGTTATTTATTGATCAGTGTTGCTGCCATCTCCCTGCGTATACATTTGCCACAGATACACTGAGGCACAGAGAATGCAAATTAACCACAGGCGCAGTGGCTTTAATCAGTGCTTCAGCGGAAAAACTTATTCATCCGTATCAGTTCCTTCTCCCAGTAAATTCAGGTCTACATCCATTCCTGCAATACCATCGACAGAGCCTCTTATATGCGCTGTATTCAGCAACACTTTTTCCAGTTGCTTCTCCCGGGCCTTCCATAGTTTTTCCATGGCATCCCTTTCTTTTTGAATAGATAATTTCATACTCATAAAACCTTCGCGGATGGCCTGCCATTGTTCGCCAAACTCACGGCTGGTGAGATAATCATATAAGAGGTGCATTTTATCGCCCCGGTTTTCCTGGCTTTTAGCGGCATTGAAAATTTTAATAATCGCATCCCGGAGCATGCCCACTACTGCTCTTGCTTCTGCAAAGGAACATATCCACACACCTTCTTTTTCTCCGAAACTGTTCATGTCTTTGGGCAGGGCCTGTGTTACGATCACGGCCACATTAGCCCCCTGGCTGCGCAGGTCGGCTTTTAGTTTTTCTATCCAGTCGTTGGCAAAATCTTTGGTGCGTTTGCTTTCAAAAATTATTTTACCACATTCCTGACCAAAGCTGTTGCGTACTGTTTGTATACAATCGGCGCCACGTACACCTTTACCCACTTCGGTAATTATATCAAAGGGGAATGCTGTTCGTAACATTTCTTCCAGGGCCAGCTCCTGTGCTTCACCTTGTGATTGCATGGAGCCCTGCTCTGCTTTTCTTCTCATTTCCTCCGCCAGCTTTCGCTGCGCTTCCAGTTTTTCTTCCATTTCTTTCAGGCGTAACTGGTATTCGGTATCCTTCAATGAATTTTTTTCTGCTTCTTCCCTGCGGATTATTTCAGACAGTTTGCTTCTTTCTTCCAGCAGCATCCGTTGCAGTTGAAGTTCTATTTCTTTTTCTTTGTTCAGCAGTTCCTGTTCTTTCTTTAGAAATTCCAGTTCTTTCTGGCGGGAGAGTTTCAGTTTTTCTTCGTTGTCTTTATTATTTTGCTCCAGCAGGTGCAGTTTATTTTCAAAATCACCGGCAATATTTTTACGGATATTTTCTTCCAGCGACAGGCGGATCTGTTTTTTTTCTTCTTCCAGCTTTAGCTGAAATTCATCATTCTTTTTCTTCTGCCAGTCGGCGGCTTTGGAACGGAGTTCTTTTTCCACTTCTTCCCGTATTGCATCGCTGGGTTCAAATTTGTGGCCGCAATTGGGGCATTTTATTTCGGTTGCCATTTATATTTTCCTTTATTTCAAATCTACAAATAGTAGTTCGCAATTATGATGGGTAAAATAAAAAAGGCGACTCAGGTTACTGAATCGCCTTTTAAAATGTGCCCCGGAACGGAGTTGAACCGTTACGGACATTGCTGTCCACAGGATTTTAAGTCCTGCGTGTCTACCAATTCCACCACCAGGGCAATTTGCTGTCTGTCTAAATGTTTTGCCCAGTAGAATTACCGAACGTACAAGAGTGCGACGCAACAGACGATGATAGTAGTACAAAAGCCGGGCTGATAATGTTGTTACTATCAAAAAAAATCCCTCCACCAAAGGAGGAAGGATTCTCTCAGAGCGGAAGACCGGGCTCGAACCGGCCACCCCGACCTTGGCAAGGTCGTGCTCTACCAAATGAGCTACTTCCGCTTATTGTATAACTGTTTTAAAGATCTTATCCCACAGTCACTTCAACGTGACTTATACGGGGATGCAAAAATAGGGCATGCACCCTTTTTAAAAAAATTTTACTGCTATTATTTATACTTGGGAGTGTACTGGCTGCTTTCCTGCACCGGCGCTTCAATCTTCGAGTACCGCTTAGTGCCCAGCATATAACAACCCCCTAATATAAATGCCACAATACATACTACCTGCAGGTAAAAAAGAAAGGCAGAGGAAGACACCCAGTTGTGGGTAAAATCTTTGTCCTGTATTTTTTGTACTTCTTGCTGGTATTCCCGGGTGTTGCTCATAAGCCATTAATTGTGGTGCAAAAATAAGGGTTCGGGATAAAAAATCACCTTGTTTTATCCACTATTTCACTGAAATACTTCTTCTTCTTTACAAAATGCTGCCAGATTATATTCTTTTGCAAATACCCTGAAAGAACCCCTTTTTTACTGGCCGGAAATACACTCTTTTTTTTGTGTAAGCACCACCACATTATATAGCCCCATTGCGCCCGCATGATGGCTACGAAATAACCACCATCACCATGGATAAGGCCCTTGCCAGCCGATACGCAATCCAGGAAATTGCGAACCGGTATTACCCATATTTTTTTGGAGAGGGGTAAATTTTTCGACATCATTATTTTATTATTCCGGAAGTTCAGGTAGGTTTTTAGTGAATTGCCTTTGGGTAATGTGCCCCCCCCCACATGATAAACAACTGAGGCCGGACAAGAATAAATTTTATACCCTGCTAATTGTATTCGCCAGCAAAGATCTATCTCTTCCTGGTGGGCAAAGAAATATTCATCAAAGCCCGCCATTTCATGAAAAACCGGGGCCCGGATAAACAGGGCAGCACCGGAAGCCCAAAAAATAGGTTCGCACTGGTCATACTGGCCATTGTCTTCTTCACAGATGTCAAAGAGCCGGCCTTTGGCAAAGGGATAGCCATATTTATCTAACCAGCCACCGGCAGCGCCGGCATATTCAAATATTTTTTTATTGTTAAAGGCAAGCAGTTTGGGCTGGCAGGCAGCAATTTCCTTATTTCCTTCCAGCAAACTGATCATTGGCTGCAGCCAGTCAGGCATCACTTCCACATCTGAATTGAGGATGGCATAATAGTCGGCCTGTACCATTTTCAATGCTTCATTATAGCCTTTGGCAAAACCATAGTTCTCCTTGAAAAAAATAAGGCGGATGGAGGGATAGTGTTGTTGTAAAAAAGAAATTGAATCGTCAGATGACCCATTGTCTGCTACAATAATATCCAGGTTTGTCCAGGTGGTGGACATTACAACAGGCAGAAACTGCTCCAGAAAATGGCGCCCGTTCCAGTTGAGAATTACAATAGCAACTTTAGGTGATGCGTTCAAGCGGAGAAAATATTTATTCAAAAATAAGGGAAGCCGGTATATCCTCACTAAATTCGGCACATGTTCAGGCAATTATTAAACTGGAGAACGGGGCTGGCAGTGGTTGCCATTATGATCGTAAGCGGCACCATCCTTTATTCGCAATACCTGGCCCGCAAAATAGCAAAGGATGAACGCAAAAAAGTGGAGCAATGGGTGGACGCCACCAAAGCTTTACTGAACCCGGACAATACGGATGTTTATTTTCCCGGCAAGGTATTGAAAGACAATACCGATATTCCGATCATTGAAACGAACGAGAAGGACAGCATTACCGGCTCGGTGAACCTCGATTCTGCCAGGGAAGTTAACGATAAAAATTATTTAGAAAGAAAACTGGCTGAGTTCCGGGCTATTAACAGACCTATTATTTACAAGGATGCGGTGGATTCCACTAAGGTAAACCGTTATTATTACGGGCATACCAAACTGCTGAACGAAGTGCGCTATTACCCGATCATTCAATTATGTATCGTGGCTTTATTTATCGTTATCATTTTTTTGTCTTTGCGGAGCAATTACCGTTCGGTGCAAAACCAGGTATGGGCGGGTATGGCTAAAGAAACGGCCCACCAGCTGGGCACTCCTGTATCATCTTTAGAAGGCTGGGTGGAAATGCTTCGGGAAAGCCCCGGCAATGAAAAGATAGCGCAGGAACTGGAAAAAGATGTGAACAGGCTGCGGCTGGTATCTGACCGGTTTGGAAAAATAGGCAGCACCCCGCACCTGGAACCGGTAGACCTGATACGGCAGATCAACAGTATGGTGGATTATATGCGCAAAAGGGCAACAGGAAAAATAATATTTACCGTAAATACCCAGGGGCAGGATGTAATACCAGCTAATATTTCAGCCCCTTTATTTGACTGGGTAATAGAGAACCTGCTGAAAAATGCGCTGGATGCCATGGAAGGGAAGGGCGCCATTACAGTGGATATAAAAGAGGAAGATAAGCAGGTGAGTATAGATGTAACGGATACAGGTAAAGGGATTGCCAAGCAAAATATTTCCACCGTATTCAAACCCGGGTTTACCACCAAAAAAAGGGGATGGGGGCTTGGGCTTAGCCTATCCCGTCGAATCATAGAACAATATCATAAAGGGGAAATATTTGTAAAGCAATCTGAAATGGGAAAAGGAACTACGTTTAGAATTGTACTGAAGAAATAATCGCCTTACATTTGCAGTCCTGCCTGAAAGGATTGGCAGATATACCATAAGTTCTTAAAAACATTGATTAAATATGCCCGGGTGGCGAAATTGGTAGACGCACCACTTTGAGGTGGTGGCGCCCGAAAGGGTGTGCTGGTTCGAATCCAGTCTCGGGCACAATTAAATTTTGAAACCCTTGACAGTATTTACTTTCAGGGGTTTTTTATTTGCTGGGGGACTGTAGAGGGGACACTATAGGGTGGGATTGTACACACTTTCCCCACAGACGCTTTCTTCAACTCAGCGCTGATGAAATAGAAGAAACATTTGAAATAGCAGAACCTGGAAAAGAGTTTTCAGTTTATTCAAAAGTGAAACTGATACATCAGAAATAATCAATTCGTTCTGGTCCATGTTTCCGTTCTTCCAAATAAGGATATCCCGACATAGCCTCTTACTTTAAGTGTGTTCTTATCTTTTAAATACATATAGGAGCTATAAGTCTTGCCGCTTTCAGGGTCGTAAATATCACCGCCTTTCCATTCGTCATCACCGTCAAACTTAAAACCAGTAAGCATCAATAACCCGATAATTGGGTTGCTGCGTTTCGCCTTATCAGGATTGTTAGCATCAACCCGTTGCTTTCCGTTCTCAGTTGGATTTTTCAGCCAGATGATTTTACCATAAAACTTTTCCCCTGATTTATATATTTGGATTTTCGCTGGTTCTTTACCACCGGTAAGCCATATACCAATTATGTCATCAGCTTTATTTTGAGAGTGTGCCTCAAAAGAAATCAATGAAGCAATTAAAATAAAAGACGCTATTCCTTTTTTCATATCCTGCACTTTTTAGGTACTGGGTTTTCTCTTTGTTTCAGGGTTTCAAATGCTGTATCGTAATCAGGCCGCAGTGTTCCCATCAGCCTGTCCCAGATTGTAAAGTACAAACCGTAATTGCCTTTAAAATACTGGTGATGCTGGTTATGGCTTACAGACGTATTCATCCATTTGCCAAACCAATGCTTATTAAATCTTTTGGGGTAAATTTCAAATCCTAAATGGCCATATACATTATATACAAGACTGATAACAAAAAACCACATCAGGTGAATGCTATGTACAGGAATAGTAAACAGGAAGATGACAAAAATCATTGACTCTACAACCGCTTCCAATGGATGAAACGCATAAGCAGCCCACGGCGATGGATTGGTGGACTTATGATGAACAAGATGCACCATTTTAAACAGCCAGGGATGATGCATAATCCGGTGTGCCCAATAAAAATAAGTATCATGCATCAAAAGCATTAACGGAAAAGCAAGTAAAAAATAAATACTGCCATGTTCATCTATATGCTTGTAAAAAGTAGTATGCGGCCTTATGCTATCACTATGCAGCATTAATAACGGCGGCACGGAAAAGATAATTACAGAGAGGGTTGAGAAGCCCAGCTCCCGGCCATAGTCTTTTAACTTTGGAAACTTTAACTGTATCTTTTTATAGGATAGTTTTTTTCTGAAAAAAACATAATACACAAGGAAGAAAGGCAGGGATATAAAAAAATATTTCACGGCATTATCCAGTAGTAAATACACAAACTTGTCAAGGCTCATAATTCGGAATTTTAATACTCAAAACTATGAACCATAAAAACGATAAAAACTAACCTGGGTTACTTTTATTTGCCTGCAAGCCTGCGGCGCAGGCGGCTAAGGCTTTGGGATTCTATTCCAAGATAACCTGCCATATATTTTACAGGTATTCTCTGTAAAGCCTGCGGGAAAGTATTTTCAAGAGCAAGGTATCTTTCTTCAACGCTTTGCGTTTTACGGTTTTGATCGTTCAGCAGAACAAGCCTTAATTCTTCAGCAAGTATCAGGCTGAATAAAGTTTCAAATTTTGGGTTCGCTTTAAAAATCAAAGGCAGGTGTTCTTTATTTATTACAAGTGCTTCGCAATCTTCAATTGCAATAAAGTTTTTGTGTGAAGGGTTGTTATTAGTTAGTCCTTCGGTATATGTAAAAAAGCATCCTTCATGTTTAAATTCAGAAGCCTTTTCGTTACCGGATTCATCCACGAAAGTTGTTACAATAAATCCTTTATTTAAGAAACCGATAAACCGGCAGTATTCACCAGACCTGAGAATATAATCACCCTTTGCATACTTTTTAAAGTCGCTGTATTTGAGGCTTTCTTCAATGTCTTCCCGACTGATTTCAACCCGTTGTTTGATATAAGTGATAACTTGCGAATACATTGGCAATAGATATTTACAAAAATAGATTAAATTAAAAGAATGGATGCTCTTTTTCAATATTTTAAGAAGTTCAACCCCCTTTCAAAGGAAGCTGAAAAGGCCATTGCTGATATAAGCAGCATTGTTACCATTAAAAAAAACAAAGACCTGCAGCCCATAAGCCACACCTGCAAAACAATTTACTTTATGAAAAAGGGAGTAGCCCGTATCTATTACTTTAAAGATGGTATTGATATTACTGAACGGTTCTTTTTCGAGAACAGTATTATTGCAAGAGTGGAAAGTTTGTTCACGGGCAAACCAAGCCGCAAAGCGATACAGATACTGGAAGATGCAGAAATTATTGCAATCAACTCCACACAGCTTTTCAAATTGTATAATACCTACTCTGAAATTGAAAGACTGTTTCGTAAAATATTTGAAGCTGCTTATGTGGAAACTGTAAACCGCATTGAAGGAATGCAGTTCCATTCAGCAGAAGAAAGGTATAATGCTTTACTTATTGAAGACCCCAATGTATTAATGAGAGTTCCTTTGAAGTACGTTGCATCATTCCTCGGAATTACACAGGTAAGCCTTAGCCGTATCCGGGGGTATCGGTAATTATTTATCTTATGATAAAAGAATAGCCATTTAATGATGCCACCTTTGTGAAGTAAATCTTCACAATATGGAAGGCGTAAAAGAAATAAGCACCGATACACTCAGAACATGGTTAGAGACAGGTAAAGAAGTCTCAATCCTTGATATCCGGCCCATTGAGGAAAGAACAGAATGGTTTATCCCAGGCAGTATTTACTTTAATGCTTATGATAAACTAAAAGCAAACAATCCCAATGCTTTGCAGGGTCTGCATCTTGACAAAACAATTCCAATAGTGACAATTTGTGCTGGGGGCAAAACGAGTTTGATAGCAGCAGAACAACTAAAAGAACAAGGTTTTGAAGCTTACTCACTGCAAGGAGGTATGAAAGAATGGAGCCTGTCATGGAACACTGCGAAACTTTCATTCCTTGATTTTGAAATAATACAATTCAGACGAACAGGCAAAGGCTGTTTATCATACATCATAACATCAAACAATGAAGCAATAGTCGTAGATGCTTCTCTTCCCGTAGAAGCTTATCAGGAATTTTTATCGAGTGAAAAACTTACATTAAAGCATGTAATAGAAACTCATATTCATGCCGACCATCTTTCAAGGTCAAAACAATTAGCAGAAAAAAATAGCGTCCCGCTTTCCCTTCCAATACCAAATAAATTAAGCTTCAAATTCGAGCCAATAACTGGTACAACTGTTTTTAATGCAGGCAATATCAAAATAAAAGCAATTCAAACTCCAGGCCATACAGTAGAAAGTACAAGCTATCTGATTAACGATAAAGTATTGCTTACAGGCGATACACTTTTTATAAACGGAGTTGGCAGACCGGATTTGAAAGCAAACAATGATGAAGCAAAGCTGAAATCAAAAATGCTTTATCAATCATTGCAAAAACTGTTGTTATTGGACGAAAACATTATTGTGATGCCAGCCCATACGAGTCAGCCCATAGATTTTGATAACATCCCCATTCAAACAACAATCAGCAACATCAAAAAGAATGTTGCGATGCTTCAACTAAAAGAGGAAGAGTTTATCAATACCATTCTGCAACGTATTCCACCAACACCATCAAATTATTTATCTATTGTTGAAAATAATATCAAAGGCGATTTCAGTGATATAAACCCGGTTGATTTAGAAGCAGGCGCAAATCGTTGTGCTATTTCATAATGCAAATGAAAATGGAAGTTCAATTAGGATTAAGAGAAAACTGGAAACAGTTTACACTATTGGTTATCATCAATGGCTTCGTGGGTGGTATGATAGGTTTGGAGAGAAGTATATTACCACGTATAGCAGATGTTGAATTTCATATTGCAGTAAAAACAGCGATTCTTTCTTTCATCATTGTATTTGGCATTATAAAAGCAATTACCAATTACTACACAGGTGTGTTGGCAAACAAATTCGGAAGAAAAAAATTATTAGTGGCAGGTTGGATAATTGGGATTCCTATTCCATTCATTTTGATGTTTGCTCCTTCATGGAGTTGGATAATAGCAGCAAATGTACTCTTAGGAATCAACCAGGGATTAACATGGTCAAGCACAATAGTAATGAAAATTGACCTTGTTGGTGAAAAGCAAAGAGGTTTTGCAATGGGTTTAAATGAATTTGCAGGATACATTGCTGTCGCCATCGTTGCATTTTTAACCGGATGGATAGCCAGTGAATACGGTATAAGACCCTATCCTTTTTATTTGGGAATCGGATTAGTTTTTTTTGGGTTAGTTGGAAGTATATTTTTTATAAAGGACACTAAACACCACGTTGCCAAGGAAACAATCAGTAATACCATTCCGATATTAAAGAATATATTTTGGGATACAACATGGAAAGATAAAAACTTAGGTTCAGTAACACAGGCGGGATTAATTAATAACCTGAATGATGGAATGGCATGGGGCATTTTTCCAATCTTACTTGCAACTAAAGGTTTCACTATTGGTGAAATAGGAATTATTACAGCAATATATCCAGCCGTTTGGGGCATCGGTCAATTATTTACCGGAAGAATGGCTGATAAATTCTGCAAAAAAGATATGTTATACATAGGAATGTTTTTACAGGCCATTGCTTTGATTGTTTTAGTTTGGGCAAATACTATGTTACATTTTGTTATTCTATCTTCTATTTTGGGCTGGGGCACTGCAATGGTGTATCCAACATTTCTTGCAACAGTAGCTGAAAATACAAATCCGCAGGACAGGGCAAAGAGTATAGGTATCTTTCGTTTGTGGAGAGATTTAGGTTATGCTATTGGCGCAATACTTACAGGGATAATAGCAGATTTAATAAGCATTAATGCGTCAATCATTTTCATTGGCTTGTTGACATTGGCATCTGCTTTTATAATTCGTTACCGGATGAAATGCAAAACAGATGGTTCTTTAAAAATATTAGATTGGATAGCAAATAAACATAAACAAAATACGGAAACGAAAAATACAAGAGTGCTTTGCAATAGAGCAACTGCATCAGTTAATAAAGCAATCATCTGACCAGTTTACATCATGTCGCCACTCCACCGCTGACAACAAAAGAACATACCACTTTAGTAAATGAAGAACCATTTACTGGAGGATGGATGTTGAAGTTGCCGGAGAGTATTTCAATTGCTCCTTAATCAATCCGGGGATAAGTTTTGGCTTGTCTTGAATTTAGTTGACCTCCAGTTGATGTCGTTTCCCGGATGTCTAAAAGTATTGCCATATACGACTTCATTTTCCTGGACAGGACGAACAAGCTGGGGCTGTCCTCGGAAGACCTAAATCGCCTGAAAACGGCCAATCCTGCTAAATCCTTCCTTCCCCTCCAAACAACTAAAGAAGGCAGATTTGGGGCGCAAATAGCTTCCAACACGATGTCGACGTGGTAATTGAAGTGCCAGAAAAGGTCGGGCGGTTCAGATGGGGAGGTTTAACCAAGGTAGGAGTGGCAATTTTCGAATAACCAGTGCAAAAGAGAACTTGATCGTGACCGGCTGATCAGAGGTCAGATATTGCCAGTACCTAAAAGCGGACTTAAAAGCGGTTTTAGGCTGAAAATAAGGTTCAAATCCTCAATAAATTGGTTCGATAATTTTCCAATGTGGGGCACAAATGCCTTCAGCGATAGCTGGGGGCTTTTTTGTTTGAGAGCAAGCAAGCTTGCTTGTAAATGCAGACAAGCAAAAAAGACCAGCCATGCAAAGCATGGCAAAGGCTTTGGGTAAGACCAATTTGTATGGATCATCTGAGATAATCCAGTCCCGGGCACCAACTACTATTGATTTACCAAATAATTATATTTTATAGTTACCGCTTTAAGACTAATACTGTTACCCGGCCACAAAGTGTCACCGCCGGTAATACTTACTCTTATTACATAGTTTTCCGTGTTATTATCTATCGTATAGGATTGCGGTACAGTAATGATTGCAATGCCACCTGTTGTGCCAGATGAAAGTATACCGGATCCAATTTGAGTTGTGCCAAAAAATTGATTTTGAAATTTACAGAACACCACTGCTATTTCTTTAGTAACTGACAGGTCTTTTACATAAGCCGTTATTTCGGTTACTATGGCACTGTCTGGCAATAGTACAGGTGTTTCTAATGTAAGCAGATAAAGGGTGCTGGTGCCAGCAGAATAAATTTCTCCATCTGCAGTACTGTAATGAGCCGATGACACCGTTGACTTAAATGCAGAACCCGGTATAGTTAGCGCTTCCTGTTTAATAACCATTTGCCAGCTTGCAGTACCATCTGCTGAGGATACTAATACTTTTCCCGGTGACTCACCAATACCCGTTAATTGAATCTGTCCTTCTGTTTTCAGTGCAATAGCCGATAATGATTGAAAGCGACCAGCAATACCGGTAGAACTAAAACCATGCACCCCAACACCTGAAGATGTTTGTCCCCATACACCAGTACCGTTGTTACAGTTACCCCACAAACCAAACCCGATACCGAAGGCAATGCCTCTTACTCCAGTGCCACTGCTTCCGGCAAAACCATATACACCTGTTCCATTGCCATTAGCTTCTCCTTGCACACCCACAGCACCTGTACCACTGCTCAAAACACCTCCACGAACCCCTATACCAGTACCATAATGTTGGCCCAACACACCTACGCCGGTATTATTATTATTGAAATTCACTCCAGCCACACCAATAGAATTTGGAGATGGATTGGAAATAATTTCTTGTGAAAAACCTGCTACTCCCACACCGTTGTTCCGGTTAAAAGCTGCAATACCATTACCGCTGTTATCCTGTACAATTATTAATCCGCTTATGGTTGAGCTTACTGTATCCCTGTAAGGCAAGGTAATACTCATCTTCCTCCACCTTATTTTATAAGTATAAAATGAAGAATCGGTAGTGTTATACACCATTAATCCTTCGGCAGGCGCTGCAATACCTCTCATAGCTGTATTGTCCATCCGCGGTATTAAAAATCCTTTATCGTCACTTGTTAATTCTAAAATGGAAGATGCAGCAGGACTGTTGGTGCCAATACCTACAGACTGGGAAAATCCATTGGTAAAAGCAGTGATAAAACAGATGAGAGTTACAAATTTTTTCATGCAGAAAGGCTTTTTAATGTTGTTGCTTTATTCATCCCGTTATGCAATACAAGTCATTGGTAAAATTTACTCTGTAAATTCTTTGTGTTGTATCTAAAAGATTTCAATCAGTCAACGGTACCGATAGACTGGCCTCCTCCAGCATTTATTAAGCTATTACCACTACCTCCGCCTATTGCTTTACCGGCAGCCCCTCCCGCAAACATTCCATCGCTTCCCGGCAGGCCGGGCATTCCTCTTGCTCCGCCGCTACCACCATTGCCACCGCTTGCAGAACCTGTACCACCACCGCCACCTGTAATTATTGTGCCACTTGTTCCAGGATTTGATTGAGCTGTTGTTCTGCATCCGGGAGGAAAACTGGAACTGTAATGATGAAGGTAGCCTCCATTACCACCTGAACCAGGACCTGTACCTGCGCCACCACCACCACCACCGCCGTATCCATTAGGTGGCGTACCAGGTCCTCCTGAACCGCCACCACCCCCTCCTCCTGCAATGAACCCATAATTGATAACAGATATTATTATACCTGTTCTTGTGGCGATGGCATGTCCTCCAATCTTGCCATCCTCGCCCAAAAAACTAAAACCAAAACAGTCAACAGTATGTAAAACCCTTCCATTACCGCCTCTTCCTCCGGCTCCGCCGATGAAACCATAGTTTCTCAATGTAATCGCAGCATTATCAGACATGGTACTGAAAATAAGACCAGTATCGGAAGGATTTAAACCGGCCAATGTAACACCTGAATTTATAATAACTAAATACCGGCTGGCTGGCTTTTTACCGGCAAACGAATCATAAAAATTCAAACTGGCAGCACTGTTACTGATATGAACAATCACAGTTTTAAATTCATCTAAGTATGAATTCCAGATTGCATAAACGGAATCATAATAATTCAATCCCCTTTCATCAGTATTATAAATATGTAATCCATCAGGAGGGTTGCTGATAGCATTTCTTTGCGCCGTTGTCATTCTTGGAAAAAGTACCCCTTTGCCTGTGCTGTTAATATCAAGTACAGCTTTATCATGCGGCGACGTAGTGCCAATACCTACGGATTGCGAAAACCCATTGGTCAAAACAATTAGTAAACAGATAAGGGTTGCAATTTTTTTCATACTGAAAAGGTCTTTAGTATTATTGCTTTACCAATTTTCTGATGCAATACAAATCACTCGTATAAATTTCTCCCTGTGCATTTACCGTTACTCCGCTAATCATTCCAAATCTGGCTTTTTCACCTGCTGCATCTTTCCATTGTGGTTCCAGTCCACCGGCAAGTGTAGTTACCACACCAGCAGGACTTATTTTACGAACCCTGTACTGCTCACCAAGAATAATATTATCCTGCGCATCCACTGCCAGTGAATAAATTTTATCAAAGTGTGCATTTTTGCCGGTACCATCGTTAGGTTTACCCAAAAATTCTAAATCGCCGGCCAAAAGAGTTACCACACCGGCAGCAGTAATTTTAGCAACGCCACTACCACGGTTACCATTTTGCGGAATGTATATGTTGCCTTTACTGTCCACCGCAATACTTCTGAAAGGAAAAAATGAAGCTGCTTTGCCTGTGCCGGGCTTAAAACTTCCATCCCTGGTACCTCCGGCAATGGTGCTTACTGCTTTTGTCCCTGCTGCTATTTTTCTGATACTCCTGTTATCAGCATCTGCCACATAAATATTACCAGCGTTGTCTGCACAAAGTCCATAGGGGTTATCAAATTCCGCAGCACTGCCAATGCCATCATCGCTGCCATTACTGTTGGGATTGCCTGCGTAGAGAACAATGTCTTTGCTGGATTTAACCTGCCGGATGCAATTGTAATCGCTTACAAAAACGGTACCCTCTTTATTTACACATACTGCCTCCAGGCTTTTTAGCTTTGGTAGTTCCACCCTGTTCCCATTTTCATCACTAATCATACTGCCCAGCCAGGATTGTACGCTGCCATCGGGCAAAACTTTACGCAGTGCATCGCCATCCACTACAAAAAGGTTCCCTTGTGGGTCAGCCGATATATGTCCAACTTGTCCGGTAAAGCAGGCTTTGTCTTTATTTCCATCTACCTGGTGTCCATTATCATTAGCGCCACAGAGTGTACTTACCATCCATGTTTCAGCAGGGGTACGTGCAAATGATAGTAGAATAAAAAGACAGGGAAAAAATATTTTTCTCATAGTATTTGTTTTAAACAGTGAAAATTGTAATCAGCTTTTTACATTTATTCATTTGATCCATTACTTTAATAATAGGTATAAGCAATGGAAGCTATTTCTGATTCGGCGGAATTTACCTTAACTCTTATCACCCGTCCGGATGCATCAGTTTCATATTTATAATCCAGGATCTGGCGGCTCTGCTCCTTACCATCGTTGTCATAAAAAATCCAGTCTAACTTCTTTACTGCCAAAGGACTTTGTTTGCCTTTGATGTTTATTGATTCATTATAAGTAAATGCTGTGTTTTTAATGTCTGTATAATAAGTATAGAGCTGCTTATGCAACAGTTTATTTTCGTTGCTTCGTTTTAACATACTATCCAACTGGCCGCCGGTATAGTAATACACACTGGTTTCCCGGCTTTCGCCTTCTTTGGCTGTTTCAGCGGTTATAAACCCATTCGCATTGTAGAGATATATTTTTTCTTTCCCGCCAGCCGGCTTTATCATGCTTTCATTACTAACAAGGCCATCACCATTTAGCCGGTATTCCGTTATAGAAGTTCCCTCTCCCTGCATGTTATAATGTGTTTCGGTGGCAGTGCCTTTTGCATATCCAAATTCCCGCCGTCCTTTTTTAGTGCTGCTGATGTTGGTTGTACGGCCATCTGCATCGTATTCATAACTAAGTGCCTCGCCATTACTGTAAGTGGCCGTTTTTAAACGGTGACCTTGCGGGGCTGATATATGTTTGCTTTTACAAGCCGTAAGAAGTAAAACATACAGTATCAGGATTGTATTGCTTTTCATATTCACAGATATTTTTGTTTAAAGTTGTAATACAATTAATAAATTTTAGGCAAACTTTAGTGAGTGGCTGTAAAAAAGAACGGAGCGGCGGGAATGAAGTTTTCAATGGGAATCAAAAAATATCAATTTATATTGGGTATCTTGTGTTTTTATTTTAGCAACAAAGTTGTTTTATGAAAATCCTTCTCCCGGGTATTTTCTTGTTCTTATACACAACCAGTTATACACAGGTTGTGTATATTGATTCACTAAAACAGGCTTTGCAAAAATCCAAACCCGATTCCGCTTCCATTCTTGCCAATCTGAAAACCATGTTTCGCATGACGAATGAAAATACGGAAGCTAAATTTCTGATAGGTAACTGGGCTATGAGTGAGTCAGAAAAGATTAATTTTTATGAAGGGGTAGCCAAAACAAATTATAACCTTGGGGTTACTGAAATGGATTTGTATAATTTCCCGGCAGCCATAACCTACCTCTCCAGGGCAGTTGAGCAATGTGAGAAGTATAATATTCATAAAATATTGGGCTTAGCCCTGGATATGCTGGGGCAGGTGTATAAAATGAACCACCAGTATGACAAAGCAATTTCTTATACCCAAAAAGCTATTGATGTTGCCGAATCCAACAAAAATGAAAGAGGGCTGGGCATTTTTAAATATAATTTGGCAACGCTAATTCATGACTCGGCAACTACAGATAACAGGGATAATAGTAAAGTAGCTGCATTAATGGAAAATGCGATAAACCACTTGCAAAAAGCAGCTGATACGCCTTTGCTGATACATGTACAAACAGCCATTGCTATTCCTTATGCTGCGCTTGGGCAGAGAGCTGCCGCATTAGAACACCTTAGAGATGCTGAGCGGTTCATTACAGCATTAAACAGACCTGAGCTGTATATTGCCCATTATTATCATAAAGGAATAAGCTTTACCCGTTTGAAAAATTATACTCTGGCACTGAGTAATCTTAATAATGCGGTTGATTTTGCCACACGGTACAATGATGCCTATTACAAGGTAAACAGTTATAAAGCATTGGCTGAAGTACATGACTCACTGCATCAGTATGCTACAGCCTTATCCTACAACAATCGTTATTTACGGATGCATGATTCTCTGCATGATAAAGAAAAATTTACCCGGGCAGCTACCATTGAAAACCGGTTTCAGCAAGCCAAGAAAGACAAAGAAATTTTTCAACTCAATAATGATAAACAAATTGCTGCGGCCAGGCGCAGCCAGCTTAGCCGTTTATTGCTGGCGGCAATATCCGGCTTTGTTATTTTAGGTGTGCTCGTTTTCTTTCTGCAAAAAAATATACGGGCCCGCAAAAAGGCTTACCATGCACTGGAAGAAAAATCTGAACTGATTCAACAACAGGCTTTAAAACTTAGCAAGCAGGCAAAGCTGATAGCACAGTTTCAGAGCCAGATGAATCCGCATTTTGTTTATAATGCCTTGCAAAATATACAAGGCGCAATTCTTAGTTCCAACAGCGATAAGGCCAATAACCAGGTGCAATCCCTGGCACAGCTGATGCGTAAAACGTTTGACAATGCGGAGAAAGATGCTATTCTGCTTCAGGAAGAAATCGCCTACCTGAACAAGTATA
Source organism: Chitinophagaceae bacterium (assembly GCA_031441485.1). Lineage (GTDB taxonomy): Bacteria > Bacteroidota > Bacteroidia > Chitinophagales > Chitinophagaceae > JJ008. The sequence goes on from JANOEQ010000105.1 coordinate 29,834, forward strand.
TTGATTTTGAAAAAGCCAGCTTCCCCGTTCCGCTGCAGTTTGATGTAGCAGTAAAGGCAGAAGCAGATAATGTTTTTATTCCGCCTATGATGATACAGCCTTTTTTAGAAAATGCAATAAAGCATGCCGGTTTAAAAAAAATAACCAACCCACATATTGCTTTATTAATTGAAGCTGAAGAAGATTTATTGGCTGTTACAATCAGGGATAATGGTGCTGGTATGAAGCCGAGTGCTTTTTCAGATAAATTATCACATTCACTTTCAGTAATTCTCTCCCGGCTGGAACTATTGTTCCAGGGAAAGCAGGTAGTAAACGGCAAACCGGTCTTTTCTATTAAAACGGTGCCTGAAATTGATGCTGGTACACAAATAAAATTTTATCTTCCACTGCAAAATGTTTTTTAATAATGATAAAAGCAATGATTGTAGATGATGAGGCAGAATGCAGGCAGGCACTATCTGCATTGCTAAACAAATACTGCCCCGATGTGCAGGTAGTGGGGCAGTATGAGGAGGTGGAAACTTTTGCTCAGTCATTGGTACAAACACAACCCGACCTTGTATTTTTTGATATTTCATTGCCCGGCAAATCGGGCATCCAGTTTTTACAGGAGAACAATAATTTTTCTTTTGAAGTGATTTTTGTAACCGCCCACCAGGAATTTGTACTGCAGGCAATGCGGCTCTCCGCAGTTGATTATTTGTTGAAACCGGTTATGACGGATGAACTAATAGTGGCTGTTGCTATAGCTGCTAAACGTATTGCCGCAAATGATGGGAAAAAAAATCTGGAAGTGTTGCTCCACAATCTGGGTGATAAGGCAGGTAAAGTATCCAGGAAAATGTGTGTGCCAGCCATGCAGGGTTTTCAGGTGATTGACCTGAAAGACATAGTTTATGCCGAGGCAGAAAACAGCTATACCGTTTTTCACCTGGCGGATGGACAGAAAATTGTTTCATCCCGTACACTGCTGGAATATGAAACCCTTTTAACCGATAGCGATTTTATCCGTATTCATCGTTCCTTCTTAATCAACCCAAACTATATCAGTTCTTACCAGAAAGGCGACGGTGGGGTGGTAACCATGAGCAATGGAACAGAAATAGATGTAAGCCGTAGAAAGAAAGAATATTTCCTGGAAAAAATAGGGAAGTTGTTTCCCTCGGCTTAACTTATTATGATTTAGTGCTTTTTATTCCGTTGACTCATAGCCGCCTTTAAATATTTTCTGCTTTTTTAGCCATATTTCTTTAAACCCTTTCTTCATTTTAGCATTTAAAAAAGAACGGTCAATCAAATCCATCACTTCTTCGTTTTTACTGTTAAAACGCTTAAAACTATTATTGTAAACTTTTTCATTTATTTGCAATGATTCTGCCAATAATTTAAAGTCGGTTAATCTTATTTTATTTTTCTTGCCATTTAATGTAAGCGCAAGTTCTTCTTTATCTTTCGGGTTAACCAGGTTTACGTTTAATAAATCATAAGCCAGGCTCAGCACAGTGCCATTGTCCGAATGCATTACAGAAAAATTTTTCAGGTGCATGTCGTTATTACCACACAGGTAACTGAATAATACCAATTCAAAATAATGCAACAAGTCAAGGCCTTTATGGCAATATGTTGCAATCAGCTTACCTGCTTTTTCATAAGAACTTTTGTATTTGTTTTCGGTAAGAAATTGGGATAGCTGGCATAAATCTTCCACATGTATTTTTCTTCCTTCTTTTCTGTCGAAACGTTTGGTAATATACACCATGCTTCCATCACTGGCTTGTATTAATGTATGTTCGCATACCGGTATCTTAAACAGTTGTGCCAGGTGCATGGTAAGGTCTTCTGTTTCGGGCATCATTGGATAATGAGTATACTGCGGTTTTAAAATATACTCCCCCCACAAGCCAACAATAGTTAACCTGTTTTTTCCTTTTTGCTTTTCCATTGTTAATGATAGTTTGGGCTGGACCCCTGTAATTGCAATCCGCCGGTTAACGGTTTGTTTGGCCAGTGATTCAATTAATGCGGCGTCTAATTGCAGCAACGGGACTTCTAGTGTACCAAAAAAATTTTTAGCACACGCCGGATGGTACTTTGCATCACCTGCATCCTTATAGCAAAACCGGCAATTGTTCATTTTAATTAGTTTTATCAGTTTCTACTGTTACAGCGCCAATAGTATCACGGCAGGTGGTTAATAATAATTCAAAGCGGTCGTTGGCTTTCAGTTTCCAGTGTTCTATTGCAATATCCAGCAGCCATCCTTCCGGTATTAATCCATCAAAAAAAGGAAACAATACATTACTCCTGTAGGGTTCTTTTCGTTTGGGTAAAGTAAGACTTATGGATTTGCTTTCCGATTGTGATAAATATTTTTCATCATATTGTAATATATAGCCATCATCTGTTTCGGACAGCATAGCTGCCAATATCCCATTGTATAATACTTTTGCAGTTTTAGGCATTTTTATTTGCTTTAAATGTTACCATAAGTTCTGCACCAAATAAAGCCAGTATCTGGTTTACTTTATCCATACGCATGGTGGTTTTACCCTGCTCAATTTCTCTTACTAAACGCAATCCCACACCGGCTTTAGCAGCCAGTTCTTCCTGGGTTAATTTGTTAGCTTGCCGTTGCGTTTTAAAAAATGTAGGAAGGTTCATTTTATACCTTTTAAGGTATAAATATAGGGTATATAGTTTACATTATACCTAAAAGGGTATAAAAATTACTTCTTGCGCTATACTATACCTTATAGGGTATAGTATAGCTGATTTTTAAGTATTCCCGGCTTGGGTTCGCCGCAGTTTAAAATAATTGTAAACTATAATAATTACAGGTCTTGGTTGAGCATAAAATATAAAAATTATATCGCGCCAAAAGCAAACTATTTGTCATCAAATTATATAGACACTGTCTACAGAATTATAAGTAGCTTTTATAGGCTGTTAAAAGATTAGCTAATCTGTGTATAAATCCGGTATAAAATGGTTCGAAAATTGTACAGTTGGGTGCACCGATTATAAGAGGTTGTTTCAAAACCGGTTTAAATTATTTTTCTCACAAAGACGCAAAGTCGCAACACTTGATTTTCAGTTGATTTATACCTTGCGCCTTAGCGTCTTTGCGTGATTTGCTGACTTTTAAGACAGCCTCTTATGCTCCAAAGAGCAGCCCGCAAAGAGCCGTCTGTACCGGAAAAACTGAAGAAAGGCGGGTGTCAGTTGGCTTCCAATTCTTCCAGCCAATTCCTCAAATTTTTGCGAACTGCCGTTAACAGGCGGTCCTTTTTATTTTCAATAAAGGCTTCCAGTTTTTTCAATTCATAGTATTCGTCAAATGGTTTTGGTAAATAATCTTTCCGGAAATGTTTTATCTGTACCCGTGCAATTTCATAATCCTGCCAGTTGCCCAGTTCATCCAGTATTGTATGTAATGGGCCGGGGGCATATCTTTCTTTTTCATCCAGCAGCAATAGCCAGTAATAAATTGTTTTTAGTTGTTTGCGCAGCGTATGCGGTTGTTTGAAATGAGGTGTGATTGAAACCAGCTGCTCATTAATGGCCAGTTGGATTCTTTTATCTGTTGACACAGCATCCTGTAAACTGCCATCTTCTTTCAGGAAGCGGGTCATTGCCGCCAATTCTTTTATTTTATATTGATGAATATCCTGGTTGCACCAGGCTTTGGTTGTTTTTAACATGTACAACAAGTAAAAATGCAGGTGCAAATACCGGCGGCCTGTTTCCTGTTGCAAAGAAGCCAGTATTGCCAAACATATTTCCACATCCCGTTGCCGGCCGGTAATGTCAAAAAGCTGACCGGTATGGGGTAAGGTATTTTTTTCATTTCCAAACCCGGGGCCATTACCTGGCTGAAGCAGCGTGTATAGTTTTGTGTAAGCCCTTATTTTTTTGATAGCCACTCTCAGGTCATGAATAGCCTGTTCATTGAGTTTTTGGCGGAGTACCAACAGGTTTTCCACCACTGCTTTTTGTTCTTTTTTCCAATGAAATAATAAAGTGTTTGCTGGCAGCATATATACAAGCAAGGCATCAGGCCATTGGCTCAATTGCTAAGTACGTTCATTTGATCTGTATAATTACTGATGGGCGTCAGTGGCAGGGCTGTTAATTGCCAAACGTGTATTTGTATTCAATCTTTCCACTTAATTGCTGGCCTTCATCAAAAAGCGCTTCTTTGGTTTTCAGGCCATTTTCGTTATATATGTACCGCCATATTATATAACCCACCCATACCACTTTTCCCAGGTTATCGCCCGGTGTGTTATTTACTTTCTGAATTACCCTGTCTGCCTCATCATACGTAAAAATCATTTCCGGTAAGAGCTTTTTTATTTTTTTATTATATCGCACAATATCAGTGATCATGCTATTTTCATCAAAATAGTAGTAGACCCTGTCCTTTTCAAATCCATTTCTGAAAGTGATTTCTTCACCCGGGTTCCCTTTTTCATCCGGGGTAAAGCGTATTTCCAGGCTATCAATGTTATTAATGGTACGCCACATTTTGTCGGGTTTCCCTGCGGTGTTATATATCCATTGATGTGTTTCGGTCTGATTAAAATCATTGGCGCTGTCGCGGAGATTGTTTTGCACCATTTTTATTCTGCCGGACAGATCATACTGGTAGGTAGCAGTGCTTTCTGTGGCCGAAGAAGAATCTGAAATGCTGATGACACGGCCCTGGTTATCGAACCGGTAGTAGGTAACAGTTTTGGTAAAATTGGTAAAGGAAGTTTTTTTCAGCAGGTTGCCGCTTTCCTTTACTTCCTGGAATTCGGAGAAATCGGTGGTTTTTACACCGTACTTGTCATACCCGGTGGAAGAAACGGTCCTTACTTTATTTGTCACGTAGGTTTTCATCAATTGGTTGGTTTCCCGGGTGCCAATGATGTCGTTGTAATAATACTGCGCCTGCAAGGCCAGGGCAGACAAAATGAATGCGGGTAGTAATAGGATTTTCATGCCGGTGATATTGTTTTTAACATTTCAAAGTTATTGTATAATGATTGATTTACAAATGCTCATTTATTGTTGAAAGTGCATTTCAAATTGTCGAAGCCATAACCCACCCCTTCCCCAATTTTTTTATAAGAATGTCTTAGCCTCTCCCCGGAGGGGGGCCATACCCTGAATTTTGAAAAGGTAAATACAAAATCATTTACGATAATTTGAAATGCACTTTATTATTGACAGATTACCCGGAACCCTGAAAACACCATAATTACTATTTTATTTTGACAGCGACCCGGAATTACCAGGTAGAGAAGAAAAAGAAGGGGGTAGTGTATTTATTGTTCTTATTTTTAAGTAAAAATTAACCGTGTCTCACGTACCACAACGCCAAGAGAAGGATTGCCTGAATTGTGGCACTATCGTGCAGGGCAAGTACTGTCAAAATTGTGGTCAGGAAAACGTAGTGACCCATGAAACATTCTGGAATATGGCCCGGCATTTCCTGTACGATATCACCCACTTCGACAGCAAGTTTTTTGATTCGATGAAATACCTGCTGCTGAAGCCGGGCTTTTTGCCGATGGAATATATAAAAGGTAAAAGGGCCAGTTACCTGAACCCGGTAAAGAAATACGTTTTTACATCTGCCATTTTTTTTATTATTTTTTTTGGTCTGCTGAAAGCCGGGAATTCCATCACCATAAGCCTGAATCAACCTCTCACTGACGAAGAAAAGGTATATTATCTTAAAAAGGCAGCAGCTAAACTAAAGGAAGATCCGGCCAATGCAAAATGGAAACTGGCCCTTCAAATGCTGCAGGATGCCCCCCGGGTGGTTACAGCAGAAGAAATGAAGAGGCAAGTGGGGGATTTTAAATTTTTAGATATTGGAGGCCCGGATTATAAAAACCGTCAGGAATATGATTCCATACAAAAAACATTGCCCTCCGGCGAAAGGGATGGCTGGATAGCACGCGGTATACAATATCAAAACCTCAAACTGCTGGAAGAATACGGGAATGATCCCCGTAGCGGTAATGAAAAAATTATTGAATCTTTCGTTCACAAACTGCCTTACATGTTGTTTGTTTCTTTACCGCTTTTTGCCTTTATCCTTAAACTTTTATATACGCGGAGAAAGAATTTCTATTATGCCGACCATGGCATCTTCAGTATTTATCACTATATCTTTTCTTTTATCCTTTTAGTGTTCGTGTTTGGATTTGGTGAACTTGGCGACCTTACGCATCTGGGGGTATTTGATATCCTGTCAGTGCTGTTATTTTTATCAGGAGGCGTTTATCTTTACCTCTCCATGAAGAAATTTTACGGACAGGGCTATGGGAAAACGTTTGTGAAATTTTTATTACTGAATATTGCCGGCTTGCTGTTATTGTCGGTATTATTCATTCTATTTCTTTTATTTTCTGTTTTTCAAATTTAATTACTATGAGTTTCACTGCTGAACAGCCATTTTCCAGGTTAGTGGCTATTATGAATGATCTGCGGGAAAAATGTCCCTGGGATAAAAAGCAAACCATCCAGACATTGCGCCAACTAACGATTGAAGAGACGTATGAACTGGCTGATGCGATTACTGATGAAGACTGGAAAGGGATCAAAGAAGAGTTGGGGGACCTGTTATTGCATATTGTATTCTATGCAAAAATCGGGAGTGAGCAAAAAAAGTTTGAGCTGGATGAAGTGATCAACGGGGTTTGTGACAAATTAATTGCCAGGCATCCGCATATTTACAGCGCCCCGGAAAATGGGGGTGAATTGATAAAGGTGAATGATGAAGAAGATGTGAAAAGGAATTGGGAGAAGCTGAAACTGAAAGAAGGTAAAAAGTCTGTAATAGGAGGTGTACCACCATCATTACCTGCTACAGTAAAAGCCATGCGTCTGCAGGAGAAAGCCAAACAGGTAGGTTTTGAATGGGACAACAAAGAACAGGTATGGGAGAAGGTGGAAGAGGAAATGAAAGAATTGCAGGAGGCGGTCAGTCTTTCGCAATCGGCTGTGCCGGGTGCAGGAAAGGAGCAGTTGCAGCAGGATGTGGAGGATGAATTGGGGGATGTGATCTTCTCGCTGATCAATTATGCACGGTTTTTGCAGGTGGATGCTGAAAATGCATTGGAACGGACTAATAAGAAATTCATCCACCGGTTTTTACAGATGGAACAAAAGGCCCTTCAAAGCGGTAAAAACCTTACCGATATGACATTGGAGGAAATGGACAGCATCTGGAACGACATCAAAAAACAGCGGCAGGAGCAGTGAAGCCACTTTTTAAAAATACCTGGTTGCGCAATTACAGCCTGCTTTTACTGGCAGCGCTGTTATTCTTTTTTTCTTTTCTTTTCAATAAACTATATACCAACCGCTCCTCGGTGGGAAATGAAGTAAAGCGGGCGGAGAAATACATCCACAGCCAGGAGGAGAATTTTTATCAGTTTTTGAACGATACCCCGCGGATAAACCGGTTGCTCACGGGTAAAGAAAGCCCGGAAGAGTTTTTTACACTTACTTCCAAAAAATATGGCATTTTTTTATATACAGTGAGTGAATTTGGTTTCACCGAAATGAAATTCTGGAGCGATCAGCTGGCCGTTCCGCCTCCGGAAATAATAGCCGGGGCTGACGGTGAATACTTCAGAAAATTATCCAATGGCAAATATTTACTGATAAAAAAAACACTGACAGCTTCTCATCCATCAGCACAGGTATTGGTATTGGCAGTTATACCGGTGCATTCTGAATTTTTTATCACTACTGAATACCTGCCTGAAAGATTTGCCTATAGTGAAATGGCGGAGAAAAGAGTGCGGATCAGAGACAAGATTACAGAGTTTCCGGTGAAAACTGTCAACGGGCAAACCCTTTTTTACCTGGACAAAAAAACCGCAGCAGCAATACCTTATAATGACAGGCAAACGATTTTCCTGCGTTTTGCAGGTGTGCTTGTATTTTTTCTTTTTCTGCAATTACTGGCCGAAGCGGAAGCAAAGCGTAAGGGAACCTGGTGGGCAATTGGTTTGCTTACCATCCTGCTGGTATTACTCCGGCTGGTTTCCTATTACTATCCGTTATTGCTGAACCTGCGGCAATTTGAACTATTCAGCCCCGTCATTTACGGATCCAATGCCATACAGCGTTCGCTGGGTGACCTGCTCATCAATTCCATTTTGTTTTGCTGGATTGTGTTATTTGCCTGGTCCAAACTGCGCTATATTGACAATCCTGTTGCCAGGTTCTCAGTAAAAATGAAATGGATAACCGGTATCTTATCACTCTGCCTGCTGATCTTTTCCACTTTTATTTTATCCACCGTTATCAGGAGCCTGGTGGCAGATTCCAAAATATCATTCGATGTCACTAATTTTTTTAGTCTTAACCGCTACACGGTGGCAGGTTTTTTTGTACTGGCCTGTCTTTCTTTATCCTACTATTATTTTTCGCAGTTGCTGTTCCGCCTTATTTTCCCGTTGTTTTCGGGAAGGAATTACCTCATATTTTTTGCTATCGGATTTACAGGCCTGGCTTTTCTTACCATCCGTTCCGGCAATAAGGAAGTATTGTTTTATTTACCAGTCCTTATATGGTTACTGGCCTATACCTGGCTTGTCAACAGGCGGGGAATAATATTCAACCGTATCCGTATTAATATTGCAGGCATACTTTCCTGGATATTTATTTTCTCTCTTTCTATTTCTGCCATCATGCTTTCGCAAAACAGGAAAGTGGAATGGGACCGCCGGAGAGGAATTGCCGAAACACTATCCCAGCGATCAGACAAGGCGAGCGAAATAATGATGAACATTGCTGTTAAATACCTGGATAATGATTTCCTTTCACAAAACTTTCACCGGTTCAGGCAGGAAGAAGTAAATAAGAAATTAAAAGACAGTATTGTTGCCAGCAATTACTCAGGTTATCTGAATAAATATGATACCAGGCTCTATGCCTATGATTCTGCAGATAAACCGCTGTATAATGAAGACCCCACTTCTTTTGAAGTGCTGAATAATATTCTTACGGTGCAATCCAAACCCACTGAGACACCGGAGCTGTACTATTATGAAACTTCATTCGATAAATTCAATTATATCATCCGCAAGAATGTAACTGATTCTTCCGGTAATAGTATGGGTTCATTCTTCATTGTGTCAAACCTGAAGAATTACAGCCGGGATGCTTTATTCCCTGAACTGTTCAGGGAAACTAAAAGAACGGATCCGGAGAACTCGCCTATTTATTCCAACGCAGTCTACATTTCCGGCCGCCTGGTATCACCTCCCGGTAACTATCCATTTCCAATATGGCTGAAGGATAATGAAATTCCGAAAGTGGAAATTGATCAGAAAACAAACGGTGATTTTGAAGAATTGTGGTACAGGGCCAATAATGATAAAGTGGTGGTGGTGGCCCGGAAAAAAGAAACGGCCATTGAAACGATAACGCTGTTCTCATATATATTCTGTTCCTTTTTGTTCCTCGTGGCGTTTGTGCAGATGATTTCTTTTTTACTGAGTACAGGCTACAAGCTGACAGAACTAAAGCGGCTTTTGCAATTAAATATCCGTTCACAGGTACACAGCACCATCATTTTTATCAGCATATTCTCTTTCCTTATTATCGGTGTGGCCACTATTTCTTTTTTTATCAGCCGCAACAAACAAAGCAACAGTGATAAGCTGAGCCGGACGATGAAAATAATGGTGAATGAGATGGAGAAAAAACTGTCTGATCACAACACGTTTGATGATGTGATCAAGATATATGATTCAGTCACCAATAATGATCTGCAAAAACTGGTGGATGATGTGTCAGACATTCACGGTGTGGATGTGAATGTCTACGACCTGAAAGGCGACCTGCAGGTGTCATCAGAAGCCAACGTATATACCAGGGGAGTGGTGAGTAAAAAAATGAATCCGGCTGCCTGGTATCACCTTAACCGCCTGCGGCAGGTACAGCATGTGCAGGATGAAAGCGTGGGCAATTTTTCTTACCTGAGTATCTATTCGCCGGTAAGGGAAGATAGCGGGCAAGCCTATGCTTATATCAATATTCCCTATTTTACTTCAAAGCCGGAATTGCGGCAGGAGATATCCAACTTTTTGGTAACGATCATCAATCTGAATGCTTTTATTTTTTTGATTGCCGGACTGATTGCCTTATTCATAACCAACCGTATCACCAATTCTTTCTCCATTATCAGTGACAAGATGCGGGAAGTGAACCTTGGTAAAATGAATGAACAGATAGTCTGGAACCGTAATGATGAGATTGGGGACCTGGTACAGGAGTATAATAAAATGGTGAACAAACTGGGTGAAAGCGCCACCGCTCTGGCTAAAAGCGAAAGGGAAGGTGCCTGGCGGGAAATGGCCCGGCAGGTGGCCCATGAAATCAAAAATCCATTGACACCGATGAAACTAAGTATTCAGTATCTGCAAAAAGCCATCAATAATAACCAGCCGAATGTAAAAGAATTATCAAGCAGTGTGGCCAATACGCTGGTGGAACAGATTGATCACCTTTCCAAGATTGCGGCAGACTTCTCTCAATTTGCCAATATCGGTACCACCAATGTCACTCAGTTTGATCTGCATGATGTGATTGTTTCTCTGAAAGAACTGTATACAGCAGATGAGAATGTACTGTTTGACTGGCTGCCGGTAAACGACCGGCTGATGGTGGAAGCCGATAAGACACAAATGAACCGTCTGTTCACCAACCTGTTTGCCAACGCGGTGGAAGCCTGTAACGGTAATGGGTATTGCCAGATAGAAGTACATGAAATACGTAACGGCGATACGGTACGGATCAGTGTAAAGGACAATGGTGAAGGTATTGTGCCTGAAATGCAGGAACGGATATTCATTCCCAACTTTACCACCAAATCATCCGGTACGGGCCTGGGGCTGGCGATGTGCAAAGGTATTGTGGAGCAGGCCAAAGGAAAGATTTGGTTTGAAACGGAGCAGGGAAGGGGCACTACGTTTTATGTGGAGCTGCCGGTGATGGGTTGAATACTGAGGGCAGATGAACAAGGAACAATAAGATGGAGGTATATTATGTTATACCGTGATTCGAGTCTTCACGAATCATTTTGCGTAAGGGTATTGCGTGGGGACACGCAACATGGCAACAGACAGATGAGCAGGTGAACAGATGAGCAGGTGAACAAGGGATAATGAGATGGAGGCATGTTATGTTATGCCGTGATTCGTGTCTCCACGAATCACTACGCAAGGGTATTGCGTGAAGGCACGCAACACGGTATTTGGAGGCCGTGATTTATGTCTTCACGAATCAGCTGGTTTTAAAATTCTTCGTACAAATCTTTCAAAAAGCTGAATTCTTTTTTATTCAGTTCGTAATATTTTGCGGAGGAATATTTGTAATCACATGGATCTTTCACTAATTGCCAGTGCTCCGCTAAAGGATTGGCATGTATGTACTTTAGTTTTTGAATAGCTACTTTTTTTGTAAACAAAGGGATAGCTAATGGAGTTTTTTGCCAAAATTCATAGTCTTTATTTGCAGCTTCTACTTTGTAACGGGAGAGCATTTCGACACTTTCATTTCGTAACATTTTTTTGAATGTATGGGCGGTAAATTTTAAAAAGGAGCCTTGTGGTGATTCTTTCCCGTTTGGCTCATTTACCCGCCAAATAAAATGCAAATGGGTCGGCATAATAACAAAGGCAAATACATCTATCTTTCTATTGTCGCTCAAATGCTGTAATGAATGTATGATAACATCTTTATACTTATCTTTTTCAAGCAGCTTTTGCCATTTATTGATTGTGGCAGTCCAAAAGTATATTTCACCTTTATCAATATGCGATTTTCTTTTATGTTTTAGTAAGGATTTATCCATAGCTATTTAAATTACAAATGCATACGATGTAATACTTGGAAGCTATGGTCAAAAAAAAATCAGTTGCCTGTATTCATGATTACTGGAGTAGTACTGTAAATATGGCAGGATGAAACTACAATTTTTTCTTATATGAACAAAATAAAGCGATAGAAAAATTCTTGGTTCATGTCTCTACAAATCATTTTACGCAACACGGCGCTTGCAGGTCATGATTTATGTCTCCACGAAGTGTTATGCCGTGATTCGTGTCTTCACGAATCACTATGCAAGGGTGTTGCGTAAGACACGCAACACAGCGCTTCAAGGTCATGATTCATGTCACCATGAAGTGTTATGCCTTGATTCGTGTCTTCACGAATCACTACGCAAGTGTGTTGCGTGAAGACACGCAACACAGCGCCTTCAGGTCATGATTTATGTCACCACGAAGTGTTATGCCTTGATTCGTGTCTTCACGAATCATTTTGCGTAAGGGTATTGCGTAGGTACACGCAACATGGCAGTTGGATGCCAGGGAAGGCTATAGCATCTTCGTAATATCCACACCCATCCCTTCGAGAAATTTACTACTGGCACCTAACCAGTATTGAATAATTAATTCAATATCTTTTTTTCTATTTCCCTTGCAGATAGAACATGTTCAGCTGTGTATTTTTTTGTTAGTATTGATTGCCAGACTTGGTATTCAACTTTACGAAGAGAGGGGTTGAGGGTATAATTATCAAATTCTTTTCAACTTCCTTTTTTCACTCAAAAAATTTTCAAAATCCTTTAAAGGGAAACTGCTGAGGTTATTTGCTTTCATCATCCCACCTTTTTGCGCTGCCAGCACCCCGTATTTCACATCATCAAAACCATCCAGCGTATGGGCATCGGGATCGATAGAGAGCAGCACCCCTTTTTCAATGGCATAGCCGATCCATTTCCAGTCAATATCTAACCGACGGGGATGTGCATTGAGTTCTATCACTACATGATTGGCTGCACAGGCTTCAATTATCTTTTTATGATCAAGCGGGTAGCCGTTGCGGCTCAGCAGCAGGCGTCCCGTCATGTGACCTAAGATGGTGGTGTAAGGATTTTCAATAGCCGTCAGCAGTCGCTTCATGGCTTTCTCTTCCGGCATTTTCAGGTTGCTGTGTACGGAGGCAATCACAAGGTCGAAAGTCTTTAAAATAGATTCGGGATAATCCAGGCTGCCATCATTAAGTATATCGCTTTCAATGCTCTTAAATATTTTGAAGGGGGATAATTGCTTATTAAGTGCATCAATTTGCTGCTGCTGTGCCCTTATCCGGTCTTCCTTTAATCCATTCGCATAGAAAGCAGTTTGTGAATGATCGGAAATGACAAGGTATTCCAATCCTCTTTTAATGCACTCCTGTGCCATTTCTTCCAGCGTATTGCTTCCATCACTCCAGTTGCTGTGGCTGTGGATAATAGAACGTATATCTTCTGTTTGTATAAGCTGTGGCAATTGGTTTTGCTTTGCTTTTTCAATAATAGCGGCAGTTTCCCGAAGACAGGGGAGTATATAAGGAATATTGGCCATGGCAAACAGGATGGCATCATCTGTCATTTTATTATTTTCACTGTTAATGTCAGGAAATGATTGCTGAAAGGCTTCGATAAAGGCAGGGCTGCCGGTGGTATGAAATAATTGACCGGCCAAATTTGTACCGCCTGTATATAAGCGAAGTTTCAGCCCGTTCTTTAATTTATACAAAAGCCCTTTCTCTGTTTCTTCCAGCAATTCCGGCGGCTGTGCCGTTTGAAATTTTGGTTTTACCGCTTCGTTACTCTCCAATACCACAAATTCCAATTCTTCAATGGTCAGTTCCTGCCTTCTGTAAGCGCCGGTTACATGCACTTTCTCCGGGGGGAATAATTTTTTGAGGTAATTATCAATCTGTGGAAAGATTTCTTCCAGCTGGGCAAAAAGAAAATGCCCCTGGTTGGAGAAATAGAATTCGATAGCCTCCTGTACATTCTGCTGTGTCTTTTGTCCAAATCCTTTAAAGAGGGTCAGCCGGTTTTCGTTGCAGGCATAAAGTAATTCACCCAGTGATTCTATTTCCATCTCTTTCCAGATGGTATGGATTTTTTTTGGGCCGATACCTTTTATGTTCAGCATTTCTATTACACCGGCGGGTGTATGGCTTATTAATTCATTCAGCGCTTCCAGTTGGCCGGTCTCGATCATTTCCCATACTTTTTCCCCGGTACCCGGACCAATACCTTTGATGGCCGATATTTTTTCCCGCGGGGTATCTTTCAATTGCATGGGCAGCTTTTCTATGTTGAAAGCAGCGACAGCATAAGTTTTTGCTTTAAAAGAATTTTCGCCGTGTATGTCCAGCAGTTTGGAAAGCAGCGAAAAATTATCGGCAATAGCAGCGTTATCCATACCGCTAATTTATAAAAGTCTGACGGTCTCCGTCTGACTTTTATAAATTAGCAGGCCCTTCTTTAAAGTCTGATGGTCCCTGTCTGACTTTAAATCCGGAAAGAAATAGCAGTATTCTCTTCTATAGATATGAAGATATTTCCGATGATTTTTTATTGTCAGACCGGGACGGTCAGACAATAAAAAAGTCCCGCAATTTGCGGGACTTTAATTTCGTTGAAAAAGTCTTTCAACTTATTTCTTCTTTTTAGCAGCTTTCTTCTTAGGAGCAGCTTTCTTTTTAGGAGCAGCTTTTTTAGCAGCTTTTTTCTTAGTAGCCATTTTGTTTAGAATTTAATGTTAGTAAAAATGGGTTAACGATAGTAAAAATAACAAATATTTCATACTACCCAAATTTTTTTTCCACAAAATTCAAAACAGGGCAAATAAGCTTATGCTTCAGCAACTGCAACAGAAACATAAGTTCTGTCATTTTTTGCCTTGCGAAATTCAACAACACCATCACTTAATGCAAACAATGTAAAGTCTTTTCCAACTCCAACATTTTTGCCGGGATGATAAACAGTACCACGTTGACGTACAATAATGTTTCCGGAAATAGCAGCCTGGCCACCAAATATTTTTACACCAAGACGTTTACTTTGTGAATCACGACCATTTTTTACACTGCCTTCACCTTTCTTATGTGCCATTTTATTAAGTTTATTGGTTGATTAGTTAATTAGTTTATTAGCTGATTGGTTACTAAGTAAACCGATTAAGCAATACTCGTTACTTTGATTTTAGTATATGCAGTCCTGTGACCTTTCTTTTTGTGAAAACCTTTTCTTCTTTTTTGCTTGTACGCAATAACGGTATCCCCTTTTACATGGTCAACGATCTCTGCATGAACTTTTGTTGCTACAGCAGACCCAACAGACAGCTTGCCATCTGCATCTACCAGTAATACTTCCAGTTCCACTTTATCACCTGCATTTCCATCCAGATGGGGAACGTACAAAGTCTGGTCCTTTTCTACTTTATACTGTTGTCCGGCTACTTTTATTACTGCTATCATACGTTTAAAATTAGGACGGCAAAGGTAAGGGGAAAAATTGTACCTGCAAATTGAAAATTAAAGATTGATAGAGAAAGCAGCCCCAATTTTAGGAAGAACTTTGCCATGAAATACCCCCTTTTTGACCCGGCTTACGCTATATTTGTAGCCCCCTGAGCAGACGATGTCTGGCCCCCGGCAGGGTTTCAACAGCAAAATGAATAATTTTTGATGAAAATCAAGTCCTTTTTAGCCCGGCCATTCGCTTCCTATATATATAAAGGTATCCGGAAAGGAATGGTTACAGCAGTGGCCGACCAGGAAAATATCCTGAAAATCCTCCTTAAAGTTGGCCGGACTACAGATTTCGGCAAGGAAGCTGGCTTGGCCAATGTAAATAATTACGAAGAATTCCGGCAGACCATTCCTATCAGGGATTATGAGCAAATGAAGCCCTGGGTTGAAAAAATAAAGGAAGGCCGCCACAATGTACTCTGGAAAGGCAAGCCGATCTATTTTGCTAAAACCTCCGGCACCACCAGCGGCACCAAGTATATCCCCATCACCAAAGACTCAATTCCCAACCATATTAATACGGCCCGCAATGCCCTGCTTTGTTATATGGCAGAAACAGGGAACACTAAATTTGCTGATGGTAAACTGATTTTTTTATCAGGCTCTCCAGAATTGGAAAGGGTGGGCGGTATTCCAACCGGCCGGCTGAGCGGTATTGTAAATCACCATGTACCGAAATACCTTCGTACTAATCAGCTGCCTTCTTACGAGACAAATTGCATAGAAGACTGGGAAACCAAGCTGAATAAAGTCGTGGATGAAACTATTTCACAGAATATGTCCCTTATCAGCGGCATACCACCGTGGATGCAGATGTATTTTGATGAATTGATAAAGAGAAGCGGTAAGAAGGTGGGGGAATTATTTCCCAACTTCAGTGTGATGGTGCAGGGTGGGGTGAATTTTGAACCCTATAAAGCAAAGCTGTTTGAAAGCATCGGCCGGAAAGTGGATACCATAGAATTATTTCCGGCCAGTGAGGGTTTTTTTGCATTTCAGGATTCGCAGGAAGCGGAAGGATTATTATTAAATACTAATAGCGGCATCTTTTTTGAATTTGTACCGGCCGGAGAAATTTTTAATTCAACCCCCACCCGTGTATCATTGAAAGATGTGAAAGTGGGAGAGAATTATGCCATGCTTATAAACAGTAATGCCGGCCTCTGGGGATATAATTTAGGGGACACCGTAAAATTTCTTTCCACTGAACCTTACCGGTTGGTGGTTACAGGCCGGACCAAACATTTTATTTCTGCCTTTGGCGAACATGTTATAGGTGAAGAAGTGGAATACAGTATGCTGAAAGCGGCAAAAGAAGAGCAGGTGCAGATAACAGAGTTTACTGTGGCGCCTTTTGTAAGCAGTGATGCAGGAAAGTCCTGCCACGAATGGTTTGTGGAGTTTGAAAACAAACCATACGATCTGGATGCCTTTGCAGCTAAGGTAGACCGGTACCTCCGCCAAAAAAATATGTATTATGAAGATTTGGTGGGAGGTAATATTCTCAGCCCGTTAAAGATTATTCCCATCCGTAAAAATGGATTTATTGATTACATGAAATCCATCGGTAAATTGGGTGGACAGAATAAAGTACCAAGGCTGAGCAATGACAGAAAGATAGCCGACGAGTTAGCTATGTTTCGGGAGCAGGAATTATTAATTAATAATTATTAATTAATAATTAAAAACAGTATTCATGAATTCAGTAACAGAAAAAAAGCGCATCGCCATCTTCGGCTCCACCGGTTCTATCGGTACCCAGGCATTGGATGTTATTGCTGCCAATACAGATAAGTTTTCAGCAGAAGTATTAACTGCTCAAAGCAATGATGAATTGCTGGTACAGCAGGCATTGAAGTTTAATCCCAATGTGGTGGTGATAGGGGATGAAAAAAAATACAGGAAAGTAAAAGACGCACTGGCCGCTACGGATATAAAAGTATTTACCGGCGAACAGGCACTGGAAGAAGTGGCGGCTATGGATTGCTACGACCTGATGCTGGCAGGTATTGTTGGATATGCTGGATTGAGGCCCACCTTAAAAGCTATCGATAATGGTAAAGCAGTGGCACTGGCCAATAAAGAAACGCTGGTGGTGGCCGGCGATATCATTATGCGGAAAGCTGTGGAAAACAGGGTTCCTGTTATTCCCGTTGATTCAGAACATTCAGCCATTTTTCAATGCCTGGTGGGCGAAACAAGAAATAAGATCGAGAAAGTAATACTGACAGCATCGGGAGGACCTTTTATTGGACGCAAGCCCAACTACCTGGTGAATGTAAAAAGGGAACATGCACTGCAGCATCCCAACTGGACCATGGGTGCTAAAATAACCATTGACTCGGCCACGCTGATGAACAAGGGCCTGGAGATGATAGAGGCAAAATGGTTGTTTAACCTGAAGCCGGAACAAATACAGGTGATCATTCACCCGCAGAGTATCATACACAGTATGGTGCAGTTTGAGGATGGAAGTATCAAAGCTCAGATGGGACTGCCGGATATGAAATTGCCGATTCAATATGCATTGGCTTTTCCCAAACGGCTGCCCAATGATCTTCCCCGGTACGATTTTAAAAAAGTGAATACGCTGAGTTTTGAAGAACCTGATGTTAAGACTTTCAGGAATCTTGCATTGGCTATGGAAGCGCTGAACAAAGGTGGCAACCTGCCCTGTGTAATGAATGCGGCAAATGAAATTGCTGTGTATGCCTTTCTGCGCAACCGTATTAATTTTTTGGATATGACCAATGTGATAGAAAAAACAATGGAGAAAGTACATTTTATAGAGAAACCCACATTGGAGGAATATTTTGACACTGATGGGGAGGCCCGTAACTTTGCCGCCGATATTATCAAACTTTAAACCTCCTGTCTCCGCGGGTTGGCGGAAGACTTGCAGTGGGAAGTGGTTACATTTTTTTAAATATCAATAGAAATAAATATTATTTCACTTTGCCAAACCCCAAATACAAGTATAATTCTCTCTTGTTTGGGGTTGTAACTTAAAAAGCTCCGCCAAGGCGGATTTGTATACAATATGAGTTTATTAGCAATCAATTGGGCAGTGGTGGGTATCAAAGCGGGGCAACTGATCTTGTCGCTGTCTATACTGGTAATCCTGCATGAGTTCGGACATTATATTACCGCCCGCTGGTTCAAATGCCGGGTGGAAAAATTCTTCCTGTTTTTTGATCCATGGTTTTCATTGGTGAAAAAGAAAGTGGGCGATACCGTATATGGTATTGGATGGCTACCCCTTGGCGGATATGTAAAAATATCAGGAATGATAGATGAGAGCATGGACAAAGAGCAGATGAAGTTGCCACCTCAGCCATGGGAATTTCGCAGCAAGCCTGCCTGGCAGCGGTTAATAGTAATGCTGGGCGGAGTAATCATGAACATACTCACCGCCTTTATTATTTATGCTTTTATCTTAATGATATGGGGTGATAAAAAAATACCTTCCAGCTCTATGAAATTTGGGGTGCATGTTGGCGACAGTACCCTGATGAAAATTGGGTTTAAAAATGGCGACCGTATCATTGGGGTGGATGGAAAAGAAGTATATGATCTTACAAAGTTTAAAAAGAAACTCATCACCGGTTCAGAAGTGCAGATAGAACGGGATGGTAAAATGATGAAGCTTGACCTGCCGAAAGATTTTGTTGGTCAATTGATTGAGAATAAAAATCAAAAAAGAAAAGGATTTATTGAACCACGTTTTCCAGCTATGGCCTTCTATGTACCTGATACATCGGTGGCCTATAAATCAGGTCTCCGGAAAAATGATGTTGTTGTCGGTATTGATTCAGTGCGTTTTCAGTTTTATGATGAAATGTCCGATATACTGGATACAAAGAAAAACAAGCAGGTGTTGCTGACCGTTAACCGCAACGGACAGGATGTAAGCTTTAGCACAAAGATTAGTGATGAAGGGAAGATCGGGTTCAATCCCTATATGACCTATGAACAAATGGACAGCCTGGGCTGGCTGAGACTGGAGGTAACCAAGTACAAATTTTTGCCTGCTTTTCCTGCGGGTGTAAAAATGACCTTTACTGAGCTTAATGAATATGTCGCCCAGTTTAAAGTAATCTTTACGCCGGGTACCGGAGGCATAAAAGGCATCGGTGGATTTAAATCCATGGGTTCTATATTTGCGCCCGTATGGGATTGGGAATCGTTCTGGAAATTAACAGCCATGTTATCGGTGATACTGGCATTTATGAATATGCTGCCTATACCCGGTTTGGATGGCGGCCATGTCATGTTCACCTTATGGGAAATGATCACCGGCAGAAAACCCAGTGATAAATTTATGGAGTATGCACAGATAATTGGCTTTGTTATTCTCATCGCCCTTATGCTGTATGCCAATGGAAATGATTGGTTTGGATGGGGAAGATAAAATTTGGAAATGTGTTAAATGAGGAAATGTGAAAATGAAACAGCCGGCATTCTCACATTTCCAAATTTCCTATAGTTCAATTCCAATCTTTGTCATCAGTATAGAAGCATTCATACTGCTGCAGATACCCCTTTTCAATTTATAATCAAAGTAGAGCTCATCATTGGCAACCTGCACATCAAAATGGTAGTTCTCAATATTGGTGGGGTATTGTTCCGCCATTTTAGCCAGTTCCAGATCGTGAGTGGCCAGCAACCCGGCAGCATTATTATGTATCAGTTGTTTGATGAGTGCCATAGAACCGGTATGCCTGTCGGCTGAATTGGTGCCCCTTAAAATTTCATCCAGCAGCAGGAATATTTTTTCGTTATTGTTCACCGCTTCAATGATTTCTTTCAGCTTTTTTAATTCAGCATAAAAGGTGGAAGTGCTTTCTTCCAGGTTATCACTGATGCGCATGCTGCTCATTACTTTCATAGGGGAGAGGCGGAGGTATGTGGCACAAACCGGTGCCCCTGCCATTGCCAGTACCATGTTCACACCAATGCTGCGTAGAAAAGTGCTTTTACCCGCCATATTCGATCCGGTTACCAGGTTCACCCGGTTTATTCCTGCGGTAGAAAAAGAATTATTCACCCGTTTGCCGGGTGGTATCAATGGATGTCCCAGTTCCTTGCTTTCAAACACAGCTTCTTCCTCACTGAAAACCGGGAAGTCCCAGTGTGGATGATTGAAAGTGA
Source organism: Chitinophagaceae bacterium (assembly GCA_031441485.1). Classification (GTDB taxonomy): domain Bacteria; phylum Bacteroidota; class Bacteroidia; order Chitinophagales; family Chitinophagaceae; genus JJ008. Next base: position 50,378 of record JANOEQ010000105.1, read on the forward strand.
GATTGCCGAGGGTGGCGATCGCTTCCATTTCAGCCAGGCCTTTGTACCAGTCACTGATGGTTTGTTTATTATTTTCTTTCCATGTCTCCAGGGCAAATACCTGTTGCAGGTCCCAGAAAAAAAAAGTGTTTAGCGGAATGAATACCACAAAATTCAGCCGGTAGTCCAGCCGTTCCAATATCCTTGTCAGCCCTTTTATTTGTTGTGATGCTTTTGAATGGGGCTGATCAAATACTTTTTTTAATTGCAGTAAATAATCACTGTTGAAATTGGCCAGCTCAATCCATCCAATACTGCTGGACAATGTTTGCAGCTCAGGGGCGATTTTACTAAGCTTTGCATGTGCTGGCAGTACCAGTTTGGAAATACTGAAAGCTACGATCAATAATAAAGTGGCTGTGGGAAAAAACCTGGCAGCATCAATAACGCCTGCAATAAAAAGTAAGAGTACGGCAAGGCTTATTGCCGGCAACAGCACACGAAGGATTTTCCAGGGAATGGAATAGATAAATTTATTTTTTTCTTTCAGCCAGCGGCTTATTTTTTCTTCTGTGGCAATGGTAACAGGTTCGGCTATACCAAATGATTGAAGCTGTTGCCGCCATTGGGGCAGAGATCCAATCTCTTTGGCTGCTTCCTGTTTTTGTAAAATAAAGGGCAAGTTGCCGGGTTCTGTGAGCCAGCCGGCAAAAGTTGTATTGCCCTGTTCCGATATAGTCCGGTTTACATATTGATAAAGGGAAGCACGGCCAAAAATATCAAGGTCGTTGGAATAAGGATGTGCAGCAGGCTGGTAATTGGAGCCATCGGGAAAATTGGTAAACTCATGGTGAAGGGCTGCCAATTCCCGTTGATTGATAGCAATTAACCGGTTGGTATTTTCAATGGCTGTATTGTTATTAATGTCTTGGTTTAGAAAAAAAATAAAAAGGCCTGTAAAAGCAATGAAAGCCAGCAAACCGGGCAAAAGGCCGGAAGGCCATAATAGCCAGGCGGCGGCAAAGGCTATCACAACTGAGGAGAAACGTAAAATGGCCAGTCGTGTCTTTTTTTTCAGCTGTGTTTTTTTTTCAGCTGCCAATTCGGTTAACCTATAGATATAAAATTCTTCAGCATTATTGTGGGTCATGCAATAAAACTAAGGATTTGTATGGAGCCGGTAAATTTTTCGTAAAATTCAGACCGGGCTTTTTTTTCTGCCATATACGGGTAACAGGCAAAATAATAGTACTTTTACAGGCTGATCTGGAATAGCAACCGGGTACAAAAATTATTAATTAATAATTAAATACGGGGGCGTATGGTTTTGACAGCATAGATCTTTGAGAGTGTAAGCATGTACTGCGTTGCGTAATTAGCAGTTGAATCTGAATACGAAAAACTCAAATGGCAATACTCAGTATGCCATGGCTGCCTAATCAGTGATTAAGTAGTCATTAGGGCCGCCGGGCCGGTTGTTCTGTTACCAAGCCCCGCCGCCGACATTAAAATAAATACAGGATGCTGCAACTACAGGCTGTGCCGGTTGCTTAAGACTATCCAGCTAAGGAAATGATTGGTTTGTTTGGTTCCGGTTATTTCCCTACAAATAATTCCAAAATAAACATGTAGAAAGCTTTCGGCGAATATGTTTGGACACCGGTTCGACTCCGGTCGCCTCCACTAAAAGGGATAACCTGATTGTTACAATCATGGATTATCCCTTTTTAGTTTAATTAATGCGATTATAAATAAACTGTTTCGTTTTGTCAACGTTGGTATTTCTTTCTTATGTAAACAGGTTTCATTGATGATAGCAGGTAAACTATTTCAGGAATTACCTGCAGGCAACTTGTTTGCTTTCACTGGTTGAAGCTGTCTTGACATCCATTACCATCATACTGCAGGCTTTGATGGGCAATATTACCTCTTAATAAACGTTAAAATATCGCAAATAGGCAGAAAATAACAAGTGCAGAAAGCAAAAGCGGGTGATACTGCAGCAAGAACACCATGCTTTTATCGTAAAGTAATTTAACAATACCAGGATATCTGCACTCTTCAAAATGGCCACCTAATGAATATTTTCAGGATATTATGTTGCAGAAACAACCTGCTGCCGGGGCTATTGTTTTTCCTGAACAGTATTGCCTGGTCGCAGGAAAGTACGCAGAGCAGCAGTGCTGGTAATTTTGAAATAATAAGTTATAATCATTGCGAATTGGGGATAAAAAGTTTTACCGGTAATACTATTTCATTAGTATATAATACGTTGCCTGCCAACCAGGCGGGATTAAACTATAACAGTCTTTGGTTATGGCGTTCCAGCGAAGTTCCCTGGAGATATCGTCCTCAAAAGAAAAAACTGTTACCCATTAATGCCACACAGAGCGGTTCCTATGTACTCGAAGACGTTACTGTTACAATTGGTGCAACTTATATTGCGTGTTACTCCGTGGATTCTACAGTCAAACAAATATGTGCCTGTGCAGTATTAGGTGCTGTTATAGATTCCACTAAAAATAATTGGGTGGATATAGCATTACTTGATGTGGCTGCCAACTCACTTACTTTTAAGTATACCACACTCCCCGGTTACTTACCTGCTGTATATAATAACTGGTTTGGATTATGGGAAGGTGCGGCTTCTCCCTATAATCCGTTTCCTTCATTGGCATCCGGAAAGCCAACGGGTAATTCAAACACCAGTACCGCAGGGCTAAATGGATTAAAATTGGAATCTGGCCAGTTGTACACACTTATTTACTTTACCGGAAAAAGTAATAACCAGGCGGCTGCTATGATAACCTTCCGTGTTAAATGATCATTGACCGGACTTTTACTTCTTTAATATATTATTATTGTTATCTTCCTGCAGCTGCTAATGCCACAAAGAAATACAATTGGAATAAAAACTGGTTGCCTTCGGTAAATATGCAGATTGTTAGTGTTACGGATGAATGCCGGAAATGATCAGGGCAGCTATCCTGTCTGCTATTTTGTATGTTCATTACAAGGGAGGTGGGTATAAAAAATAGTACTGAAAAAAATTTTCTGCTTTTAATTGTATACCCTTTTTTTTAATAGGTGTATATGCTTATATGTTCCCTAATAATTTTATTGGCAATTCAGTTAACTTACTATCTTCATTCTGATATGAAATTCTTAACACTGGTTGAGATTTAACCAGTAAACTACTACAGAAACAAGCCACCATTAAAGAACGTCAACCACCGGGTATTTTTTTGTGAGATTGAAATTGTGAAAAATAAGTAATGATTTACCAGGCTTTTTTCTGTTATTATTATTGATTGGAGAAGTAAAGCAGGAAGCGACATCCCGCAACGTTACTGTATTGCCCGTACTGTTATTATTTGAGTATAAAAAATGTCAATAATCATTAACCTAAAAATTAACCTTTAAAAAACAGTTTATGGAAAATGTATTAGCAAATTTAGGAAGCCCAACCCCGGACCAAACCACGTCTATCCAGATTTTTGCCGTTGTGGGAAACCAGCTACAGGTGCAATTCACCGGTATGCCGAGCAACCAGCCCAACAATTATGGAAACTACCTGGCCGTCTGGAAAAACCAGAACACCATTCCCTGGAACAGCGCGGCTGCCGACGGATACGTTGCCGTTCTGGGAAACAGTTCTCAGAGTGGACAGGTATTTGAAAATATTAAAGTGGAAGTGGGTGTTAGCTATGTAGTGGGTTATGCAGTTGGCCCCAAACTGACGGGCGCCATGCAGGTATGGGGTAATATATGTACAAGCGGATTTGTCCCGGCTTCCGGCGATTCAACTTATCTCAGTCCATCGTTGAGTAATGTATTACCGCTTTCCAATTCAGTGTCAATGAATTTTCAACTGCCATTCGGTGCCACACCGAAAACCAATGGCGCATGGGTTGGCATCTGGCAGACAGGACAGCCTTCCTATACAGTACAGCCAATGGGTTCGAACATTATCGGGCTCGACAGCAGCCAGGGTGGAGCTGCCATCAATGGTATATCTATATTAAGAAGTCAGATATATACTGTCGCTTTATTTGCAAGCGGGTATAAAGCAGGGGCAGGTGGAGTAAATGTGCTTACTGCAATGACCTGTTCAAGCACTTTCACTACCTAGTAGCAGGTATCTATTTGTTGTAAAAATGAGTCTTCAAAATTTAAGAGGCTGTCTCAAAAAACTTTTAAAAGTTGCCCACGAAGGACACTAAGAACACTAAGTGGTTATTTATCAGATTCAAAAATTTCTTGTGTACTTGGTGTCCTTTGTGGGAACCATTTTTGAGACAGCCTCTTAATTTTCAAAATCGGTTATTGTTCTGATTGCTGCCGGAAACAGCCTGTATGAATGGGATACAGTTTCATAATACTGTACACCCTGTTATAGCTGTATGTAAAGTATTATGCCGTTTCAATCTAAAAATGCAAGACAATGGCCTTTTTTACTCAATCATTGAACAGCAAGTTATATGTAGCTCCCGCTACAGGAAACGATAGGGGATTTGCTGCTTTTCTTTTACCTGCTGTATCTGCTGTGCCACAAGCAGGATACGATATCAGCGAAGCACTTACCAATGTCAGCTTAAATGGGAGTTTCATCTTATCTGCCTATACACCTGTACTGAATACAACAGAGGAAACAGACAAACTTGTTAGCCAGCTGCTGGCATTGCTGGGTACGGGAAGATATATTATCTGGATATCTGACATTACCAACTTCAGCGCTACAGAAAACACCGTTATCATGACCATCGCCGGCGATGGCTCCTCCTCCATTCAGGGTTGTGAATTTCAGTTGGTTTCAGGAATTACTTTAGTAATTCAAAATGGAATGAAGCTCACTGCCACCGGTAATTCTATTCTATTGGGCGATGTGAACGGAACTGCGATGATACAATTTTCCGGTCCCGATTCACCTGACCCGAATATTAGCAATGCATTGACAGCTACACTCTCATTCAGCGGGCTTTACCGGGGATGTCTTTCTTTTTCCATGTTTATTGCCCGCAGTTCTCTGGCGGATGATTTTACCTGGGGATTTCAGATGCTGATACCGTTGGCAAATAATCCCGTTCAAACTGCACTGGCTGAATATTTATCATTGGCCAGCGGTATTCTTCCCTCACCTTCCGATGCAGTGGGTTTTGCCATCACTATAGACCCCACCGATATTTTCAACCTTGCATTTGATTATACAAATGAAACAGGTACGTCATTGCCGGTACAATATAATTCAAGACGAACTTTTTTTAATTTCAGCGGCAGCAACCAGGACACTACTGAAACAATACTCTTTTCCACTTATTTCACCACCTGGGGCCATACCATTCAATTAGTGCCGGTAGTAACCGCAAATGGATTACCGGCCAGGCTGGTATTTAATAATGGAGAACAATTCAGCGCCAATGCACAAAAAAGCCATCTTGCCCCCGAAGGAGATTTTATGATTGCCATAGACGGGGCCGCTGCAGGTACTGCTTACCCATTGCAGTGCGGCTTGCAGGGTACTGAATTTTTTAATATGCAATCCCGTGTAAATGGAAACCCCGGTGACACTATCCGCTTTATTGCCAATCAACCTGCTTATGCACCGGTTTATCCATTGCCACAATCCTCACCGGTTACCGCACCGGTGCAACCCAATACACCTTTATTAAACACCGACTACCGCAGTTCCTGGTGCACACTCATCAATGCTGTTAATAATCCATTGCCATCGTATGTGGCACAGCCAAAAGGCGCTGCCCTTTTTGGAAACGGTACCGGTTCTTCCGGCTCCATCATCAGTCATTCAACTCCTGATTTTACTTTTACTCCGAATGACTATACCTTGTTTCCGATGCTGCCTTATACAGCCGTGGTACCTGATGCCACGGGTATCGGTTCTTTTTCACTGGCACAAATAGAAGATTTTGAAAGGCTGTTTATATCCACCATAAGAAAGAAAAATATTAATTCCATCCTGATGGCTTCCCAACAACAGGCCCGGATGAATTTTAAAAAATCAAATTCACTTACAGAAAGTACACCTGCCACCGTAACCACTCCGTCCGGATTAATTGCCGGTTTACTGGGTTCCAGTAATAATCCTGTATGGAAAGCTATTTACCTGGCACAAAACCAGGCAGCTGATTCCGGGGCTTTTACAAAAATGTTTTTTGATAATCCAGATGATGAACTGGTGCAGGCATTTCAAACCAGCGACCTTTTTTTGGTAGTCGCCAATAATAAGCACCTGGGAACAGATGTTAACCAGGGTGCGGAAAATGTGGATGATCCAAAATTCTATAATAAAATGTTTATTGGCGATTGGGCAATGCAGGCCAATACAGGCACACAAAATAAATACAACGATTATAACAACCTCATCATTGTTAAGGGCAAAAAAGGCAAACTGTATGATCCCGCCGATATTGACAACAGCCTGGTAACTAACTGGCAAAAATGGACCGATAAAGAGACTTTTGCTTCACCAACTATTCTTATTGAGCAACCTAAACCCCTTCCGCCTAAACTCAGCGAACCAGACCCTTCACAATTAGTCATACTTTCTCAATGGATACAGACCTATTTTGATGATGCAAGTCAGCAAACCGATACTGCATACTTTGGAAATTTTAATGCAATTGCTAAAGATGAAAACTGGACAGGTATCCTTATTCTTGGAATGAATATATCGGGACTGCCCACTAATCTTTATGGCATATTATCGGGTGTTCGGGATCCCGCTGCATTCCGTGCCCACCATTTTGGGATCAATATAACCCCTGTTCACCAGGGAGTAAATGGCCCCGAGATAACTACACCGAGCTCTATGTTTGGCCTGATATATTACAATGATCCGGAGTTTGTAGCTGCCGAAAATCCACAGCCTGTAACACCCGATCTGTCAGATACCTACGATTTCATCATGCTAAACCTGAAAGTGCTGTTTGAAAATACTTCTGTGAAAAGTTTCCAGAGCTATGCACAGCTCACTACCAATAACTATTTTGGAAGCCCTGTAGATCACATGGGAACAGGCGGCAACACGTTCAACACAATGATTCTTAAAGGTGCACTTCAATTCAAAGGTGCCGAAGCATTATACAGTCTGGGTACTGACAGTGTGAATACTTTTTATTTCAACAGCCCGGTTGTAAATAAAATCGAAATAACAAATGCGAATTTCAGTACAGTCGGAACCAATACCGATGGCAATCTTGTCAGTTTGTTTTCTATCAATGGTTTTTGGGATTTTAAAAAACTGACCTCGGCAAATAGCGATGGCATCACTACTGATTTTGATATTTTTTCTTTTGGATATAACGTTGCAGAAGATGAGTCAAGAAGAGGGCTGATCTTTAATGGCCTGGGAATACAAATGGTTTCCCCTCCTTATAAACCGGGGCAAACAGTCCCGTTGCCCAAAACAATGACATTCATTACTTCTGTTATGACCTTTGACCAGGGAAGAAGTACGCCAAGGGTGAACAGCATATATGTCAACTTTGCCCTCAATTTGCAAAACCTCGTGGAAGGCGCTGCCGATACCACGCCTGCCAGTAAAGATTACCTTACTGTTATTACTGATTTAAAAGTAAGTTCTATAAATGGAACACCCTGGATAGGTTTATCGTATCAGCTCAATATGGGTACTCCGGGTAAACTGGCAGGTAATGTCGGCTTAACCTCTTCCTTACTTACTGCATGGGATCCCACTGCCACCGATGATGGCACTTCACCTGCAGTACTGGTGGGCATAAAATTACCCGGTACCGGTGGTGGCGCAAAGCTGATCAGTTTACAATCGGTACTAAAACTTTCCATTGGTCAGATACGCTTGTCTTTTGCCAGCGACCCTGCACATAACCAGTCATCTTTTTTACTGATGTTTACAGATATAGCGCTCAAATTTTTAGGGGTATTAAAAATACCTCCAAACGGTTCCACCCTGTTCTATCTCTTTGGCAACCCTCAGTCAGATGGCAAAGCTTCAGGTTTAGGCTGGTATGCTATGTATAAGGCAGACGAAAAGAAAGAAAGTCTTTCCCAAGTTTAACTAACCACACTAAAAAAGGTACTATGGGCTTTTCTGATATATTCAATTCCGTTATCGGTTATTTTACCACCGCCAAACAGGATGTAGATTTTAATGCATCGCTAAATTTGTTCAAACAATACCTTATTGGCGAAAAAAATCCTGTGATCAGAATGTGGGTGGCAGATGCAAAAGGGCGTGGACATCAATCCAGTACAGTTAACCTTATCTACCAGATAACTGGCGCTGCTGCAGCCAATGGATTTGAATATAATGGCCTTATCCAGGTATATTACCGCGAAAATGCAGTTGAACCCGTATTAAGAAAATTATTTGATCTGCTGCCTTCTTTGAATAACCAGGCTACCGGGGGCATGGTTAATAATGCTCACGTAAACCTTATCGAATGGAGGGTAGGTGACCTTGCTCCAATGCCGGTAGTAAATTTAGGATTTACTGCGGGGGTGGACCAGGAAGATGGTATTCATGACTCACCGAAACTTGCTGCAAGGCTTAATACAATTTATTTCTTACGTCTTGAACCTTACAAATGGAATACACCGGAGGAACTCCAGTTTTTAGATACAGCAAGAAAAACTATTGTCCTTACCGACCAAACCCTGCTTAATAAGGATGCCTTTAAACAGCGTGCATACTGGGAGATGATACCTGTAGCAGAGCCTGTCTGGGCTTATTATTCTGCAAATGGGCTTGCCAGCCAGGTGGCTGTGTTACAAAGTCTCATTGGCCGCATTGATAATTATGACCTGGGTGTGGCTTACAGTATCCGTACAGAAGGTAACTATGAATTGCAAGAGCCCCCGGAAGAAAGAATGTTCCAGGTGATAGCCGGCTATCTGGCTTCTCAAATGAATGGCGCTGGAATACGGGCTGGTGCTAAACCTATTGTTGTTCTGTCAATGGATAGATTTTCAAATACTACCAAAGGTTCTGAAACAACTGTCGAAGGCCTTATAAATGGTCAGCAAACTGCCAGAGAAAAAAGCTGGCAGATGAAGCTGAACACAGGGGATAACGGGGCTAGGAAAGGTGATTTTGATTTTAAAGAATATAGCCTCAAAGAACTTAACCAACTAAGGCAAAGTCTTAAGCCTGGCGGTTACCGTGCAGGCTATTTAGCGGATGCTAATGCAGGTACAAGAGTAAGATATGTTTGGGAGGCCACACAGGCAAATGTGGAAGCGCAATACGAATGGCTTAATGGAGCAAATAACCGGGTATTGTTTGTACAGGTGGGCAGCGTGCCTGCGCCTATGTTTAATTACCTAATGGACAAAGCGGCAATGCCATCCGTATTTGAGGGACAAAATACAGGTAATCTTGCCTTGCAGTTTGGTAAGCCTTATTTCCATGTGGCAAGACCGGCCACTGGCAATATGCAGTATCCCACCACACTTTTAGGTTATGCTGAGTTTGATGTCTATGAGGACTACAACAACATTTATATGCCGGTAGTTTATGTACCTACCATTGTATATAAAATGCAGCAGATCGCCGACCTGATCAATTCTATTCTTTCCTTATGGCCAGCTAAAGCCAGTGAAAATCCCGCAGAGATCATTGGAACATTTATAAAGGAGTATGCAAGTTCCCCCACCGGTAAATATCGCACCTATTATAAATCCATAAAGGCGTTTTATCAAAGACCTGAGAATGATAAATTCAGGATTGGAGCCAGTTATTTAGGATATGTATTGCAATCTGACAGGGTGATAGCATTACCACGAAGTTTGTCTGCAGACAATACTGCTATGACACTTGCAGGTGAAGGCAATCCTTTGACAGACCTGCTTAAAAAATTATATGACAATCTCGATAATAAAAATATCCTTGATCTGTTTCCCGGCGTATATAGCGCCGGACCGATCTTTGATTTCATCTCCGGCCTATTGGGCATAAAGGTTTCACTGACTGATGCGACCATCACGCCTGCAAAAGATACAGAAGGGCCAGCTGAGATCATCGTAACCGGCAACAGCAATGTACTGGACAGCTTGCCATTGGCTTTTATTATCAGCTTCACCGCTCCTGAAGGCAGTGTATTATCTGAATGGAAAATGACCTATACAGGCGATTGGCTCACAAACCAGCTTCCCTGGTTATTATTTAAAAGACCTTATGTTACATTCACCGTAGCAGATAGCGTCATACCATCACAGGGAGGTGTGGGAGGAATACTGCAGGGATTAGATCTTGACCTGTCCATTCGACTGCCTATAGAACAAGGCCTGTGGCAGTTGGAAGGCCATTTCGAAGAACCGGCCAGTGTGGCAAAATTCTTTCAGTTGGCCGGTGGTGTCAATTTGGTGCAGGTATTACCAAGCCCGTTCAATGCCTTCAGCGCTATTGGCGTTACCGATTGCCAATTGGCATATAACAGTACCACTACAAGTATTGAATACGTCAGTTTTGTAATGAGTACCAGCGAGTCTGTGCAATTAATGCAGGGACTTACTATGAATAGCATCACTTTCAATGTACTGGTGATGGATCCCGGTTCACTTACTGACCGTGTTACTACCTGGAGTTTGCAGGGAAAATTTACAATTGGCACAGGGCCGGATGCCGGTGTCATAATAGCTGCTATGAAATATCCCGGCCCCTTTATATCCGGTCAGTTGGTAAGCGGCGTTATCAGGGTTACCGACCTGTTCAATCTTTTCCTTCCCGGAACCGTATTCGATCCCAAAGGATATAGCCCGGAGATCAGTGAATTTCTTGCTTCATTTGAAGGTACTACCGGTAATTATAATGTAACTGCGAAGCTGAATTTCGACTGGAGCTTTGAGATCATTCCCGGTGCACCAACTATTACTATTAATAATGTAGGCGTTAGTGTGCAATCCAGGGACAATGAACTGGAAGGTGGCATTTCGGGCGGGTTTACTTTTGGAAAAGGCGCTACTGCATTTTCGATAACGCTTTCTGCTGATTACAGCAAAGCTAAAGGCTGGGTATTTTCTGGTGAGCAAACTGAGGGCAATACACTTGAATTAACAGCATTGGCCAATCAATTACTTCCTTCCAACTGGCAGATACCGGCCGAATACCGCTATGCATTAAAAAACCTGAATTTCTTTTTTGAGGAAACAACAAAGTTTTATGAAATAGGCGGAGAGACAGATGGCTTTTGGACCATCCCCTTTATAAATCTGAATGTTCGTGCCGACATGAAGTTTGGTTTTGGAATATATAAAGCAGCCAGTGCCGGCGATACTTCCAATACATTATTGTTTGCCAATAAAAGAACTGTTGCGTTAGTGGGTGATGATGATACAAAACCGGGCTATTATTGCACGCTTAATGCCGATATAGAATGGTTGGGCATTAAAATGAAATTGTTCTTTGATTACAACCCGGATGTTCTCACCTTCCGCTTTACATGGGGAATACTAACAGGAACGATCGTGGAAAAGGAAGTGGTAAAAGGACAGCCCAAACAATGGATTGGTACCCTTAAGTTTACCGATTCCGTTACAGTAGGGTCTATTGTAGAAGAAGCTATCAGCTGGGCTACCGGCTACCAGTACGGCCTGTCCTCTCCCTGGGATCTGTTGAACAGTCTGTCGCTTAGCGCACTGGAACTTGAGTATAATTTTACTACAAAACAGGTTTCTTTCAAACTTAATATTGGAGAGATCAACCTTGGTTTCTGTAAGATCACCAAGATCGGCATAAGCTACCAGTCAGAACAAAAAGAAAAGAAAGACAACGGAGTTTTCATTATCATAGATGGCAGTTTCTTCTGGCTGATCGGCCAGGAAAATCTTCCGGACGGACAAAGCCCCACTCAATTGAAATGGGATGCCACTGACCCCAAGGGTACCCCTTCACCTTCGGGCCAGGGAAATAAATACCTGGATCTTCGTTTATTAGCGTTGGGGCAGCATGTTACTATCCCCGGATTTGCCAAAGTAAATTCTGTGCAGGAAGCCATCAAGGCAATGAAAGACCTTCCGCCTACAGAAGAAGGTCAAATCCCTGACATCATTTTTGATGTCAACAGTTCATGGCTGGTAGGTATGGATTTTGGAATACTTAAGTTGAAAACAGACGATAAAAAAGAATCGTCAATGGAACTGGCAGAAGGTGATGAAGACGGATCGGGCTATTTCATTGATATGCAGATCGTGTTTAACGACCCGAACCTGTACGGATTGAGAATTGCACTCAGTGGTGAACCTGCAAGAATATTCAAGGGACTTGACTTTCAAATATTATATCGCAAGATCAGTGATTCGGTAGGAGTGTACCAGGCAGAAATTGCTTTGCCGGATATCATGAGAAAGATACAGCTGGGTGTGGTAAATATCACACTGCCCGTTTTTGCTATAGAAATTTATACAAATGGCGATTTCCTGGTGGACCTCGGCTTTCCAAAGAATGCCGATTTTTCCCGGTCCTTCACGCTGCAGATGATAATTTATGTGCCCATACCGATACCCATCATGGGTTCTGCCGGTATTTATTTCGGAAAAAAATCCAGCGCCACTTCTACAGAAGTGCCCAAAATTGATAATGGCACATTTAATCCTGTAATTGTATTCGGGGTGGGTTTACAGTTTGGACTCGGTTATGATTTTAATGCGGGTATATTGTCGGCAGGCTTCAGCCTCACATTTGTTACTATTATTGAAGGGGTGATAGCAAAGTTCAATCCCTACCAGCCAAAAGATATTTCCACCGGAGAGCAGGCAGATGTTGCTCCTGCTTATTACTACAGCATCAAAGGTGTTGCCGGCATACAGGGAAAATTATATGGCTACATTGACTTTAAGATTATTAAAGCAGAAGTTAATTTATTCCTGAGTGTATTAGTAGACCTTACTATCACAGCATATAAACCTATACTCATAGGAATTACAGTACGGGTAACGGTGTCAGTATCCATCAAGATCAACCTGTTCATCTTTACCATTACGATCAGTTTCAGCTTTGATATGACATTGAGGGGATCATACGAGATCAAAGTTGGAAGCGGAACTCCACAATGGAACGTTATTACCGATGGTCAACCCGAAAGCGGCAGACTCTTACGTTCCGCTAACACAGTATTGACTTCAAACAGGCTTCGCTCCCAGGCATTTTTAACAACAGTGCAGGATAACTTTACTGCTACGCCAGTATGGAACAACCTCACAAAAGCAACTGTGAAAGCCCCATTAACCGGTTACATTGGTTTTGGCCTGAGTATGGCCGGAGATAAGGCCAGTATCGTAGCCGAACAACAGGCAGTATATTCAGCCATGTTGTTTATACAATCAGTGGCATCTGCTGCTGAAGATCAGCACTCTGCTTTATTGAAAGCGACCGGCGCAGCTGCTGACACTTCTTTTGAAATATTATCGAAGCAGGTATTCCGCTGGGTGATCGCTGCCTTCCACAATGGTACAATAAGCGCTGCTGATGTGGATGCTTTATCCATCAGCCAGGTACGGCTGCAGGAAATCTTTGATTACCTCAATGATCCTGATAAAACTGATCCGATGCCTGTTCCGGATATTATTGACTTTTTGAAAAACCAGGTAATCATGACCGTCTCCAAAAACGGAACGGCCGAAACCAATGCAACCTATTTCCCAATAATACCGGACCTATCTGTATCGTTACCGGCATTTGACAGTCAAATAGCGCTGGACTATGCATTTGCATCATACAATACTTTATCAGCAACCTATATCCATGAACTGAAAGAATATTTTAATCAATTTGCCGTGCAACTGGATAGTGAACAGGATACCGGGGATTTGATGAAGGCCCGGGTGAAAGTGCAAAATGCGGCTGAATCAATGGCCACTTTCATTTTTGCAGATTATTTCCTGCTGCTGGCCCGGCAAATGGTGCAAAATGCGCTGGATGCATTGAGTACGTTCCATTACCCCATAGTTGCAGGGCAAACCGTGCAGCAAATTACAGGCTGGATCAATACGCATGGGCAATTTGGCAGCGGTTATGTATATACTGTCAGCGACCTGTTTGAAAATAATAAATCACATGTACTGACACCGGCTGCGATTATTAAAGTACGTATGGCAACATACAATACAGTAAGCGATGATACTTTCAATTCCATCAGTGTAAAAGCGATCTATAATAAAGGTTTTGCCGGTAAAGGGCTGGCCACTGTAAATGCAGATATTACCACCATTTTGCAAAATGGTATCAGTATTTCTTACACCGGAAAGGATGATATAATAATACAAGCCGGTAACTCTCTCAATAGTTTGGCCAAAGACTTTGGTGTAAACCTGGACCAACTGCTTGACAATGCAAAGATCCAGGGTAATAGTATGCTGGATAGCAAAGGCCTGCTTATGCCTTCTTCCAAACTGATGCTGCCCGATTTCAATGGACAAACACAGCCTGCTGATACCCTGATCACTTTTTCAGCACGCTATGGAGTAACCGTGGATACACTGGCAACAACTCCTGAAAATGCGGCTATTGTAAATTTATTTGACAGCGCTGATAATGACGGACAGCTTATCATTAGTGACCTGCCGCAATTTGAGGTGGGAGAACTGATCAAAGAAATTCAGGGTAATAAAGGGCTGCAGCAACTTTCAGGTATGGCTTCCCGCTATTACCTGTCGGGACTGAGGCTGCCGACTGACGGCATTACTCCAAACTTCCAGGGTATGTGGGTGACGAAGGGTAGCGATAAAAAATTGATATACGAAGAGGATAATGCCGGATTGTTTGCATTGACGGGGCAACAGTTCCCAATACCGGTACTGAAACCTGATACTTCTTATGCGATATTATTTACACTGCCAACGCCACTGAGCTGGATAGCCTTTGAAGGAAATGTGAATACAGCAGAAATGCCGGTTGTGCAGAAATCTGATGCTTATACCCAGGTACAGGCGGTAAGAAATTATGCTCAGCAGAATGTACTTGACCTGGCCATTGAACAACTTGGAGCAGGGGATATGTTCAGTGGTAATTATGGTCATTACTCATTCAGCACAGTAGGTCTTTGGCAGGCAGGATCTCCAATTCTTTTGCCATATAGTGGAGTAATCAACAGCGCTCAGACATTAAGCATCTGGACATTGCCTAATGATCTGCTGGGTCTTGCAGTGCCAAATGGCCGTGCTATTACTCCAAGGTTCCAGGTGCAGATCGGTACGGTAGATCCTGCCACGCAGTCAATAAAATCCCAACCGGTTACTAATTACGGATGGGGTACACAAGTAACCTTTACTATTAAGAGAGTACCGCTTTCAGCAGATAGTTCTGTTTCCAGGGATACCTACGAGATCAGTGGTGCAGATGGAAACAATGCGCTTATACTGGAGCAGATGGTTACTTATCTGAATAATAACGATAGCCTGATATATCTTATGGCTTTTGGGTTTACTCCAAATCAATCAAGTGGTTCTAATCCCGGTATTCAGACCGATCCGATCAGCAGCCTGACCATTGGTATAGCACAAGCCAATCTTTCCACTTTCACCCGGCCGGGTAGTGAAGCAATGGAATCATTTGCCGAAACGTTGAAAGCACAAAGTGATGAAAGTAATTTATTGAACAGCCCTTCAGCACTGGTCACTTTGCTATGGCAGGCCAGTATTACAAGAGATGGCGGCTATTATCTCTATTACTATAATACTGAGAATGGAGAGGGTTTACCAGACCATGCTTTCAACGACAAAGGCGAAGCTGTGTTATCACTGATCACCCTTTATTCAATGCCGGCAAACAGTAATGAACAAAACTTACTGCAGCCTTGTATGAATATGTTTGTAACAGGTGATCCGGTAAATGTGAATGACAGCACCTTGTATGCACAGGCCGACCCGCTGAGTCAAAAAGCAACATTTAAGAGCGATGACACATTAACCGGAATAGCATTCAACTATTTTGCCAACATAGGTGATGTGGCAGAAGATAATGCAACCGCCGTGTTGACTGCCGCACTTACCATAGCAGTTCCCGAAGGAACCTACCAGGTAAAAACTGCAGGCGGGGAAACATTGCAATCTATTGCTGATAAATTTGGAACAACAGTACTGGCGATTAAAGATGCCAATAAGGTGGTAACCAACTGGCCCGATCCGCTGCCATTCTATTTCGGTTTGCGTTTACCGTCATTAACTGCAAAAGCAGGATCAAATGTGAATACTGGTACACTGCTTGCAATATCATCATTTTATGGAATGGATATTACAGCACTGGCAAATTATAACAGCAATACAGCTGGACTTTTTGCTGCAGGTACACAACTTACCATGACAGGAGGACCTGTAACAAGAGTAGCCACAGTACCTGCG
Organism: Chitinophagaceae bacterium; assembly: GCA_031441485.1. Classification (GTDB taxonomy): domain Bacteria; phylum Bacteroidota; class Bacteroidia; order Chitinophagales; family Chitinophagaceae; genus JJ008. Next base: position 66,686 of record JANOEQ010000105.1, read on the forward strand.
GGAGTTGTTTCGCTTGAGGCTATCCGCAAAGAACCAGCAGCAATACCTCCAAAACCAACTGATGCAAATTATGCACTCCTGTTCCTTCAGCATAATTTTTCAATTCTTTCCTTTAAGCTGGTTAATAATTCATGGTTTGAAACAAAAGAACCTTTCCTGAGTTTGCCTGCGGGACCAACTGAACCTCAGCCAGACCCAAACAATGCATATCTCGGCGTGGAGGACCTTAGTGATAAATGGATATTTAAACAATCAGTGCCTTATTATAAGTTTGCTAACCAGCCAGCCAAACTGGTAGCAGGGATGCCGGATATTTCCACAAGCCCTTATAAGGGAATCGGGTATCTTGTACAGGCAGACTTTATGTGGTTGGATATTTATGGTAATACCATCCTTACCACTTTGTCACAACCGTCAGCAGGCAATATAATAAATGAATCTCCAATACTCACAGGTTATACAGATGCACTATTAGGAGTAAATCAATGGCCATCTGTTTCAACAGTATGGCAGGTAGCCGGTGGCAGCCAGCCCGCCATTCAGATACCATTGTCTTTTGATACCACGCAGTACAATGGTTTGCTTACAGCAAAGGCAGTTAACAGTACCACTATTTCACTAACATTTACAGAAGCGCTGGATGCAACTACTGCCGCTGTAATGACCAATTATAAACTAAGCCCTGATCTGAAAATTGTTTCGGCTGTGCTGAAAGATGCAAAAACCGTTGAACTTACAGTAGCTGCTATGGCAGAGGATATGAAATATACCTTAGGCATTGGCAATATTCAAAACAGTGCGAAGACAGTTACATTTAACGGGCAGGCCACTTTCAGTTTCCCTGATACAGCAGTCGCCGCTTCTTCATCCATTATACAGCAGGCTACGCATGACTTCCAGGTATATGAACAAATCTGGTACCAGCTGACTGATCCGAATGGCATAAGTATGTCTATGCAAACAAGTCTTTTTGATCATGACTTCCCGGTTGACAGTTCAGTGTTTGATGACCTGGTTAATAAATGGATCGCTTCTGTTTACCTGTATTTGCAGGACAGAAGCCAGGGTGGCATTACAGTTGCTGCACCAGCCAATACCTATACACTTAAATTCAATATAAATCCAACCGGGGTAAATCCGGCACAGATATTTGAAGTGGTATTGTCGCTGTCTATTGCAAGAACCGGCGGGGCTGTGATGGGCGACTTCGAAACAACCGGAAGCGTGAAGCAGGTAACTACGTTATTATCTCCATCAACAGATGCTCCTGTTAATACTTCCAGGAGCCTCGATGTTTTTGCTGATGCATTTGAAGAGGCAATGTCTGTCACCGATCAGTATTACCTGAAAATTTGTACTGGCGCAGACCGTGATAAATCAGGCCAGCAAAAACCAGATGGTACAATCTGGGCAGCACGCTTAGGTATTGATGATGCACAACCCATTGCTTACAGTGTCGTATCTCCCGGAGAGCCGGATATGTTTGCCCCGCAGCCGGTTTCTAATAAATTAGAAAGCCGTACAGGTGTAAACATTTATACATATTCTACCGGTACAGGAATTGATTTTAACAAGCCTGCTTATCAAAAAGATTTCACAGAAATAGATATGGACAAATGGGTGAGCAGTTTCTTTGGTTCAATGGATAATATCCTGACACCTGAGTTCACCGCATCCATTCAGCTAATTGATAAAAAGCTAAACACCAGTTACCTCAAGGATATCCAGAACAGTAAAGAGTCGCTGGCGGATATTGCAAAAATGCTGATGGTTACAGTATTTGAAAATGAAACGGCTGATGCCCGGCCGGTACAGGAAGCATTGAAACAGGCCCTGCTTGCAAAACTGAGCAACCTGTATGCCACTAATTCAGGTATTCTGTTTGATGTGAAAGTAAAAGCAGACCCTGCTGCCGGTATAGCTCCTAACCTGTACGGTAGTTTATTGCAGAACACAGTATTGGAAGGCGCCGTCAGCGATGATGAGCACCTGCGTACAGTAACACTTCATTTTAGCGCACCGCTTGATAAGACGACTGCAACGGATATAAATAATTATACGCTAACATCGCCTTTGACTGTTCAATTTGCAGTTTTATCAACCGATGGCAGGAGTGTGATCTTGACAGCTTCAGCTGATGTATCCATTGATTTTACAACAGTAATTACTGGTGAGGCTATACTGGATGCAAATAACAGACCGGTCCGCGGAGATAAAAAGGCCACCGTATCGACCAATTATGTTAGCTATGCAAAATCAGATCAGTTAACGATCACCGCAGCTAAAATCAAGCTCGATAAAAGCACTGATCAGTCATTGGCCTTTTTATTAAGCACACCTGAAATAGTCAGGGGACAGGATGGGGAAGTACTTTCTAAAATAAATCTTAACCTGAGCTACTGCGGTACTAATATTGAGCACCAGGTTGCAGTGCCTGTCAACGGGTTTACCCCTTCCAGTTGGCTGAGCTTTGTGCTTCCAAATGTAAGGGTGCCATTAGAAAGCCAGTTAGGCGGTTTTCCGGTGCCAATGTTCCTGCGTTCCTTCCCGCAGAACCCTTCATTGGTTAATCAATCGGGTACTGCCCCGGATACCAACAATCCTGATATCAGTAAATTATTGAATTGGGATTATTCATTTCATTATTCAGAGCCGTTTTATTATCCGCAGGATATTCTCAATTTTACAGTGAATTTTAATGTTGGAGGAGCTGGTCTGCTTGTACCAAACGCCCTTACGGATGCATTCAGTCAGTTGGCAGAGTTTATTACCGTGTATCCGTCGGTGGATGTGGATATCAAAGCATTGGTAACTCAAATCGATGCCAAAAAATATTATGATTCACAATCAACCAAGCTGTTCACTGATGCCGGTATCGCCATGAAATCGTTTACAGAGATGGTACGAAGAATTGTTGACGCCGCCTCTGGAGCAAATGGTTTAATACTGAACAGTATGCCACATGCTTTTGCCAGTATGGGTAGTGCAGCTCCTTATTCATTTGAGGTAAGGGAAGCGCCGAGGGGCCTTAATGGGAAACAGGTACAGGTGGTAACCATTCATGGTCAGCCTCCTGCCGGAGTAGGAACACCAAAGGTGCTTATTGAGCCAGGTACATACAAAGAAATGCTATGGACAAGTACCGATGATCCCTGCGGAGAAGGAAACATTTGCTATTATTATGTGAATAGAGAAACCGGTGAGCCTTTGTTAAGCAAGGAAGCGCAAAGTATTCAGTCACGTCAGTTAGTGCTCCCGGAGCTCAATATACTTCAGCGCCAGGATGCCCTTACCACTGTATACTTAACAAGGAATGAAGATCTCATTCATGATAAAAAAACAAACCCGGCTTTTGTGTACACAACAGGTAACCTGTCTTTCTCTAATCCGTACTTACCGACTATTACAAGTTTGCAGGAGATTGAAATAGCTGACTTGCCCGCTAATAATAAAATACCGGCCACCAGATCCCTATTCGATCAGCTCAAAACATTAATGGATACATTGCTGAAGGAAAATACAGAACCCACACTTTCCTTCCAGGCTACCTGCAGTTATGATTATGCTATCAATACAAACCTGTTGCCTGTCAATTTGCCGGTATTCATGCAGACAATGGTGCCGATAACCGTGGCTACACAATTAGATCCAATGCTGCAGAGCTGGACCGGCAATATCAACCAATGGTTTAGTAATAATAATCCAAACAGGGTGGAGGGTGCATTGAGATTTGACCTGGTAATATTCTCTAACCTTACTCAGCAACCATATCCGCTGGTAAGGTTACCGGGACTGGTATTGAGTTTGGAGTATATATTACCAGCCCCTGGATCGGCGTAAAGGGGAATGGGTTTGTATGCATAGCTGTTGTCGTGTGATAACCTTTCTGGCAGGCACATGTACTGCCATAGTGTAGTATTTTAGCGTTTGCCTGAATAGAAAATACCAGCTTGCAAAACCAGGCATCATCGCTGAGTTGGAGATGCAGAACTGTGTCAAACAGAGATTGCATGCATCTCAGCTCTCCATACAATTATTTTTCTATAGCGAAGCCTGCCGTAGTTATATCTATTTCCCGGTGTGGTATGAAAAAAATAGTAACTGGAAGTATGTTCAAACATTAAGTGTTTGCACGTACTAATCAGCATTATCATTTTCAACTACTGAACATTGGATAGTTATTTTTGTTAAGGGTTCTTTAAAAGCGTAAATTTCATTAATGCCATAGATATCAGTTTTACTATTAGATTATTTACAACCTGCATGTACATCTATGAAATATGAATTCTTTTCCTCCCTGCTGATCCGCAACCCGGTATTTAGCTTCCTTGATTACGGGAATCTTGATTATAATGAGATAATTAAGAGTGATTTTTTTAAAGTGGCCCTGTATGCCGCCAGTGTCGATTTTTATAATGGGATCCAAAAAAAAAACTTCGAGTATGCTGCACTAAGCCCGGCACAACAAAATACTATAAAAAAGTATTGTAACAGGGCTTGTTTCAGACCCACCCCATTCGGCGCTTTTTCTTCTGTTACCTCGGTGAATTGGAATGAAAACATAAACAGGATAGCCTTTCAGCCGCAGGAATTTAAAGTACATCTGAAAGTGGATTACTTTTCAAGTCTTGAACTCTGCGAAAAACTGGTGGGCCTGGAAGGGAAAGATGTGGTGTTGTACAAATCCAATTCATCTTTTTATAAAGTGTTCCGGTATTTTCGCTACATCAAGTATGATATGGAATCGGAGAAGCACCGGCGGTTATTTTCCATTATTTCACTACCCCGTAACAAATTCATCAGCGATGTGATTGAATTTTGTGCCGTGGGCAAATTGCTCGGAGAGATTGCACTTTTTCTGGAAACCCAAACCGGTTTATCGGCTGCGGATATCCGCCAGTTTATACCTCAGTTGATAAATGAGCAAATTATATTGCCGCAATCCGGGAGTAATATTACCGGGGATGATTGCCTGGAAGACCTGATGAAGCTGCTCAATGATAATAATATTCATTCGGAGCAACTGGAAAAAATTGAATCTCTTGTGGAGAACCTGGGAAAAAAGGGTGCTGACAGGGTGAATGACATTATGCACAGTGCCAGCCTGCTCCGTGAGATGCTGAGTACTCCGCAAGAATTGAAAAATCCGTTTTATGTGGTTTCAGAAAGGGGAGTGGCAGAAGGTGGATTGCATATAAAATACCAGCAGGCAATACTTGATGGGCTCTACTGTATAGATAAACTGGTATCCATACACGAAGTAAGGGCGCTGGATAATTTTAAACAGGGGTTTGTAGAAAAATTTGAAAACCGTGAAATCCCGCTCTTGCTGGCATTGGATCCTGAAATGGGAGTTGGATATGAAAACCTGGATGATATATTTAAACAGGACTGGTTGCTGAAAGGAATAGAATTTGAGCAATCAGTACCGCAAAAGGAAAAACACATTACCTGGACTGCAGGACATGCATTCCTGCTGAATAAAATGTTCGGACATAAAACGGAGGGCTGCCCGTACATGCTTGAATTAAAAGAAGAAGAAATTAATTCGCTGGAAGCCGAAGATCAGGTTTTTAAGTTGCCTCCAACTATTTCAGTTATTTTCAGATTATTGAATGACAACGTGTATATCGAAAGCGCCGGTGGGGTTTCGGCAACAACACTTATCAGCAGGTTCTCGCCGTTTAATGAGAGCTTCTATTCTATGGCAAAAGAAATTGCCCAAAAAGAGCAAACCACCAACCGGCATGTTGTATTTGCGGAAATAGCCCATGTCTGTGATATACATGCAGCGAATATCAACAGGCGCCGTCATGTGCGGGATTTTGAAATACCCATCATGGTTATGTCTACCATGGATGAATCAGCCCAGATTTCCCTGAGTGATCTTTATGTGACCGTAACCAGCGGCAGCCAGGTAATCCTGATGTCGAAGAGCCTGAATGCAAGAGTGGTACCAAGGTTAAGCTCAGCATTTAATTATTCAAAAAGCGAATTTTCTGTATTCCGTTTTCTCTGTGATTTACAATCGCAGGGATTAAAGACCAATTTCAAACTGGACCTTGCCACATTTTATCCAGGGCTGCAGTTTTATCCGAGGGTGGTGTATAAATCAACTATCTTATCACTTGCCTCGTGGAGCCTTGATGCAAAAGAGATTGATTTTATAAAAAAACTCAATCCTGAACACTGGTATGCTTCATTTCTGAAGCTGGCAGTTGCCATTCGCCTGCCCCGCCATTTTGCATTGGTACAACACGATAATTATCTTGTTTTTAATACTGACTGCAGCGATGAGATTGCATTGTTTCTTGACACAGTAAAGAACTATAGCACTATTATGCTGCAGGAGTTTATAATGGAAGGGGGGAATCATATAGTTGTAGAAGCGGGACCAGCAGAAAAACCCCTGATTGGCCAATACATCACTTCTCTGTATCATACTGAAGATGTATATGAATTGCCGCAGAACCCGGTCATTGAGAAAAGCAGCATGGAAAAGCAAAACTTTTTGAAGGCGGCTGGCTGGCTTTATTACAAAATTTATTGCCACCCCGTGGGCTCCAATGAACTGCTGCGTAATACTGTACTGCCATTGGTCAATGAGTTGATAAAAGCGAAACTGATACATAAATGGTTCTTTGTACGGTATAAGGACCCGGATTACCATATCCGTTTTCGCCTGCATATTAAGAATGAATCTATGGCAGAGATTACAGCGATGGTGGCCGACAGGCTGCAGCGTGCCGTGGATAAGCGGCTGATCGATAAGTATTATACAGATAGTTATATACGGGAACTGGAACGGTATTCTCCCCGTCTTATAAAAGAGGTGGAATATTTTTTCTACCGCAGCAGTGATATGGTGGCAAATTATATAAAAAAATATGGCGGTAATGATACAGGGGGCGCATCGGCGTATGATCTTGATATAATCATATTGTCGGTAGATGAAATGTTTAACGCCTTCGGCCTTACAATAGATGAAAGAATAGCACAGATGCAAAATCTCTATGAAAGTTTTTACAAAGAAATGGGAGGAGGCAAAGACCTGAAAAAAGGGCTGGATAAAAAATATACAGACCTTCGGGCTGAAATAACTGCGATCTATACCAAATTGAATAAAGTAAAAAAGAAATACGGGGCCACTGCAGCAAGCCTTTATGACTCTTCAAAAAAGCTGGCAGAGAAAATCGGGAAAACAGGGTACCCCTATGAACAGAAAATAATAGGTGATCTGATACACATGCACCTTAACCGGTTGTTTTTGCAAAATTCAAGAAAATACGAACTGGTTATATATTATTTGTTGTACAAACATTATACCGGATTGTTTTTTAAAAACAAACATAATACTGAAGAATAACTGGTAAAATTCTTTTTAACCCTTAGCGGCTAACAGATTGACGAAAGTTTAGTGATGGCGTTTTTGGAAACCGTGTATTCGTTTGAATACATAGCTGAAGAAACGATTTTTTAACTATAACGCAAACCGGTAATTCAATGTAGCAAGCTGTTGTCAGAAAAAGCCCGCCAATCATTTTTGACTGCATTACCTGAAAATAAATCAGTTGCCGGGTAAGCGTTTGGTTCTGACCAGTTTTTCATTCAAACGGCTGATAAAAGCCTCCCGGTAACTGGCACCCAGGATAATCTCCGTTTTATCCTGCAATTGAATGGCATTGCCTTCAATCCTCACCATTTTTTCCAGGTTAATGATCGCCGATTTATGTACCCGTACAAAAATGGAAGGGGGCATGCTTTCCTCCATTTCTTTCATAGTAAGATAAGTGATGTATTTTGTAACAGTGGTATGTATTATCACATAATTCTTCAATGCTTCAATATAAATAACATCATGATAGTTGATCTTAACGATCTTTCCTTTGGATTCATACTGGATATAAAAATGGTCCAACACCGTATCGCCCTCTGTTGAAGGGTTTTTGCCCGGCTTAATGTTTAGTTTGTTGATACATTTTAGAAAGCGGTCGTACGTAATGGGTTTAAGGATATAATCGAGTGCGTCTTTTTCAAAAGCCTGTATGGCATATTTGTCGTACGCTGTGGCAAATACCACCGAAGTTTTATTATGCAGCAGTTCTGAAAGATCAATGCCGGACAATTGAGGCATATCCACATCAATGAATGTAATACCGGCATACCCGGAATCACGGAATACCTGCAATGCTTCCAGCGGGTTTTCAGAATATCCCAGTAATTCAAGCCCCGGTGTTTGTTCTATGTACCTGGCCAGTATCTGTATCGCATGCAGTTCATCGTCCACTATATAACAGGTAATCATAAGTTGGTATTTAATTTAATTTTTAAGTAAACATAAAACACATGTTCATCCCCGTTCATCGTCAGCGTGTATTGATTGTTATATAAATTGGCAAGCCTTTTTTTTACGTTTACGATTCCAATTCCATGGCTGATTATTTTCCCCCTTTTCTTCCGGTGGTTTTCAGTGGTCATCTCCAGGTACTCCCCATCATAATTGATAGTGATCTTACCCGGAGCATTTTCATTCGACATATCACCATGTTTGAACAGGTTCTCAATAATGGGAATTAAAATCAGCGGAATGATCCTTGCATTGCTAAAGTCCCCATTTGTTTCTATTCCCAGGAACAATTTATTATTAAATCTGATCTGGTTGATCTTGATGATATTATTAATTTGCTCCACTTCTTTGTCAAGGCTTACTTTGCCGTCTGCTTCCAGTTCCCGCAGCGAATAATTCATCAGCTCAGACAGCAGTATAACCACATCAGAAGCTTCCTGCGACACTTCCTGCACATTATTGTAGATAAAATTCAGTGTATTAAAGAGAAGATGCGGATTGATCTGTGATTGCAGGTGGGCATTTTGCAGTTCGAATATATTTTTTTCCAGACTGTGTTTTTCCGCCTGGTTAATGATCTGCATTTTTTCCAGTTCCAGCACCTTTTTTTCTGAGCGTATCGCCCTTATGGTAAACCAGTAAGCGGAACTGAACCCGATAAAATAAATACCTCTCCATAACTGGCGTAACAGGGAGTAAGTATCAGTTTTTGACAGTTCAAGTATCCATTGGAAGCCCGAATTAAAGGTCTCGCTGATGTTCATGAATAAAAGATAGAGGATCAGCTCAGTAAGAATCAGCAAAATGAACAGCAGATACCGCTTTTTGGTGTTTTTGAAAGACTTTGAAAGAGTGATATGTGCATGAAAATAGAATAAACAAATATTGACCGAATAGGGGTAAACATAGCCTTCCCAAATCGATGTATCGCTCTTGCTCCGCAGTATAATCGTAATGAAAAGCGTCTCGTACAGGATGAATATAGCCCATCCAACAAGATGATAAACAAAGGTTTTGTTGCGAAAACTCCCCCTGAAAGAAATAGCGGACCAGTCCATATCACTAAAATACCGAAAGATAAAGGACGAAAAAGCCTGTTGGTGTAATATTTTTTTTACAGGGATCACTACAATCTAATTTGCTTGCATAATCAAAAACAAAGTATATGAATCAATTAACTAACAGACAACTGGTGCTTAAGGTAAAGCCCCTTTTCAGGTACTCTTCCAGGGAAAATTCTCCACGAATGGACGATACCACTACAACCACTATCACATTAACAAGTAATGCGGATACGTTGGGAGGAATTTTTGACTTCAGGAGTTACAAAAGTGCGAAAAAGAATTCAAACCGTTTTATCAAGTAGTAGGTGTATACACTTATTATTGAATAAAAAAGATTTCATGTGGCAGGCAGTATAAACGGGTAGGATTTGCACAAAACAATGAATACCCGTTTTTTTCACCATTCTCAGTTCACCTTTTTTTATTCTGTACCGGATACAAAAAATTTAAAAAGCGGAAAACCGGACAGTAACATAAAAACTTGAAATTATGAGACAAATAGAAACAGGCCCCAATTGGTATGTAATATATACCCGGCCAAAATTTGAAAAAAGCATCTGCAGGGATATTGAAGAAATGAATAAAGAGCAGCACCTCTACGAAAGCTATCTGCCCGTAAGGCATGTTATACGCCGGTGGAGCGACCGTACAAAAGTGATTGAAGAGCCACTTTTCAATTGTTATGTATTTGTTCAGTCCGAATTAAAACACAGGGCCGAGCTGCTCCAGATTCCGGGTGTGATGCGGTTTATATCAAGTGAGGGCAGGCCCACGTCCATCCCATCAGAAGAAATTGAACGTATCCGCCGCATTGAATCGGGTCCTGGCGATATTCAGGCAGAGCCTTATTATGCTACGGGTGATCAGGTAATGGTAACAAAAGGAATTTTTGCCGGTATGGAAGGAATACTGATCAAAAAAGTAAATAATGGCCCCCGGTTTCTCATCCGGCTTCCTTTATTGAGGCAGGCCATTTCCATGGAAATTTCTGTAGATGATCTGCTCAAAATTTCTTAGTGGTTCAGATACGTGAATAGGATAGTTGAATTATCAGGTGTGTTTAGTTTCGTTATAGGATGGCTATGCCGGAATTTTGATTACTAACCGGTAAGCTGATATTGGTAAAGAAAGAAGCAGGAATACCTGCAGCTTTCGTTTTCGCTTTTTATATTTTTTTAATCACTCACTTAACGTTTCATGTGAGTTGAATTAGCGAAGCTGTAAAAAGCCGGCAAGTATACCAGTCGGCCACCTTATAATGACCTATAATTTTACGCCGCTTCTAATTTCACCTTATTCGCAAACAATTAAATATTGTCAGTTATGTATGTAAAAGAAATCAATGAAGTAAAAAAGCAATTGGACCAACTGAAATCTGATGGCCTCATTGAAAATTGGGAATTGCCATACGAAAACCTGTTAACACGCCTAAGCGCTGCTATCTTTTTCCTCACACCGGCAAAGGAAGAAATGGAACCCACCATCTGGAAGGAACTCAGTAAACAGGAAGATTTCAGTTTCCGGCTGAACCAGGAAAAAAAATTGTCCGGCTTAATGTACCGGTTCACTTTTGAAAAAGCAGAAAAAGAAAAAAATCTCCAACGAATGGGATAGCCGTTGGCTGCAAAAAAGGGTTTCTACTGCCAATGGTGCAGATGTAAAAACTTTTTCAACAAAGACCGGAGAATATACTACGATCTCCGGACTGATTGCAAAAATTGCCATACAGGGAATTATCCCCCTGTTATAAGCGTACCATTTATTTTATCATTCAAATAGTCAAATCTGTTTTATTATGACACATAAATATGTATTGGCAGAAGAGCAAACCGGCATTACGGATATGGTGCTTCTGCACAAAGATTATAACCTTGATAAGAAAGATAATCTTGATGAAATACCCGCCCTGCCTGCGGTGTATGCGCTTTGCGGCCGTGTAAACGGACAGGCTGTCAATGCACGCCACGTTGGAAGTACAGACAACCTGCAGTCTGCAGTAAAAGCACATTTTTCTGATAAAGAAACCAATGAGTGCCTTCGGAATTTTATGCAGTCTATAAAAATTAAGATGCTCGTCTTTCAAACAATGCCCGGAACCACTGAAAACGAAAGGCAGGAAATAAAACAACAATGGGACAATAAGATGACACCCCGGTGCACAGATGAATTGAACCAGGTTTATTAAATAATTAACTCTTTAACTCATTTATATGCCAATCCTTTTTCGCCTGCCGGTTATTGTATTATTGCTTTTGTGCCAACATGCACAGGGGCAAAACAAGTATTGGGTTTTCTTTACCGATAAAGGCAAACCTGCTAAAGGGATCAGCTATCTCTCTACCGCCACCACCAGTACAAGACAGGCACTCGGTCTTGAAAGACTTTCATGGTCTGACCTGCCGGTGAAACCTTCCTATATAAATAGCCTGCAGCAAAAAAATATTCCCGTTATTTGTGTTTCCAAATGGTTCAATGCTGTTTCGGTTCATCTTACTAAAAAACAAGTTACGGCTATCAGGCAGCTGGGATTTATAAAATCTGTTCAGCCCATTCAAACTTCATTACATGAAACATCGCTTGGAGAATTACCGGGTGATAACCCCTGGCAATGGGCCTTCAGTGAAGTAAATGCAGCATCTATCGTAACACAACATCTTACCGGCAAGGGGGTAAAAGTGGGAATAATCGATGGTGGGTTTAAGGGCGCTGATCAAAATAAATACCTGCGCCAGCTTATTGATGATGGCAAAGTAATGGAGATGAAAGATTTTGTGGATCCAACAGTCCGGTCATTATTTAATCCGCAGCTACCGGGATCAAGCAGTCATGGCATGTTTGTATTACAAATGCTCGGTGGATATAGTATAAAGGAGAATACACAATATGGCCTGGCCACACAGGCAAATTATTACCTGGCAAGAACAGACGATGCCAATATAGAAACCCGGCAGGAAGAAGATTACTGGATCAGGGCGTTGGAATGGATGGATAGCATGGGTGTACGGCTTGTCAACAGTTCGCTGGGTTACTCACATTACTTTGATAACCCTGCTGACAATTACAAAGCAGCCGACATGAATGGTCAAACCAGCACCATTGCCAAAGCAGCACAGTTAGCAGTAGAGAAAAAAGGAATGATCATTGTATCATCTATTGGAAATGAAGGCACTGATTCCACCTGGCAGATACTCACTACTCCATCAGATGCCCCCGGTGTAATATCTGTAGGGGCCGCCGATATAGATTATTGGTTCAAACCAAGTTTCAGCAGTATTGGCCCGCCTTTTCAGTCTTACCTTAAACCAAATATTGCCTGTCCGACAGCAGATGGCACTTCTTTTTCAGCTCCCTTTATTACCGGTCTAATTGCCTGTATGCTGGAACGCAAACCAGGTCTTACTAATACAGAAGTAAAAGAAATAATTGAGCGTTCAGGCCACCTGTATCCTTTCGGCAATAATTATGTAGGATATGGATTACCAAATGGAGAAAGAATATTGAAATTGCTGGAAGATCCCCACTACAATTTTAACCGCTCAGAAGAAATAGTAGCTACCGGCGATTCTATTGTACTCTTCCTGAATAAATACCGGGAGAAGCCAGGAGAGATACTCACTTTCTTCTTTAAGAAAGATAAATACACAGTCAATTTACAGGCTATATCCGATGATGACCGTTTTGTTTTACGCAGAAGAAAAAACATTCCCCGAATCACTATTGCTTCCCGCACCAAAGTGGTGGAAGTTGTCTGGCAATAAAAATGTAATGCTGCTCCCGTAGCATGTATAATTTATTTATAAATACTTTATTCCTTTGTTATGATACATAAATTCCTCCCGGCCGCAATAGCAGCCATGCTGTTTAGCAACTCTCTTACAGCACAAAATGCAATGCCTGTAATCAGTAACCTGAGGGCAACTGCAGAACCCGGCACCCGGGAGATTGCCATTCGCTATGATGTGACAAATGCCGGCAATAAAAACGTTAGTATCAATTTTCAGCTACTGGTTAATGATGAAGACTGCAGCCCTGTACAATGCCTGGAGGTATTTGGTGATGTGGGTTATCCTGTAAAAACCGGTACCGGTAAACTGATCGTATGCAGGCTTGTGGAATCCTTTACAGATGTAAATAATTACAAAGTGAAACTGGTGGCAGAAGACCTGCAAAAACCGGATATCAGCCAGCTTATCCGTGAAGTGAGTATTGATAATATTAGAAATGATATGTCTTTCATGTCTGTAAAAAGATATTTCAGGGAAGATAGCTTGCAATTAAGAAATATAATGCAGAAGATCGGGAAAGATTTTACTGATAATAAACTCACCCTGCAAAAACAGGAATTTGTGCATGCGGGGCATGTTGCCACAAACCTGGTAGCGATGTTGCCGGGCATCAGTAACGATAATAAACTGTTTATTATCGGCGCCCATTGGGATGCAGTAAAAGGCAGTCCTGGTTCTGATGATAATGCTTCAGGCGTGGCAGGGGTACTGGAAATAATGAGGGTGCTTTCGAAATACACATTTCAGCATTCAGTATGTTTTGTCGCATTTGATATGGAGGAAGAGGATTTGCTGGGGAGCAGGGAATTTGTCTCACGCCTTGGTAATGATAAAGCCTTTCAAACAGGATTGATGATAAACCTTGATATGATCGGTTTTTATTCTGTGCAGCCCAAAAGCCAGGTTTTTCCAGTGGAATTAAAAAATATTTTCCCTGCTGCTTACAAAGAAGTATCCGGTGATGAATTTAAAGGGGATTTTATTCTTAATACCATGAATGAAAATTCTCAGGAAGCGGGAAGGCGATTCGACAGTTGCGCCCGTGTCTATGTACCCGACCTGCAGGTGGTATCACTTGTAGTGCCCGATGATGGTAAGATAGCCCCGGAAGCCTTTCGTTCTTCTGATCATGCCAGTTTTTGGGATGCAGGTGTAAAGGCAATTTCCATTGGTGATACCGGAGATAACAGGAATTATAATTATCATTTACCCGGAGATATAATGGAAGCTGTGGATGTGCCATTTGTACAGCGGGTGGTAAAAGCATTGACTGCCACTATTGCCTCTTTGGCGGGTATCAGCAATGCGGTCATTGCGGAAATACCAGTTACATTCTCATCCTGCAAACCAGATGCAAGGATTTATGGAAGCAGCAGCTATAACACTTACTACCTGCAATAAAGACAAAAATCAATTATTCTGAATCGAATTATAAAAGCCTGAAAATACCAGCAGGATAAACAGACCGGTAAGCCGCCAGCACTGAATATAATATAATATTAATTAATCATTGCACGAATGACCAGCCAGAAATTACACATGAATACACTCGTAAGTGTGATCGACCGTTTAAGCCATACAGATGGCAACGGGATTACCTTTATTAACGGTAACGCACAGGAAGATGTATTGAGCTATACGGCGTTGCTGAAAGAAGCCACCCATGTACTGGGTGGATTGCAACGCAGGGGCATACATAGGGGAAGCGAAGTGATGCTGCAATCAGAGGATAACCGGACACTCATCATATTATTCTGGGCCTGTATTCTTGGAAAAATAATACCGGTGCCACTATCAGCCGGTAACCAGGACGATCATAAACTTAAATTATTTAAAGTATACAGTACTCTCAACAACCCTTATTTAATTTGTGATAAAGCACAACTGGAAAGACTGGAAAAATATGCAGCACTAACCGGTCACGAAGAATTGTTTGCAGGGATCAGCGAAAAAGTACTGCTGACAGAAGAACTTGACGGGCATTACCTGCCGGGTATTCAGCAGCATGTACACCCCGAAGATATCGCCTACATTCAATTTTCATCCGGATCCACCGGTGAACCCAAAGGTGTTACCCTGACACATGCTAACCTGGTGGCCAATATCAGTGATATTGCAGCAAGATCAGGTGTTACAGCAAAAGACAGGATGTTGTCATGGATGCCACTTACACATGATATGGGTCTGATCTGTTTTCATTTAACAGGCATGATCAGCGGTGCAGCACAGTTTTTGATGCCGGCTGCATTATTTATCCGTCGGCCATTGCTATGGATTGAAAAAGCGAATGAACATACAGCCACCTTATTATATTCTCCCAATTTTGGATACAGTTATTTCCTTGCAGCATTCAGCGGTTACACAGAAAAAATAGATTGGGACCTTTCTTCCATACGTATTATATATAATGGCGCTGAACCGATATCGCATGAATTATGTGCCAGCTTTATGGATACACTTGGCAAATATGGATTACCCGCCACTGCCATGTATCCCGGTTATGGACTGGCCGAAGCCTCTGTTGCAGTTTGTCTGCCCAATCCCGGTGATCCCATGCGTTCGTATGATATAGACAGGAAATCGCTGCGTATCGGTGAAAAAGTAAAATTGATAAAAGAAAAAAACAAGACCTCGGTTTCTTTCATGGAGGTTGGTTACCCTATTGCACAATGTAATGTGCGGATAGTCGATGATAAAGACAGCGAAGCAGGAGATGGTTCAGTCGGTAATATTCAAATAAAAGGCACCAATGTAACAGCCGGATATTATAATAATGTAACGGCTACTGATAAAATATTTACCAAAGATGGTTGGTTAAGGACTGGTGACCTTGGGTTTTTTATCAATGGCCGGCTTGTCGTTACTGGCAGGGCTAAGAATATCATTATACTTTTCGGCCAGAATTATTATCCGCAGGATATTGAAAGGGCAGCAGAACAGGTGCCCGGTGTGGGTCCCGGTAAAGTAGTGGCCTGTGGTGTTAAAAACTCCGTATCGTGGAAGGAAGAATTGGTACTGTTTATTTTATTCAAAGGAGAAACAGCAGCATTTATTCCACTAATGGCAGCTTTGAGAAATGCAGTGGCTGATCATACCGGCCTTACTGTTGACAAAATAATTCCCATTCCCAAAATACCTAAAACAACAAGTGGTAAGATACAGCACTTCAAACTTGTGGAAGCTTATCAGTCAGGACAATTCACAGATCAGATAAAAGAACTGAACGAAAGCGGGCCGCAACATTTTGGCCCCAAAACAATAGAAGAAACTGAAGCCTGGCTATTGCCAGCCTGCAGAGAAATAATGGGGGTAAATGATATTGAAGCAACGGATAATTTATTTGAATGGGGAATAAACAGCCTGCATTCTGCCCGGTTGGCCGGATCTGTTAAAGACTGGTCCGGAGTAGAGTTCAACGCCTGGGAAGTATTGAGCAATCCTACCATCAGACGCATAGCCGCACTGATCAGTGAAAGCTCCACGAATGGTTTTATAGACAACCCCGGATTGGTGGCCGTGCAGGAAAAAGCCAATTACGAAATTTCAGAAGGACAAAAAAGATTCTGGATGCTGCATCAGCATGAAGAAGCAAGAACCGCTTGCAATATTTCGGTAGGGTACAGGCTTTCAGGCATAACTAATGTCATCGCATTAAAAAAATCGCTGCAATTACTCAGCGACCGGCATGAAAGCCTCCGCACCACATTCATTTATACAGAAGAAGGACCTAAACAGATAATACATTCTGCAGGAAAAGACAATACAAATTTTGAATTTATCGACCTGCAGCATAGTGTAACGGCAGCACCCGATGCGGAAAGCATCGCCGTCAATAATGCCAACACACCCTTTGATCTGGAGAAAGGGCCATTGTGGAGATGTAAACTCATACAGCTGTCTGCCAACGATTATTTGCTTTCATTCTGTATCCATCATATTATCAGTGATGGTTGGTCTGTGCTGCTGATATTCAAAGAATTGTCGGCCCTGTACAGTGCAGTATTAAATGGTACTGATGCTGCGTTGCCGGTTTTACAATTCCAGGCAAAAGATCATATACAGGCACAACTGTGCAATGCAGGCAGCCCCGCATCCATTACTAATGGTGAATACTGGAAAGAAATATTATCAGGTGGCATACCTGTTCTTGATCTTCCGGTTCGCCAGGCAAGGCCCGTGTTTCAGACCTTTAATGGAGATATATTGAAGTTTTCACTTCCGGCAACATTGTCTGTGCAGTTAGAAACATTGAGCAGGAAAAATGGCGTTACCAATTTTATGACATTGTTGGCGTTGGTGAATGTGCTCTTTTATAAATACACCGGACAAACAGACATACTTATTGGCACAGATACAGCCGGAAGGGATAATAAAGATCTTGAAAAACAGATCGGAAATTTCTTACGAACATTACCGGTACTAACCGGCTTTGACCGGGAATGCAATTTTACAGATATACTGGCCACCGTAAAAAACCGCCTGCTCGATGCATATAAGCACCAGGACTATTCATTGGAGAACGTACTTGGCAATATCAATTTCAAAAAAGATATAAGCCGGGCGCCTTTATTTGATGTATTGGTGATCTACCAGAATTTTGATAAACCCGCAGGGCTGGAAAGCTTAGGCGATTCCATCAAAGCAACGCCTGTTGATATAGATACGAATACCAGCTTACTCGACCTGCATTTTGAATTTATTGAACAAAACGGATCATTGTCTTATAGTATCCGGTATAATACTGATTTATTTTCTGCACAACAGATAGAAAGGCTGGGACAACATTTTGCCTGCCTGGTGCAAAGTGTATTGAACGGGCCGAACCAGGCAATTACCGGTTACGAAATATTGGGAAAAGCGGAGAAAACGGTATTACTGGACGAATTTAATAACCGGGTAGAAGAATATCCTGTTTGTAATAATATTGCCGCATTGTTTGAGCAGCAGGTGGAAAAAACTCCAGCGCATATTGCTGTGCGGTATGCAGGTGAATCATTTACCTATAATTATATAAATACCAGCGCCAATCAATTTTCAGATTTCCTGGTTAAAGAATATGGGGTGAAACCGGGCAATAAGATCGGCTTACTGGTTTCTCCGTCAGAGAAAATGATCATACAATTAATGGCTATCTATAAGACGGGTGCCGTTTTTGTTCCATTAAGCACTGAATTTCCCAGTGGACGTATCATGCACATCATTGAAAACAGTAATATAGATTTTTTATGTACCGATCAGCATTCCCATGATGCCATTAAGCATTTTCCAGCAACCATTATACCCGGCGAATTGTTCTGGGAATGGGCAAGCCAGTATGCAGTAGAAAATCCGGTAAGAAAAACAATGCCCAATGATACTGCGTATATCATGTACACATCAGGTTCTACCGGCGTTCCCAAAGGAGTAATGGTTAGTCATGGAGCTGCACTGGATTATATACAAACGTTCTCCCGCTATTTTGCTCTTGAAGCAGATGATATTGTAATACAACAGTCGGAACTTACGTTTGATACGGCCGTAGAAGAAATATTTCCTGTCCTGGCTGCAGGCGGCAGTATAGTAGTATTGAGTAACCGCGGAAGAAATGTAGATGATATACTGGATGCAGTTAAATCCAATAAGGCAACCGTATTAAGCACCACTCCGCTGGTATTAAATGAAATCAATAAACAGGCAGAGGGCCTGGCAAGCCTGCGTCTTGTAATAAGCGGTGGCGACCGGTTAAAATCATCTTATATAGACCGGCTGATAAAAATACTGCCTGTTTATAACACATACGGGCCAACTGAATCTACTGTTTGCACCACCTACAACAGGATAGAGAATGCATTAGATATTACAGTGATCGGACAGCCAATAACTAACCGGAAAGTTTTTATACTGGACAGAGATGCGAACCCGGTGCCCGCAGGAGTAAAAGGAGAAATTTATATCGGGGGAAAAGGGCTGGCACAGGGCTATATAAATAATGAAGAAGAAACAAGCCGACGTTTTGTATATCCGGCTGTGGCCAATGGTGAACGGTTATACAAAAGCGGTGATACCGGCCGCTGGATGGAAGACGGTCGTATTGAATTTTTAGGAAGGGAAGACAGCCAGGTAAAAATAAATGGCTACCGGGTGGAGTTAGCCGAAGTGGAACAGGCAATGACGGGTTTAGAAGATATTTATGATGTGGCCGTGGAGTCCTGTCAGGATAAAAAAGGTAATAAACAATTAGCGGCTTTTTATACCGGCGTGCCTGCCGGTGATAAATATTTACGTTCCCTGTTACTCGATGTACTGCCCCACTATATGGTGCCGGCATTTTTTGTTCATCTCAATGCCATGCCGGTAAACACCAATGGCAAAATTGATCGCAAATCACTCCCATTTGAAAAACTGGTGCCAGACAGGGAAGAGCAGGAACATGCAGGCCCTCTCAATAAAACAGAACAGGAATTACTTTCCATCTGGAAAGAAGTGTTAAACGAAACTGATATATATGTTACCGATAACTTTTTTGAACTTGGTGGCAATTCTATTGCTGCTACCCGTATTGTGGCGAGGATACAAAAAAAATTTGATGTAAAAATTTTACTGAAAAACCTGTTTATTTATCCAACGGTAAGAGAGCAGGCAATATTGGTAAGCGGAGTTGATCACACAGCCATTTCACCAGTAAAACTGCTGGAGGAGCGGGATTACTACGATGTGTCGAACGCACAGAAAAGAATATGGCTGCTTGATCAGTTCAAAGAAGCAAAAGTGGCTTATAATCTTTCCCGTGCCGTAAAACTTACAGGCAAGCTCGATCATTTGTTGTTGGAAAAAAGCCTGCAGACAATTATTAAAAGGCATGAAATACTGCGTACAAATTTTATAACAATAGATGGTGTACCCAAACAAAAAATTTGGCCGGCAGACAAAACAAGATTTAGCCTTTGTTATTCCGATATCCGTGATATTGTAAAAAATGAAGTGCTGGCTGAAAATATGGTTTCAGATGAAACGGCGCTGCCTTTTGACCTGGCAAATGATGTATTGCTCCGCGGTACTGTTATTCGTCTTGCAGATGACAGGTATATTTTTGTATTTGTTATTCATCATATCATATCTGATGGATGGTCCATGCAGGTACTGGTAGATGAATTGGTGACATTGTATAATTCATTAATCGCTGCGAAGCCTGCTGTATTAGCAGAATTGCCTTTCCAGTACAAAGATTATGCAGACTGGCAAAATGAATGCCTGGCCAATAATAAACTGGATATACAAAAGAACTACTGGCTCACCCGGTTCAGCGGAGAACCTGTGCCGGTACTGGCCATGCCCTCCGATTATCCACGTCCGCTGGTGCAAACCTATAATGGAAAACAAATTAATTTTTCCATAAGCGAAGAAAGTAAAAAGAAATTAACAGCAATTGGCGCTGAAAATGATACCAGTTTGTTTACTGTGTTGCTGTCTGCTGCCTATGCTTTATTATTCAAATACACACAGCAGGAAGATATTGTAATAGGTACCCCGGTCATTGGCAGGGAAAGAGAAGAACTGGAAAACCAAATGGGGCTTTACCTCAATACACTGGCGCTCCGTACCCGTTTTCAATCAGGCGACAGTTTCCGTACCTTATTAAACCGCGTAAAAACAACGACGCTGCAGGCATACGAACACCAGGCTTATCCCTTTGACTGGCTGATAGATGAATTATCACCAGTAACAGATACAAGCCGTTCCCCGCTGTTTGATATCATGGTGGGCTACCAGGATATTGCCACTGCAGAAAAAAAACTGAATACATTGCATCAGCTTACTGCTGTTCCTTACACACAAAAGAATACGATCAGCCAGTTTGATTTGTCCATCGATTTTTTTGAACAGGAAAGAGGACTTGCCGGTGTTATTGAATTTAATACCGATCTTTTCAGGCCTTCATATATTGAACGCTTTATTGAACAGCTTATAACACTGCTTGATGCGGTAACCATTGATGCCGGAGTAGCCTTGCATGCCATTAAATATTTACCGGAAAACCAACAACAAAAATTAGCAACCTTCAATGAATCTGCATTCAAGCCCGCTTCTTATACCAATGTAATTGAAACATTCGAGCTCCAGGTGTTTTTATATCCGGATGAAGTGGCGGTGGTTTGTGAAGACATTTCACTTACTTACCGGGAATTAAATCAAAAGGCCAATCAACTGGCAGGCTACCTGCATGAGTATCACCGGGTACAACCCAATGATGTAGTAGGTCTGTTAACCAGCCGCTCGGCTGACATGATTGTAAACCTTATCGGTATTTTAAAATCCGGGGCCGCTTATCTTCCCATAGATTCGGATTATATTTCAGACAGGATTAATCACCTGCTTACGGATAGTAATATGAAAATATTATTATCAGATCAGCCTTCTCCGGTTGCCGGTAGCCCGGTGGAAATAGTTTACCTGCCTGCTATCCGGGAAATACTTGATGAGTATCCCACTCATAACCCGCCGGTTATTAACAAACCAGAAGACCTTGTTTATATTATCTATACATCCGGCTCTACCGGAAAGCCTAAAGGCGTGATGGTACAGCACCAAAACCTGGCAAGTGTGGCAGAAAGCTGGCGCCTGCATTATGCATTGGATACATTTGAAGTTTGTACACTGCAAATGGCCAGTATTGCCTTTGATGTTTTTACAGGCGATGTGTGCCGTACCTTATTGAATGGAGGTAAGCTGGTTATTTGCCCGGCAGAAGTAAGAACAGACACCCAACGTTTATATGATCTGATTCGATTGCACCGGGTGAATATAGTGGAATCTACACCGGCATTGATACTTCCATTGATGGACCATATTTATACACATCAGCTGGATGCGTCATTTATTAAACTATTGATCATTGGTTCAGACATTTGTCTGATTGAAGACTATAAAGGACTGCAGACGCGGTTCGGCTCTCAAATGAGAATCATCAACAGCTACGGTACTACCGAAACGACTATTGATTCTTCATACTACGAAGAGCCTGTTCAAAAACTCCCTGTTACCGGCACCACGCCAATCGGAAAGCCACTGGCTAATACACAATATTTTGTGTTGGATGCTTATCAATCAATGCTTCCGTTATCAGTTCCTGGTGAGCTTTACATTGGCGGTGCCGGTGTTTCAGGGGGGTATTTGCATGATGAAGAATTGCAAAAGAAAAAATTTGTAAATGATCCGTTTCATCCCGGACAGCGTTTGTACCGTACCGGTGATATTGCCCGGTGGATGGAAGATGGGAATGTACAGTTCATGGGCCGGATAGATTTCCAGGTAAAGGTTCGTGGTTACCGTATAGAGCTGGGCGAGATAGAAGATTCGATGCTTCGTTGCGAAGGGGTGCGGGAAGCGGTGGTTCAAACCCGCAGTGATGGGAATGGGGAACATTACCTGGTGGGTTATTATGCAGGAAAAGAAGAAGTATCAGCGGCCGTATTGCGTAACTGGCTGCGGGGGTTATTGCCGGGC
>JANOEQ010000106.1:0-35129 GCA_031441485.1 Chitinophagaceae bacterium
CCTACGCACCCTTTAAACCCAGTGAATCCGGATAACGCTTGCACCCTCCGTATTACCGCGGCTGCTGGCACGGAGTTAGCCGGTGCTTATTCACATGGTACCGTCAGTTGACCTAGAAAGGCCTTTTTTCGTCCCATATAAAAGAAGTTTACAACCCAGAGGGCCTTCATCCTCCACGCGGCATAGCTGGTTCAGACTTGCGTCCATTGACCAATATTCCTTACTGCTGCCTCCCGTAGGAGTCGGGCCCGTGTCTCAGTGCCCGTGTGACTGGTCGTGCTCTCACACCAGTTACTGATCGCAGACTTGGTGGGCCGTTACCCCGCCAACTATCTAATCAGCCGCACAGCCATCTTCAAGTGATAAATCTTTAATTATAAAGTGATGCCACTCCATAATGCTATGGGGTATTAATCCAAATTTCTCTGGGCTATTCCCCGCTCGAAGGAAGGTTCTGTACGTGTTCCGCACCCGTTTGCCGGTCGCCATCAACTGTATTGCTACAGTCATGCTGCCCCTCGACTTGCATGTATTAAGCTTGCCGCTAGCGTTCATCCTGAGCCAGGATCAAACTCTCCATTGTAAATGATGTTTGATACTGACAGTATAATAATTCTCAAGAAAAATTAAACGTGTCAAATCGAATGTATTTCGCTTGACTTACCTTTTGTTTTTTCCGACTCATGGCTATGAGTCGGAATGCTATTGTTTCCTAACTTTCAAAGATCTTTTGGCTTTACCAGCCACCCGTTTTTTGAACGGGAGTGCAAAGGTAAGGGCCTTTTTATTTCTACCAAATTTTTCTTAATTTATTTTTCAATAAAATCTGAATCCTTTGGAGTGAAAATCAATTTGTTTTGTGAAGAACTTGTATCGCTTTTTTGAGGCGGACGGCGAAGGTAAGGGTTTGTAAGTTACCAGCAAATTTTCAGCCTCATTTTTGTTCACATTTGCCGCTCATTATATCTTCACAATCTTCAGAGAACTATTCCGTTTTTGTTGAACGGGCGGCAAAGATAAGGGTGAGAGTTTCATTACCAAATATTTTTTACAGCAAAATTGTTAAGAATCAATGAAATGCAGTGCTGATAAGGATTACAGCAACAAAAAAAATCCGATTGCTGTCTAAAAAGAAGTCCTTCTCAGACAAGAACCTGTTTGATCTATTTGTTTAGACTGGATTATGGATATTTTGGGGAGCGAAACAAGACGGATTCCACAGCCATAGTTTAAACGGCCTAAGGCGAAAAATTCAAGGCCGCTGCAGCCCAAAATATACAGATAGCAATTCGCCGGGATATGACCCCATCTTCAACCCTTTATTGTTTCCTTCTCCCTTTTAACAGGCATACTTACTTATTCATAATAGATCTTTATCAACTTCCGCCAAGACCTTTTAATGAAGCATGCAGATATGAAAAAGCCATTATATTATTGCTGAAAGTAGTTATCAGGATACTGAACCCCCATAAGAAAAAGGCCATGTGCGGGTACTGCAAAACTTGCTTTCGTGCAGTCTTTCGATTCTATTATTCCCCTGAACTCTTCCATTGTGATTTTGTTTCGCCCAAGTTTAAGCATAGTGGCGGTAAGTGCCCTAACCATTCCCCGCAGAAAGCGGTTGCCCTTTACATGATATACCAGGCAACCCTCCTTTTGCTCCCACTCACTTTGCATGATGCGGCATATAAAGCTTTTAACCTGTGTATTGCGCTTTGAGAAAGAGGTGAAATCATCGTATTCCATTAACAGGGCAGCTGCTTCCTTCATTCTATCTATATCCAGCTTATAGGGAAAGTAAAAAGCTTTCTCTTTTAAAAAAGGATCTTTCTTATGATAAATGTAATAACGATAATCCCTGCTGACGGCATCAAACCGGCAATGTGCATTTTCTGAAACGGGCTGTATATTTTTTACTACAATATCGGCGGGCAGTACGGCGTTCATTTTATACAGAAAGTTTCGCTGGCTTCTTTCCCAGTTTGTATGTGCTGGCGCCATCCCTTTCCAATCCTGTAATGGCAGCAAACTATCGAAATGAAAAAAATTTTGCAGGGCATGCACCCCTGTATCGGTCCGGGAAGAACCGGTTAATTGCACTTCGCCTTTCGCTAATTTATCCACCAAAGCTTTAGCGATAACGGGACTTTCAGAGGACAAGCCCAATACCTCATCAGTTTGTGCTGAAATGAGGGGGAACAATGTATTCATAGCCTTTTCCACTTCAGCCTGTACTGTATTTGCATTGTGCTGCGACTGAAACCCACTAAAACCAGTGCCTTTATAGGAAACTTCTAAAAAGTAACGAAACATGGCGATTAATTGCGAAGCATTGCCTTAAAACGGTTAATGTAGTATTCCTCCTTTAACTCAGCCTGCAATGCGCTGAAGTTCTCCATATCCGAAGTATGCGTATAAGATGCATCATAAAACTTATACTTCCCTTCATCTGAAAGGAATAAAGCACCCAGGTTTTTTATTTGCGAAGCAGTAAAACATTTTACTTTAAAGTATTTCTTTGCCTCATTTATCATTTCATCATCATTATCTGCGGCAGCCATTATTTTCCGGAGTTTAAAGAAATCTGGTTCGTTGGCCAGTTCTGGACAATTTACTTTTGCCAATTGCCGGTTTTGCGCTGCCTGATTGTTTACCGGTATTATTTCTGCCGGCTTTATTTCCACAGGCTTCTCTTCTGCTTTCACCACTTCTACCGGAATATCCAGCATTTTCTTTTCTTCCTTTACTTCTTCGTTTACAGGTACCACTGCTGGTTTGGGATTGGGAATAAGCAACCGGACAGTATCTGATATGCCCGTTTCATAATTAACCACGTACACCAGGCCAAACCCCTCTGTGGTGGAACTTTCAGATCTTTTAGTTACAACAGCCATCTTATACTCAACAGCCGGTTCCATTTTTACCTCTTCTGCTTTTACAATTGGTGGTTCAACGATCGCTATTGGGGGCTCTTCTTTCTTTTCCACAACAGGTTTTGTTACTTCAGCAAGTTTGACCGCTACAGGCTCCGGCTTGGCAGCTACTGGTTCTTGTTTTACAACTACAGGCTCCGATTTGGCTACCACCTCTTTAACCACTGGCTCCGATTTTTTTTCTTCCACTAGCGGTGGAACAGGTTTGTCTTTTAATGAAGGATCATCTGCCGCTTTTGATAATGTCTCTGTAAATGCTGAAACATCTTTGTTCTGTTCTTTGGCAGGCACGTCAGTCTTTGCATTGGCACCTGAAGACATCTGTACAACCAGTGTTTGTAAATTAAAAAGCCCCCACCCCTTTTCACCAAAATTTTTCAGTAAGAAACCCTGGTCTTTTCTATTGAGGGGGACCTCAAAATTTTGCTCCGGCCATTTGTTTTGCAAAAAACCAACAGTGAAAGTATATGTACTGTCTCTCAACCTTGGCAATATCAGGTAGCCGGATGCTGAGGAGCTTTGTACCTTATCACCAGTTTTGATATAAAAGGGCTGCTCCGGTTCAGACTGAAGGTAAATAAAATATAGTTTTTGGGCTGTAGCGACGGTGGAAGTGGCTGCAAGCAAAAAACACAAAAGGAGTTTATTCATTTTTCCGGCATTGGTGTTGCACAAATTTAATTGAATTAGACCGACTTAACACAAAGGGGGCGCAACAAGTTGTTAAATACTCAGCCATCCATATAAATAAGATGGCCGGGGAAACCGAAGAGCTTTAAATTTGCCCCACTTAAAAACGATATATGAATAAATTACTGCTCTCACTGGTTTTTTCCGTTCTATGCTTCGCTGTATTTGCACAGCCAAAACAAGACACTGATACCTCCTGGAAAAAAACTTACCGGGAAACCGCCACTAAAATCAATAACCTGGTGCATACCAAACTGGAAGTAAAACCGGATTTCAGTAAATCGTATCTGTATGGTAAAGCCTGGATAACCCTGAGACCGCATTTTTATTCCACCGATTCACTGAACCTCGATGCAAAAGGTATGACCATCAATAAGGTGGCATTAATGAAGGGGCCCTTGCAGGTACCTCTGAAATATGAGTACGATGACTGGAACCTGCGAATAAAATTAGACAGAACATATAAGGCAAATGAGAATTACACTGTGCATGTAGATTATACCGCGAAGCCCGATGAGTTTGAAGCGAAATATGCGGATCGTGCCATGCTGGGAATAAAAGGCATGTATTTTATTAACCCCAAAGGAGAAGATAAGGATAAGCCAACGCAGATATGGACACAGGGTGAAACAGAATCAAGTTCTGCATGGTTCCCAACGATTGATAAAACCAATCAGCGCTGCACACAGGAGCTGACCGCAACAGTGGACAATAAATATATAACACTGAGCAATGGCAAACTGATGAGCCAGAAAAAAAATGCAGACGGCACCCGCACAGATTATTGGAAAATGGATTTGCCCCATTCACCTTACCTGTTTTTTCTGGGCGTAGGCAATTATGCTATTATAAAAGATAAATACAAAGACAAGGAAGTTAACTATTACGTAGAGCCGGAGTATGCTTCTGTAGCAAAGAAAATATTTGGCAATACCCCCGAAATGATGGGTTTCTTCTCCAAAATAACCGGGGTGGAATATCCATGGATTAAGTATTCGCAGATAACTGGAAGAGATTTTGTAGCCGGCGCCATGGAAAATACCACCGCCACATTACACCAGGAAAGCGCCCAGCAGGATGCCAGGGAACTGGTGGATGGTAATAATTGGGAAAGCACTATTGCCCATGAATTATTCCATCAATGGTTTGGTGATTATGTAACCACTGAAAGCTGGAGCAACATTACGCTGAATGAATCTTTTGCCGATTACAGCCAAACCCTCTGGGATGAATACAAATATGGAAAAGATGCCGGCGATGCTGAAAACTACCAGGGCATGCAAAACTACCTGCAAAGTGGCAGTGAGGAAAAAAACCTGGTACGTTTCCATTATAAGGACAGAGAGGATGTGTTTGATGCGGTAAGCTATCAGAAGGGTGGCCGCATCCTGAATATGCTGCGCAATTTTGTTGGTGACAGCGCTTTCTTCAAATCCATCAACAATTATTTAACCACCAACAAATTCAAATCAACAGAAGCGCATCAGCTACGCCTGGCTTTTGAAGAAATAACCGGCCGTGACCTGAACTGGTATTTTAACCAATGGTATTATGAAAGCGGACATCCCAATGTGGAGATAGATTATGTATATGATGATGCGGCTGGTAAAGTAACCGTGATAGTGAAACAAACCCAAAAAACAGGAAAGTATTATAAACTCCCGCTGGCCGTTGATATCTACAATGGAGCGGAGAAAGTACGCCATACCATCTGGTCTTCCAATGCTGCGGACTCCTTTGCATTTACCTACAGTAAAAAACCAGATCTGGTGAATGTGGATGCTGATAAAGTAACGCTTTGGAATAAAAAAGATAATAAGACATTAGACAATCATATTCACCAGTATAAATATGCCGGCAATTATGTGGACAGAAGGGAAGCCATTGATTTTGCTTCAAAAAAATTAGATGATCCTAAAGCAGTTGAGTTATTAAAAACAGCATTGACTGATAAATACCCGGGGCTTCGCAATTTTGCTATCAGCAAAGCAGACCTGAAAAAAGATGCTGTAAAGAACAATGTTGAATCCGTTCTGGCCAACCTTGCCAAAACGGATAAAAAAAGTACAGTGAGAGCGGCCGCTATTCAAAAATTAGGCGAATATAAAAAACCGGAATATGCTGGCTTATTCAAATCTGCCGTGAACGATTCTTCATATACGGTGGCTGGTAATGCACTGACTGCATTGAGCAAAGTAGACCCGGCTGCTTCTGCTGCCATAGTAAAACAACTGGCAGACAAGCCTATGAAAGGCGTTCTGCAGGAAGTGGTGATGAACGAGGTTTTAAAGTCCGGCGATGAAAGTATAGCCGATAAAATAATTGGCGATTTTTCTAAAATGCCGATGAGCCAGGGCAAGTTTCAATCACTAAACGGGATATCTACTTATTTGTCGGCTATTAAAAATACTGAGAAGATAAAATGGGGCGTGGATGAGATCGTAAAATTCAGGGATGCTGTTCCTGAAAACTTCCGTAACCAAACTGATCCGTTCATAAACGGTGTTGTATTAAAAGGGATTTTGACGAAGAAGGATAAGGAAGCTAAAGATAATGCAGGTAATACTTCATTGCAGGAATTGGTGAACTATATTAAATCAAAGTTGCCTGAAGAAGATAAGAAAGGATTTAGCCCTGCCCCCTAAAGGCTAAAGAATATCGAACAGATGAACAGGGAATGACGAATAATGAAGTAAAGGCCCCCGGCATGATTAGTGTTCTTTCTTCTCTATCTGTTCGATATTCAAAAAGCCACCCTCATTTATCAGGGTGGCTCTTTTTATTTCATAAATTATTTTTACCAACTGCCACTGGCGCCACCGCCACCACCACCACCACCACCAAATCCGCCGAATCCACCACCTCCTCCTCCGGACCATCCACCACCGCTACTTCCACCACCGCCAGACCATCCGCCAAAACCACCTCTTGAAACATAAGTACCACCACCACCAGCAGCACCTGAACCAAAAAGAATCACTAAAACGATAATGGCCAGAATAATTTTTCCAATTCCTATTCCTTTCTTTTTTTTGCTGCCATAATTGGCCGGTGCTTTATATTCTCCCTGAGCTGCTTTTATGATATAGCTGGTTCCATCATCTATACCCCGGTAATAATTTCCTTCTTTAAAAGCAGGTGTTATCCGTTCTTCAATAATATGTTTGGCGGTGATATCCGGTACTGCTCCCTCTAATCCGTACCCAACTTCAATTTTTAATTTCCTGTCGTCTTTTGCAATCAACAGAACGATGCCATTGTTTTTGTCCTTATTTCCCACGCCCCAATCCCTGAGTATTTTCAGAGCTACTTCATCCACCGAATAGTCTCCGGTGGTGGGAATAATCACTACAGCTACCTGGTTGGAAGTACTGTCGTCGTAGGCTACCAGCTTTTGTTCCAGTACCGATACCTGGGATAGTGTAAGCGTATTGGTATAATCGTTTACCAGCCGGGGCGTGGCTGGTTTACGGGGCATTACTTTATCTATTTGTGCGGATGCAAAAAAAGATACCAGTAAGCTGAGTATGAATACGAGTTTTCTCATTACAATTCTATCTGCCAAAAACTATTTCATCGGGCAATTCATTCTTGTCGATATCTCTTTCAAAAGGAAAATAATTTCTAAGTGCATCACCAATCTGGATAACACATTCAGCAATCCCTTTTCCATATTCCCGGCTGTTGAAGTTGGCAAGCATTTCATTTACCACTTTGTTCCAGTATTCATAGCCTACCTTTTCATGTATTCCCCGGTCGCCATATACAGCCAATTGTTTATCCTTTATGGCCACATATACCAGTACGCCGTTATGTTGTTCTGTATTATCCATTTTCAGTGAAACGAAAACTTCTGCCGCCCTGTCGATAGCATTAACCCAGGAGCAACGGCTTTCTACATATACCCTTACCTCGCCGCTGGTATTTTTTTCTGCGTGGCGTATGGCTTTGACAATAAGCCGACTGTCTTCCTCAGGGAAGAATTGTTTCTTTTTTCTGAAAAATGCAAACATGAGGTTATTTGATATCAAATTTAATATCCGGCGCTTTCTCTGTTCCCACATCAGCTTTATAATAGGCCTTTTCTTTAAAGTTGAACATACCGGCCAGTATATTTTTGGGGAACCTTTTAACGGTGAGGTTATAACCCTCCACCGATTTATTATAATCCTGGCGGGCCACATTGATCCTGTTTTCTGTGCCTTCGATCTGCGCCTGGAAGTCCTGGAATTGTTTAGTAGTCTTGAGGTCGGGATAGTTTTCAAAAGAAGCTATCAACCGGCTCATAGACCCCTGCAGATTGGCCTGTACCTGCTGAAACCTTTCAAGTGATTGGGGATCATTAATGTCCACCGTTACTGAAGTTGCTTTTGCCCTTGCCTCGACCACTTCTCTCAATGTGGATTTTTCAAAATTGGCTGAAGCCTCCACTGTTTTAATTACGCTGCTGTACAGGTCTGTTCTGCGCTGGTAATTAGTCTCCACATTACTCCAGACCTTTTTTACATTCTGATCTGCTGACACTAAACCATTATAACCGCTGCATCCCCATACACCGAGAATGAGAACAAGGCCAAGCACAACTAATAATGTGATATTACGGGTTCCTTTCATTGTAGTAGTTTTAATTAGGCAGTAAAATTAGCACTTTCAGCATATCGGCAGGTAAAATTTCGGTGAACAGGAAATAAACTCCTTTGAACTGTTTAAAAAAAAATGAGGCTGTCTCAAAAGTCAGAAAATCAAGCGTTGCGACTTTGCGTCTTTGCAAGAAAATTAACTTTAACCGGTTTTGAGTCAGCCTCTGCTAAATTGTTTTTAGCGCTTATTCCACTTTCCGGATACATACATAATGGTATTCATCCACTTTTTGTACATTATAATAGGCCCCGGTGTACCAGTATTTGGTGACGGCCTGTGTGCCATTTGCTTCGGTGGATGTCCAGATAGTGCCTCTTTCCTCCACATTGAATTTGTCTTTGAATGCATAAATAGCATCTGACTCTTCTTTGGAAGGAAGATACCAGTCTTCTTTTCCGCCGTCTTTGGCTTCACTGCAAAGTTTGGCCGCATAGGGTTTGCCATCATAGCCGGCATTTTTTCCCACGGCAATGATTATTGCTTTCGTGTTGGCAGCGCCATTTGATTCACTTTTGGCTGCATCAAGGGGGATTTCCTCATAACCACCCCACGTTACTTTACCTTTTGAAGTCATATCCAGCACTTCATATCTTTTACCGTTGTGTTCAATAGGAATGATTTTTTGTGCGGCTGTAAAGGTAAAAACTGAAAATACCGTACCGAAAGACAGAAAGAGTTTTTTCATACTTAAATGATTTAATGTCTCACAATTTACCAAAACTTCTGAATTACAGTACCAGCTTTTATTATTCGGGCATGGGGGTTTATTAAACGGGAAAAAACCTTTGTCGTTGCTGGTTGGCGCAGAACTTACATCACTGACTCTTTTCGGGTCAAGTTAATTTAATGGGGAGAGGTATTAAGAATGTACATTAAGGAGACCGTTTGAATAAAGAACTATTCGGCCTCACTCCCTTCACTTTATGGCCTCACCCCATTACTTTACATTTATACCGAAGACCCTGCACCCCTTCTACTGACGGAAGAGTGGAATCGAATCTCATGTACATTGGAATATGAATCTGAGAGGCTTCAAGTATGATTGCTCAGGCAATACTTATAAGCAATTACTCTGAACGAAAACGAAATCATGATTAGCAGCAGCCGATGCGTTCGGAGTCTCACCAACCCCTCTTCCTTCGGAGAGGGGAATCAGGATATTACAATAACAGGGTAGTTGTTGGGGTGAGGCCGGGATGAGGCCGATACCGCAATTATAAAAAGAAGCAATTTTGGCCAGATGCCTTTTGCTTAGTCCCCAATAAATAAATGTGATCCCTCTTTTCCCGGGTGCATCCCAAGTTTTCGCATCTTCAATCTTTCAGGATTTACAGAGAAAGTAGTGAATGGTTGTAAAAGAGAATAGTAACGCCTTTCCGGCCGGGGTCAAAAGCGAAAATCTGGGATACACCCCTTTTCCTTTTGCCAATTGGCTGATAGAAAGGAGAACTTTATTTTCAGTTATTATGATTGCACCGCAGCTATACCCGGCAATACCTTTCCTTCAAAGTATTCGAGCATAGCGCCACCGCCGGTGGATACATAGCTTACTTTGTCGGCATATCCGAATTGGTTTACGGCTGATACAGAATCGCCACCGCCTACGAGTGAGAATGCGCCATTTTGTGTGGCTGCTGCAATGGCAACTGCCACGGCTTTGGTACCGTGCTGAAACTTGGGCATTTCAAATACCCCCATGGGACCATTCCATAATATTGTTTTTGACCGTTTAATTATATTGGTAAACTGGTCGCAGGCCATATTACCAATATCAAGTCCCATCCATCCATCGGGAATATGATTGCTCGGTGCCACTGATGTTTGTGCATCTGCTGCAAACTTATCGGCAATCACAGAATCGGAAGGGAGGTGGATACAAACACCTTTTTCTTCTGCTTTCTTTATTATTTCCAATGCTGTACCAAGACGGTCTTCTTCACACAATGAGTTGCCGATCTGGCCTCCCTGTGCTTTCATAAAGGTATATGCCATGCCACCGCCAATGATAATATCGGTGGCCCTTTCCAGCAGGTTTTCAATAATTAATATTTTATCACTCACTTTAGCACCACCGATGATGGCCACAAAAGGTTTTTCTGCTTTATGCAATACTTTTTCGGCGCTGGCCACTTCCCCATCCATCAATAAGCCAAAGAACCTTTTTTCGGCCGGAAAGAATTTGGCAATCACTGCGGTGGAAGCATGTGCACGGTGTGCGGTACCAAATGCATCATTTACCCATACATCACCCAGCTTCGATAATTTTTCAGCAAACTGTTCATCACCTTTTTCTTCTTCTTTGTAAAAGCGCAGGTTTTCCAGCAGCAATACTTCGCCGGGGCGCATCATGCCGGCCGTAAGATATGCCTGTTCACCAATACAATTATTGGCGAACAGCACGGTTGTTCCTCCCAGCAAATCGCTCAAGTGTTTTATAAGGTGCTTCAGGGAATATTTATCTGTGGGGCCATCTTTGGGCCGGCCGAGATGGCTCATCAGGATCACCATTCCACCATCACCCAATATTTTTTTGATAGTGGGTATTGCTGCGCTCATACGGGTATCATCCGTTATTTCAAATTGATCATTCAGCGGCACATTAAAATCCACCCGCACCAGCGCTTTTTTATGGTTGAAATTATAAGCAGCAAAATTTGACATATCGTTATTTTTTGAAATTGATATTTATTAAGTAGAGTTAGGCAGAACGTTCGCAAAGCAGTAGGAACTCTGGCCTCGAAAAAATGGCGTTAAGAAAATTATGTAGTAAACCGTTAAGAACCCGGCGTTGTTTGAGCCAGCAGTATCTTCGAAATAAATAAATTTGGCGGCGAGTTCGCCGGGTTTAGGTTTACGAAGTAATTTTTAGCCATTTTTTCGAAGCCTTGACTTTTTTTGTTACTTTTTTGTGTCAAGACAAAAAAGTAAAAAATCAATACTGTCCTGAATTTATGAACAAAGTACCTAATCCTGTTTATTAGTGCTGAGTAATTTTTTCTTTTTGTACTTCCTGAAACAATAAATGTCCTGCCACGGTGGCCATTACTTCATCCGTCACATCTTTTCCGCCCCTAAGATTGGTGCGGATGCTTTCTACAGTATACTTTGGGCCATAAGGAAAGCCCCACCATCCAAATAATGCGGAGATTAGTGTAAAAGGCAGGCCTTTTGCTTTTATACTTTCCCCGTTTTTTATAAGGTAGACCCCGGAAGTGCGTTTAAATGTAAGAAAGAGCAGGGAAATGGTGTATGCAAAATAAATGAACCGCCCGCCCTTTTGTTCTTCACCTTGTAAATCTTCTGCCGACAACCCGTCAATATTCCTGATTTTCATAAAAGGCTTTTGGTTAATATAAAAAAATACCGCTGCATAGGGTAACCCTCCTTGCAGCGGTAAAGAAAATAAAAAAAAACCTATTTATTTATCAATTTGGCAAAATAATTCACAGTTCTCACCAGTTGGCTTACATAACTCATTTCGTTATCATACCAGCTTACAGTTTTCACGAGTTGTTTATCCCCCACAGTAATAACTTTCGTTTGTGTGGCATCAAACAATGATCCGAAGTGAATACCTACGATGTCTGAACTTACAATTTCATCTTCATTGTATCCGAAACTTTCATTGCTGGCGGCTTTCATAGCAGCGTTTATTTCTTCAGTAGTTACGGTCTTATTTAATATAGAAGTAAGCTCAGTCAGTGAACCGGTAATGATAGGAACCCGTTGTGCACCGCCGTCTAATTTACCTTTTAATTCAGGCAATACGAGTCCGATAGCTTTAGCAGCGCCTGTACTGTTGGGAACTATATTGGCAGCAGCAGCCCTTGCCCGGCGAAGGTCGCCTTTAGGATGGGGGGCATCCAATGTATTCTGGTCGTTGGTATAGGCATGTATGGTTGTCATGATGCCGGCTACTATACCGTAAGAATCGTTCAATACTTTAGCCATCGGCGCCAGGCAATTGGTGGTGCAGGAGGCGCAGGAAATAATTGTTTCGCTGCCATCCAAGATGTTATGGTTTACATTGAACACCACTGTTTTCAGGTCGCCGGTGGCCGGAGCGGATATAACCACTCTTTTGGCACCTGCGGTAATATGTGCGGCAGCTTTGTCTTTGTCGGTGAAGAAGCCGGTACTTTCGATCACCACGTCTACATCATGACTGCCCCAGGGAATTTGTGCCGGGTCTTTTTGTGCATATATTCTTACTGTATCCCCGTTTACCACGATGGAATCTTCGGTTGCTTTTACTTCGGCGTCAAAACGTCCCTGTGCACTGTCATACTTCAGCAAATGTGCCAGCACTTTGGGGCTGGTAAGATCATTTATTGCTACTATGTCAATTCCTTCCATTTTATAGATCTGGCGGTACACCAGGCGGCCGATACGACCGAAGCCATTGATGGCGACTTTAACTGTGCTCATTTTTTCGTCGTTTAAATTTTTTATTTTAAATAGTCGCCTTTACTAAAGTTTGGGCAGACCTGTCGGCGATGGCCAACGTCCCACCTTCGCCAAGGCTTCGGTGGGCGAGTGCGAAGGTAGGAAAACCGGCTGTGTTTAGCTGTATCAGATTTGAATAAAAGGGCTGTGGCAGTGTAGTGTACTGTACTGGTTTGGGGAAACCGAGTTCACAAATTTCGGTATGCAGCAAGAAAAACATTTGGCGAAAAACAGTCGCAGGGCTATCTTTGCCGTCCTTTAAAACGAGGGAGCTTTGTGGGTCATTGTCCGCCGAAGTTTCAGCGTCCGACTTCGCCAAGGCTTCGTCGGAGAACCAAGAGGCCCGTTCGTCTAAGGGTTAGGACACCACCCTTTCACGGTGGTGATACGAGTTCGAATCTCGTACGGGCTACTAAAGATACATTCGGTACGCCTTGTATTTAAAGAAATCCCCGCAAAGCATTGACTGGCGGGGATTTTTAGTTGAACTACCCTCCAGTTGGGATCAGTTTTCGTTATTTTTTGTTCACTGGTGATTCACCAAATGGTGTTGTTTCATCAAGAATTAAACCCTGCTGAAAGCAATCATGATAAACCAAGTTAATACTAAAAGATATAGTTGAATTCAATATCATGATCAGAAATTTATAAACAGGCTATTGGATCTACCTATGAAAAAGGGCTAAAAACACAATAAATATAAAAAAGATCAGGCCATCTCTCCCTAACATTATCATACTTAAATCACTCATATTTCCGTATCATAGCAATATTATTCTTTTCAATGTTTGAAAGCATGTTAATTACATTGTCATATTGGGCACTGTACCATGATTGGGCTGAAAAATAATTTTGCATATCTGCCGCCTGGAATATCAATCCATGCCGGGCATAAATTTCATTTCGCATTATTCGCAAATCCGCTTTTGACATATCCTTTAGATCATCATCAATAAGTAATCTTTGCGAGGTTAGAGGATAGCGGCCGGGGGCCTGAGAATGTTCTCGATTCTTTTCTAATGCATTTTTGCCTTGTTTATTATGCAAAAAAAAGAAATAAAACATGCTACATATTCCGGCAGTTGAAATAACTGAAACAATAATCCACTTTTTTGCACCTGAAATTTTGTCAGCTACTACTTTCCTTGTTTCGATTATTATTGTTTCAGCAACCAAGGTGGCTCCACAATCAACACAGAATTTTGCAGACTTAAAGTTTTGCCTTTTACATTTAGAACAATAAGTCATAAATCAGGTTTTTACCGAATTTCAATCCGCTGGGAATCATAAGAAACTTTTATGCCATACCAGAATCTTCCAGTTTTTTTCAATGTCCGGAGATTATTTTCACATGCTGCATAAGTTTGATAAGGACCTATAAAAGTGGCATAAAACGGCTTACCGCTTAATGATGGGTAGTCAGGTATCCATAAATAACCAATGTTTTGATATCCTTGTTTATTAATTGAGTCAGCATAGCCTCTTGCATAAGTCTCGTTAACAAATGACCCTGTGATTATCACATAACAATCCCCCTTATATATTAGCTTCCCGGTAATATCAGTGTATGATTCTCCTTCGTTTACCTGAATCTTTTTTCCAGCTGCGATACGGGCAATATTTTTATCTGTTACTAAATCTCCTTCTTCAATAATTTTCAATTCCCCTAACTGCTTACGAAATCGGATATAGGAGGGATAATCAGTCGTTCTTCCATTTAACGTGGCTTTTTTAACAAAGCTGCACTTAAAATTGTTATTATCAATTTTCTCTACTTCAATTTCTCCCACCAGCT
The DNA here is from genome assembly GCA_031441485.1 of Chitinophagaceae bacterium. Taxonomy (GTDB): domain Bacteria; phylum Bacteroidota; class Bacteroidia; order Chitinophagales; family Chitinophagaceae; genus JJ008. The sequence continues at coordinate 14,506 of JANOEQ010000106.1, forward strand.
GTTGAAAGTAGTCCGGGTTTTTTGAAAAGAATGCTGATACTATCCCCAAAGAACCTTCACGACTCATTTTCACCTGGTAATAAATAAGGCTGTCATCGTACAGTTCTGCCAGGTTGTTCAGACTTTTTTTGCTAAGCGCTGTACTCCATTTATTGACTTGTTCTTTTAATTGTATAGTCTCAATTTCCCCGCTTTCATCTTCTTTTTTATAAGTTTTCTTAAAAAACAAAAAATACACAGCAGCCATTACTCCAATAAGTAAAAATGAGCCTACCGCCCATCTTCGTTTTACTCCAGACTGATTTGATGACGGTATAACTGGAGGAGGCGGATGGGTTGTAGAAACAGCAGAAGCCGTTAAGGTAGCCCCGCAGTCAGTGCAGAATTTAGCGGTGTCACTATTTTGCTTTCCACATTTGGTGCATTTGAACATAGAAATCTTTTATTACTAACGATTAATTCTTATAAATGGAAGTAATTTCATACTCATTATTCATTTGTATTATCAAGTGAAGATTTTGGGTTTTTCTGTCTTCCTCGCTTTGGCTTGCAGATGTGTATTCCGCAAATAATAATGCCTTATAGTCACCAGTAGATAGTTTTTGCACAGAGCTATATTGCCAATTTATATCAATATGATGATAATAAAGTTTTCCATTATATGCTTCCGTTACCATTTTATATAATTGATCGTACCCAACATTATATAAATCATAATATCTTTCTAATGGAAATCGGTAGTAACTGAGCAGGCCTGTCACATTCTCTTCAGTTTCTGCTTTATAAAAGTCATCTATTTTTTTGGAAATTTCGTCTACCTCATTTGGGGAAATAGTTAATACCGTTTCCTTAGTTTCGAGCTTCAATGGCACTGGTTTAGAGGCAATCGGAACGGAGGCGGTGCTATTCTCAAGAGTATCCGGCTTTTTAACTGAATTCTCAGATATTTTCAATTCAGGTCCTTTTTTATCTTTATTAAAAAAAATAAAATAAACTGCTGTCGCAGTTCCGATAACAAATATTCCTGCCAAAAGTAAAGTAATAGTTAGACTTTTTTTCCTTATTCCTGCTGCAATTTGCTGTTGAGTATCAGTCAGTCCAGAAGGTTTTTGTTGCGAAATAACAGTTAGAACACCACCACAACCAATGCAATACTTAGCATTATCTGAGTTTGGTTTTCCGCATTTATTACAAAACAGCATAGTAGCAATTTTATATATTTAATTTCCTGTTACCGAATTATCATTATCCTAAAATAAGCCTATTCTCTTGGTTTACTAAGCGCAAGAATAATCGCCCCGCCTGCAGTAAAGTAAACACCCATTCCTATTATTTGAAATATTTCCTCACCATAATTGCTTTCGCTCACACCAGCTTTAGAACCAATGATACCACCGATTATAAGGAGTGAGATTACAGGCAAAACTTTAAAGAACAGATATGCTCTATTCCCAACACCTGTTTTGACAGAGTATAAAAAACAGATAATGGCTGACAAAAAGATTGCACCGAGTAAAATTGTTGCTACTGTTGCGGTACTATCGTTATCTATTCCGGATCCGACAGAATCTCCAGCTGTTGTTAATATCTTAAACCCAGAAAGCCCGCCAAATTCTCCAAATTTTAACCAATTCGTAAAGAAGCCCACAATTACCAACAAACTTCCCCAAAAGGCACCAATAGAAACAAAACCTGGAGCAGGTTTAGGCTGAAAACTGGCTGAAGATATTGGCGCAGAATTCGGTGTTAGTATTTTTTTCTTTTCAAAACTAATTCCACATTTAATACAAATAACTGCTTCCGGATGTGAGGCTGTGCCGCAATTAGGACAAAAATTGCTGGCTTTTAGCGGCGGGAGGCCGCAACTAAGACACCCAAATGCTCCCTCCTGAACCTCCTTCCCACAGTTTCTGCAAAATTGCTTTGGATTTGTTAGTAAATCTTGATCAGCTTTTCCCAGTGAAGTAATCTCTGCTGAAGTAAGAGGTTTGTCTAATACAATATCCGGCAGTTCGGATACTTTTTTATCCTCCTTAATTATTTGAAGCGCATCCGCTGTTTCAGTTTTTGTCCCGCATTCAGGACAAAAACGGGCATCCATATGAAGCCCTGTACCACATAAAGAACAATAAAGCATAAAAGCAAGTTTAATTTTGGCAATGTTTCAGAATCCTTGTGACAAATATTAAGGGTTAACTCTTAATATTTTCAATGCTAACCTGAATATAATCCAGCAAAAAAACAATTTCTAAATTTATATAAAAATAAACTTGCGCAAAATTTTGATTTCTGACTTTATCACATTACATTAAATGTCCCAACCTTAGGAAAGAAATGGCCTTTAACGATTTTGCAGGCTGTTAAACCAATTTCCCTATTTATTTAGTTTAATTAAAACCTGATTAAGAAAGTTTCATGCATTCTTTAGGAGGAACTATATTACTACTATTTATTTTTTCTGGTATTGCTTTCCCTGCATTATCACAGAACAATAATTACAGACGTCACTTTATAATCGCCTATGACGTTTCATCTCCGTTCATAAGTGCAGAGAAAAGCACTCCAGCATTCAAACAATCATTAATTAATCTGTTTACCGGCAACAGCGCTATTGGCTTTGAACTGGCCAATCAAACTAACCTCCAACTTGAAAAGCAGAACGGTATATTGTTTTTTGATCCCGCCAAGGATGAAATTTCCTTTTTTCATTTCAATATCGCCAGCTCAGAATTTCCCTCGCTTAGCAATACTGTGGACACTTCAAAAAATAGTATTCCCTCATCATTTAATTCTATCTTTTTAAAAGACAAGAAAAAATACTGGTCTGAGTTTGGAACAAAAGATCAAAAAAGTATTTCCACATATTTTGAGTCGTTATTTGCCATCAACAGGGATCCTGCTTCATTTGGCAAAGGGGTTTCTATGTCAAATTTTGTATATCCCTTAGTTCTTGATAAAATTTCCGGTAATAAGTACACCGAAGAATACATACTTATTCTTTTGAGCGACTTCCTCACGGGATCCATGCTTGGCAACAAAAATGATTTTAACAGGCTTAAAGAATCTTTTGGATACCCTGGGGGCCTTCCCGTACCTGGTAACTCGCCTCCGGCTGTAGTTAAAGCATTTATAGATGAGCTTTCAGACAAATATTACAGGATAGATTTTTTTGAGTACTCTTTCACAGGTAAGCCGCAGATTGGTATCATTAGTTATAAGATCAAACCAAAAGCTGGTAGCCTTAAACCTGAGGATATTTCCATTTTAGTTGATAATGACTTATCAATCAAACAGTTAAAATATCAAAGCCCCAAATTCTCTGTTTCAGATTGCTTGGTAAAATTTACGCACAACAAAAATCTTATTACAACCCATCTTTCATTGAAACTTGAGCTTGTTCGGAACAACACCACTACTGTTATTTTTGATAAACCCATCGCTTCAAAAGGAGAGGCCAATTCATGGTCGTCAGAATATACAACCAATTCAAAACTAATGCTTTTTGATAGCCTCAGGTCAAGCTATTTTATTCCACGGTTAAAGCTTACCCTTGACTCTTTGCTCAATAACAAAGAGTATGATTACATAAGGCTGACTTATGGTTTTAACGCCTCTTATAAAATAGAAAATGCAAATTCTTTAAACTATATTTATAAAGCAGAAAAACAACTAACCAAATCGAACATTTCATTTTCCACCAGAACCAAAACCCTGATTATGTTGTATGGTATCTCAGGCCTTGCTTTATTGGCCGTCATTTTCTTTATAGCCCAGTACGGACGGCCAAAGAGATTGTTTATGAATATAAATGGCTATCTCGATTCTTACCAAATAATTGACTATAAAAAAGTTGGCAAATTACTTACTCCTTACAAATACTGGGATATAAGCACAGATCATTTACCTGTAAAGGGATATATCCGTTATAAATCAACAGGATTTCTTTTTAACTGGAATTCTCCTGTACTACTGAGTATAACTGATATATCAATCCCTGAAGGGTTTGATATTTTCTTAAAGCCAAACGTTCAATCTATTCGGGAATTCAGTCCAGGGAATTCAATGGCGTTAAAACAAGGCAAAAACAATTCGTTTGAGTTTTATATTGGCATACGTCAAAATGATATTACTATAAAAATCACAGAGCCCCGGCTGGTTAAATTCAGTATTCAAGCTGATATACAAGACGATTTACTTTTTATCAAATCAACTGTTCATTATAAGCTTTCCTATAATTTTCACATCGGCCCAGATTTGGGAGATGTTTGGGTAGGGTTGGACCCAGGTACCAGTGGAGCCTGCGTAACTGTTGGCAGCCATGGTGATAATGTTTTTTTGGCAAAGGGTAAAAACAATAACAGTGGGAGTATTATCAGCTCCAAAGTGGCATTTGACAAAAGAAGCGACTTTAAAAGCCTTAACGGAGAAATACCCGAAGATATATATCGTACAGGAGACGCTGCTCAGCAAGTGTATGGAGATAACAGGTGGGTTGGATTTCAATCAGTAAAAAAGCTGCTTGGATTTGGCAAAAGCCATAAGGAAATCAGGTTTCAAAATGGCAACACACTCCAGCTTACCGGCAAGCATCTTTCCGGCCTTTTGGTAAAAGGTCTTTTCAATTATTTGAAGCAGTCTGTTGATATTAACTCTACTGAGCATAGGGAGTTTTTAGACCAATCTGGGCAATTTAACCCCTTAAGAGCTGTAGTGGCCATTCCTAATAATTTCACGCTAATTAAGATCCAGGATATGGTGGATTGCGTTGCTTCGCTGAATCAATTTAAAGAAATACGATATGTATCTGAGGCAGAGGCTGTATTATTCTATTATCTGTCTAACTATAAGAAATTCAACCCAAATGATATTTCATTTGATACTGAAACAATTCTTGTATTTGATATGGGAGGGGCAACGATCAACACGACTATTGCAAAAACCAGCAAACTGAATGAAAACAGCCACACAGTTTATTCGATTGATTTACTCAGTAAAATTGGCTATGGTATCGGTGGGGACACAATTGACTATTGCCTGATCAAATTTATTTTGGATTTCTCTAGCGAGTACTTAGAATTAAAAGCAATTGATATTTCATCGCAAACTCAATTCCTGGCTTCACTCGCCCTTGAACTTAAAAAGGAAATAGTCAGCAATTTTGAAAAAGGGTATGACTATCTCATTACTGCCTCTGAACTACAGCATATAATCAATGGCGCTTTAAAGATAAATCTTGAAATAGACGAGGACGGCGAACTATATAGCTTCTTCAAGAAAAATACAAAAGGACATTTTAATTTATTTACAAGCCCAATCTTCCTGGAATATATTTATAACAATATAAAGGATGCTGTAAAAGAGGTACTTGAATTGTCTGAATCTGTGGTTAATAAAGTGATTTTTTCGGGCCGGAGTTCATTTTTTCCTTATGTAAAAGAAACGATCAAAAAACAATTTGAGGTTAAAAAGAAGTATCCTGAGTATATCTCTCTTTCAGATATGGAAGAATCAAAAACTGCAGTAGCCATTGGCGCATGCTGGTATGGCATCAACAAAAACGCTATCCGCTTGAATAATTTAAAAACCAGCGCTTCATTTGGGATTAAAAAAACTCTTTCGCCAGATAAAACAGATGTAAAATTTATAGAGTTAGTGGAAATGGGCTGTGCGTTTGATGATTATTCAACTGAAATAGGCTCTTTTCGTGGCCTAGTATCTATTACTGATAATTTCGCTTTTGATGGTTCGAAAGTTAATTTTTACCAGGTAATGGGTAAAGATGCAGCCACGATCCTTTCGCTTAATCAAAAACATAAGTTCAGCAAGATCGCAAATATACAATTGCCACTTGCCGCCACTGAAATTGCCATAAAAGTGAGTGAAGATGATGATATAGAATGTGCCGTCAGATTGGTATCAAACCAGGTGAAAACGGAGAAGGGGTTTGTGTCAGACCTTGAAATTGAAGATGCCAACGAAGAACATTATACATGGATTGTTTAATATATTTTATCTAATGTTTTGAATATGAAAAAAGCATTACTGTCAGCAACTTTCGTGTTAATGGGAATGACTGTCTTTTCCCAGGCATATTTTAGTATAAAAAAAGATACTTTAATATCAAACATACAGTTTTTTAAAAACGAAATATACAAATCACCGCGGCCAGATTTAAATTCAGAAAAAATCAGCTTTTTGTTTGGCGAAGAAATCATGGAAATAAAAAGTGAGCTTTGTCAGCCTATCAAAGAAAATAAAATCGATATCATTAATGACTCGTTAGTAAAAATTAAAGATACTAGCACATATTTAATTGACTTATCACGAATTAATGCCAAGAATATTAAATGTATTTCATTTGACAACACTTCTTTTCCCCTGTCGAAAAATATAATAACGTCAATAAGTAAAAATAAAACCGGGAAAAGATTCCGGCTCATTATCCCAAACTCACCAACTATTGTATACAAAGCATCTGACTTTGCCGCATCTATTACAACCGCAAAAGAAAATGTTATTGAGCCCAAAAATATTGAAGAAAATAAAGACGATTTTGAAGGGGGAGATAAGACTCAAAAGTCTTTTCTAAAGAAATACAGTTTTTATATTATCACTCTGTTATTATTACTAACTGGTTTTGTAATATATTACTTCAGAACAAAGAAACTAACAATGGATAAAATTATTCCTATTCAGGTCCTGTATAAAGGTGGGAAACTCAGCAAAGTTGCTAAAAACAATAAAATTAGCTTTGATGATCTGCTAATTTTAAATGATCATATCATTCCTAATAACTATAAAGAATTAAGCGAGGAAGAAAAGAAAAGAATTCAGGTAGATTTAAAAGGCCAACATCTTTTTGTTAAAAAAGCGAGTAGGGGAAAAGCTGATAGTACAACATCTTCATCAACAGGAGGTGATATTTTTGAATCACTCAGAAATATGGAGTTCAGGCTGCTGGATAAAATTAGCAGTTTGAACTCTGACAAATCTGCATTAGAAGAAAAAAAGAATCTGATACGGGAAAAAGATTCTCTTGAAATTCAACTTAAAGAAATAAAGGAAAAAAACCTTCTACAGAGTAACGCTAAAATCGAAATCGAAAATCAAATAACCGTACTTAAAGAATCATTAAATACGACCAACGTCAGTTTAAAAAAATATTCAGACAGGTTACTATTTGCTGATTTTCTCGAGAATTATGCTAAAGTAACAGTTGACCACTTTGCTTTATTAAAATTAACTCTAGAAAAGACGCAAGAGCTATTAAAAAAACTGAGTTCTTATAACGAGAAAGATACTATAATTTTAAGCTTATTTCTCTGTAAATGCCAAATGGCCATACCTTCAAAATCTGGTAATTGGGAGGAAATCGTTCTTCAAATAAAAGATTGCAAAACCATATCTAATCTAGGAATCATTAGAAGTTTCAGTCAATTACCCAATAATGAAGAAAAAATAAGTGCGTTCCAAAAACAACTACTTAGAGAAGTCCTAGAAAAGTATACCGGAGCCATATTACTACTTACTGAAGAGTTAAGAAATTTCTCTACGTTCTCTGAAGAAAACTCTGGTTTTATTAAAGAGATTGAACTATCTTTTACTCCGCTGCTCAATGAAATAATAAATAAGGCAAAATCAGTCGGCTTAGATGTTAATTATGTTCCCTTGTTTGTAAGTTCTGAGCCGTATGTAAAAATAACCCGCTCTGTAAGTGAAAAACACCAATTACCGTATTCCAATATTAAGGTTGAAAAAGATTTTATATCAGAAATAATATCGTACGGGTTTGGTAACAATCCCACAACAATAATAACAGCATAGTATGGACAAGTTTTTTAAAAGCTTTGGTGCTCATTACCGGGAATCACAATTTGACAGTGTCGTATTCTGGGCTTTCCCCGTTTTAACCATCCTATTAATCTGGGTACTCGCCGTTTTAGCCCCAAAGGTTTTTTCCAAAAGACACAAACTAAAAACAATATTTATTATTAACAGGGCTTGGATCGCCGGACCTCTTATTGTGGCCGCCCTACTGATAGGTCTTACCTGTTATTGGTGGACACAAAATTATTATGCAGAACATCCCTACCAATTTTCGCTTTTACTATCTCTTTTCATTGCTATGCTGGTACCCTTAATTACTCTGGGAAGGTTAAGGAATTATTATAGCACAGAAGGAATGAAGGAAATTACCGATCAGCCCAAAACACCATCTCAACTTGACGAGGCTATCACATTCCTGAAAGGAGCATTTAGAAGAACGAAGCTGTTTTACTTATTACCTGTTGCGGGTTTTCTGATGTTATTGTTTACGTTAAACAAGGGAACTAACCTTATTTCGATTGTGCTGGACAATACTCCCTCCCAAGGGGATAGTTTTAAGGATGCTAAAGACGCACTTGACCAAACAATAGCAAAGCTTGATAACAATAACCAGATAGTAATTACCACTTTTTCCGGCAATTCAACGACTAAAGACAGTTTTGATGAAATAATAAAAAACAATAAATATGCCCCGTCTGTCGATGTTTCGGCATCATTTGCAGCTAACGGAGATGCTATAACTTATCTTTCATCACTCAGCCTTATTCCTGCTGGAACGGCGGGTTCGCCCATACAGGAAACAATCTGGCAAAATTTTCTGTTTGCCAAACAATCTACCGAAAACACAACACTGAAAAATAAAATATTGCTCATTATTACGGACGGCGTGGAAAACCAGGTACCACAAATAGCTAATAAATCCTTTTGTGCTTCAGAAGATTTTAATAGCTATTTCTCCCCTGAGAATGTTTTTGTTATTGATTACTTCACTAATAGTGTCGATACTGCAGATGTATTAAGAAATATGCTTTTTACGCAAAACGCCACCAACTGTGCTTATGATGTTCAAAAAGGAAGCACAAAAGACGACTACAGTTTTGCACTTGAACAGATACTGAATAGTTTTCAAAACAACTGGTACCTGATCTACTGGACCATTGCTATTTTCTCCATAATGACCATTATCGGACTTTTAATTAACCCTAAAAAAATCGCATAGGATGAAACGAGCCCTTATAATAATATTCTTTCTCTTCTCCGGCTTTTACTCATACACACAAGATGTTGTTTTTGTATTAGTAGATGTATCCGGGTCTGTAAAAAAAGAGGACCTGGCCGCTGCAAAACAAACATTAACCGATGTGCTGACAGGAAGCCCATTAACTAATGCTTTTGTACCCAGCAACCTTGGATCATTAAAGGATATAGTCCAATGCAGATTAAAAGTTGGAGACAAACTGGTGATCATGAAATTTGGCAATAAAGAAACTGTTCTAAACAACAATCCCATGCCTACCGATATCCAAAATTCTCCAGGAGATATTTATCAAGCTATAAGCTCTTTTTATCCGCTTATACCTACTGATAATAAAACATATTTAACGCTTGCCAAGGCCAAAGTAGCTGAATTTGCAAAAGGTATGAAGCTTAAACAATACAGACTATATACCATTTCCGATAATATTTCAGACGATTACGGGCCAAATGGTAAGCCCGATTACACTGATTCCGAAAGAGAATTGGCACAAAGCTATGGTACCACTTCAAGCGGAATCAGAACCGGAACATCCACTAAAGTAAAATTAAATAATCCAAGCAATAGGGATTATGTACTGGAGTTTGTACACTCTATAGATATTTCAAACTATACACCACCGGGAAATACTATCATAATTCCACCGGATTCCACTTCACAGATTAGAATCACCACTTTCTCAGGTGGCACTAAAACAAAACCTGTCAAAGTAAAGGGATCAAACATAAATATAAGCTGGTCTTGTGCTAACTGCCCAGAAGGTGCAAAATTCACATTAACGGTTTCAGGCACTTCAGGAAATAAAAACAGGCCAAAAATTCCCGCCCTTTCTTCCCAGAGCTATTCTCTAAATAACCTTTCGGGCGGAGATTACCGCATATCCGTAAGCGGGCAAAATTTCAATGCGGGATCAGATACAGTTTATATAACAGTAAAATCCGGAGGGGGAGGTGCACTAATATGGATACTCCTGCTTATTGCGGCAGCCGTTGTTGGCTGGTGGATATGGAAAAATAAAAGGCAAAAAAAATTGGAAGAACCTGATGCGAGTAAAAAGGAAGATATTTTTTCGCCCAAAACAAACCCGGCTAACCAGGGAAATCAAGCCCCTTCTAATAACCAATACTTTTAATAATGGATACTATTTTTTTTGACACCAACTATTCCGGAATTCAACCAGCGCTGATCAGGGTGGTAGTTTTTCTACTTGCCAGCACCCTGCTGCTCTGGCTGGTCTATCTTGGGCTCACAAAACTACTTTTTCGAAAAAGCCTGCAAAGGAAAGAGCTATCACTGCGGCTTGTTTTTCTCTGGACACTCTTCGTCTATTTTATCCTGTTCAACGTATACCTGTACATCCTCTTTTACAAGAAAGGCGCTGATTCGCTGGAATTCAGCAACGTCCGCTTTTATCTGGGTATTATGGCCCAGCTTATTATCTACATAGGACTTATTATTCTCTTCTTTATCAAGAAAAGTTCATTAACCAAAATTATTAACGGAAAATCTATCAATTAACACACTATGGCAACTCCCACAATAATAATAGGAATAGGCACCAGCGGTTTATATACGCTGGAAAATGTGCAACGTTTTTACTATGAAACCTATAAAACAAATAGGCCAGACAATGTTGAATATATCTACCTGGAGACGAATGAGAACAACTGGCCTATTGGCACCCCTATTGGCAACTCCATTTCCAGGGTTTATATAAGTCTGGATAATATGGCAGATATGATTGCAGAAATAAGATCAACCTGCGACAACCCATCCTGGCTACCAGATTCTAAAGTAGTAGTGACAGCAGGCCTTGGGGCCGGTGGCATTCGTTCCTGTGGCCGTTTAGCATTGTGGGGAAAAAACCAGCAGGGAGATAATTTCAGCAATGTGATACATGCAATAAATAATGCCTATGCCAATGTAATGCATGTGAACAATAATGATTCCAGTAACGCCAATAAACCTACCGTTTTCATTACCGGTAGCCTAACCGGTGGTACAGGTTCAGGTATCCTGATAGATATGGGTTATTTAATAAAGCACCTTATAAAAGATATCAAGGATCTTTACGGCCTTTTTTTGCTACCCAAAGAACCGACTGTTATCCGTGGCTATGAGGTAATGTATGGTAATGCTTATGGGGCAATTAAAGATCTTGAATTCTTCAACAAAGTGGAGAACAGTTACATTGAAAAATGGCCAAACGGTTATTCTAAAAAACATGAAGACCCACCTTATGAGCTTGTACAGTTTATCAGCCAGGATTACCAGGACGGCGCCCCTGCCATCAGCAGCCTGCAGGGCCTTTATAAAATGGCAGGACTCTATCTTTTCCTGAACATAGCAGGTATTTATGAAAAAAGGAGGGAGCGTTTGGTGGATGCTGCCGGGAACAGCGTTATTGGAAAGTATGGCACTTTTGGCTTATCAGCCATTCAATTTCCAAAAGACCAGATACAGGAATATGTATCCTCCCAACTTAGTATCAGCTTGCTCAGTAAGCTAGTAAACCCCTCTGAGTATTATCAAAACGGACAACTGAGACAAATATCAAGGCCTTCTATCAAACAAAATATGACGGCCAACTGGGATAGCATTATTGAAAAAGCGTTTGCAGCTCTGAATACCGTGGAAGGCAGGGATCTTCTTGTATCAATAGACAAGGAAGCTATTCGAATAAACAATAATGATATTAAAGGTAGTACGGTAGAGCATATCATTTCCATGTTCACCAGTAATAAAAACGATAATTATTATGCGCTGGTAAGTAACAATTATCGGACTGCCCTGAATACCTATATAGACAGTATTTACGAATTAGTTGATTCCAACTTGCAAAACTCAGAGAATCTGTATTATGCCAAATATGTGCTGGAAGATATTATTGAAAGTATAGAAAAGACCTTGAATTACTGGCGTTCTATCGGCCTTTCTTCGCAAACAGCCAACTGGGATAATGAATTGCGCAAACTGGCAACTGGTTGCACCACGAATACTTATAAAAATGTGTTTGAACACGACCCGGTTCTCAAAGATCGATTAAGTACAATATTCGAGTTGCTTAAAATCCATCTTTCCATCAAACCCCTTATAGATATTTGTAAACATGTGCGGGAAAGCGATATAAAATTAAAAGGCTCTAATCATGAACTTCCAAAATTGAAGTTTTTCGATGATCTTATCAATCGTCTTAATGCACTGATAGGTAAAAATGAAGAGTTGGAAAACAAGTCTATATCCTTCACTTCCCGCATAAACGATATTACCGCAGATATCAACGATACTACTTTGCCTATATTAAGGGTGTACCCATCAGGTAGTTTTACCCAGGAGTGTTCCAAAGCTGGCCAAACATATACCCAGAAGTCAGGAAGTTCCGTATGCTCAATGAAAGATGCCATCCAAGCCCAAAATATACTGGAATATTTCAAAAAGAAACTGGCTGGTAGGTTCAATGAAGAAGTATACCTGGAGTTTTTAAAAGCCTACCGCTTAAGGGTAGAAAATCTGGAGTGTATTGAAGATTTTAATGTGGCAAAATATATCCAGAACCATGCAGAAGAAAGTGTGAGAACTGCCAAACGGGCAACATCACCATTCCTTAAGATCAATAAAATATTGTCTCCCAATCCTTATCTCCCTCGATTTATAATAGGTTCAGATGAAAACGAGCTGACGAATGTGATCCAGGCATTCAAAACAAAAAATTATAATGATTTCCAGGATTTAAAAGACGGCAAAAAAGAGCTGACCGATCTTAAAAACATTCTTGTCTTTTATGATGAGAAGGGGAACTTCAGTATGACAGGAGACCTTTCATACATAGAACTGATGAAAAATTCATTTGAGAATGTGCCAAGCGGGCTGGCTGATGAAAATGTTACCAAAGAAAGGTGGATGAATAACCGTAGCGCTTATACAACCAACTAAACTTATTCTTATGCTTTTAGGACTAACTGACAATTTGCATGAAAAGAAAAGACTGTCTGCGCTTAAAAAGACACGTCTTGCAACAGGGGCATTTTTAGCGGTTCTTATATTGCCGATAGTATTGTATTTTCTATTTGCATATAAAATAATACCATCCAAATCATCTTTTAATGCTGAAATCCAGGAGCCAGTAGCAAAAGTGGTTACCCCAAAGGGGTCTGTGGGAACAGGTTTCCTTATCAGCCCTACACTTATTCTCACTGCCAGGCATGTGGTTGAAGACAACAAAGTAGGGGATGAGGTGGACATTTATTTTGAGCAATCCAAAAACAAGTTCCAGACAAAAGCTAAAATTAAATTTATTTCTCCTTCTGCGGTTAAGTCCACCAACGGCACAGTACCGATGAATTATTTCTTAACCGATATTGCTGTACTGGAAGTAGCGACCATCACAGATATTGAGCCTTTGATGTTAGGTGAGTCAGATGCAGTAAACAATCTGGATGAAGTAATCCTGATCGGGTATCCCAATGGCGACTATTCCATTACCAAAGGCAATATAAACAGCGATAAATTCCAGGGGCTTGATCTGTTTAAGCTGGATGCATCTTCAAACCCGGGTAATAGCGGCGGACCCTGCATTTTGAAGGACGACAACACAGTAATCGGTATTCTTGTAGGAGGCAGCGGACCGAATTACCAGGGGGAAAATGTGGCGCTGAAGATGAAGGATATAAGGAGAATACTCCAGACAAGCGGGTTAAAATTGTGAACAAATGGATAGCAAAAACATTCGCTCTAGTTTTAATACTATTATTTTAAAAAAATATTATATAATAATACTAATTCTGACGTTACTTCTATTCTTCGTCACCTTTATACTCAAGTCCCCAGTCGATAATGTACTTGGCTTTACCTCAAATGAAATTTCGCACAGAAGTTTAGAAACAGGCCGGATATCAGCATCGGCAATTCTAGGGGTTATCTTGATTTTAATAGTTTTTGCATTCCATTTTGAATACCACCAGAAACAAAAAAAATCAACAAATAATGATCCCCCTACAGGAGAGCAAATGCAACTACATCGTCATGCAACATATATTAGCATTGCAATAATCACATTGTCTCTCATTGGAATCAATTATACCATTTTTTCGGATGTATTTTACCAACATGGGGATCCAATATCACCAATTAGGTACTCTTTGGGCGGAAACAAGACAACCATTGATATGACAAAAGAAGTAGAGTATTATAAGAACCAACCAAGGAGACTTGTATTTCTTATAGATATCTCAAAGTCAGTAAACACTATACCGCAACCTCTAAAAACACGATACGAGAGCATTAGGAAGTCATTACCTAATGGCAAAATGTTTCCAGATCCTCCGAAAATAGGGGCCATATTGAAAGCCACTGAGTCTCTAAAAATTCATTTAGCCTACTATCTTGCCCAGATTTACGATGATATAAAATCCGATACAACTATAAAGTCCTTTTATGTTACAATTATTACATTCGGGAAATACGCAGACATTGACTTCAAGGACATAAATATTAAAAACGAGTCTGACTATAATTCGATAATCACTGGGATTGCAAATATGACACAAAGCAAAGGAGATGACGCAAATTTTACTGACTACGAAACTGTTGGTAAAAAATTAAATAATTTTGGGATCACTCCCGAGAATTATAAAAAATTTGAACCGCAAAGACGTGTAGTTACTGTTTTAAGTGATTTCAAACATGACCCTAGTGAGAGAAGTGACTCCTCAACACTAAACAGTATAGTTGCTAATCTTGCTTCACGTTCAATTTTTTTCAATTTATGTGTTGTGGGGAATTCCAATTTACAGACACGGGAAAATGTTGTTCCGATGCTCCCATACTTCAAAAGAAATGTAGAGAAAGAAAGGTTGAGCATCACAACCTCTGTAGACAGCTTAGACTTAAAATACGCATATTGGGAAAGCGAGTATCCTTTAACTTTCTTAGTTGAATCCCCATTCTATGTCAAAAAAAGCCAAGTAGCTATGCAGTCCGGGAAAGGTTCAAATATTGTAAAACTTGCAATTAAAGGAATAAATGACAATCGCCAACAATTCGATTTAAACGACAGTATCCTGCTATTTGAAAGACCCCTTATGCTTCCACACCGCAAAAAAGGTGACACATTAACATTCACGGGTCATGTACCCAGTCAATTTTCAAATGTATCTGCCGTCTTTGATTTCCCCAATCAGCAATGTTCAATTTCGTACGAGATAGTTTTCAAAAAAAAATTACCTGATTTTATCGCAAGGACTTTAGTATTTTTGTCAGCCTTTCTTCTAGCGGTGTCTACGCTCTATCTGTTTTATCTTATCAAGTTATTATGCAATTATATTCGTTCGTTTAAAAAAAGGGAACTATTTGAAAAAGAAAATATCAATGATAATGGTGTTCATAAACAATTACTAAAGGATGAACTCGAGAATCAATACTTCTTAGACTGTCTTTTAAACTCAATCCCTTTTAAAGCATTTATCGCAGATAAAAATATAATATCGTATGAGACGGCTAATAGACTGCTGGCGCTAAATAAAATCAATGACAATGAATCAATAACCGAGTACCCAACTGGTATTAAATTTGTAGACGAAGGTGTAACAGTGCGTTGTAAGCTTGAACTACTCACTGAAAAATATGAAAGTATTGGTTTTTTAGTTAGCAGGAATGTTCCACAATTATCAATATCATCACAAATCTTAGATGACTTAAATTATACATTCAATACTTCTAATGGAATTCTTTTCAGAAAAAAAATATCAGCAACCTGAATCTGTAAAATTATATACATCTTCAATTCCTGAAGACATTAACTTAATATAGTCAAATCAATTAACAATGTCCAAAAAAAGGAAAAACACGACTACCTACAAACCTCTTCTCCTTTTTTGTCTTATCGCAGGCATTGCCACCCTCGTACTCCGCATGCTCAACCGCCGTATGCAGGTGCCTGAATTGGGCGAAATAGCCGGCTATACAGGTACTGCATTTGCTATTGCCCTGGTGCTGATTATTGGCATCTGGCTGATAGCCTTTATCAGTAAAAAATAAACGACGGGATTATTCCCCTGTTCCGCATATGCAAAAAATTTCTGTATTCCGCATTTTCTCTTTCATATTTCTGCTGGCATTTACCGGCTTTTCAAATCAGCCTGTCGAAAACAAAGTTTCCATCTGCTCTTGGAACTTGATGGATTTCGGCAAAACAAAATCAGACACAGAAATTGAATTTATCGCCAACATAGTAAAGGATTATGACATAGTATTAATACAGGAAGTGGTGGCCAAAGACCCCGGTGGCACACAGGCGGTTGGCCGTTTGGGCGATGCGCTAAACCGGAAAGGGGCAAAATGGGAATACCGGGTAAGCGAATGGACCAGTGGTGAAAGTTCTTATAAACGGGAACGGTATGCCTTTCTATGGAAGACATCCAAAGTAACCCTTGTCGGCAAACCCTGGCTGGAGAAGAAATATGAAGCGGAGATTAACAGGGAACCCTTCCTCGCCACTTTCAAAACCAGGAACAAAGAATTTACCTTGGCAAATTTTCATGCCATTACTAAGGATATGCAGCCTGAAACAGAAGTAAAATACTTCAAGTTTCTGCCAGAAGAATATCCGAATCTCAACCTTATATTTTGCGGCGACTTCAACTTGCCCCAAAGCCACACAGTTTTCAACCCCCTGAAGAAAATGGGTTATGAACCCGTTTTAACCGGCCAAAAAACCACCCTTCGGCAAGAGTGCAGATATGATGACTGCCTGGCTTCAGAATTTGACAATTTCTTTTACAATTCCAAAAGATTAAAACACGGGTCATCCGGGATTATACATTTTTACAAATCTTTCCAAACGCTTAAAGAAGCCAGGAATATTTCAGATCATGTTCCGTTATACTTCAATTTTTATTAAAACAAGTAAGTCTGCATATGCCTCATTTTTCCGGTAATACTTTTCTTTGGGAAATCCTGCCCCATAAAAAAATCTTTTCAATAAATGGGTCCATGAATGTAACCTACTTAGCCGGATCAGTATCCGCCTCTGGTATGGTTTCCCAAATAATTCATTGGCGCTGGGTAGTTGTAGAATATCATCTGTGTTACATTGTCCGGTACTGCTTTTGTAAATTGCTGAGACACAACTTGTGCCCACAAAATGCTGCAGCAACACAACTTCTCCCTCAGATCCTCTAACCATTCCTCTTCATTTATCTGTTCACACCCTGCAAATAATCTGAATCGATCACTAAGTGTATCCCATTATTCTCCTGCACTTCCCATAAAAAATTACCCGAAGGCCCCACCAAAACAACCCCGCATAATATATTTATAGTACATTAGAATCACCATTTTAACCATCATCTTCACTCAAACCTTTCACTCATGAATTTATTAGATGCATTACCCCCATTTAAAACGCTTTCATTAGCCGACGACAATGCCAAAACTTTATTAGGCCCGCTGTATGATTTTGCAGGCACCTGGACCAATGATCCCAACCAGGGATGGAACCTTATCGCTGTGCCCGGCCCATTAAAAAATACTACTGATCCGGTTTTCTTCAACAGTGCCCACGGGTTTATTTTAGAAACGATCCCTTATATAGAGACACTGGTCTTTGAACCCATCAGTGTAGTATTGAATCGGGGACAATTTCCCATCGGCACCCCTGCCTTCGGACAAAAAAATGAACAGCAGATACAGCAGATCGGTGCTATGCTCTACAGTCAAACCATCACCAGCGCCGGTGCAGATCCTTCTAATCCTAATTATGCTGCCATCACACAATTCTTTGCCGAACGGGGCTTTGCCAAAGGCACCCCCATCCATGCGGAGCGGGGCATGTTACTAAATATCACCAATCTCACCGGTTATGGTAATGAGAATTTCCAGCTGGCCCGTATGGGTACCATCCCGCATGGGAACATAATGCTCTGTCTTGGAAATTTTGAAACGCTGCCCGCACCCAATATTGACCCCAATGGAAATAGTGCGCTGCCTACAGCAGTAGACCCCACCCGGCAACTGCCCGTGGAATACACCATCAACACTTATATGTCGCCTACGCATACAAATTCAGGCTATCCTTTCTATCCTGACTTTATTCCCCCTACTCCCAATCAAACGCTTATCAATGCCAACAACGGGATCAATTTTTCCAGCAGCAGTCATATCTCTTTGTCCACGCTCAATGGCACCGGCGGCCTGCTCAGCATTCCCTTTGTGCGGGGCGGCTTTGACGGCACCCGCATCAATACCACCCAGATGACGGTGGATTACTGGTTATCGAAAATAGCAGGTACAGGAGAGTTACAATTGCAATACGCACAAAATATCAGTTTGATTTTTCCAACTAATCTCGATGCTTCATTGCCCATCATCTGGCCACATATCGGCCTCAACACCCTAAAGCTGGTATCGAAATAAACAAACAGTAACCGGAGTAAAAATAGAAAAAGAAGCTTCACAAAAGTTGATGGTCAGCCCCAACCGACCATCAACTTTTCTCTCTCCAACTATCAGCCATCCACATACTTCAAGAACTTTCTGCTCAACAACCACTATCATCTATTAACTATCATCTATTATCTGCTTTACCTATTACACCACAGTTTTATTCTCCGTTCACACTCTTCAGACGGCAGCCGTTTATTTATTGAAATCAATTCCTGCAGAAAAGAACAGGCTTCCCGCTTTGATAATATATCAGTTTCCACTAATTGATCAAGTAACCAAAATATACCGAATACGGTTAAGCCTTTTGCTCTTGCCAACCCTCTTAGTCGCTTATCGCCGGATAACAACAGCGCTTCCTTTTGTTTTGCATAGTAAACGGCTGGCCAGTCCTGCTCCGATAAACGTGTATCTTCCAAACTCATTACCTGAATTTCAATCAACTCATCAGCCGAAATCTCGATAACCAAAAATTTTCCTGAACTAATATGTGGTGCTATTAATGCAGCCTGCTCATCATATAATTCATTTAGAATAATATCTGTTGTTGTAAACTGGTATTGCAATGCCAGGCAATAATCAAATAGCCCCGTTTTTACCAGATCAATAAGAATATTCGCATCCTGGATGGCAATTCTCTTCATCAGTTAGTTTCATTAGTTTTATAGGATAGCATCCAATTGTTCCCGGAATGCTGCCAGTTTTATCCCCGCCAGGTTTGCCGCTTTGCTCAGGCTCACTATATCTTCTGCAGCCAGCCTGAATACCAGGTGTTCAAACCGATAGCTTTTTTCCCGGCCGGCAAAAGAACCAAGCCCTTCTTCCTTTTTATTACCAGCCATTGATTTCCAGAAACGGTCTGCTGCATTTTTATCAATGATGCCTTTCAGCGTTGCCCGCATCATAATTGCCTGTACAGAAATACCAAACTGTTCCTTAATACTTACTAATTCACCGGGAGCAATGTTGTTTCGGCTATCACCGATCAGTTTTTCCAAACAATCATCGGGCAGCAACAATGCACCTGCAAAAGCATGACAAATTCTTTCTTTATCGGCCCCTTTCTCAATATTTAAAACCAAGTGCCCCAATTCATGCAGGGCAGTAAACCGTTTTCTTTCAACTGCATAATTTTTATTGATAACCACAACGGGTATATCACCCACAAAAGTGCTGAGCCCGTCAAAAGCTTCGGGTGCATCCATTTCAATCACTCTTACACCATTATCTTCCAGCATTTCTATTACATTGGGGATGGGGTCGAAGCCAAGGTTCCAGCCCTTTATCAGTTTCAGTGCTGCCTTCTCTACGTCTTCCACTCCGGCAATACTGATATTTTTGACCGGGTTACTGAACTTAGTGTTGATATTAAGCAGTTGCTCCACTTCTAAATAACGTTCCAGGTGGTCTTTTACTTTTTCTTTAATGCTATCTGCCTGTTTTGCAGAAAGGGAAGCTCTTTTGCGAAATTCCACCTCTCCAAGCTCCACCGCCTCCCGCAGAAAATAGTCTGGCTTTACTTCCAAAGCTTTTGCGAGGGCGATCAATACTTCGCCGGTTGGCTTCATTAAATCCAGCTCATACTTATGCAAAGCCTGCTTACTGATGGCAATAGAAACATTGTCCGCCAGTTCTTGTAGCGACCAGCCCTTCATTTTCCGGGCCGATTTTAAGCGTTGTGCAAAGGAGTTCATAATAGTAGGTAGTTGGTTTGTGCAAAATGGTTGGTTGACAAAAGTATAAATTATTTTGTAAATGTCAACCAATAGGGTAAATTTGTTGCAGTTAATTGACAAACGGTAATTAACAAAAAAACCGTGGCACTGGAACAGCGTCACGGCTATGAAGGAATAATACTTTGGGGAAAGTGGTAGAACCCCAGGCTGCAAAAATTGCCATTCTATTTACGGCTCCTGAGAGCTGATTCGTAGACATACGCATACCTGCCTGCCCCGTCTCATACGGTGGTATCGGCATATTCGGGAACAACCCTATGGTTTTAAATTTATTAAAAAGTGGAGACGACGGACAACCGGGGAATGGCTTCGTAGAGGAGGAGACACAAGGCAGGAAAAAAATCCTATTCACAGAAATCATTTTCCGG
>JANOEQ010000107.1:0-134914 GCA_031441485.1 Chitinophagaceae bacterium
GGGCCAGCCCTCCTTTCATATTTTTAAATTCTATCAGGTAGATCATAGTGGCAATGGTGATCAATGCCATACCGGTTGTATAAACTGTATAAGAGCTGGTCCATATTTTTTTATTGATTGGGAAAACCATATCCCAGCAAAAACCTGTGAGCAGCATGGCAACGCCGGCAACAAATAATCCGCTTACCATTTCAAAATTCTTTCCCTTTTTTTGAATGTACTCCCCGGCCATATAACCAAAAATAACCTGCACAATGGCTGGCAGTGTACTCATTATACCTTCAGGGTCAAAAGGAATCCCCTCACCTTTATAAATATGCGGCAGGCCCAATACTGCTTTGTCAACATGGTTGCCAAACCAGCCTGTCATGCTGTAGGGATCATTACTGTTTCCCAGGGAAAAGCAAAGCACCCAATATAAAAGCAACAGAATAAGACCAGCCAAAAAAGCAGCTCTCGGTTTTAGGTAATAAATTATTACAGAAGCAAAAAAATAGCAAATGGCAATCCGGGCCAGCACACCCAGTATACGTATCCCCTGTGGGTTGCCTTTATCATCCAGGTAAGACCATTGTTTAAATATCAATTCTGATCCCGACCATTTAAAAAAAGGCCACCAGGTAAGAAAAAGACCAATTCCAAAAATCAACAATGTTCTTTTCAGCACCTTTTTCCAGAAAAGAGCATCACCCCCGGCTTCTAGTTTTGGCATTACAAAAGACATGGCATTGCCAACGGCAAAAAGGAAAAAGGGGAATACCAGGTCTGTAGGGGTCAGTCCATGCCAGGGAGCATGGTCAAGCGGCGCATAAATATGTGACCAGGATCCCGGATTATTTACCAAAATCATCAGGCACACAGTGGCACCCCGAAAAACATCCAGCGAGTAAAAGCGTTGATTCAAAGCAGTCTGTTTAAGAAATTAAATGTAAGTATTTGGAACATTATGTGCGGGATTAAAAAAATTAAACAAATAAAAGAAAGAATTTAAAAAGCATAGGGGGGCCTCCAGGACACCGGAACTTTGTTCCGGTAACTACTGCGGGGACAACGTTCAGTTCCGCAGGAGCGGCAAAAGCGGGTTGCCTGCCTGCTTTTGTAAACTTTGGCAGGTAAACCGTAGCCCTGGCTGCCGGGCGCCTTATGCATATTTCATTCTCTCCATTTTCTCCCGCCAAACGCTGCACTAAAAGGGGAAAATCGCCCAAATGAATGAAAAACAGGGTTACGGTCAAAACAATAGCGATTACGGTAGCACCAATAGACATTACTGGTTGGTGTTGGGCACGATTGGACTTGCACAAAGCCTGGTTGGTGCTGCGCAAAAGAGACTATAAAAAGTGTAACTGATTGAAAACGAACGGTACCAATACTTGAGATAACACACACAATTAACTTAAACAGCTTCTTAATAGAACCCGGCAATTCCATAATAAAAAAAATATCGTAATCAACCCTAATAAGTTATGAACTTATGGGGGTAAATCCTTCAAAATCTGTTCATTTTATTCTTTTACCACTCACATCTTCACCTATATTTGCAGGCAAAATAAGGCTCTCGGAAATGGGAGACTTGTTTTTTACTAAATGGTTATTTATCAGCAGTTTAAGTAAAATTAAATGTGACTGAGTTAGCGAAGCCTTGCCCAAAAGTCAAACTAAGTGAGCCGAAAATGGTTAGCCGTATACACACGGCCAAGATGGGAGAAAAAAGTGAACCAGCTTCTTACAGAAAAAGGGGTAGAGAGTTATTGCCCATTAAACAAAGTGCGGCGAAAATGGAGCGACAGGGTGAAAGTGGTGGAGGAGCCCTTGTTCAAATCCTATGTATTTGTAAAAGTAAGTGATGACGACCGCTCGGCTGTACGCATGACCAACGGGGCTATCAACTTTATTTATTGGAACGGGAAGCCCGCCGTGATAAAAGAAAAAGAAATTACAGCCATCAGGCGTTTTTTGGACGAGTATGAACATGTGGAAGCAAGACCCACCCAGCTAAAAGTGAATCAACGGGTACGTATTACAAATGGTACGTTGATGGATCAGGAAGGCAAAGTGCTGGATGTACGACATAAAACAGCCAGGGTGGCAATCGACAGCCTCGGATATATTTTGGTGGCATATATTGACAGAACTAAGTTAACTTCGGTTTCGCCTAAGTAAAACCAAACCAATTTTTTGCAGCCATTGCTGCATTTTACAAAAAAGACGTATCAATGAAATTCACCCGGATTTTATTACTGCTTTCCCTTCCTTTCTATTTTTTTTCCTGCAAAACGATGCAACCACTTCCTAACTACCTGGACAAGTTGAATGACACAACCGGTAAAGGAGCCCTTCTTATTCCTGAATTGCGTATCCAAAAAGGTGACCTGTTGTCAGTTCAGATAAACAGTCTGAGTACAAAGCCCGAAATAGACCTATTGTATAATTTGCCTGTTGCATCAGCCGGAGTAGCCGGATCTTCTGCCATGCCAGGATACCTGGTGGATAATGATGGAAATATTGAACATCACCGGCTGGGATCAATTCATGCAGAAGGCATGACCAAGCAACAACTGGCTGTTGAAATAAAGAAAAGGCTCACACAACCTGTTGAACTATTGGCAAATCCAACAGTGATCATCCGGTATTTGAACTTTAAGGTTACGGTGTTGGGCCAGGTGGGCAGAGAAGGCCCGGTGACTGTGCCCGGAGAAAGGCTTACCATTTTAGAAGCCGTGGGATTGGCAGGTGGTATCACAGAATACGGAAAAAAAGACAAAGTGAAAGTGCTGCGGGAAATAGATGGTAAAAGGGAAATCGGCATAATAAACCTCTCCTCTGATTCTCTTTTTATTTCTCCCTATTATACCCTTATGCAAAATGATGTGGTGATGGTGGAGCCTACCAAACAGCGTATGAAAGAAGCAGACCAGCAACGGTTTTTTCAAAAGATATCTATGGGGCTAACAATTGTAGCCGCCGCAGCCACACTTACCAGTATTTTTATCAGAAACTAACAGGCCCTGCTTTAATTAATCAGAAATTCTGTAAATGCAAGAACAGATTCCAAATACCATTAGCGAGAACAAAAAAGAGCTCTGGAACCTTAGTTTCAGGGATGTTTTTTATAAATATGTCCGGTTTATCCCGGTTTTTGTTCTATCAGTTGCTTTTTCATTACTGGTTGCTTTTCTCTATCTGCGTTATGCAATACCTATTTATGGGGTGGGTGGTACAATGCTGATTAAAAACGAACAGACAAGTGCCCAGGACGATAAAATCCAGAAACTTTTTGAAAATACCGGCTCCCAGAATCTGCAGAGTGAAATGGAAGTACTAAAGTCCCGCCCGTTAATGCAAAGGGTGGTGGATAGTTTAAACCTCCAGTTTACTTATTATGTGCGGGGTAAAATAAAAACGGTCAATATTTATAAACAGGCCCCGTTTCAGGTAAGGGTATTACGCCTGGCAGATTCTTCCACCAGTTTTTCGTTGAAAGTAAAATTTATTAACAATAACGAATTTAGAATTGATGATGAGAGTCAGCGCTATACTTTCGGCAAAGTAATCAACTTAACTTTTGGCAATTTTATATTTGACAGAACCAATTATTCCCCTTTATCAAATGATTATAGCGTATTCTGGCAATCTGCCATTTCTGCGGCTTCGCAATATTCTTCCGGTATGGAAGTATTGCCAAAAGTTCCGGGTACGGGCCTTCTGTCTATCGGCATGAAAACACCCAATTCTCAGATGGGCGCAGATATTATCAATAAACTGATGATGGGGTATAGTGATTACAGTATAGAGCAAAAGAAAAAATCTTCTGACCAGATACTGACATTTATTGATGAAAGGCTGATAGATTTTGGGGAAAAATTAGACAGTGTGCAGCAGATGTACCTTGATTTTCAAACAAGGTACAATCTCATTGATGCCGAAACCCAGCAGCAAAGTTATTTTCAAATCATCGGAGAAGCCGACAAGGCTAGCAACGAGGAGACCATTAAGCTGAATTTGGCTTCTATGATAGATGAGTACCTGTCAGATAAAAAAAATGAGAACAAAGAAATAATTGTGCCTTCTTCATTAGGGTTGGTTGATTTCACCCTCAATGAATTAGTAACATCTTATAACAAGGCCCAGATTGAGAGACAGCAACTGCTTGAAGCAAATGTGCCGGAAGCTAACCCTCTTGTACAGGAAACAAACAGCCTGGTTGAGCAATTCCGTGTAAGTATCCGGGAGAACCTGAAGAATATCAAGTCCTCTGCCAATGCAATAAAGGAAGGATTCAGGAGACGCAGCGGAATAGGCGAAGCACAACTCCGTGCCATGCCATCAAAAGTAAAAGAGCTGGCCGAGCTAAAGCTGCAGGTTGAAAGGGTGCAGGAGTTATATAAATTGCTGCAGGGGAAAAAAGAGGAAACTGCTATTACAAGGGCTTCCACTATTTCCAATTCTGAAATTATTGACCGGGCCTATCCAAGTACTATGCCTATCAGACCCAATAAAAGAGCTATTCAGATAATGGCCATTTTTATCGGACTAATCCTGCCGGCAGTTTTCATTTTTATCAAAGAAATACTGAATGATAAGGTTTCAACCAGATATGATATTGAAAAGATGACCGCTGCACCCATTTTGGGCGAAATCGGCCATTCTTATTCCGATCAGGTATTAGTGGTCAATAAAACCACCCGCAGTATGGTGGCAGAACAATTCCGTATCATACGTTCCAATTTGCAATATGTGCTTAATAAAAAGGAAAAAGCCACCATCCTTGTTACTTCTTCTTTCAGCGGGGAGGGCAAGTCGTATGTAAGTACAAATATGGGGGCCGTGCTGGCGTTGGCAGGTAAGAAAACAATTATTCTTGAATTTGATATCCGCAAACCTAAAATATTATCCGGACTCGGCTTTGCCAAGGGGCCGGGTATCACCAATTTCCTTATCGGTAAAGTGGAAAACCTTCAGGATGTTATCAAACCGGTTCCTGAAAATGAAAACTTATTTGTTTTAGGCTGCGGGCCAATACCTCCTAATCCTTCCGAATTGTTATTGGACCCAAAACTGGACGATCTGTTTGAGTGGCTGCAGAAAAATTTTGATGTGGTATTGGTCGATACAGCACCTATAGGTATGGTTAGCGATGCAATGACTTTAAGTAAGTATGCAGATTGTACACTATATCTTGTTCGCCAGGGGCATACCTTCAAAAAGCAGGTAGCATTAATAGATGAATTTTATTCGGAAAATAAACTCCCCAAAGTGTCCATTATAATCAATGATGTAAAACTCAAGCCTGGCTACGGGTACTACGGGTATGGAAGGTACGGGTATGGATATGGGTACGGGTACGGAAGCTACTACGAAGAAGAAACTCCACCTCATAGCTTTATCGAGAGATGGCTCGACAAGTTAAATATAAAAAAAATTGGAAGTAAAGACAGGAAAAAATAAGGTGCATTCCAAACTGTCCCAACTTCAGTTTTTAATTACCTGCCTGCAAAACATTGAATAGTTGTAAAATAAAATACTACCACCTGCAGGCCTGGGTGAGGCGACAATATAAATGCGCCTGAAAAATAAAATACAGTGAATCTATGAGAGTATTAGTTACAGGAGGTGCAGGTTTTATCGGCTCAAACCTGGTGGAAAAATTATTAAATGATCAGCGGGTCACATTTGTACGGGTGCTTGATAACCTGGCTACCGGTTCGTTGAAAAATATTGAAAACTTTCATGCTAATCCCCGCTTTGAATTTGTGAAAGGGGATATCCGGAATTATGAAGCCTGTCTGGCTGCCTGCGATTCTATAGATGTCATCTCACACCAAGCGGCCCTGGGATCTGTTCCCCGTTCTATTAATGATCCGCTGACCACCAATGATGTAAACATTACCGGCACGTTAAACATATTTACAGCTGCCAAAACAAAAAATATCAGGCGGATCGTATATGCAGCCAGTTCATCCACCTATGGCGATCACCCCGATTTGCCCAAAATTGAAGATAAGATCGGCAACCCGCTTTCTCCCTATGCAGTTACCAAATACGTAAATGAATTATATGCACGGGTGTATGCCAGCCTGTATGGAATGGAATTAATTGGATTACGCTATTTCAATATTTTTGGTCCCCGTCAAAACCCCAATGGACCTTATGCCGCAGTTATTCCACTTTTTGCAGAAGCGTTACTCAATAATGCCCCCCCGACCATTAACGGAGACGGAAACCATAGCCGCGACTTCACCTATGTGGACAATGCCGTACAGGCTAATATCCTGGCATTATTCACTACCTCTAAAGAAGCGGTAAATCATGTATATAATATTGCTTGCGGCCATCAAACATCTTTACTTGAATTATTTGTTGGATTAAAAAAAGAGGCAGGCAGTTCCATGCAGGCTATTCACGGGCCCGACAGAACAGGCGATGTAAAGCACAGCCTTGCCGATATCAGCAAAGCCAGACGGCTATTGGGCTATGAAGTAAAGGTTTCAGCAACTGAGGGACTGGGACGTACTTTTAAATGGTATAAAGAACAACAGGGTACTAAATGAAAAAAACGATTGTAATAACAGGGGGTGCCGGATTTATTGGCTCACATGTGGTGCGGCTCTTCGTTAATAAATATTCTGATTACAGAATTGTAAACCTTGACGCACTCACATACGCCGGCAACCTTGAAAATCTCCGGGATGTGGAGAATGCACCGAATTATTTTTTTGAAAAAGCGGATATTCTGCATACAGATGATCTTGAAAGGGTGTTCAGCAAGTATACTCCGGATGGTATTATTCATCTCGCCGCGGAAAGCCATGTGGATCGTTCCATATTGTCTCCACTGGACTTCGTTTTTACAAATGTGATCGGCACAGTAAATGTGTTGAATGAAGCCAGAAAATGCTGGGGAGCAGACACTGCTGATAAACGTTTTTATCATGTATCCACCGATGAAGTATTTGGCGCATTGGGAGACACAGGATTTTTTACTGAAACAACTCCTTATGCACCCAACTCACCTTACTCGGCCTCTAAAGCATCTTCCGATCATTTTGTAAGGGCTTACGGCGAAACCTATCACCTGCCAGTGATCATTACCAATTGTTCCAATAATTACGGCCCTAATCATTTTCCCGAAAAATTAATCCCCCTTTTCATCAATAATATCATACATAAAAAACCATTACCTGTTTATGGTGATGGTTTATATACAAGAGACTGGTTGTTTGTAAAAGACCACGCGGTTGCCATTGATACTGTTTTTCATAACGGCAATAATTCCGAAACGTATAATATTGGCGGCTTTAATGAATGGAGGAATATTGACCTGGTAAAATTAATGTGCAGACTGATGGATGAAAAACTGGGAAATTTACCCGGCACCAGCGAACAGCTGATCACCTATGTAAAAGACCGTCCTGGCCATGACAGGAGATATGCTATAGATGCTTCAAAGATCAATAAAGAATTAGGCTGGAAACCCTCCGTTACTTTTGAAGAAGGATTGAGCCAGACAATAGACTGGTACCTGGAAAATACAGGATGGTTGCAGCATGTTACAAGCGGTGACTATTTGAAATATTATGATCTGCAGTACGCAAAACGATGACACCCCCGGCGTTAAAGCCCGATTCAGTGGATGGAGAAAAACAGCTACAGAAACAGCACACAAATTTTTTAACTAATAAGAAATACAGACAATGAGGATTGCAGTGGTAGGTACAGGTTATGTAGGATTGGTAAGCGGCACCTGTTTTGCCGAAACCGGTAATCATGTTACCTGCATTGATATCGACGAATCAAAAGTAAACCGGCTGCAGGCTGGTGAAATAACGATCTATGAGCCCGGGCTCGAAAAAATATTTACACGGAATATCAAGGAAGGCCGGCTGAAATTTACCACTTCCCTCGAAGAAGGTATCAAGGGGGCCAGTATTATTTTTTTAGCATTGCCCACCCCTCCCGGAGAAGACGGCAGTGCAGATTTAAGATATATCCTTGGCGTGGCAGCCGAACTTGGAAAACTGCTTCAGCCAGGCGACTATAAAGTAATAGTGGATAAAAGCACGGTACCCGTAGGCACTTCTGAGAAAGTAAGAGCAGCAATACTCAGCTTGGGAGAAGGAATTGAGAATTCTTTTGATGTGGTAAGCAACCCCGAGTTTTTAAGAGAAGGGGTGGCCGTTGAAGATTTTATGAAACCCGACCGTGTTGTTATTGGGACATCCTCCAACAACGCAAGAAAAGTTATGCAACATCTCTATGAGCCATTTGTGCGCCAGGGAAACCCTATCATTTTCATGGATGAAAGGAGTGCAGAGCTTACAAAGTATGCAGCCAACAGTTTCCTCGCAGCCAAGATATCATTCATGAACGAGATCGCTGTACTATGTGAAAAATTGGGCGCTAATGTGGATATGGTGCGCCGCGGAATAGGTACTGATTTCAGGATCGGCAAACATTTTTTGTACCCGGGGCTGGGATATGGTGGCAGTTGTTTTCCAAAAGATGTGCAGGCCTTGTCAAAATCTTCTTTGGATGCGGAATATGACTTCAAAATACTCAATGCAGTAATGGAAGTGAACAGGCTTCAAAAGCAATTTTTCATTTCCAAGATAAGGGCTTACTACAAGGATGACCTGGCCGGAAAGAAATTTGCTTTATGGGGATTAGCTTTCAAACCCAATACAGATGATATACGGGAGGCACCTGCACTGGAGGTAATCGATCATCTGCTGGAAAGCGGGGCATCCGTTACAGCATTTGATCCTGAAGCAATGGAAAATGTAAAGAAAAGGTACAGCCCAAAAATAAGTTTTGCAGAAAGTCAGTACGAAGCCCTTACAGGTGCAGATGCATTAATAATTTGTACAGAGTGGAATGAATTCCGTACACCGGAGTTTGAAAAAATTTCAGCAACATTAGGAGAGAAGGTGATCTTTGACGGACGTAACCTGTATGACACAGACTCAATGGAATTGCTCGGGTTTTACTACGAAAGTATTGGCAGAAAAACAGTAATGGCAAAATAAGCCGTTATCTCTTTCTGTTTGGAACATTACATAACACTAATCATTTCTATACTATGAAGCGGGTTCTTATTACAGGTGCAGCGGGTTTTTTGGGATCACATTTGTGCGACCGGTTTATTAAAGAAGGTTACGAAGTAATCGGGATGGATAATTTAATAACAGGCAGCTTGAAAAATATTGAACACTTATTTCCACTTAAACAATTTAGTTTTTATCATCATGATGTAAGCAGGTTCATTCATATACCCGGTCATCTTGATTACATACTTCATTTTGCCTCACCGGCCAGCCCGATTGATTATTTAAAAATTCCGATTCAAACATTGAAAGTAGGATCGTTGGGTACCCACAATTGCCTGGGACTTGCCTTAAACAAAAAAGCAAGGATACTGGTGGCCAGTACCAGCGAAGTGTATGGAGATCCGTTGGTTCATCCGCAAACGGAAGACTACTGGGGTAATGTAAACCCCGTTGGCCCGAGAGGTGTGTATGATGAAGCAAAACGTTTCCAGGAAGCAATAACCATGGCTTATCACACTTATCATGGTGTAGAAACCAGGATCGTACGAATATTCAATACCTACGGACCAAGGATGCGCCTGAATGATGGACGTGCATTGCCGGCTTTTATCGGGCAGGCTTTACGTGGTGAAGACCTTACTGTATTTGGAGACGGAAGCCAAACCCGTAGTTTTTGTTATGTATCAGACCTGGTGGAAGGTATTTACAGATTATTGTTAAGCGATTATGCCCAGCCGGTGAATATTGGTAACCCGGATGAAATAAGCCTGAAAGAATTTGCCGAAGAAATAATCAGCTTAACGGGAACCAGACAAAAGATCGTTTATAAACCATTGCCTGCCGATGATCCCAAACAACGCCGACCGGATATTACAAGGGCAAAGCAGTTACTGAACTGGCAGCCTTCTGTGTCAAGAGCAGAAGGATTGAAAATTACGTATGAGTATTTCAAATCACTGCCTGAAGAAGATATTTGGAAAAATCATCTGGCCTTTGAAAAGAAAACCCGGTAATGTCAGTAACTCCATGTAAACACCGGAGAGTAAGACACAAGGACTCCGCTCAACCCCGAAGGGGTTCAATATGAGTAACTCCGGGTGAAACCCGGAGATGGGACGATAGCGGAGATGGAACGATAGCGGAGATGGAACGATAGCGGAGATGGAACGATAGCGGAGATGGGACGCCAGAGGAGATGGGACGCCAGAGGAGATGGGACACTAGAGGAGATGGGACGCCAGAGGAGATGGGACGATAGAGGAGATGGGACGCCAGCGGAGATGGGACACTAGAGGAGATGGGACGCCAGCGGAGATGGGACGCCAGCGGAGATGGGACGCCAGCGGAGATGGAACGATAGCGGAGATGGAACGATAGCGGAGATGGGCGATAGAGGCGATAGAAGAGATGGGGCGATAGAGACGATGGAGAAGACAGAGGCTGTAGAGGAGACAGACATGAGACCCGGAGGGGTGTCAACAGCGACAAAAAGCGAATATGCTGAGTAAACGAAATGTCATTGGGCAATACGGGCTATATAAAATCCTGCCAGGATAATGAGTTTTTTTGCACACTCCACCGCAGTTATAGATGAAGGCAGCCAGATTGGTGATGGCACAAAGATCTGGCATTTCTGTCACCTGATGCCGGGTTCCCGTATCGGCAATGAATGCAATATTGGCCAGAATGTTTTTATAGGCAGTAATGTTATATTGGGAAATAATGTAAAAATACAAAATAACGTTTCCCTGTACGAAGGGGTGGAATGCGGGGATGATGTATTCATTGGCCCTTCAGCAGTATTTACCAATATAATAAATCCAAGGAGTGCGGTAAACCGGCGTTCTGAATATCAAAAAACGATCATAAATAAAGGGGCCACTATAGGCGCCAATGCCACCATACTTTGCGGAATTACTATTGGTGAATTTTCATTTATAGGTGCCGGGGCAGTAGTTATAAAACCTGTAACAGCGTATGCACTCGTTACAGGAAACCCTGCACAGCAAACGGGATGGATGAGTGAACAGGGCTTCAAATTGATTTTTGATGAGCAGGGCTGTGCGGTATGTGCCGGATCGGGACAACACTATTCACTGGTAAATAATGCCGTCAGCAAAACATTATAAAATAAGCCAGGCTGCGTATTCAATACGTATCAGATTTTGAAAAACTTTGTTCTCATAGGAGTGGCCGGGTACATAGCCCCGCGGCATTTAAAAGCAATAAAGGATACGGGCAATAATTTATTGGCCGTACTGGATAAGAATGATTCCGTGGGAGTACTGGATACCTGTTTTCCGCAGGCACATTTTTTTACAGAGTTTGAACGGTTTGACAGGCACCTGGAAAAATTGAAAAGGGATGGCACAAAGATCGACTTTGTAACGGTCTGCTCTCCCAATTACCTGCATGATGCACATATACGATTTGGATTACGGTTGGGTGCAGATGTTATCTGCGAAAAGCCAATGGTGTTAAACCCCTGGAATGTGGATGCACTGATGGAAATGGAAAAAGAAACAGGGCATAAAATTTATAATATACTTCAGCTAAGACATCATCCTGCATTGATCGCACTAAAAAAGCAGGTTGATGCGGCAAAACCCCGAAAACATACAGTTGATCTGCAGTATATCACTGCAAGAGGAAACTGGTACCGCTATACATGGAAAGGGAATGAAGAAAAAAGCGGGGGTATCGTCAGCAATATCGGCATACATTTTTTTGATACGCTTTGCTGGATCTTTGGAAAATGTAAACAGCTGCGGGTTGACAGACTGGATGAACAAACAGCTGCAGGTTATTTAGAGCTGGAAGGAGCAGCAGTCAACTGGCAGTTGAGTATCGATGAACAATTATTACCGGAAAAAATAAAACAGGCCGGCGGCAGAACTTTTCGTTCATTATTAATAGATGGTAATGCGGTTGATTTCAGTGTCGGGTTTGACGACCTTCATACCAAATCGTACGAAGCAATATTAAAAGGCGAAAGAAGTGAATTATCAGATGTGCGGGATGTAATAGATCTTATTCACCGGATCCGTAATTCAAAAAAATAATTCAAAAGACATGAAAGGAATTATACTGGCCGGTGGCAGCGGCACAAGGCTTTACCCAATTACTAAAGCCATCTCTAAACAGTTGATGCCTGTTTATGATAAGCCAATGATCTATTATCCGCTGTCAACATTGATGCTGGCAGGTATTCGGGAAATATTGATCATCACCACGCCTGAAGACAACCGGCAGTTCAGGAGATTGCTGGGCGATGGAAGCCAGTGGGGATGCCGTTTTGAATATGCTGTTCAGGCTGTACCCAACGGATTGGCACAGGCATTTGTTATTGGAGAATCGTTTATCGGAAATGATAAGGTGGCATTAGTACTCGGCGATAATATTTTTTATGGAGGAGGGTTTAGTCCACTGCTTCAATCTGCAGCGAATGCGGAAGGTGCTGTAATATTTGCCTATGCCGTAAGTGATCCGGAGCGATACGGGGTGGTGGAATTTGATGCCAATTATAATGCGCTGAGCATTGAGGAAAAGCCGGCGAATCCCAAAAGTAATTATGCAGTACCCGGTTTATATTTCTATGATAATGAAGTGGTGCAGATTGCCAAAAATATACAGCCCAGTGCAAGGGGGGAATATGAAATTACCACTGTGAATGAAATATATCTGAAAGCAAAGAAGCTGAAAGTGTCGGTATTGGGACGTGGATTTGCCTGGTTGGACACGGGTACCTTTGAAAGCCTGAGTGATGCCAGTGAATACATCAGGGTAATAGAAAAACGACAGGGCTTAAAAATAGGTTGTCCGGAAGAAATCGCCTGGCGAATGGGATTTATTACCAACGAGAAATTGATTCAGCTGGCAGAAGTGTTAAACAAAAGTGGCTATGGAGAGTATTTGAGTAAATTAAAAGAATAAAATAGGCGGTTATTAAAGCACAAGGTAAGCGGCGAATTCTAATTTAAGTAATATCCATCCAAGAGTATGATAACAGTAACAAAACCCTATCTTCCCGAGTACACTGATTTTGAGGTTTATTTAAAGGAAATATGGAAATCTAACTGGCTTACCAATAACGGGCCCAAAGTTAAGCTGCTTGAAAAAAAATTAAGCACTTATTGTGGTGTCGATCATCTGATTTACACTAATAACGGAACCATCGCTATCCAGATAGCCATCAAAGCACTGGAAAGAAAAGGAGAGATCATTACCACTCCTTTTTCTTATGTCGCTACTACTAATTCCATTTTATGGGAAGGATGTACCCCGGTATTTGCTGATATTAATGACAGGGATTATAATATTAATCCGTCTGCAATTGAGTCATTGATCAATGTTAATACGATTGCTATCCTGGCAACGCATGTATATGGAAATCCCTGTGATGTGCAGGCGATAGAACAGATTGCAGAAAAATATAAGCTAAAAGTTATTTATGACGCGGCCCATGCATTTGGAACTCTCTATAAAGGAAAACCATTGTTATCTTATGGCGATATAGTAACCTGCAGTTTTCATGCAACAAAAATTTTTCATACTGTAGAGGGCGGCGCTATTTTGACTAATGATAAAGAGCTGGCCGTTAAGATGACTCATTACCGCCAATTCGGGCATACCGGCGATGAATATTTTTCAGTAGGCATAAATGGGAAGTCTTCAGAAATTCATGCTGCTATGGGATTATGTATTTTTCCTATGATGGATAAATTTATTGAAAGGAGAAAGATGCTGAGCCGGTATTACGACAAAACAATAGAAAAATTGCCTTTCTCCCAGCCCTCAGCCATGGAAGGAACTATTTATAATTATAGTTATTATCCTGTTGTTTTTGAATCTGAGGAAAGAATGTTGCGGATAAAAAAATTACTGGAAGACAATGATGTAGCGACAAGGCGATACTTCTATCCCTCTTTAAATAATCTTCCCCATTTTAAAGGAGCTGCTTGTCCTGTATCAGAATCAATTTCCTCCAGGGTGCTGGCGTTGCCTCTTTATTATGGACTTAGTGTTGAGGAGGTGGATTTTATTTGCGGGATCATTAAAAAGGGATTTAAATGACGGCAGCAATTATGCAGCCATACTTGTTTCCGTATATTGGCTATTTTCAACTGATTAATGCGGTTAATACATTCATCGTGTATGATAATATTCAATACACAAAAAAAGGATGGATCAACCGAAACCGTATCCTGGTAAATGGGAAGGATGAGTATATTTCTTTTCCTCTTAAGAAAGACTCTGATTTCTTAAGTATAAATCAACGACAGCTTGCTGCCACCACTGCAGAGGATAAAAAGAAGATATTGCGGAAACTTACCGGAGTGTATTCCAAAGCACCTCAATACGACGTGATATTTCCATTGCTGAATGAAGTTATTTCCTGCAATGAAGAAAATCTATTTGCCTACATTTATAATTCTATCAGGGCCATCTGCAATTTCCTTGACATAGAAACATCATTCGTTGTTTCTTCTTCCCTTCCCATTGAACATCAGTTGAAAGCGCAGGACAAGGTAATTGCCCTGTGTAAGAGCATAGGGGCAACCGGCTATATAAACCCGATAGGCGGAGTGGGTCTGTATTCGAAACCTGCTTTTGAAATTGAAGGAATTGATCTTTGGTTTTTAAAATCCTCAGAAGTAAAATACCGCCAGTTTGATAATGAGTTTGTTCCCTGGCTTTCTATAATTGATGTACTGATGTTTAGTGAGAAAGAAAAAGTAAAAGAGTATATTAATAAGAATTTTACATTAGTATAAAAAAAATTGCTGAATTGTGTTTAAATGGAAAAAACTGGGTAATC
The DNA here is from genome assembly GCA_031441485.1 of Chitinophagaceae bacterium. Lineage (GTDB taxonomy): Bacteria > Bacteroidota > Bacteroidia > Chitinophagales > Chitinophagaceae > JJ008. The sequence continues at coordinate 14,866 of JANOEQ010000107.1, forward strand.
TTTTTGATCCCGCCCGATTTGATACGCCTGAATGGATGAATCAATTTGCGCAAGCACCATCAGTGCTCATATTTGATAAAGTAGTCAGGATTTATTTTTCAACCCGCCGGGCTCCGGATGAAAAGGGACAATACGTAAGTTATTCAGCGTATATAGATGTTAACCGGAAAAACCTGTTTGAAATAGTTGATATCGCTAAAGAACCAATATTAAAACTGGGAGCATTGGGAGCGTTTGATGAATTTGGAACATACCCTGTTTCAGTAATTAAAGCTGGTGATAAATTCAGGGCTTACTATGGCGGTTGGACAAGGTGTGAGTCAGTCCCTTTTAATGTAGCTATCGGCATGGCCGAAAGCACAGATGATGGGAAAACATTTGAAAAGCTTGGAACCGGGCCTGTTATTTCTTATAGTCCTGATGAACCCTTTATAGTAAGCGGGCCAAAGATCCGCAGGTTCAATGACCAATGGTACTTATTCTATATTGCCGGGAGAAAATGGGTGATTGACAATGGTCGCCCTGAACCAGTGTATAAAATACGGATGGCTTCATCAGCGGATGGTGTGAACTGGACGAAGCACAATAACGATCTTATTGAGAGCAGGGTTGAGCCGGATGAAGCACAGGCAAGTCCGGATGTTTTTTTTAGCAATGGCCGTTACCACATGTTTTTTTGTTATCGGTATAGTACCGGCTACAGGGGAAAGGAGAAAGGATACCGAATCGGTTATGCAAGTTCTGCAAATTTAAATGAATGGAAGAGAGAGGATGATAAAGCAGGCATTGCTGTTTCTGAAGAAGGGTGGGATAGTGAGATGATCAGTTATCCGCATGTATTTGAACTGGATGGAGCTTTTTATATGCTTTATCTTGGTAATCAGGTGGGGTTGAACGGATTTGGATTGGCAAAGCTGGAGTTATAAGATTATCACAAAAGATTTTGCAATGAAGTGGAAAAAACTCGGACAAATTTTTAATACAGAGGAGTATGGCCAGAACAATGACAGGATTGAGTTTGCGCAATCGCCACAAGCACTCGTTTTTGATGATTTTGTCAGGATATATTTTTCCACACGCAAAAGAGATAGTAACGGCTTTTTTTTAAGTCACATACAATATGTTGATACTGACATTAATTTTTCAGCAATTATATCAATTTCAGATAAGTATGTTATTAGTTTAGGGGAGCTGGGATGCTTTGATGAGCATGGCATTTTTCCAATAAACCCGTTGCGGATAGGGGATAAAATTTATGCATACACATGCGGCTGGAGCCGCAGGACTTCAGTACCGGTTGAAACTTCTACAGGGCTGGCGATAAGTAATGATAATGGCAAGACTTTTGCGAAATCAGGTATGGGCCCTGTATTGACATCCTCTTTGCACGAGCCAATGCTGGTAGGGGATTCATTCGTTCAATTCTTTAATGACGAATTTCACATGTGGTACATCTTTGGCAAATGTTGGAAACAGGCTGCAAGAGATGAACCTCCCGCCCGGATCTATAAAATTGCGCATGCCACTTCACAGGATGGTATCAATTGGAAAAAGGAAGAAGCTCAGCAAATAATTTCTGATGTGCTTAACGAAGATGAATGCCAGGCGTTGCCTTCTGTTGTGCAGATTGGTTCCCGGTATCACATGTATTTCTGCTACAGGCAGGCAACTGATTTCCGGTCAAATCCAACAAGAGGCTACAGGCTGGGTTATGCCTGGTCTGATGACCTGGTAAATTGGGTAAGAGAGGATAAAAAAAGTGGAATCGATGTTTCTGCGGCCGGATGGGATAGTGAGATGATGTGCTATCCGCATATTTTTCATTGCCATGGCAAAGTGTATTTATTGTATAATGGAAACGCATTTGGAAAACATGGATTTGGAATTGCCATATTGGAAAATGAGTAAGGTAAGTATGCACGATATAACGTATTCAAGTAATACAAAAGGGGTAACGGATATTTATGACCATTTAATGAAATGTGACACAGTATTTATTGCTGGCCTGAAAGCAAGAACAACAATAAAAGAGTATGCTGAAAAGATTGTGACAGCTGCTGTAAGGTTTGAAGCTGTTTTGGGATCCGAATTAATAGGATTGGTTGCTTGCTATTTCAATAACAAGGTGACAAACGAGGGGTATATTACAAATGTAAGTCTTGTAAAAGGGTATACAGGCAAAGGAATAGCTTCCCGGCTCATGCAAAACACGATACAGTATGCGGATGATAATAAATTTAATAAGATAAAGCTGGAGGTGGAAACAGGAAATCATGCCGCAATAGCGCTTTACAGGAAATGGAAATTTGTTGAAGTAGAGGAAAAAGCCGGGGTTTTGATCCTGGAAAAAAAATTAACTTAAAATCTATAAAAAATGAGTGAGAACAGAGATTATAACAGGGAACTCAAAGACACATTCGATCATAAGTATGCATACAACTTTGATTTCGATGTAATGCATCGGTTCATGATTCAGTCTTTCGAACCTTTTTTCAAAGAAGGAAGCTGTCTTGAATTGGGTAGCTTTCAAGGGGCCTTTACTAAAAGGTTAACTCCATACTTTGATGATATTACCTGCGTGGAAGCATCTGATGAAGCGATAAAAATTGCTGAAAATGAGTTCGGCAATACTATCAAATTCGTGAACGCACTTTTTGAAAAAGTTACTCTTCCGCACAAATATGATAATATAATACTAACTCACGTATTGGAGCACATTGATGACCCGGTGGAAGTATTAAGGCGTGTTAATAATGAATGGTTGTCTGATAGGGGCCGTTTCTTTCTTGTGTGTCCTAATGCAAATGCACCATCGAGGCAAATAGCAGTCAAAATGGGACTAATCACGCATAACAGTGCAATTACCCCTGCAGAGGCTGAGCATGGTCATCGCATCACCTATTCATTGGATACACTTGAAAGGGATGCACGGGCTGCGGGATTAAAAGTAGTGCACCGGTCAGGTATATTTTTTAAAGCCCTTGCTAATTTTCAGTGGGATAGGCTTCTGACTACAGATATTATTTCAGATGCATACCTCAGGGGTTGTTTTGAACTTGGTCAGCTTTATCCTGATCTCTGTTCGAGTATCTTTTTAATGTGTGAAAAAGGTAAACCTGCCAAATAGTTACATTAAATGTACACTGGCAATTCAATCCGCAGTAATTAGTTTAACCTCCGGTCCACCCAAAAATGTTTAGTAAGCAAGATTCATTCAAAAAGGGAATTGTATTATCTACTACGCTGAATATTGGCGCCAAAGCTATCAGCTTTGTTAATGCGCTTCTACTTGTTTACATGTTTGGTACTAATTATGGGACAGACTCTTATTTTTTAGTTATTTCCACAATCGGGTTTATTGCATCTTTTATCATTGGCATTGTTAACTATGTAATGATACCAGAGGCAATGCGAATAAAACAAGCCCGGGGGTATGAAGCAGAACAATCTTATGTAAATTTCTTTATTTGGCTTTACATAGCTATCGGGGCAATTTTTGCACTATTTATTTACTTCTTCCCTTTTTATTTTTATTCCCTATTTTCCAGGTATTCAGTAAATGACATATCTCAATACCGGGTACTTTTTTTAATTTCTTCAGTTCTATTTCCCCTCACATTCCTTGTCAACTTATTCGTACTGGTACTTGCTTCCCACCGTCGCTTTACGGTGCCAATGGCAGTTGCGCTTATTAATAGCATTATAAGTATTTTCTTGCTTATCTTTTTAGGCAGGCGTTATGGAATAAATGTTGCTATCATCGCTTATGCTGCCGGTTTTTTAATCAATTTTTTATGGCTTGTTTATTATTACAAACGGGTGCTGAGATGGAACTTTTTCAGAATTTCATTTCCAACTAAAAAGAACTGGCATAATATTTTTTTTATTGAAATAAACCTTTTACCCGTTACCCTGCGGTCATATACAATTATTTATTTGCTTACGGGGCTTGGTGCCGGTGTTATTACATCTTATAACTACGGTATGCAGATTGCCCTGATACCGGAGTTGATGGTGGTCAGCCAGATTTCATCTGTGCTTGGCATCAAGTACAATGAATTATCGGCAACATTTAATCTTGAAGCAATCAACAGGTTGTTTAATCATGCCATGCGACTGCTTTTTTTTGTTTTATTTCCACTGGGTTGCCTGATGTTCCTCCTGTCTGATGAAATGCTGGAAGTGATATTCATGTTTAAGAAAAAGGATGCTGTTTTTTCAGTGGATAACATGGCAGCTTTTGTCGCTTGTTTTGCGGTTACTTTACCTTTCAGGGCATTTGACAGCATGATTTCTCTTATTGTGACAGCTCAGCAAAAGATTAAGGAGGGAGTGATATTTGCATTCATTCTTCATACATCAGCTATTGTCATCACAATTTTATCGCTTAATTTTTATGGGGTCAGGGGGTTTTTATTTGGAACAGTCTTCATTTATGGCGTACTGATGCCTGTTTTCTATTTCTTTTTTGTCCGGCGGGTTTTACCTTTCCTCGATATTAACAAATGGATGAGGCACACTTTTGTATATGTGCTGGCGATTAGCGCAATCACTGTTTTGCTTCATTACCTGAAACCTGTTGTTTTTGGGAATAGCGGGACATTGGTAATCATCGTATCACTCAGCATTGTTTTTATTGTACTTACTTATTGTATCAATTTCTTTTTAAAGTATGCTGATTATTCGCTTCGGCTAAAAGAGTAGCAGCGAATATTTTGTTTTCAAGTAATAAAATTATGGGAGAAATAAAAGTTTCGATATGTGTGATTGCTTACAACAATGAACAGTATATTGATAAATGCCTTCAGAGTATTTTGGATCAGGAAGTTTCTTTTCCTTTTGAGATAATCGTCGGCGATGACGCTTCTTCAGACAATACTGTGGCTGTCATAAAAGAATTTCATGCCAAAGCACCGGAAGTGATAAGGTATATTGTACAGCCTCAGAATACGGGAGGCACGGAAAATTACCAGGCAGTTCACCGGATGGCAAAAGGTGAGTATGTAGCGCACTGTGATGGAGATGATTATTTTTTGCCGGGTAAATTGCAAAAACAGGTTGATTTCCTGGATTCACACCCCGGTTATGTTCAATTGTGGCACAGGCAGCAATTGGTAGATGCTGGTGGAAATATAACGGGCAAATTTCCTTACCGGTATGTTGGGTTTTTTCTGAACAAAAAGCTATGTATGAAGGATCTGGCTGTTTCCTATGGTATGGTGGGGCAGCACTCTTCTCACATGTACAGGCGGTCTGCCCGCACTGAGTATAACCGTGATGTGGCCACGATAGATTTTTTTTATGCCCTGGATATAGCTTCCAAAGGTTACTCGACATATAGAAATGAAACGTTGGGCGGGTATCGGTTAGACCTTGGCAAATCAATAACTACAACTGAAAAAGGAAAGAATACTGTAGAAAAATGCCTGGTCGAAGCGGCTTTGCATTATACAGAAAAATATAACCTCGGAAAGCAGTTCTATGGTAATCTTCGTGTCAGAAAGATGGTTACTATTTACAGTAAAGTAACGCCGTCGGTTGAGTTTGAAGAAGGGTTTAAAAAACTGCAACAATATAAAAATTGGTGGTTCACTTTAAAAGCACTTAATATATATCTGTTTGTTCATTCAAGTTTTAATCTTTTCAGAATTCTCACAGGCTATATTAAGATTCTTATCAAAAGAAAACGGGCATAGAAAATGACCCCGGTTTTTCTTTTTACAATTTTCTTCTTTAATTAATACCGCAGTGCTTAGAAAAAATTCATATAAAAAAGGAGTGTTATGGATGCTGTTATTCAATATAATAGCCAGGGGCATCAGTTTTGTACTGGGTATTATTCTGGCCAAAAATTTTCTGCCTGAAAACACCGATATTTATTTGTACTTATGGAGCCTGATCAATGTGGTGCTGGTTATTATTATGCAGTTGAATCTTATGGTGGTTGGGCCGGCTTATATCAGGCTCACTGAAGCGGGAGAAGAGGAAAATGCCTCGGTACTAAACAGCGCTTTTCTAAATATTTATTTGTTGCCAATCCTGCTTTTCACACTGATTACTTTCCTTTTCCCAATATTCTCCTACCAGGTAATGTCTGGTTTTAGTGAGCCGCAATTAATACCCTTCCGGCATGTTTTGCAGTTCTCCGGGATATGGCTGGCACTTGTCATTGTCAACAGTTTTATTGGGAATATATTTCTCAGCAGAAAATACTTTGTTGTGTATATCCTTGGGCAGGTGATAGCAGCATCTGTCACGCTGATCCTTATTCTTGTATTAAAAAAAACAGCCGGGATCAATTCTTTTTTCATTGGACAGGTGGCTGGAAACATTTGCTGCCTTCTCTTTTATAGCTGGCATTTAAAAGGAAAAATGAAACTGCGTTTACGGTTTCTGCATTTCAGGTTGCCGGTAAAAATTGTGCGGGAACTGGGTGCGGTATTACTCGTTTCTGTACCCACGTTGATTATCAATTTCCTCCTTGTGTTCTATCTAAGTCATTTTATAACAGGCCGTTTAAGTGCGTTTAATTATGGAAGTGCCCTTGCAAATCTTCCGGATGCTATTTTTCTATCCCAGTTTATTTCAGTGTTTGGGGTTCGGTTTTCAGAAATAGGCGCCCAGCAGGAAGAGGGTGTTTTGTTTAATACCTTCCGTCACTTTGGTAACCACCTGTTTTTCTTTATGTGCGGAATTGCTGTTATCGTTTCATTGGCCAGCCCCGTTATTGTACAGATAGTGTATGGGAAAGGCAGCCTGGGGCAGGATATTTTCAATTCAACGGTATTGACATTAACCCTGCTTGCTGCCGCCTTACCTTTTAAAGCCCTGGATACGCTTAACAACAGGCTGTTTGCATCTATCCAGGCGTTGTCGTCTCTTGTAAAATATACTTTCCCTATAAAAATATTGAATATCGGATTGCTTATAGTGTTTGTAAAGCTGTATGGATTCTACGGCTTATTGGCCCACCAGGTTGCAATGCCGGTTGTTATGGTTGTAGTACAGATTTTTTTATTGGGAAAATATTTCCCTGCACGGAAAATTAAAGCATATTTCGGCCAGGTTTTTTTTATAACAGTAGCAGGGCTTGTCGTGTATACAGGAAGCCGCTATTTACTTTCCTACCTGTTTATTCATATACCTCCTTTATTACAGTTGGTGCTTGTGTGCCTGTTGATCGCACTGCTTGCGGTTATATTTGAAAGGATGTTTAAGTTGACAACATTTAATAAAATAGTGTTTTCAAAAATCACTGAGTTTTTTCAGCGAAGAAAAATAAGCACTCATGAGGTAAACAAGCAATAATATCCGGAAAGCGTTCTGGTAAAGATGTTTGTCATAAGTGGTACAGAAGTAATTCAATCCTAAATGTATAATGAGAATTGATCTGTTAAGAGTGATTCAAAAAGAATGAAGCTGAAAACGCTGCAATGGGCTGAAAATATTTTTGCATAGTCCAGTTCGGCAGGTATATTACTATTCACTCCACTGCCCCTGGCAACAAACGGAAAGAATATAAAAAAATACTGAAATATATTCAGGACTATGGAGTGCAGATTAAATACGAAAATCAGCATATCGCCAAAGAAAAATTTATGAGAGAAAAGGCCAGGTGCAAATATCCTTTTGATTTGCTGATTTTAATAAAAGTACCCGCCAAACTAACTGTTTGATCCTGCCGGATTAGTGATGAATAATTCCCCTAAAAAAATTAAGATCGCCTTTGTGATACCGAACCTTAAGCGGGGGGGCGCCGAAAAAGTATTGACCCATTTTGTCAATAATATAGATTATAACAGCTACGAACCTGTTATTTTCTGCCAGCGGAAGGAAGGGGAGCTTATTTCTGAAATCAATCCTGCTGTGCAGATAGTTGATCTGAACTCACCCCGTGTATATTTTATTTTTTTTGCACTCCGGAAAGCCATCAAAAAATATAAGCCGGATGTTCTGATAAGCTGGATGGGACATATAAATGCAACGCTTGCTTTTTTAAAACCATTACTTCCCGTAAAGCTTGCACTTATGTGCAGGGAATCATCTATTCCCTCCCGGTTTATAAGTCATTACCGGGCGCCTGGTTTATTCAGATTTATGTATCGTTTTTTGAACCGGTATGATGGAATTATTTGCCAGTCTGAAGCTATGAAGGAAGACCTCGTCAAAAATTTTAATGTGCAGGCGAATAAAATAAAAACTATTCATAACCCTGTAGTGATCAATCCCGGCCCTGCTATATCAGCTAATGTGACTTTATTTTTAAGGGATGCGGAAAAAGTTCTTTTGTATGTTGGACGGTTCAGTGCTGAAAAAAGAGCTGCAATCACGTTGGAAGTGATGAATATGTTGCCCCCCACATATAAATTAGTGATGCTGGGGTATGGTCCGCTCGAGAATACAATCAGGGAGACTATTGTAAAAAAGGGATTGTTAGAGAGAGTACTGGTAATAGCCGACTGTTCCAATCCTGTGTCTTTTTATAAGAGGGCCGACTGTTTGCTGCTTACCTCTGCTTTTGAAGGCTTTCCCAATGTATTGCTTGAAGCGAATGCAATGGGCTGCCCGGTATGTGTGTATAAAACCTCTGGAGGCGCTTCGGAAATTATTTACAATGGTAATGGGATATATATTAATCCCAACTCAGCCGGAGGTATAGAAGAATTCGCCGAGGCTATTGAAAAAATTTGTACTACCCCAACAATTTTTATACGGCCTGATATTATCCGGACTGCAGAGAAAAAATTTGGGGTACAGGAAATAATAAAGCAATATTTAACTTACATAGAACAGGTAAGAACCGGTTTGATAACTGCATAGCATGAAAGAAAAGATAATATACTTTCCGGGATTAAATGGTTTGAGGGCTATTGCTGCATTAGCAGTTGTGGTTTCACACGTTACACTGGGTCTTGGAAATTTTGGTCTTGATCCCTATATTTTTGGTGCATTACCGGAAGGAAAACCAAGAGGATTGGCACTGGCAGGATATGGAGTCAGTATTTTCTTTGTGTTAAGCGGGTTTCTGATTACTTATTTACTCTTGGCAGAGAAGGAAGTACGGGAGATTAGTATTAAAAAATTCTACCTGCGAAGGATATTAAGGATATGGCCGCTTTATTATTTATACCTTGCTATAGCAGTTATTATTATTAAACTGTCAGGGGCAGAATTGAATTTACCTTCTCTCCTTCTTTATATTTTTTATGCTGCTAACATCCCTTTTATACTGGAGGCGGGATTGCCTTTTTTACACCATTACTGGTCGTTGGGTGTGGAAGAACAGTTTTATTTATTTTGGCCCTGGGTAGTTAAAAAAATTAACAGATGGATCGTTCCGTTAATTATAGTGGCGATAATGATATTAGTAGGTGCAAGGGTGATTCTTCATTTCTTTTATTCAGACACTATCATCGAAAGGGCTTTGCAGGTTACCAGGTTCCACTGTATGCTGTTAGGAGCGTTAGGTGCAATTTTGTATAAACAGCGGCATGTACTTTTTCTGAAAATCACAAATAATAAAGTCACCCAGGTTTGCTGTTGGCTTTTACTGGGAGTGGCATTAGTTAATAAATTTCACTTTGCATCGGTGATTGATGATGACCTGATAAGTCTTATTGCTTTGTGCATGGTAATAGGGCAGATTAATGTTCGCCACCGGATTATTAACCTGGAAACAGGAGTGTTTGATTTTTTAGGAAAAATTTCTTATGGCATATATGTAATACACCCCCTGTTGTTATATGGACTTCAAAAACCATTGGCACAAATTCAGCTGTCAGCTCCTTTCAATTATATTACAGTGTATGTCATAGTTGTAGCGGGTACCATCCTCCTTGCCTGGCTTTCTTATACCTATTTTGAAAAATTCTTTTTAAAATTAAAAGACAGATTTACAGTTGTAAAAAGCTCTGCCAGCAGAGAAGCAGTTCAATAAATAAAACACAATCCTGTTAATAACCAAAACTATAAAAATGAATTTTTTTCCAGCCTACAATAAGTCACCAAAAAAAAATTTTCAGGGGAATAAGGCAATAGCGGATTTCATTGGGGATGAAGACATAGAGAATGCCGATAAAGAAGTGATTGATTCTTTTGGTGAGGAGTGGAGTAAATTCAGTGCTTTTAATACCGAAGACCTGAATAAACTGGGAAATGAATACTTCGATATTTTGCCGCCGGCACTACTCAATAAACAAATTTCCGTATTGGATGTAGGCTGTGGCACCGGCAGATGGTCAAAGATCCTGGTCGATAAAGTGGGTGGAATAACCCTCGTGGATCCAAGCAAAGCCATACTGGTCGCAGATAAACTGCTCGAAGGGAATGATAATGTACGGATGGCAAAAGCGTATGCTAATGAGCTGCCTTTTAATGATAATGAATTTGACTTTGTAATGTCTATTGGAGTGCTGCATCATATACCTGATACGCTGAGTGCAATGAAAGAATGTGTGAAAAAGGTAAAGCCAGGCGGGTATTTCTATACTTATTTGTACTACAGTCTTGACAACCGGGGAGTCCTGTACCGTTTTTTTTTCGCGATATCAAACTTGCTGAGGCTATGCGTTTCAAAACTCCCGGCCAGAATAAAACGCTTTATCTGTGATGTGCTGGCTGTAACGGTATATATGCCTTTTGTATTGCTCAGCAGATTGCTCTTTTCAATGGGATTAAAGAAGGCCGCCGATAAAATTCCTCTATCATCTTATAAGGACAAAAGTTTTCATATCATCAGGAATGATTCGCTTGATCGTTTTGGAACCAAACTGGAGCAGCGATTTTCCAAAAAAGAAATCCAGGCCATGATGGAAGAAGCAGGATTGAAGGATATCGTTTTCTCACCCAGTATGCCTTACTGGCATGCAATTGGCGTAAAGGCATAAAGCCGGATTTGGCATGAAGAAAAAAATAGTTCAGCATCTTTTGTATAGTGGCCTTGGTGGCCCTGGCAGTGTATTCTTTTCTTTGGTCGAAGCTGATAAAGGAAAAGAAAATCTGTATGGCGCTGTATTCTGTGGTATAGAGCCTGTTCGGGAAGAATACATTCAATCCTGCAAAAGGCTGGCAATACCTTATGTATATGTGGAAAAGAAAAAAGGGTTTGATCTGAAAGTTTACCGGAATATATACCGGCAGTTTTCCAAATCCCGCCCGGATATTTTGTTTTTGCATGGTGTTTCATTTATCCTTCCGGCACTATGGTACAGATTTTTCCGGAGTACCCGCAAAGTTATTGTCAGAGATACGCAGGCCCATCATTTGAAATCGAAATTGGAATGGGGATGGCTGTTTTTTTCTGTTTTGTTTGCCAACCGGATCATTGTACTTACCCCCGAGGCGGCTGATGGAATAAAAAAGAAGTTTGGCTTGTTTGTGAAAAAAAAGAAAATCGTGATTATTCCGAACGGCCTTAATGTAAAACAATATCTACCTGTAGCAACAGGGCATTCAAAAAAGGAAATTGTAATAGGCATGCAAAGCCGGCTGCAGCCGATAAAGGACCATCCGACTTTGCTGAAAGCATTTAAACTGCTGAAAGAAAAACTTCCCGGGTATTCTATTTCCCTGCATATAGCGGGGGATGGTGTAACAAGGCCATCAATCGAATCGCTTATTGATGAACTGGGTATACGGAATTCAGTAACAATGCATGGTATGCTTAATTCATCAGCACTTGTTTCCTTTATGCAATCCCTCGATATATATGTCCATGCCACTTTTGGTGAAACATTGAGCAACTCCATTATGCAGGCAATGGCTTGTGGTCTGCCAACAGTAGCATCAGATGTTTGGGGAGTGAGTAATATGATAAAAACACGGGAAACCGGTCTGTTGTATAAGTCGGAAAATTCCTTTCAGCTTGCTTCTATGCTTGAGGAACTTATTCAAGATGAATTACTGATGAAGCATCTGTCTGCCTCAGCAAGGGCTTTTGCAGAAAATACATATAGCGACGAAGCAATGTTTAACCGGTACCAACAAGTATTCGCAACATTAATAAAACAGGTGGCTGAATGAAGATCCTTTTTGTACAACACATGAATGCTATCTCCGGGTCTGAACTTTATTTATTACAACTATTACCTGCTCTCCGGCAAAGAGGTGTGGACGTGGAGATGCTTATTGCGTATAAAGAAGATACCGGAAAGAATACTCCTTTTGTGGAGCAACTCTCCTCAAAAGGTATAAAAACACACTGCATTTACGGGCACAAACCCTATTCCCTTAAACTGCTTTCTAAAATAAAGCGGATAACGAAAGAAGGTAAGTTTGATATTGTGCAGAGTAATTTGATTCATGCTGACTTCTGGATGGCACTTATTAAATTACTATACCTCCGCAAAATGAAACTGATAAGTGTGAAGCATGGTTTTGATGAAGCCTATGCAGCTAAATACGGTTTTAATACCAAACGGCTAAACCGCAGCCTGTTTGTATGGGTGCAACGGCTATCAGGAATAATGACCAATAGAAATGTTACTATTTCCCGTGGTATATATGAATTGTATGTAAAAGGAAAAATTTCGAAAGCGTCTAAAACCGAAATTGTTTATTACGGGTTGAATCTTGATCATATTCCCAAAGCCGGGTATAGGGCAACTGCAAAAGACAGGTATGCCCTTATCCTGGGCCGACTCGTAAAGTATAAGGGACATGAGTATGTAATACGGGCCTGGAAAAAAATAAAGGAGTATGATCCCTCGCTGAAGTTATATATTGTGGGCGGAGGTGTTTACCAGGAAAACCTCGTAAAGCTTGTCGCCGAACTTGGTTTGAAGGAGCAGGTAGTATTTTTGGGTTACCAACCCAATCCGCACCAGTTTCTGCATTTTGCAGAGTTCTCTGCCGTTAGCTCTATATTTGAAGGGTTTGGGCTCATAACATTAGAGAGTTGGTATCATAAAAAACCAGTAATTGCTTTTAATGTGCCTGCTTTAAATGAGGCTATTGATAATGAAGAAAATGGTTTATTGGTTACCCCATTTGATACAGATGAGCTGGCAACAAAAATTATCAGTTTATTTAGTAATCAACCGGCTGCGGTACAGATGGGTGAACATGGATACGACAAATTGATAAAAGAATTTAGCTTAGAACGAATGACCAATCAGATGATTGGTATATATAATCGCATCTAAAAAAATAATACTACCACCATGTGCGGAATTACTGGATTTATTGATTTCAGAAAAAATTCAACTGAAGAGTTGCTAAAAAAAATGACTTCTACACTGGCTCATAGGGGGCCGGATGGGGAAGGTGTTTATTTTAACCAATCCAATTTTGCGCAAACAGGTCTTGGTCACCGGCGGTTGAGCATAATAGATCTTTCTACTGTTGCCGGGCAGCCCATGACATATAAGCAAATGCATATTGTTTTTAACGGCGAAATATATAATTATGAAGAGATAAAAGAAGAATTAATAAAAAAGGGGCATTCCTTCGTTACAAAAAGTGACACAGAAGTTATTTTGCATGCCTATGAAGAGTGGGGCTTTCAGGCAGCAGATAAGTTTATTGGCATGTTTGCTTTTGTTATTTATGATGAAGGAAAACAACAAGCCATTGCTGTCAGAGACAGAACGGGAATAAAGCCATTCTTCTATTATTGGCAGGATGGGTTATTTTTATTTGCTTCTGAACTTAAAGCGTTTCATCAGCATCCAGGCTTCGAGAAAAAAATTAATATTGATGCAGTAGCAGCTTTTCTTCAACATGGAAGTGTGCCTGCTCCTAATTGCATCTTCCAAAATGCTTTTAAACTGGATCCCGGTCACTATCTCTTACTTGATTTACAAAAAGCTACAGTAGAAAAACGGCAGTATTGGAATGTATATGATTTGTACAACCGACCAAAACTGAAAATTGATTTGCCCGAAGCTTTAGTGGAAACGGAAAGGATTTTTAAGAAAGCATTTGAATACAGAATGATTTCGGATGTTCCGGTAGGTGTTTTTTTAAGTGGAGGCTATGATAGCAGTTGCCTTACCGCATTGCTGCAGCAGGGAAGAACGGAAAAGATAAAAACTTTTACTATCGGGATGGATGAAAAAAATCTTGATGAATCTCCTTATGCTAAAGCAATTGCCGGTTATCTTGGTACAGACCATACAGAATACCATTGTACTGATGAAGATGCTAAAAGTATTATCCCTTCGCTTTCTTATTATTATGATGAGCCCTTTGGGGATAGTAGTGCTATCCCAACAATACTGGTAAGCAGGCTGGCCAGACGAAAAGTTACTGTTGCTTTATCTGCAGATGCAGGCGACGAATTATTTGCCGGTTATAATAAATACGACATTCAGTTACACCGCCGCCGCTTAAGTAAAGTTCCGCGTGGTATTTCAAAAATAGGGCATTACCTGATGAAGGCCATTCCTGTGCATGCTATTCCGGTGGTAAAAAACAATCACCTGTTTGTTAACCGGTATGACAGATTTTCAGAAATGTTGCAAAATCCAACTTTCAAAACTATTTATGCTTTATCAAGTGAGTTATTTACGCAGCGGGAAATAAAAAATATGTTTATGACAAGCATAAGCAAACTGCAAACAAATTATCGGGTGGATAAATTAAAAAAAGAATTTTATGATCCGCTTACGTACATGATGGCTATTGATTACGAGACGTACCTGGTAGATGATATATTGCAAAAAGTTGACAGGGCCTCTATGTCGGTAGGCTTAGAAGGCCGGGAGCCTTTCCTTGATCATAATATATTGGACTGGGTATCTGTATTGCCCGTTGACTTAAAACTTCACAAAGGTCAAAAAAAATATATACTGAAAGAGTTAGTACATAAATACATTCCCAAGAACATGATGGAACGACCCAAGATGGGGTTTGCCATACCTATTATGACATGGATGAAGACAAGTTTTAAAGAGATGATTTATACTTATTTGAATGAAGAGTATGTAGTAAAGCAAGGTATATTCGACAAAAATGAAATTAACCGGATTGTTGATGGGTTTTACAATGGCAATCATGCATCGCCTGAAAAACTCTGGTACCTCTTAATGTTTCAGCTTTGGTATAGTGAATGGATGGGAAAGCCTTAACATATAAATACGGCTGCTTCAGCCACCAACACTTTTTTTGAATGTTTGAAGAAATTACAATAGTGGATGTAGAAGATCTTTTTCTGGCACCAATATGCCTGTTGGTGTTATACGGGTTTGCTATCAGGATAAGGACCAAGTATAAAGGCACTGAACTGGAAAAATATATTCTGCCGGGCCTTACAGCAAGGTTTGTAGGTACTGTTCTTTATACGCTGATAATTGGTTATTACTATAAAGGAGGTGATACGACCATGTATTATAGGGCGCTGCTTGATATTCAAAAAGCAATAGGGGACAATTCAGAATTCCTGGGAGATGTTTACCTAAAGGCAAAGCTTAATCCAAATGAAGCCCTCAATAGTTATTTCATGTATGATGGTACAGGAGTAACACATTACTATATGTACCAGGTAAGTAATTATATGGTGCCGAAGGTGGCACTTCCCTTATCGATGATTTTTGCAAAAAGCTACCTGTGCATTTCATTCTGTCTCGCTTTCTTTGCCTTCGGGGGATGCTGGCGTATATTCAAACTATTTTACTCTTTTTTTCCGCATTTACATAAGAAAATTGCCATTGCCACACTTTTCCTGCCTTCCGTTTTATTCTGGAGCAGTACCCTTATAAAAGATTCCATCACGATGGGTGCATTGGGCTTTTTTGTTTATGCATTTTACAAGCTTTTCTTTTTGAAAGAAAAAGTATTGATCAATGTAATAATTGTAACCTTTTCGGCTTTGCTGCTGTTCTATATAAAGCCATATATCATTTTATGCTGCCTTCCTGCCTTCCTCATTTGGGCATATATGCTGTTGTACAGGAATATAAAGGATTGGGGTTTAAGGATGTTCGCCACTATTGTATTTGCATCTGTAACAATAGTCGGCAGTATATTTTTTATGCAGAAAATTGCCAGCTCCGAACTTGCTTCACAGTACGCCACACAAAATATTCTTAAAGCGATCGAGTCACAGCAAAACACCTATACGGTATTGCAGAATTCCGGATCTTCATTTGAGGCTGGTTCGGTAGATAATTCAGTGGGAGGCCTGCTGAAATTATTTCCCCTTGGTATAGTAAACTCTCTTTTCCGGCCTTTTCTATGGGAGGTAAGAAGCCCCATTATGTTGTTGACTGCGTTTGAAGCATTGACCTTTATGTGGCTTACTTTCCTTTGCTTCAAGTATACTTCTTTTAAAAGATTCGGACAACTACTAAGGGGAAACCCTTCCCTGGTATTCTGTTTTGTCTATTCAGTTCTGTTTGCCGGCCTGGTTGGTATGAGTACCCTCAATTTTGGCACACTTGCGAGGTATAAGATACCGGCGCTTCCCTTTTATCTTATTTTGCTGTTTGTTATTTTAGACAAATCCGGCAAGGTTTCACCTAATATAATATTGCATAAAAAATTGTTTTAGAAACTATGTGCGGAATAGCAGGCTCCATCAATTACCGGCTTAATATTGAGAAACTCACCAAAGATCTTTGGCATCGGGGCCCCGATGAGCAAAGTACCTTTGAGGAAAACAATATTCAGTTGCATCACCACCGACTGTCCATTTTGGATATTGCAGGAGGTCGGCAGCCCATGCATTATAAGCACCTCACTATCATTTTCAACGGTGAAATATATAATCACCAGGAGCTGAGAAGCAAATTTGGTTTTGTTTGCCAAACATCTTCCGATACTGAAACTATTTTGCTGGTGTATGAAAAATTAGGCGCTGATTGCCTCCATAAATTTGACGGGATGTTTGCGTTTGTTATCTATGACCGCAGGGAACATACACTGTTTATTGCCAGGGACAGGGCAGGAAAAAAACCGCTCTACTATTATGCTGATGGGAAATCATTTGTTTTTGCCAGCGAACTGAACGCCCTGGCAGGACAGGTAAAAACAGAAGTTGATAACGAACATATTGAGCAATACCTGCGGTATGGATCTTTTCATGCAGCATCCACCCCCTATACAACCATTAAAGAATTATGCGGTGGGCATTATGCACTGGTAAATGTTGATACTACTGCAGTATCCATCAAAAAATGGTGGGATATCTTGCCTTTTTATAAAAAAAGAAATACAGCGTCTCTGGAAGATGCCATGCAACAAACCGATACAGCATTGCACCAGGTTATTAAAAGACGGCTTGAATCATCTGATCTGGAAGTAGGTTGTTTTTTGAGCGGGGGAATAGACAGCGGCTTGGTAACTGCCATTGCATCGCAGTATAAACCTTCTTTGAAAACCTTTACCGTTTCCTTTACCGGCACGTATGATGAAGCGCCGCTTGCCAGGCTTGTAGCCGAAAAATACAATACACATCATACTGAATTAAACATTTCTTTCGATCATCTCAAAACAGATATTGAGAGCATCCTCGCAAATTATGGGGAGCCGTTTTATGATGATTCCGCAATACCCAGTTATTATGTAAGTAAAGAAGCAAAGAAACACCTGACCGTTATATTAAATGGTGACGGGGCAGATGAATTATTTGGCGGCTATCGAAGGTATGTGCCATTTGCCAAGTATGATTTCTTTGCCAAATCAGGATTCATAACAGCAATGGCGGGCGGGTTAAAAAAAATAATCCCCTATTCGCATGAAAAGCAATCAAAACTGAATTACCTGTACCGCCTCGCTGATCTGGCTTCACAAAAAGGAACGGCGGATGTATATTTTTCTGCCACTACTGATATCTTCAGTGGATTTACTTCCTGTATAAAGCCAATGGGTGCTGTACCGGTTAAGGAGATAACAGAATTGCTGGATGGATTGAAAACATCATCACTCTCAGGGTTGCAGAAAATGATGTACATGGATTTCAACTCAATCCTGTCCGACCTGCTGCTCGTAAAAATGGATATAGCCACAATGGCCCATTCCCTGGAAGGCCGCAGTCCCTTTATGGCCAAAGAGATACTGGAACTGGCGCCCAGCTTGCGGGATGAATATAAAGTGAAAGGAAGGACCACAAAATTGCTGCTGCGAAGACTGGCAGCCGGATATTTGCCGGAAGCACTTGTTAATCAGCCGAAACGGGGATTCGAAGTTCCGCTCAAACAGTGGATGGACAATGAATTAAAAGAAATTGTATTCGATTACCTCGATACGAATAATTCTTATGCCGATAACTTTGTAGAAAAGAAATTTATCCGGGATTTATTGGAGCGAAAAATACATGTACCCGATGAGAAAAGAGCAAAAATGTTATACAGCCTTTTTGCATTAAATGTGTGGTATAATAAATGTGTAAAAATTGGCAACTGATACACAAATAGCATTTGAAAAAGGAAAGTTTGTTATTTCACTTGATTTTGAATTGATCTGGGGAGTAAGAGACAAAAAGACCATTGAAAGTTATGGTACCAATATACTGGGCGTAAGGGAAGCTGTACCTGCCATGCTTGCGCTGTTTGATAAGTATGCAGTTAAAGCCACCTTCTCCACCGTCGGATTTTTATTCGCTAAAAACAGGGATGATCTGAAGCAAAATATCCCTGCCAGTTTGCCTGATTACACAGATCATAATTTATCGCCTTATCCGGATATTGAACGTACCGGTTATGACGAATCGGATGACCCTTATCATTTTGGGTATTCTTTATTGCAGCTGATTGCCAGGAATGAAAATCATGAAGTAGGCACACATACATTTTCCCATTACTATTGCCTGGAGCCGGGGCAAGCGATGCAAGCTTTCCGGCACGACCTGGCAGCAGCCAAAAAAATTGCTGCCGCAAACCAACTAAATGTAAAGAGCCTGGTTTTTCCCCGCAACCAGTTCAACGAAGCCTACCTGCAGGTATGTAAAGAAGAAGGTATTGATTCTTATCGTGGTAATCCCACATCCTGGTTGTATGCAGCCCGTAATAAAAATGATGAAAATCTTACAAGACGGGCATTCCGTTTTATTGATACATATATTAACCTCACAGGGCATCATTGCCATACTAAAGAGTATGTAATAGCTTCCATCATCACAAATGTGGCAGGTTCAAGGTTTCTCCGGCCTTTCAGCAAAAAACTTTCGTTTCTTGATCCGCTTCGGTTACGGAGAATAAAAAAAGCAATGTTGCACGCAGCAAAGCAACATAAGTTATATCATCTCTGGTGGCACCCGCATAATTTTGGAGCGAACCTGCAGGAAAACCTGAATTTCCTGGAAGCGATTTTGAAGTATTACGTTGAACTGAATAGTAAATTTAACTTTCACAGTATTACCATGACGGGACTTACCGAAGAGTTGAAACCTGGAAAATGAATAAGAAGATAGTTCTGCTTTGCTCTGATTGTTTTTCTACAACAACACTTTTCAATCATATCAATGAACGGTTTCCCGTTCAGCAGATAATTATTGAAGAACCAATGAGGGGGATGGCCCTTGCCAAAAGAAGGTTTAAAAAACTGGGTTTCTTTCGCACCACCGGGCAAATACTTTTTAGTTTGATTATAGTCAGGTTCGTCCGGATGACTGCGGGCAAAAGGATAAAAGAAATAATTGCGCACTATAAATTTAATGAGTCCGCATTGCCCCGGGATAAGATCAAACGGTTTGTATCTGCCAATGATGATGAATGTATTGGATTTCTCAGGGAGCTGCAACCGGATATCGTTCTCGTTAACGGCACCCGTATATTATCAAAAAAATTATTAAGCAGCACCAATGCTGTATTCATCAATATGCACACCGGCATTACACCGCAATACAGGGGAGTGCATGGCGGCTATTGGGCGGTTGTAAATAATGACCCTGATAAATGCGGGGTAACCATACACCTTGTTGATAAAGGAATAGACACAGGCGCTGTACTGTACCAGGGGTTGATACAGGTAACAAAGAAAGATAATTTTGTAACCTACCCTTACCTGCAATTTGGAGAAGGTATACCACTCGTGGGCAAGGCCGTGGAAGATGCAGTACTTGGTAAGCTTCAACCCAGGGTTTCACCCGGTGAGAAGGGAACTCTCTGGTATCATCCCACTATCTGGCAATACCTGTATCACCGCATTTTCAAAAATAAAAACTGACCTGTCCCAGCTCGTTTTCCCGAACAACCGGAACAACGGATTCTCCTATGCCCAAAATAATACGGATTACCACGGCTCCCATTTCACTGAAGTTATTATTGAAAGGCCAGATGCAGTATATGCAGCAAAATGGTTTTGAAGTAGTGATGGTAAGCAGTGATGGAAAAGAATGGGATGAAGTAATTGCAACAGAAGGCTGCAGGGCACAGATCATTCCGATGACAAGACGGATGACGCCATTCGCAGACCTCCGGTCCCTTTGGTTATTATACAGGTTTATAAAAAAGGAAAAACCGGATATTGTTCATTCTCACACACCCAAAGCCGGACTGCTGGGTATGCTGGCGGCAAAACTGGCGGGGGTAAAGATCAGGATACATACAATTGCAGGTCTCCGCTTTATGACATCCACAGGGTTTACACGCAAACTGCTGGTAAGTATGGAAAAATTAACCGCCCGTGCAGCCACTCATGTATGGCCCAACAGTTTTTCGCTGCTTGACTACATTACATCCCTTAAGCTGGTAAAGAAAAGTAAACTGGAAGTGATTGGACTCGGTTCCAGCAATGGAATTAATCTGTCCCGTTTTTCTGCAGCTGCCCTCAGACCAGAACGATTGGAAGAGATAAAGGCTTCCATTCAGTATAATGAAAACCTTATTTATTTTCTTTGTGTGGGAAGAATAGTACATGATAAGGGGATTGATGAACTGGTAAATGCATTTGTTAGAATCAATAAGGAAAACGGAAATACAAGACTTATACTCGTTGGGGCTTTTGAAGATGATATGGACCCTGTAAGCCAGGAAACCAAAGAGAGATTAACCACACATTCATCCATAATCATGACAGGCTGGAGTGATGAAGTGGAATATTATATGCAGTTTGCATTTGCCCTGATACATGCCTCACGCCGTGAAGGGTTTCCCAATGTGCTGTTACAGGCAGGTGCCATGCATTGCCCGGTTATTTGTTCCCGTATTGAAGGTAATATTGATATTGTGGAACACAAAAAAACAGGACTCATCTTTGCTGTTAAAAATGAAGAGCAGTTACTGGCTGCCATGCAATATGCATTGAGCTCACCAAGCATCATACAGCAGTTTGCACAAAACCTGCGCACACGGATTGAACAGCATTTTGACCAGCCCGTTTTACACACCCTCCTTCTAAAAAAGTACCGGGAATTACTTAAATAGCAGGCTTTTAAAGCCTCTTATGGGAAATCTACTTGTCTGCTCCGGGTACTACTACTTTTTTTTTAAGGTTTAGCTTCCTTTTGCTTTGGAATAAAGGAACTGACTATTAATTTAGTCTTTCCAAAATCCAAATCAATGAAAACCACATTGAAAAAACCAGTAGCCATTGTTGGCTATTCCGGACATGCTTACGTTATAATAGATATTTTACTAAGTGCCGGGCGTCTTGTAACCGCTTATTGCGATCAGGAGGAAAAAACTTTTAACCCCTACCACCTTGACTATCTTGGCAAGGAATCTGATGTAATCCACAAGTTGAAAAAATTTGACTTTTTTGCCTGTGTGGGTCACAATGGAATAAGGGAAAAAATTCATACACAATTAAGCCAGTACCTGGGCAATCCTATTAATGCAATACATCCCAGTGCCGTTATTTCAGCATCTGTAAAGATGGGTGATGGTGTAATGATTGCTGCCAATGCAACATTAAATCCGTTGGTGGAAATTGGACAGGGAGTTATTTGCAATACATCTTCCAGTATTGATCATGAGTGTATTATCGGAGATTTTACCCATATCGCTCCCGGAGTTGTATTATGCGGAAATGTATTTGTTGGTAAAAACACATTTGTAGGGGCTAACTCCGTTGTTCGTCAGGGAATCAGGATTGGCAACAATGTTACCATTGGCGCAGGCACTGTGGTGGTAAAGGATATTCCTGATAATGCAACAGTGGTTGGTAACCCGGCCCGTCAACTGGTGAAGAAGCCGGCCCGCAAACTGATTGCTGCTTAATAGAAAGTTTTTTTTCGTAAAAATAATGACCTGCTGTTTTGTAGTAAAAAACAGCAGGTTTTTTTTTGGCAAATGCATCCCTGATGTACACCACTGAATCATTTCATTTATTTCAGCTATCTTGCAGCCTGTTTATTTTGAATCAAAAACATGACCCAGGGTAGCAATAAAACTAAGGTTCTTTTTATAGGAAAAGCTGAAAATGCTTACGCAAAAACGGCAGCAGATTTCATCCGTTTGCACTTTGAAAATGCCCTGATCATCTTTTCCAAAAGAACAGAGCCTTTCCCGGAGGATTTATATAAATGGGAAGGGGATTTGATAATATCCTATCTCGCACAATGGGTGTTACCGGGGCAATTGTTAGAAAAAGCCAAAATAGCAGCTATTAACCTGCATCCGGGTCCACCGGAATACCCGGGCATTGGATGTACCAATTTTGCAGTATATAATAATGAAAAAGAGTTTGGGATTACCTGTCATTATATGCTGGCTAAAGTTGATTCAGGATCTATCATTATGGTAAAAAGGTTCCCGATTTTTTCCACAGACACGGTGTATTCGATAACCCAACGATGCTATGTTGTTATTCTATATACTTTTTTTGAATTGATGGACGGCTTTTTATTGGGGAAAGGATTTCCTGAAAGCAACGAAAACTGGACCCGGAAACCCTTCACAAGAAAACAACTCAATGAACTTTGCGAACTGAGGCCTGATATGAGTGAAGAAGAAATGCAACGGAGAGTAAAAGCCACCACCTATGGCGATAGGGTATGGGCGGCAGCGCTGACGGAAAATAAATAGCAGCAATATTGTTGAGCTGCGAAACAATTGGCACTAAAAAAATCAATTATAATATCCTTATGCACAGGAAGAAAAGCCAAATTCAATACTTCATCAGCCAGCAGTATTATTGCCTGCAAATGTTCGTAAAAGAGGAGTCCAATTGCCTGCTCTGTCCAATAAGCCCTTATGCAGGAGAACCCATTGTTTTTCCAGCGACCGGATCAATCCATTGAACGAACCTTAAATTTTACCACCATGCTTGATATAAATAAATTTATTCATTCACAGATACTGGAAAGAGAAGACTCTTTTTTCAGGGCAGATATTGAAAGCAATAAAGCTGAACTTACAGAAGGCATTGCCGGAAAAAAGGTATTGGTAATAGGCGGGGGAGGTACTATTGGGTCCAATTATATAAAATCAATATTACCATTTAAGCCTGCTTCGGTTGTTGTAGTGGATTCCAATGAAAATGGGCTGACTGAACTTGTACGGGATGTAAGAAGCACCAAAGGACTTTTTGTACCAGAAATATTTATTACCTACCCGGTGAATTTTGGGAACAAAATATTCAGAAAGATTTACGACTCCTTCCGCCCTTTTGATGTCATTGCCAACTTTGCTGCGCATAAACATGTTCGCAGTGAAAAGGATATTTTTTCTATTGAAGCAATGGTGCAGAACAACCTGATCTATGCACATGATCTGCTGAAACTGGTGGTAAAAGATAAGCCGTCAAGATTTTTTTGTGTGTCAACAGACAAAGCGGCGAATCCAGTAAATATTATGGGGGCCACCAAAAAACTTATGGAAGATCTCGTGATCACTTATGCCTCGAAAATGCACTGTACCACAGCAAGGTTTGCCAATGTTGCATTTTCAAACGGCAGCTTGCTGGATGGTTTTATAAAGCGGGTATTGAATAAACATCCTTTATCTGTTCCAAAAGATGTGACCCGGTATTTTGTATCCCCGTCTGAGTCGGGTGATATTTGTATGCTTACCTGCATGCTTGGCAGATCCGGTGAAATCTTTTTTCCAAAGTTTAGCGGGGAGATGCTCACCAATTTTTATGATATTACTCAAAAGTTTTTGCACAAGCTTGGGTATACCATGCAGGAATGCAGTTCTGAAAATAAAGCAAAAGAAATAGCGGCTGCTATGAAACCCGGTGATACCAGCTATCCCGTTTATGCATTCAGTTCTGATACGACAGGGGAAAAATTATACGAAGAATTTTTCACAGCCGAAGAAACGCCCGATATGCAACGGTTCCAATCATTGGGAGTTATCAGCACTGCCGGCAGTAATCTTGCAGATATGGATAGCTTTTTTGTGCGGATGGAACAATTGCTCGAAAAAGGACAGGTGGAGAAAGCAGAACTGGTGAATTTATTTGGTGAATTTATCCCAACATTCTCGCATATTGAAACCGGAAAACTGCTTGATAAAAAAATGTAGTCAAAATTTCTTAATACCAATTTATATAACTGATATGATACCACTGTCTGTTCCAAATATTTCAGGAAATGAATGGAAATATGTAAAAGACTGTCTTGATACCGGCTGGATTTCTTCTGTGGGTGCGTATGTTACAAAGTTTGAACAAATGGTGGCCGATTTTGCCGGAGCAAAGTATGGAGTGGCAGCGGTAAACGGCACAGCTGCTTTACACATTTCATTATTACTCAGCGGAGTGAAGCAAAATGATTATGTGATATTGCCCAACCTCACATTCGTTGCTTCAGCCAATGCAATTAAATACCTGGGAGCTGAACCCCTGTTGATTGATGCAGATCCTGATTTGTGGCAGATGGACCTTGGTTTGCTGGAAGAATTTCTTATAAAGGATACAGAAGAAAAAAACGGGTCCCTGTATTATAAGAAAAACGGCAAAAGAATTGGTGCCATCATGCCTGTGCATATTCTTGGCAATATGTGTGATATGGACAGGTTTCAATCCATCGTGCGTAAATATCCATTGCCGGTTGTGGAAGATGCTACTGAAGCGCTGGGTACTACTTATAAAGGAAAAAGCGCAGGGACATTCAGCAAGCTGGCCAGTTTCAGTTTCAATGGTAATAAAATCATCTCCACGGGTGGCGGAGGTGTGATAATAACCGACGATGAAGCACTGGCCAAACATGTCAAACATCTTACAACCACCGCCAAGTCCAGCCCCGACGAATATTATCATGATGAAGTGGGATATAATTACAGGCTGGTAAATGTACTCGCTGCCATAGGAGTGGCGCAAATGGAATTACTGCCCTCTTTCATAAAAAGGAAAAGAGAGTGTACCGCCTTCTATAAAAAAGAGTTGACGGGGGTGGGCGATATCCGTTTTCAGCAGGAACTGCCTGAGGTGAAAACCAATGCATGGCTGATAACTATGCAAACGGATAAGCAGCAGCAATTGCTGGACCACATGAACAGCAGGCAAATTTTGTGCCGCCGCTTCTGGATGCCGATGAACAGGTTGCCCATGTATAGGGACTGTGTATACATTCAGCAGAATGACAATGCCGGATATATTTACAACACCTGTGTAAGTATACCCAGTTCCACCAATATTACCGATGAGGACCTGGTAACAGTGGCGAATGAAATTAAAACAGCCATTGGATAATATTAACTGACAATCACATGTACAAGTACATAAAGCGTTTTTTTGATATTTTTTTTTCCCTGCTGGCACTTATTATTTGCTTGCCCATATTTATTCCGGTAATCATTCTGTTGCTGCTCACAGGCGAACATGAAGTATTCTTTAAACAGGAAAGGATGGGGTATAAGAATAAAGTATTTGGGATATATAAATTTGCCACCATGCTTAAAAACAGCCCCAACATGGGATTGGGTGATATGACAGTAAGAAAAGATCCCCGGATAACTCCTGTTGGCCGTTTTTTAAGGCAAAGCAAACTGAATGAATTTCCGCAGTTCCTTAATATATTGATCGGGGATATGTCATTTGTTGGTCCGCGGCCCCTTATGAAGACAGGGTTTAACCGTTATTCAGATGAACTTAAAGCCAAAGTGTATAATGTAATACCCGGCCTTACCGGTATTGGATCAATTGTTTTCAGGGATGAAGAACTTATTATTACACAAAGTAGTTTACTGCCGGAAGAGTGCTACCGGCAAATAATATCACCTCACAAAGGAGCCCTGGAAGTATGGTATCAACAGCACCAGCATTTTTATACAGATTTCATGATCTTGTTTTTGACCGCCTGGTATGTGCTTTTTCCCAAGAGCAACCTGGTGTACAAAGTTTTTTCCTCTTTACCCAAAAGAAGTTTTTAAGCAGTAATTTCAATTATAGAAGCAGCCGACATGTTCAAACTTTTTTCAAAATCACAAAAGGGAAAGCCTGATTTTAGTCAGCTCCGTGTGGACATGCACTCACACCTGTTGCCCGGTATAGATGACGGTTCGCCGGATATGGCCACCTCCCTGAAACTGGTTCGGGGTATGATGGAATTGGGGTATTCCAAATTCATCACCACTCCTCATATCATGTGGGATATGTACAAGAATACAAGAGAGATCATACTGGATAAACTGGAACTGCTGAGGGCAGCAGTAAAAGAAGAAGGACTGAACGTGGAAATAAATGCGGCTGCCGAATATTTTTTAGATGATTATGTGGCTGGCCTGGTAAAAAATAATGAACCATTGCTTACCGTTAGCGGCAATATGGTACTCACAGAATTTTCAATGGCATATCCTTCTCACGGCCTTAAGGATATTTTATTTGATATGCAAATGCAGGGATACCAGCCCATCATAGCACACCCCGAACGCTACATTTATTTAGAACAAAATAAGGAGTTTTATGAGGAACTGAAAGATATAGGATGCCTTTTCCAGTTAAACATACTTTCACTCAGCGGCTATTATGGAAAAACGGTGCAGGAACTGGCGCAGTACCTGCTGAAAAAAGGCCATTACGACCTGGTGGGAACAGATTTACACAACTTCCGCCATTTGGATGCATTGCAAAACCCCGATTTATCCGTCACTCTGCAGAAACTGGCTGATTCCGGAAAAATACAAAACAAGGAATTACTTGTTTTGTAGAGAATAAGGGGCCACTACTTTAAACAATTTTCTCAGTAGGTTGTAATATCATTGCTATGAACGCATTTACCATAAAAGACCTGGAAAACCTCTCCGGTATAAAAGCCCATACCATACGGATATGGGAGCAACGGTATAATTTTCTGAAGCCGAAGCGTACCACCACCAATATCCGTTATTATACAAACGATGAATTAAAGACCGTGCTGAATATAGCCCTGCTGAATAAATATGGGTTTAAAATTTCTCATATAGACAGGATGCAGCCGGCAGAAATAAACGACCGGATATTATCCCTGGGTGATGTCAAAGCAGTACAGGAAAGAGTGCTGAATGAACTGGTGCAGGAAATGATAGACCTCGAAATGGAAAGTTTTGAAAAAATTATCAATAATTATATAGCTGCCAAAGGGATTGAAAGGACCGTGCTGAATATAATTTTCCCATTTTTAGAGAAGATTGGCGTACTCTGGCAAACAGGACATATTCATCCTGCACAAGAACATTTGGTAACAAATGTTATCCGGCAAAAACTGATCGTGGGTATTGAAAGCTGTGTCTCACATTTGCGACCCAATAAAACATTCCTGCTTTTTTTACCCGAAGGCGAGCATCATGAACTTGGACTGCTTTTTGCCTATTACCTGCTGAAAAGCCGTGGAATTAAAGTAATTTATCTTGGCGCTAATGTGCCGGTAAAAGATGTAGAACATATCATAAAGCTTAAACAGCCCGACTACGCCTTTATTCACCTGACGGCCACCTGCCCCAATTTTAATTTTGAAAAATTCCTGGCCAATGCAGAATTACGGTTTGGCAATACTCCCACCATCATTACCGGGCAACTGATCCAGCAATACAGGAAAAAAGTGCCAGATAATGTTCACTTTAAGAAATCACTCTCAGAAGTTTTAGAACTTCTGTCTTCCATTCAAGCATAAGGTGTAATTCACTGGTAAGCAATTGTTTAATTTATTTTAAAATAAATTAAACAAAAATTTGTTTATCTCGTCTTATTTTGTTTAATTTTGTGGTCGATAACTTAAACAAAAGAAATATGTCTGCAATTGAATTTAACGAAATGCTCCTCAGCAATGCTGATTTTCTGCGGCCATTTGCTATCAATCTTACAAGAGATACTGAAGCAGCAAATGACCTGTACCAGGAAACGATGTACAAGGCACTGGCTAATCATGAAAAATATAATAACGGTACTAATATCAAAGCATGGCTGTTTACTATCATGCGGAATATTTTCATCAACAATTACCGCAGAAAAGCAAAACAAAAAACAATACTGGACAGCACCCCTAATGATTTTCTCATTAACCAAAACCAGGCAACTGTTTATAACGAAGCCGAAAGTGAAATGCGTGTAAAGGAAATCAATAAAGCTATTACACAATTACCGGAAATATTTAAAACACCCTTTTTGTTGTACTTTGATGGCTATAAGTATAATGAAATAGCGGATGCACTGCATGAACCTTTAGGAACAATAAAAAGCAGGATACACTTTGCAAGAAAATTACTAAAGGAGCAGATCAGCCGGCACTAAAAAATATTTTTGTGGGTCAAAAATCTGTAATTGTAATCGGGAGTGGGTTTGCGGGGTTATCAGCCGCCTCTTTCATGGCAAAGAATGGATGGAAAGTAACGGTGGTTGAAAAAAATGAAATGCCCGGTGGTCGTGCCAGGCGCTTACAGGAAAATGGATTCACATTTGATATGGGCCCCAGTTTTTACTGGATGCCCAATGTGTTTGAAAGGTACTTTGAACAGTTTGGTAAAAAAGTATCAGACTACTACACGCTACACCGCCTCGATCCTTCTTACCGTATTTACTGGAATGATGGCTATACCGATATGCCCGCTGACTTTGAGGAATTGAAAAAAGTATTTGAATCTTTTGAGCCGGGCAGTGCTGAAAGACTGGAAAAATACCTGAAAGGCGCCGCTTATAAATATGAAGTGGGGATGAATAAACTGGTGTACAAACCCAGCCGTTCTATTTTGGAATTTATGGATTGGCAAACGATCAGCGGTGTTTTCAAACTACAGGTATTCTCTTCTATAAAAAAACATATTGCACAATATTTTTCTCACCCAAAATTGCGGCAATTGATGGAGTTTCCGGTCCTTTTCCTGGGTGCATTACCAAAAGATACACCGGCCCTGTACAGCCTGATGAACTATGCCGATATAAAAGGCGGTACATGGTATCCCGAAGGCGGAATGTATGCAATAGTAGATGGCATGTACAAATTGGCGCTGGAACTGGGTGTCGTATTTCATTTTTCAGAAAATGTAACTGAAATAGCAGTGGACCAGGGCAAAGTCAACATGGTGATAACGGATAAAAGCAGGTATGGGGCAGATGCAGTTATTAGTGGCGCCGATTATCATTTTACAGAGAAAAAATTATTGGCTCCCCAATACCATACCTATTCCGAAAAATACTGGGATAAAAAGGTGATGGCCCCCTCCTGTTTATTATACTATGTGGGATTGAATAAAAAGCTTAAGCAATCCATACACCATTCTTTGTTTTTTGATGTACCCTTTGAGGAGCATGGTAAAGAAATTTATACCAATCCGAAATGGCCTGCTGAACCTTTATTCTATGTAAGTGTTTCATCTGTAACCGATAACACGGTGGCACCGGCGGGTCATGAAAACATAGTATTCCTGGTACCTGTGGCGTCGGGGCTGAAGGGGGATACGGAAGAACTGCGGGAAAAATATTTTCAACAGATAGTAAAGCGGATGGAGCAGCATACCGGGGAATCTATTTTGGATGCAGTAGTGTATAAGAAAACTTATTCTGTCAGTAATTTCGTACATGATTATAATTCATTCAGGGGAAATGCGTATGGATTGGCCAATACACTGATGCAAACAGCCATATTCCGGCCTGCTTGCCAGAGTAAAAAAGTCAGTAATTTGTTTTACACGGGGCAGATGACGGTACCGGGCCCGGGTGTACCGCCCAGTTTGATAAGCGGTGAAGTTGTGGCTAAACAAGTGATTAAAGTATTGGGATAAATTAGTATTTTACAATAATGGTTCAATTATTTCATACAACCAGCGAAAATTGCAGCCGCCTTGTAACGGAGAACTACAGCACTTCCTTTTCTTCCGCTATACAGATGCTGCACCGCGACTTGCGGAAGCCCATTTTCAATATTTATGGTTTTGTCCGGCTGGCAGATGAAATTGTAGATTCCTTTCATGCCTATGACAAATCGCTTTTGCTGCAGCAATTCAAAAAAGAAACCTACGATGCTATTCAGCGTGGAATTAGCCTGAACCCCATCCTGAACAGTTTCCAGCGTACCGTCAATGCCTGTAATATTGACCACAAACTGATTGATGCCTTTTTTCGCAGCATGGAAATGGATCTCGATAAAAAGGCATACGATTGCGAAGGCTATAAAGAATATATCTATGGTTCGGCAGAAGTGGTGGGCCTTATGTGCCTTTATGTTTTTTGTGAAGGAAAAAAAGAAATGTATTCCTCACTGGAAAATTCAGCCCGCTCCTTAGGTGCTGCATTTCAAAAAGTAAATTTCCTTCGTGATATAAAAGCTGATTTTAATGGATTGTCGAGGGTGTATTTTCCGGGCTGCGATTTCAATAATTTTACCGAGCAGGATAAACGCCAAATTGAAGAAGATATCCAGCATGATTTTGAAACTGCCTTCGAAGGCATCACCCGTTTACCGGTAAAAGCGAGGTTTGGTGTATATGTGGCCTACAAATATTATCTCTCTTTATTCAAAAAAATAAAACGGATGAAACCTGCACGGGTGCTGGAATCCAGGATCCGTATTCCCAACTACCGGAAAGCGATGATCATTTTCCGGGCCGGCATAAAAAACCAGCTCCGGCTGATATAGTATAGTATGGATATGATGAAAGTGATATTAGTGGATGAAAATGATAATCCTGTAGGGGAAGCCGAAAAAATGCAGGCCCATATAGACGGTTTATTACACCGGGCATTCAGTGTATTTATTTTTAATACCAAAGGAGAAATGCTGTTGCAGCAGCGGGCTATGAGCAAGTACCACAGTGGTGGCTTATGGACCAATGCCTGTTGCAGTCACCCCTTTCCCGGTGAAAAAACGGAAGCAGCTGCCATCCGAAGGTTGCAGGAAGAAATGGGTTTTGCAGTACCCGTGAAAAAAATATTTGACTTTATGTATAAAACATCGTTTGATAATGGATTGACCGAACACGAGTTTGATCATGTGTTTGCAGGTATATATGATAACGATATCAACTGCAATCCCGAAGAAGTAATGAATTTTTCTTACAGAACAATGAATGAAATCAGCCAGTCGCTTCAATTGAAGCCCGGAGAATACACCGCCTGGTTTCACCTGGCTTTTCCCAAAATAGCGGGCTGGTATAACCGGCAAGCGAAGGATAAAACAATATTCTCTTAAACATGGTTGGCGTAAAAAATATCCCACAAAAGCACAATGCATTTTCTTTGTGTACTCCGTGGCCTTTGTGGGATCATTAGCATAAAACGTTATTTTTGCAGATATATGACAGGAATATATTTCATATTGGTTTTAATTGGCACTTTTTTGATAATGGAAGGGGTAACCTGGTGTACCCACAGATTTGTGATGCACGGGTTTCTCTGGTATTTACATAAAGATCACCACCAGGTGGAGCCGGGATTTTTTGAAAAGAACGATGCATTCTTTATAATATTTGCCATACCAAGTATGTTGCTTATTTTCTTTGGCACATTCGATCATGTATGGTGGCAACAGGCCATTGGCTTTGGCATCATGGCCTACGGATTTGCCTATTTTATGGTGCATGATGTAATCATTCACCAGCGTTTCAAATGGTTTACCCGCAGTAATAATACATACGTAAGGGCCATCCGGTGGGCGCATAAGATGCACCACAAACATCTTAATAAAGAACACGGGGAAAGTTTTGGTATGTTGTATGTGGCCAAAAAATACTGGGAGAAAATACAACGTGACAAAAAACTGATGGCAGGCAACAGAAAAGTGGAGTATGCCCCGGAAGCAGAGACCCTAAGCTCCTAAAGGGGAGTGACTAATATGTCTTATTATTGCAGAGGCTTCATAATTTGGAAATTCCAATTAATTAAAAGATGCATGCGTCTAAGTTCACCTTTAAGGGACATGGGTATGATTATGTTTTTTGTGGTGCGGGTTGCGCCAGCCTCAGCCTGCTGATGCGCATGATAAACAGCGGGAAGTTCAGCGAAAAAAAAATCTTATTACTCGACAGGGAAGCAAAAACAAAAAATGACCGCACCTGGTGTTTTTGGGAAGAGAACAACGGCTTTTTTGAAGAAGTGGTGTACCGGAAATGGGATGCCATATCCTTTTTAAGTGATGATTTTTCCGCCGCACTGGATATTGCACCTTATCGGTATAAAATGATACGGGGGATTGATTTTTACCAATATTGCTTTACTGAAATAGTAAAACACAGTAATATAGAAGTGGTATATGCCGAAATTGGAGAATGGGAATACCAGCCTCACAACGGATATTCCTTTGTGCTAAATGGCCAACCTTATAGCATCGGAGAAACAACTGTATTTAATTCGCTGTACAAACCTGCGGCCAGCGATATTAAAAATATACAACTGCTTCAGCACTTTAAAGGATGGGTAATAGAAACAGGTAAAGCTGTCTTCAATCCGGATGAAGCTACTATGATGGACTTCAGGGTGCATCAGAACCACGGTACTACTTTTGCTTATGTATTGCCATTTACGAACACAACGGCATTGATTGAATATACATTGTTTACAAAAGATCTTTTACAGCAGGAACAGTATGATGCAGAACTGAAGCATTATATCCATGCTTTTCTCGGTATAGAAGATTATAAAATAACAGGGGAAGAATTTGGTGTGATACCTATGACCAATCAAAAATTCCCCTTCTATGGAAAAGGCTGGCAAATTGGAATGGCAGGTGGACAAACAAAAGCCTCTAGCGGATACACCTTTCAGTTTATACAAAAACAGAGTGAGCAGATAGTAAAGCAGTTGCTCGCTGGTAAACCCCTTTCACAGATTCCTTCCACACCCAAACGGTTCAGATTTTATGATAACACCTTACTGCATATTCTCTATTATAACAAATTACCAGGCGGAAAAATATTTGCCAGGCTCTTCAAAAAAAATAAACCCCAGCAGGTACTGAGGTTTTTAGATAATGAAACATCGTTGAAGGAAGAAATAAAAATTATTTCCACATTGCCCACCTGGCCTTTTTTAAAAGCAGCGTTGAAGCAGTTGTGATGAAGAATCAATTGTCCGGGTCCATTTGCATAAATTCTCTCTTTACAGCTTTCAGCATACTGAATAACTGTGCCACCTGTATAAGTAACAGAATCATCAATGCCAATAAAACATACCAGGGCAGGTTAATTGTTTTGACCGGAACTGTGATGTCTTTTTGAAATTTTTCAATATGCCATCCGCTAAGGGCAGATCCAAAAGCCATACCCACCAGCAGAAATGATATCAGTGAATACACCACTTTCATAAACATGATGCGCATGGTGGAATACCCCACTTTAAAATTTTCCAGTATCGCTGCCGGAATAATAAGCACCAGTGCTATCCAGCTCCAGTTTTTGTTGAACCAACCCTCGTTAAGCGTCAGGTTTAACCCGAGAACAAGTACAATGGACATCAATCCCCAGGGAAATATGAGGAAAGTAGAGGGTTTGCGTGATGGAGTTGCCATTACAGTTTTTTTTAGTTGCCGTAAGGTAATTTATTTCTGGTATATGTAAAAGGTTTTTTAGGGATTGCAGTGGGCTTAATGGCCAATGTCTTTTGTCTGCAATTTTATGCCGTGGCGCATTGGTTTTTTGAACCAGCACCTGACCCGGCCATCCGGGATTATGACATAGAACAGATAAAAGTAAAATATAGGATATTTTTAATAATAAATTCTACTATATTACTTGTGAAATAGCCGGAAAGACGGGAAGAACTGGTTCTGAAAAACTCTTTACTTGCCGTCTTCCCGATAAATTTTTTTTGATAGCTTCGGCTAATTCTCAACAACTTGTATTCCGGAATTTATTCTAAGAGATATATCAGACCCTGATTGCAGGTTATGTGTGTATTTATATGATATCTACCTTCTATGTGGTTCAGATTTAATGGAGATTGCCTCTGATGGAAATTACCGCTATGAGAAATGTAAAATAAAAGCAGTTCCTTCTCCCTCCCGGCTTTGTACCTGTATATTCCCTTTGTGCAGCAGCATTATTTGTTTGCATAAACTTAGCCCGATGCCACTGCCGCTTTTTTTGGTACTGAAAAAAGGTATAAAAATTTTATCAAGCACTTCCGGGTAAATGCCCGGGCCATTATCTGCCACTTTGATCAACAGCCTGCTCTTGCTCTGTGCAGCCGATAAAATGATTTTCGGGTCTTGTTTTTCTTTCAACGCTTCCAGGGAATTTACCACAAGATTTATCAACACCTGTTCTATCAGGTTCACGTCCACCTCTGCCACCAGTCCCGGATCTTTCAGAATTACTTCCAGCTGAATATTCTTTTGCTCCAGAGTAGGCTGCATCAATGTGTGCAGGTTTTCAAACAGGTCACGCACAAAAATCTTTTTAAGATTGGGGGTGGTCACCTTATTGAGGTTCCGGTAAGTTTCCGCAAATTTTAATAACCCTTCACTTCGCCGTTTGATAGTTTCAAGTCCCAGTTCCAGATCATCCCTGTCGCTGTTATTGGCATCAGTATGAGGAACAACCTGTAATAAACGGTTCTTCAATGTGCCCGCCAGGGATGAAATAGGTGCCACAGAATTCATGATCTCATGTGTCATCACACTCAGGAGTTTTTGCCAGGCTTTTGCCTCTGTTTCATCCAGCGCTTCATTGATATTCTGAAAGGCGATCACCTTATTTATTTTCCCTTCCGTTTGAAATATGGTGGCCGCCAGTAAAATCTTTAATGGGCTGCTTTCTTTAGTGATGGTAACAATTCTCGTTTCCCCCGGCCGGATAGCAAGTACAGCTTCGTAAAGTACCGGATCCCTTTTCTCCAGTGAATGAATGGTTCTGAGGTAAGGGATATCCATCATCCGTTTAAACGTATCATTCATCCAGTTCAATTCTCCCGATTCCATTTCGTAAGAAATAATACCGGTATCCACCAGTTCCAGTATTTTTTGCAGGTACTGGTATTGCATTTCCTTTTCCTTGCTGATAACTTTAAAGGTGGAATTGATTTCATTAAATCCTTTACGGAGTGTTTGTAATTCTGCCGGGGCCTGCTTTACATTAAAATGCCTGGAGAAATCACGGTAATGGACCGATTCCACAA
The DNA here is from genome assembly GCA_031441485.1 of Chitinophagaceae bacterium. Lineage (GTDB taxonomy): Bacteria > Bacteroidota > Bacteroidia > Chitinophagales > Chitinophagaceae > JJ008. The sequence continues at coordinate 50,209 of JANOEQ010000107.1, forward strand.
ACTCCTGCACTTCATCCTGTGCTTTTTTAAGCATGCGGTAAATATCATACAGCTGGAAAAGGGTGACCCCAATTAATAAGCCCGCATATAAATAGTTGTTACTGACAAGAAACCATGCAGCAGTTGCCAGCACCACAAAAAGCAGCAACACTTTTATTAATAACCGTCCTTCGTATCTTTTAAATGTCATATTTACTGAGCCTCCTGTATAATGCAGTTCTTGTCAATCCAAGCTCTTTGGCTGCTTTGGTAATATTGCCATTATGTTTTTCAATCACTCTTTGTATCGCATTTCTTTCCACCGTACTTAGCCGTAAGTCGGCTGATTCATTATCGGGCGTTGGCTGGTTTTCCAGGGAAGAAAAGGTCAGGTCATTCTCGCCGATAATATCTTCCTCACTCATTATAACGGCCCTTTCAATAACATACTGCAGTTCCCGTACATTGCCGGGAAAATGATATTGCATCAGTTTATGGAGTGCAGCCGTATCCAGTTGCATACCGGGTTTAAAATAACGGACAGCATATAATTTTACAAAATGGTTGGCCAGCAGTCCAATATCTTTTCCTCTTTTTCTCAACGGGGGAATAGTAATCTCCACGGTATTGATACGGTAAATAAGGTCTTTTCTAAAACGGGATTCATTGGCCAGTTCAGCAAAAGGAACATTGGTGGCGCAGATCAACCGGATATCAACAGGTATGGCCTGATTGGAACCCAATGGTGTAACCTGCCTGTTTTGTAAAACAGTTAATAAGCGGGCCTGCTGCTGCAAACTTATATTTCCAATTTCATCCAAAAATAAAGTACCCCCGTTGGCCGCTTCAAATCTTCCGGGCCTGTCCTCTTTGGCATCTGTAAAAGCTCCTCTTTTATAACCAAACAATTCACTTTCGAATAATGTCTCTGTCAGGGAACCGGCGTCAGCTTTTACAAAAACATTGCTGCCACGTAATGAACGCTGGTGAATGGCTTTAGCCACCAGGTCCTTGCCGGTACCATTTTCCCCGGTGATGAGAATGTTCGCATCTGTCGGGGCTATCTTCTCGATCTTTTTAAAAATATCCAGCATCGGTTCCGACTCACCCAATAATTCTGTTCCCACAACATAATCGTTTGTTATAACATTGGAAACCCCGGCTCCGGTTTTTCGTTGCAACGATTCTTTTATTATGTCCAATAATCTTTCATTGTGCCAGGGCTTGATAACAAAATCGGAAGCGCCTTCTTTGAGCGACCGAACAGCCAGGTCTATATCACCATAAGCAGTGATCATGATAACCGCCGTGGAAGGGGCCAGTTCCTTTATCTTTTTCAGCCAGAAAATTCCTTCATTGCCCGTATTGATGGAGCTGTTAAAATTCATATCCAGCAGGATGAGATCAAATTTCTTTTTTGGTAATAATGATTTGATGGTATCCGGATTTTTTTCAGTCATTACCTCTTTTACTTCCGTTTTTAATAACAACCGCACAGCCGTCAATACATCGGTATCATCGTCAATGGCTAATATGGTGGCATTTTTTAGCTGCATGTTTTTTAGGCTAAGAGATTAAAGAGTTGAAGAAGATAAAGAGCTATGTCCAACATTCGCTTTGATTCCCGGCATTCAATTTATGTAGAGAAAATTTATGTCTGACTGCTTATCCCTCTTCCCTCTTTAATCTCTTAGCTATTTCTTTACCACATCTTCATGCCAAAAATACAATTGCATGTCAATAAATAGTTTATTTCCAAAAACTTATACAAACTGTATCATTATCGTACACCTGTTGTATTAAAAGCGGACAACTACGAAGTTTTCCGTTGTTTAATGCGTTGGCTATCACTGTTTAAACAAACTGGCACGGCTTTCACAGGAGGAGAAGGTGATTAAATTTTTCATCATATAGTATAGCCATTAAATTATCATCCTGCTGTAACTGGCGGGATGATATTTCTGCCCGATGAATCGACAGGATAAGTAATTTTCAGAAAATTTTTACATGGACAGAGTTATTGCAAAAAAAAGATGGACAACAAAGCGGATTCTCACTATTGGCGGTATAGCCGGTATTGCTGCATTGATTTTTGCTGCCATATATTTTACATCCGGTAAAAGCCGCCTTAATGTGGATGCTGAAAGAATAACCATCAGTGAAATTAAAAAAGGTTCTTTCCAGGAGTTTATACCGGTAAATGGAACAGTGCTGCCACTCACCACTATTTATATGGATGCAATGGAAGGTGGCAGGGTGGAAGAAAAGCTGGTGGAAGACGGGGCTATTGTTAAAAAAGATCAGCCGATACTTCGGTTGTCCAATACCGATCTGGAACTGAGTCTGGCCAACCAGGAAACAGCCGTGTTTGATGTGTTGGCACAAATGCAAAACACCAAGAATAATGCGGAACAGAATTCTATTGTTCGCCAAAACCAAATGGCCGAAGTGGAGAATACATTTAAGGAGGCAGAAAGGGTGTATAATCTGAATAAAAGATTGTACGACCAGAAAGTAATCGGCCGCCAGGAATTTGAAGCCAGCGAGAATAATTATAATTACCAGGTGCGCCGAAAAAAATTATCATCTGATGTAATGGTGCAGGATGCAGGTTCTATGAAACAACAGGTATCTCAAATGGGCGAATCGTACAGCCGCATGCAAAATACATTGCAACTGATGCGTAAGAAAGTGGGCGACCTGATTGTTCGTTCCCCCATCGACGGGCAGCTTACCTCACTGGATGCAGAGATTGGTGAATCAAAAGTAAAAGGACAAAGACTGGGACAAATAGATGTCGTAGGCGGCTTTAAAATAAGAGTGGAAATTGATGAGCATTATATCAGCCGCATATTCATTGGCCTTATAGGTCAGTGTACCATCGCCGGAAAAGAATACAAGCTTAAAATAAAGAAAGTCTACACGCAGGTGGCCAATGGGAGGTTCCAGGTGGATATGGAATTTGATGGAACAGCGCCTGAAGGTATCCGCCGCGGACAAACCTTGCAAATAAGGTTAGCCCTGAGTGATGAAACAGAAGCCATATTGGTGGCAAAAGGAGGATTTTACCAGCAAACAGGCGGCAACTGGATCTTTAAAGTAAGTGAGAGTGGCAAAACAGCCTATAAAGTTGATATTCAGCTGGGCCGGCAAAACCCGGATTATTATGAAGTGGTAAACGGATTGAAACCTGGTGATAAAGTAGTTACATCAAGCTATGAGAGTTATGGAAATATGCAGGAATTGATTTTAAAAAAGTAAAATAACCGAAATGAAAAAGATTTTTTATTCAGCCGTTATAGCAGCCTTTTTATTTATGGTCAATACCACCCATTCGTCAACCTGTAGTAATAGCAGCGTTGACAAACCGGTGTGTTGCAGCAAAAAGCAATTTAAAAATACAAATAGTAAAGCGGAGCAGGAAGGGTTGATCTATTTTCCGCCCGGCCCCGTCCAATTCTAATGAAACTTGTTTATTTATAAAAAGTAAAAGAATGATTAGCATTACCAACCTTGAAAAATATTACCGTACAGAAGAAGTAGAAACAGTAGCCCTGAATAAACTCACGCTTTCAGTAAAGGAAGGAGAATTTGTGGCCATCATGGGCCCTTCCGGTTGCGGTAAATCCACCTTATTGAATATTGTTGGCTTATTGGATGACCCTGATTCCGGCAGTTTCATTTTTAATGGTATAGAGGTGGCCAAATTCAATGAACGTAAAAGAGCAGATTTGCGCAAAAGAAATATCGGTTTTGTATTTCAAAGCTTTAACCTCATTGATGAACTGACTGTTTTTGAAAATGTGGAATTGCCATTAATTTATACAGGCGTAAAAGCGCCTGAACGAAAAAAAAGGGTGGAACAAGTGCTGGACAAAATGCAGATCATGCACCGCCGCAATCACTACCCTCAGCAACTGAGCGGTGGCCAGCAACAACGGGTGGCCGTAGCAAGGGCTGTGGTAAATAATCCCAAACTGATTCTTGCAGATGAGCCAACCGGTAACCTGGATTCATCAAACGGCAATGAAGTAATGCAGCTGCTTACGGATTTGAATGAACAGGGCACCACCATCATCATGGTAACACACAGTGAGCATGATGCCAAATACAGTCACCGCATTGTACGCATGCTGGATGGGCAAACAGTTACAGAGAATATCCTGATTTAATTAAAGAGTATAGCCATGATAAAAAACTATTTCAAAATAGCGATAAGAAACTTGAAACGAAAAAGGGCCTATTTTTTTATTAATGTTATTGGGCTGGCGCTTGGAATGGCCTGCGCTATTATGGTTTTCTCTTTAATAAAGTACCATTCCGGATTTGATAATTTTCATAAGGATAAGGATCGTATTTACCGGTTTGTTACAGAAAAACACCAAGACGTATTATCTGCTCCTGTTGGGTATGACAGAAGTGTGCCAGCACCGTTGGGCAAAGTATTCAGGGAGGATTACACATTCGCCGGGCAAGTGGCCCGTATTTGCACTTATGATGAGGTATTGGTTGCCGCAAAAGTTGGAAATGAAATTAAAAGATTCAAAGAAGAGAGCTTTGCTTTTACAGAAAGCGGGTATTTTGATATTTTTAATTTCCCAATTTTGGAAGGCGATAAAGCAACTGTATTAAGGGAACCTAATTCTGTAATAATTACACAACGGGTTTCAAAAAAATATTTTGGCAATCGCAATGCAATTGGCCAAACAATCACCTTTGATAACAAGATCAGTTTTACAGTAAAAGGGATTCTTAAAGACCTGCCGGAAAACAGCAGCAGAAAAACCGAGATATACGCCTCTTATGCAGATTTAAAATTGTATGATGATTGGTTGGGCAGCGATGATTCATGGGGCGGCATCTCCTCGCAAATGCAGTGTTTTGTAAAACTTAAAACGGGAGTTTCTGTGGCACAGGTAGAGCCGGTATTGCCAGCGTATGTTAAAAAATTCAGGCCTAAAAGTAAAAATGTACATAACTACCGCTTACAGCCATTGGCAGATATGCATTTTGACGAAAGATTTGATGGCGTAATCAGTAAACAAACACTTTGGGTGCTGGCTATAATTGGCTTCTTTTTAATTCTGACCGCCTGTGTAAACTTTATCAATCTTGCTACTGCACAGGCCCTTAACCGGTCAAAGGAAGTAGGCGTAAGGAAAGTTTTGGGAAGTGTAAGGGGCCAGATACTGTACCAGTTTATTGTAGAAACAGGATTGATAACAGTCATAGCCGCTGTGTTTGCATTTATTGTTGCAAAACTGGCACTGCCATGGGTCAATCAGCTTTTCCAATCCCGGGTAAGTATAAATCCCTTCACTGATTGGCAATTGGTAGTATTCATTCCGGGATTGATTATTGCGGTAACATTATTTGCAGGCCTGTATCCGGCTCTTGTATTGTCCGCCTTTAAGCCCATCACAGCATTAAAAAATAAACTTACCCAAAGCAATATTGGCGGCTTTGGAGCAAGGCGTTCTTTAATTGTTTCACAATTCATAATCGCCCAGGTATTGATTATAGGGATGCTTGTAATTGCCGGGCAAATGCGGTATGCAAAAAAATCCGACTTGGGTTTCAGGAAAGAGGCAGTTGTAATGATACCCACAGGTTCGCAGGATGAAAAGGCGAAAACACTAAAGAACCAATTGCAGCAGGTTTCAGGGATTGAAAAAATTACCCTTTGTACGGCAGCTCCGGCTTCTGATAACAACTGGAATACAAATATGCGGTTTGAATCCAGAGCCGAAGAAGAAAATTTCAGGGTATCCGATAAAACGGGGGATGAAGATTATATCGAAACATTTGGACTGGAGCTTGTTGCTGGCAGAAATATATTCCCGTCTGATACTGTGCGGGAGTTTGTAGTAAATGAAATGATAGTAAAAAACCTGAACCTGAAATCGCCGGAAGAATTAATTGGCCGAAATATAACGGTGGGAGGAAAATTCACAGCTCCGGTCGTGGGTGTGATCAGGGATTTTCACAACCTGTCTTTTCATGATGGAATTGGGGCCATTTTTATCTCATCCAACCCGGAAAGATACTATCACTATGCTGTAAAAATTAGTGCTGCCAATATAAAAACTGCTTTGACTGCGGTAGAAAAAATCTGGCATACTGCCTACCCAGAGCAAATTTTTGAATACCAGTTTTTAGATGAGCAGATCGCCTCTTTTTATAAAGCAGAGGAAACCCTGTTCAGGCTAATCCGGGCTTTTTCATTCATTGCTATTTTGATCAGCTGTTTGGGGTTGTATGGGTTAGTAAAATTTATGGCTGCCCAAAAAACAAAAGAGATAGGCATCAGGAAATTACTTGGCAGCAGTATACCTCAGATCATCTGGCTTTTTGGAAAAGAATTTTCAAGGCTTATACTCATTTCATTCCTCATTGCAGCGCCGCTGGCATGGCTTGTTATGAGTAAATGGTTACAGGATTTTAAGTTCAGGATAAACATCGGTGCATCAATTTTTATTGCTGCATTGGCAGCCACTTTTGTTATTGCTGCAATTGCGGTGTCTTTCCAAGCTATTAAAGCAGCTCTGGCCAGTCCGGTAAAAAGTTTAAGAACCGAGTAAAACTATTATATGTTTAAGAACTTTTTAAGAACCACTATCAGGCATTGCTGGAAGAACAAAGTCTTTTCCGGAATTAATATTTCCGGCTTGGCTATTGGGCTGGCTGTTTTTATACTCATCATGCTATGGGTAAACTATGAAATGAATTATAATGGCTTTCATAAAGATAAGAACAGGATTGCCGCCATCATGACCAATCAAAAGTTTGAAAATGGTGAAACAGCCACTTTCCCGGCAGTACCCAGCCTGTTGGCAGTAGCAATTCAAAAAGATTTGCCGGGTGTGGAGTATGCAGCCACTACTTCGTGGGGAGATAACAGGCAGTTTACCGTAGCGAATAAAAATTTTGTGGAGTATGGCTTGTATGTAAGCCCAGAATTCTTAAAAATATTCAGCTTCCCGCTTATAAAAGGCAATGCTGATAAGGTTTTAAAAGAACCCAATACAGTACTGCTGTCTGAAAAACTGGCTAAGAAATACTTTGGTAATGAAGACCCTATTGGCAAAACAATCACTATTGAACATACCACACCATATATAGTGGAGGGGGTACTGAAAAATGTACCGGATAATGCCACGCTTAGTTTTGATTTCCTGATGCCGGTAAAGGATTATATCAATTTCACGATGGGAGGCAGAGAGGATTGGGAGATGAATAATATGCGGGCTTATGTGAAACTGAAGCCGGAAGTGGACAGGAAACAGTTTGATAAAAAGTTCACTTCCATTTTATCCGGGTATACCGATAAGCAACCCCTCTCCACCAGTTTTCTCTGGAACCTGGAGGACTGGTACCTGCGTTTCGATTTTAAGAATGGAGAATATGCCGGGGGAGGAAGAATAACTTATGTAAAACTATTTGTCATAATCGCCATTTTCATTCTGCTGCTGGCCTGTATTAATTTTATGAACCTGTCCACTGCCAGGGCTGCACAACGGGCAAAGGAAGTGGGTGTACGAAAAGTAATTGGTGCAGGCAAAGCTTCGCTGGTAAGACAGTTTATGGGTGAATCGGTTTTCCTTGCGCTGATTGCAGGGATACTAGCTGTGGGATTGGTAGCCCTGGCATTGCCAACCTTCAATACTTATTTCAGGAAGCATATCTCAATAGATTATACCAATACAACAAATATCATTGCATTTCTTTCTATAGCAGTGATAACAGGATTATCGGCAGGAAGCTACCCGGCATTAGTCTTATCATCTTTCAGGCCCATCAGGGTATTAAAAAATTTCGTCACGCCATCTTCTTCCGGCGCTGTATGGATACGAAAGGGATTGGTGGTAACACAGTTTAGTGTTTCAATATTGCTTATAATCGGCACCATTATCGTATCAAAGCAGGTTAATTATATAAAGAACCGTGATTTGGGTTACAAAAAGGAAAACCTGGTTTGGTTTCCAAATAATATCACCACAGATAAAAATGAGACAGCAATACAGGAACTGCTGAAAGTTCCAGGGGTAATAAGTGCCTCACAGGCTTCCGCTACATTTACCATGTCCAATAGCCGGGGCTCGCAGGTAGGCTGGCCAGGGAAAAAAGAAGGACAGGATGTCTTTTTCAGTTTTATTGCTTCCAGTAATGATATTGTAAAAACGATGGGATTGACAATAAGCGAAGGCCGGGCCTTTTCTAACAGCTATTTGGCTGATACCGCCGCTGTTTTGTTAAACCAGGAAGCAATAAGAAGAATGGGATTGAAAGACCCGGTGGGACAAACACTGGATTTATATGGAGGCAAGGCAACAATAGTTGGCATTATAAAGGACTTCCATTTTGAGTCATTGCATAATCCAATAGCACCGGTCATCATTTCCTGCAGGCCAAACTGGACATGGAATATGTATGTGCGAACCGATGGGAAAGACATGCAGAAAACGCTGAAAGGAATTGAAGAAATGTATAAGACTTTGGCGCCTGGTTTTGTATTTGATTATAATTTTCAGGATAAGGAGTATGAACGCCTGTACCGGAGTGAATCACAAATCGGAACACTGGTAAACTGGTTTTCATTTTTTGCCATTTTCATTTCCTGCCTTGGATTACTCGGTCTTACCACATTTACGGTGGAAAGAAAGATAAAGGAAATTGGTATCAGGAAAATATTGGGGGCTTCTGCGGTAAGTATTATGTCACTCGTTTCAAAGCAATTTGCCTTACTGATTTTACTGGCACTTGTAATTACTATGGCACCAGCTTATTATTTTATGAATAATTGGTTGCAGCAGTATGCGTACCGGACCAGCCTGGATTGGTGGGTGTTTCTCATAGCCGGAATATTGGTTATGCTCATTGCTTTGCTGACTGTGAGTGCAATGGCTGTAAAGGCAGCTTTTTCAAATCCGGTTAAAAGCTTAAGAAACGAATAAAGTAGTAAGAATGCTGAAAAATTATATCAAAACAGCCTGGAGGAATTTAGCTAAAAATAAATTCCATACCACTATCAACATAAGCGGGATGGTGATAGGCTTTACAATTAGCATTACCATATTGCTTACTGCATATAGCCAGTTTACCTTTGATGAGTTTCATGTTAATAAAAAGAATCTTTTCCAGGCTTACCAGGTTTACAATAAAGAAAACGGGCAGGAATTATCATCGGTGTTTGGACTGCCGGCAGGGCCTGCTTTTAAAGCCGAAGCACCGGCAATAGAAAAAACGAGCCGGTTTTTATACGGAGGAAGTAATGCCGTATACAACGAAAAGGAATTAGATGTGCCGGTAATGCTGGTGGACGAAGACTTTCTTTCTATGTTTACTTTTCCTGTTGTAAAAGGTAACAAAAGCAATGCTTTAAAAAGCCTGACCGATTTAGTGATAACGGAGAATGCAGCAAAGAAAATATTTGGTAATGATGACCCGATCGGAAAAACTATGAAAGTATCAGCCGGAAACAATTTGCAGGATATGACTGTATCCGCAGTAGTCAAAGATTTTCCGGTAAACTCAAGCATTAAGTTTGATGCACTGGCACGGATTGAAAATAAGAGCGACTATGCCGGGCAAAGCAGCAACTGGAATAACCAGAACCATAGTTTGTTTGTACAGCTACGGGAAGATGCCACACAAAAAGAGGCAGAAAGGCAGATCAGGGATATTAATAAAAAATATATTGCGGACTGGTATATAAACCTGGAAAAAGAAGGAGCTAAACCGGATAAAAGCGGGGATGTGTTTGCCTCCCGTCTTCTGCCTTTTAGTGAAGTGCATTTTTTTCCTGCTATAAGAAACGGGGCCACCAGCAAATCGCAGGTATATATGGTGCTGCTCGTTGGGTTGTTAATCATACTGATAGCCTGTTTTAATTTTGTCAATATCAACCTGGCCAATGCTTTTACCAGGAGCAGGGAAATTGGTGTGCGCAAATGCCTCGGTGCTGCGAAAGGAAAATTATTTGCACAGCTCTGGAGCGAAAGCTTTCTGGTTTGCCTTATAGCATTTGTTTTTTCACTGGCAATGGTCAACGTAATTATTTATCTGATCAATAAATCGTTTACAATAAATCTGCCACTTACCACAATGATGTGGCGACCGGGCTTTTTAATGATTGCCACCAGCCTTCTATTGTTTGTATCACTTATTGCAGGAGGGTACCCTTCCTGGCTGATGGCCCGGTTTAAAGTAGTGGAAACATTAAAAGGGAAAGTAAGCTTGAAAAGAAAAAGTGTACTGAGAAATTCTCTTATTGTAACGCAGTTTGTTATTGCCTGTATTATGATCAGCTGCACGTTTATTATTTATAAGCAGTTTAAACACCTGCAACAGGCCGATTTGGGTGTCAATAAAGAGTATGTAATTAGTGTACCCATCAAAAAGCCGGAGAAAGGCAAGGAAATTATTGAAAAACTCCGGGCCAGGTTATTAACCAATCCGGCTGTATTGTCGATTACCGGCAGCAGTATAAACCTGGGTGTGGGCAAAGACAGGAGTACAGCTAAAAGCAGTTTGGGCTTCAGCTATAAAGACAGGCAAATAGAAACAAATGTCGCTGCTGTAGATTATGACTACCTGAAAACATGGGGGCTAAAGCTGACTGCCGGAAGGGATTTCAGCAAAGCATTTGGCACAGATACCATGTATAACGTACTGGTATCGGAAAGTACGGCTAAACAATTTGGAGAAAATGAAGTTGCAGGTCTGCAAGTGATAGCCGACAGTGCTTCGCCCCGCTGGAATATAATAGGCGTGTTTCCGGATTTTCATTTGTATTCCATGCATGAGGAGCAACAACCCCTTGCCCTTATTATGAATCCTTCCTGGGGATTAAATTATTGTTTTATAAAAACAAATGCGCAACAGGCGGCTGCCACGATGGAAGCGGTAAAAAAAGAAATGGCCGTGCTGCAGCCAGGGCAGGAATTCAGGGGTTCATTTACCGATGAGAATATCAATCGCTGGTACACAGAAGAAAGAGTGATGTCTGTTTTGTTCAGTATAGCAGCGGGAGTGGCAATAATACTTTCCTGTTTGGGCCTGCTCGCCATGGTCTTATTAATAATCCAGCAGCGGGTAAAGGAAATAGGTGTGAGAAAAGTATTGGGTGCAAGTGTACAGCATATCTCCTATCAACTGGCCAGGGATTTTTTGCGACTGGTATTTATAGCAGTACTGATAGCCACGCCACTGGCCTGGTTTGCAATGACTAAATGGTTAGAAGGATTTGTCTACCGGATTACCATACAATGGTGGATGTTTGGATTGGTGGCGGTTGCCGCAGTAACAGTGGCGGCGCTTACTATAAGTGTGAACACGGTTCGAGCTGCCATGCAAAACCCGGTAAAGAGTTTAAGAACTGAATAAAAAACTATAGTTATGCTTAAAAATTATTTCAGTATTGCTTTCAGGAATTTTCGAAAGCATAAAGTGTTTTCGATAATAAATGTGTCCGGCCTGGCTATCGGTATAAGCGCTGCCCTGGTCATTTACCTCGTGGTACAGTTTGAATTTAGTTTTGAGAAATTCAGAAAAGATAATAACAGGATTTACCGGGTTGTTTCTGACATGACTTTTCCGGGTGAAGAGATTAGCAGAAACGCTGGCGTGCCTATGCCCCTTCCTGTAGCAGCCAGAACCGAGCTTACGGGAATTGAAATGCTCACACATTTTGTTACCACCTGGGAAACAAAAGTAAAAGTGCCCGTACCGGGTAGTCAGTCACCGGCGGAGTTTAAAAACCAAAAAAATATAATTTATGCCGATGAATATTATTTCAACTTGTTTGAGTATGAATGGATGGTGGGTTCAGCGCAAACAGCAGTGAAGGACCCTTTCCAGGTGGTATTAACGGAAGAAAGGGCCAAAGCATATTTTGGTAACCTTGCCCCAAAAGATATCCTTGGCAGGCAAATTACGTATAATGATACAATCACTGTGGCTGTATCAGGCATCGTAAAAATGCCGGAGCAAAAGGCAACAGATATAAGGTTCAGCGAATTTATCTCTCTCGCAACTTTTACAAAAACAGGTTTGCGGGACCATTTCGGTGGTGATGAATGGGGTAGCATCAATTCAGTTTCGCAGGTATTTGTAAAATTAAAGAAGGACGTCCGTCCGGATCAGGTAAATACACAGCTTGCCGTGCTGAGAAAAAAATACAGCAAGAAAGAGGAGGGAGAAGGGGAAAAAGAAGATACAAGGCATTTTTTACAGCCATTGGGGGCTATTCATTTTGAATCAGAGTATGGCTCATTCGATAATCTCCGGCAGGCACACAAGCCAACTCTGTATGGATTGCTGGCGGTTGCATTTTTTTTACTATTGCTTGGCTGTATCAATTTTATCAACCTTACAACGGCACAGGCCGCACAAAGGGCAAAAGAAGTGGGCATACGGAAAACATTGGGCAGCGGCAAGAGGGAATTGATGTTTCAGTTTTTGAGTGAAACCTTTTTGCTTACCTTATTGGCAACTGTGCTTTCCATTGCCATATTGCCCTGGCTGCTCAAAGTGTTCGCTGATTTTATCCCACCGGAAATAAATTTTTCTTCTATAAACCAGCCGCATGTATGGCTGTTTCTGCTACTCCTTATTCTCCTTATGACGGCATTATCTGGATTTTATCCCGCATTGGTGCTCACAAAGTTTAAGCCGGTGGCAGTATTGAAAAATCAAATATATACAGGCTCCTCACAAAGTCGAAAAGCCTGGTTTAGAAAAACACTAACAATTAGCCAGTTTGTAATAGCTCAGTTTCTTGTTATAGCCACATTAGTGGTAAGCCGGCAAATCAGTTATTCTTTAAACAAAGATCTTGGATATAAAAAAGATGCTATTGTTTCATTCAGAACTCCCTGGAATTTTTTCTCCAATAAGGTGGATAACAGGCGTTTCGCCTTGCTTGAAAAACTGCAGGCGTTGCCGGAAATAGAGAAAATAAGCCTGGGCAGTGCTCCACCCGCACATATAGGAGGGTCGTCCACTACCATGAAAATGGATAATGGAAAAAAAGAAGTGGAACTGATGGTGGAAACGGTAAATGCCGATCCGGAGTATTTTGATATTTATAAACTGAAACTGGTAGCAGGAAAATTTCCGGGACAAAGTGATACATTGAAAGAGTACCTGGTAAATGAAGCCTTTGCAAAAGCAATTGGCTTCACTGATCCTGCCGATGCCGTTGGGAAATTTATAAACAGGAACGATAAACAAATTCCTATTACCGGTGTCTTGAAAGACTTCAATACAAAATCAACGCATGCGCCCATTAAGCCGCTGACTTATTCCAGTTTGCGAAAGCAGAGTTATGCTCTTCATCTTGCATTGAAATCGGAGGTTGGTTCGCCCGGGTTATGGAAGCAGGCATTAACAAAAGTGGAAAAAGAGTTTAAATTACTGTATCCGGAGGCTGATTTTACGTATGAATTTTTCGATAAAACCATTTCTGCTTTTTATAAAAAAGAGCAGGATATATCAAAGTTGCTGAAATGGTCTGCCGGGCTGTGCATTTTTATCAGTTGCCTTGGCCTGCTGGGGTTGGTAATTTATACCACCAATACCCGCACCAAAGAAATTGGGGTGCGAAAAGTATTGGGTGCTTCTGTGCCGCAGATAGTTTCCCTCTTATCAAAAGACCTGGTATTGCTGGTACTTATTGCTTTTGTAATTGCTTCGCCGCTTGCATGGATAGCCATGAATAAATGGCTGGCTGATTTTGTATACCGAACTAATATCAGCTGGTGGGTATTTGCAGGGTGCGGTATTGGTATGCTTGCGGTTGCTTTATTGATACTGAGTATGCGAACAGTAAGAGCAGCCATCGCCAACCCGGTAAAGAGCCTGCGTACTGAATAAAATGTAACGCAATTATTATTTTGATTAGAAAATATTTTTATGAAATCAACCTCACTAAAGCATGCAATACGGAATCTTAAGCGAAATAAGATTTACGCAGGTATTAACTTAATAGGGCTGGGTGTTTCTTCTGCCTTTATCATATTGGTGGCGCTGTACGTACGGCATGCAACACGTATGGACAAGTTTTCTCCGCAAACCAAACATATTTACCGGGTAGAATTGACTGATTTATGGAGCGCTACTGTCAACAAACCACAGAAGGGCTTTTTGCAAAAAATTTTAAAAAGCTCTTCCCAAAAGAATCAACTTACAACGCCTCTTATATTGGCACCTGATTTACAGAAAAATTTTTCAGAAATCAAGGCAGTTACCCGGTTATCTTCGGGCTATGCCCCGGTGATACGGATAAATAACCAAAGCTTTAAAGAAGAAGGAAAAAAAGTGGCAGAAATAGATGAAAATTTTTTTTCCTTTATGGGGCTTCCCCTTGTAAAGGGCAATATAGCAAAACCTTTTACTAATAATAACAGTGCAGTAATATCTGAACGGGTGGCCAAAAAATATTTTGGTAAGGCTGACCCTATCGGGCAATCATTTACCTATAACGAAGCAGAAGGGCAGGCATATACCATCTCTGCGGTGGCCAAAGACTTTCCGGCAAACAGCAGTCTGCAGTTTGATATAATGATGCCGATCGCTGGCAGTCCTTATTATGAGCGGCAGTTGAAAAACGGTACCAATAGCATGTCGCATATTACGCTGGTGCAATTGGCAGAGGGTACAGATCTGGCTGCTTTTCAAAAAAGACTCAATGCATTTGGTGGGCCCTATTTCAAAGATTTTGTCAGCGATATGCAGAGCTATTCGGAACAGGCCAGGGGAATTGAGTTTAAATTATCTGTAAGGCCCTTTACCGAATCTCATTACAATGTAAGTTTTCCCTGGCCTTATTATACAGATTTTAAAAGCATCGTGCAATTAAGCCTGCTGGCATTAATAGCGCTGGCCATCGCCTGTTTAAATTATGTGTTGCTTTCAGTAAGCCGGGTGGCTTCCCGCAGCCAGGAAGCAGGCATTCGTAAAACAATGGGTGCCGGATGGAAGCAGATCATTCAATTGTTTTTAACGGAAACAAGGGTGCTTGTTTCCCTTTCTTTGCTGGCAGGTTTTATTATAGCCATTGTTGCGTTGCCATATTTTAATTCTCTTACAAATGTTACTATCCTTACTGCTGAATTATTTCAATGGGATGTATTATTGATTGTAGTGGCATTGGCTGTCTTATTATCGCTGGTTGCAGGTATATATCCAGCACTCAAAATGGCAGGTATCAGTCCGCTGAATATGCTTCGAAAACATTCAACCTATAAGCTTAATCCTTCGCTGTCAAAAGTATTTGTAACGCTTCAGTATACGGCATGTATTGTACTGATTGTTTTCGCTATCGTTATAGCAAGACAGATGGCATTTATTTACAATAAGGATATGGGGTTTGATAAAGAGCAGGTGCTGTTTTTGGAAAATCCTTTCAGACAGGATGAAGGCAAATCAATTTTACTCAGGGAAAAAATAAGCAACTATGTCGGGAGTAAGCCTTCTTTTACCAGTTTTACCGGCGTTGGCCATCGTTTCGCCCAGGGCTTTAATATGAACGGGCATGTAATTGATGGCAAGCGGGAGTATGTTGCTGTAATGAATATTGATTATAACTATTTTGCTTTTCACAAAATTCCAATAGTAAAAGGAAGGGATTTTTCTCCAGATTATAAAATTGATACCAGTCGGCAGAATTTTCCCCAGGAAGCCCTGGATTCAATGAGTTCCCGTACCATGGCTAATATTGTAGTAAACGAAAAACTGTATACAATGCTGGGTAATCCGCCACTGGGAGAAATAAACCGGGCTATGGGCAGTATCATAGTAGGTGTTTGCCGTGATTATTATTATATGGGCGCCACACAAAAGGTGGGTCCGGCTTATCATGTATGCAACCCTAAACAGGTTGGTTATTTTGAAATAAAGATTGGTAAAGGAGAAAATACAGCAGCAGTTCTCGATAAATTAAAAGCAGAGTGGAGTACAGCTACTAATAACGAACCTTTCACCTACAGCTTCTTAGATGCAGATGTGAAAGTGTTGTATGAATCAATAGAACGATGGATGAAGATCATTAAAAGCGCTTCATGGCTGGCTATTTTTATAGCCTGTTTGGGATTGTTTGGATTAAGTGCTGTAACCGCTCTCAACAGAACAAAAGAAGTGGGTATCCGCAAAGTATTGGGTGCGGGCATGGCGCAATTGTTTTATTCATTAAATAAAGGCACTTTCCTGATGGTGCTGCTTTCTGTATTAATTGCGGTGCCGGTAGCTGTTTATATATCCAGGGACTGGCTGGAAAGTTTTCCTTACAGGATCAGCCTGCACTGGAGTATTTTTTTCATTGGCGGATTGATAGGAATAATATGTGCAATTATCGCAGTTAGTTTTCATACAGTAAAGGTTTCAAAGGCAAACCCGGTAAAAAGTTTACGAACAGAATAAAAAGATTAGTATGATAAAAAACTATTTTAAAACTGCCTGGCGTAACCTTTGGAAAAATAAGGTATACACTTCTATTAATATCACGGGATTGGCCATCGGGCTTGCCTCTTGTATGCTTATAATATTATATACCAAAGATGAAGTGAGCTATGACCGCTTCCATGCCAATGCCCCGAATATTTATCATGTAGTAAGCAAAATGACATCACCGGAGGGCAATGTCTCAAAAATGGGAAGTACTGGAAACAGACCCGGTCCTGCTTTTAAAGAAAGTATTCCTGAAACAAAAGACTTTGTAAGAATTCAGCAAAGCAATTTTAATGTTAAAAAAGGCACTGATGTTTTTGATGAGGAAGGGCATTTTACAGACGGGAATTTCTTTTCATTTTTTTCTTTCAGGTTAAAAGAAGGAAACTCGGCTACAGTATTAAGCGATATTCATTCTGTTGTTATCAACGAAGACCTTGCAAAAAAATATTTTGGTAAGGAATCTGCTATAGGTAAAACATTGGAAGTTGACCCGGGCAATGGATTCGAACAGTTCATTGTAAGTGGAGTTGCAAAAAATAGTCCAGAGAACTCCTCAGTAAAAGTAAAATTATTATTCAATATGAAAATTCAGCAAAGGGACAACCCGGATAATTTGTGGCTGAATTTTTTTCAAAATACATTTGTATCCCTGCAACCCGGTGTTAATATTAAAGCAGTGGAACAGAAATTTGCCCGGATTTATGAAGCCAGTTCAGAAGATGAAGCAAAAAATGCAGCGGAGCAATACGGGCTTAAAGATAAGATAAGCTATGAGCTGCAACCCCTCCTTGGTATGCACCTTGATACAGCGTATGTTCCGGATAACGGGCTTTATAATGCAAGCGACCCTGTCTATTCTTATATTCTAACCGGTATAGCATTATTCCTGTTGATAATTGCCTGTATCAATTTTATAAATCTTTCCATTGCCCGTTCACTGGCCCGTGCAAAAGAAATTGGTATTCGAAAAGTAGCAGGTAGTGAAAGAAAGCAACTCATTTTTCAATTCCTTGGTGAATCTTTTTTATTAAGCTTCTTTGGTTTTGTATTTGCATTACTGCTCGTAGTGCTGGCATTGCCTTTCTTTAATGAAGTTTCAAACAAAGCGTTATCCTTCTCTTATTTATTTGATATCAAATTAATTTTTCTTTATGCCGGGCTGTTTATTGTGTCGGGTTTATTGGCTGGGTTTTACCCGGCTTTGATATTATCAAAATTTAATCCGGTTGACACTTTGTATGGCAGGACCAATTATACAGGCAAAAATTATTTATCTAAAAGTTTGGTGGTGCTGCAATTTGCACTGGCTACATTTTTAATCATTGGTACCATCATCATATACTCACAATTTAACTTTCTTACGCATTACAAATTAGGCTACAATGATGATAATCTTGCCATCGTTAAAACCGGATCTATTGATGCAAAAAAAGTTAATCGTATAGCTGAAGAGCTGCAAAAAAACCCAGCGGTGGTTAGTATAGCTGCCAGAAATGGGGGTTTCCGGAGTACATCAGCAAAAATTGACGGAAAAGAAATAAACTTGGCTTATGAAACTATTGACAAAGAATATCTGCCCACACTTCAACTAAATTTAGTGCAGGGGCATAATTTCACCGGAGAAAATTCATTTGACTCCGCAACTTCTGCAATAGTAAATGAGACATTTGTAAAAACAGCAGGCTGGAAAGAACCATTAGGAAAAAAAATTGATTTCTTCTGGGATTCGGGACGTATTTATAATGTAGTGGGTGTAGTGAAAGATTATTATTATAGCTCCCTAAAAGAAACCATTAAACCTCAGCTTTTCACAATGGATGCAAGAAGCGGGAAATATGGGCAGTTATGGGTAAAAATAAACCCTGCAAATACTGCATCAACGCTACAATTTATCCAGAAAACAGTCAGGATGGCCTTACCACTGCAGCCATTCCAGTACGAGTTTAAAAAAGATATTAATGCTGCAAAATATGAAAGTGAGCAAAAATGGAAGCAGATTATTTCTTTTGCCGCTATTTTAACCATTTTTGTTTCCTGCATTGGTTTATTTGGCCTTGCTTCATTAGCCGCACAAAAAAGAACAAAGGAAGTGGGAATAAGAAAAGTGTTGGGCGCCGGTGTTACAGACATTGTCAGAAAATTATCAATGGGTTTTTTAGCACTCGTTTTAATCGCTTCTTTAATTGCCGTGCCCGCCGCATGGTGGGTTTCACATAAATGGTTGCAGGGATATCCAGTACGGATAGAAATTAGTATATGGATATTTGTATTCGCGTTAGTATTAATAGTGACTGTTTCAATTTTAACCGTCAGCTTTCAGGCAATAAAGACGGCTATCGCTAACCCGGTAAAAAGTTTACGAACAGAATAAATAAAACATAAATAGTATGTTGTTAAATTTAAAGAAAGTATTTAAATGGGTGAGTGTAGGTGGTGCAAGAACTTTCCTGCTAAAGGATATCGACCTCGAAGTGAACGAAGGAGAATTTATATCCATCATGGGGCCTTCCGGCTCCGGTAAATCCACCCTGCTGAATGTAATTGGCATGCTGGATGGATTTGACGAAGGGGAATATCATTTCCTGCATGAGAGTGTGCATAAGATGAAAGAAAAGCAGCGGGCACAATTATATAAACAGTATATCGGCTTTGTATTTCAGCAATACCATCTGATCGATGAACTTACTGTGTATGAAAATATTGAAACACCGCTCATCTACCAGGATTTTAAATCATCAGAGCGAAAAGCCATGGTGGCCGATATACTGGACCGGTTTAATATCGTGGGTAAAAAGGACCTGTTCCCCACACAACTTTCCGGCGGGCAGCAGCAGCTGGTAGGTATTGCCAGGGCATTAATTGCCAAACCCAAATTGTTGCTTGCTGATGAGCCAACCGGCAACCTTAATTCCAAACAGGGCGAAGAAATTATGAACCTGTTTGCAGAGTTGAATAAAACAGGTGTAACCATTATACAGGTTACACACTCAGAGAAAAACGCAGGATACGGGTCCCGGATCATTAATCTGCTGGACGGAAGAATGGAGAATGAACTGAAGCAATAAAAGGGGATCACATTATTTAACAAGAGTCTTTTAAAATAACAGGTATGCGAATTGGAATTGTATGGTTGGTATGTTTATTTATTTCTGCCCATTTATACGGACAGGATAACAGGATGACATTAAAACAGTGTATTGAAAACGCACTAAACAATAATATACAGGTAAAACAATCGGGCCTGCAGGCAGCTATTACTTCTGTAAATGCGAACCAGGCCAGGTTAGACTTGCTGCCAAACGTTAATGGAAGTTTTGGATATGGATTTAATAAAGGACGAAATGTGGACCCCCAGACCAACTCATATATAAATCAGCAGTTAGCTTCCTCTAATATTGGCCTCAGCAGCAGTGTGTTGCTTTTTAATGGCATGAGGCTGCTAAACCTTATAAAGCAAAGCACCCTTAACAACGAGGCTGCAAAAATGGATTGGCAACAAACAAAAGATAACCTGACATTGAATATTATTCTTGCTTACTTACAGGTATTAAGCAATGAAGATGTACTAACTATTAACAGGGGACAAATAATTGTTACCAAAAAACAACTGGAAAGAACGGAGGTATTGGTAAAAGAAGGAGTGTCGGCCAATTATCAACTGGCAGACCTGAAGGGGCAGTTGGCCAATGAAGAAATAGCGGTAATTAATTCACAAAACCAATTGCAGCAAGCCAAATTGTCTTTATGTCAGTTGATGAATATTGACTATAACAGCGGCTTGCAGCTGGAGCGGATTGATGTGGAGTTTCCCCTGGAAAAACTCGGTGCCGCACCACAGGAAATATATCAAACTTCTCTGCAGGGCTTTGCCATGATAAAAGCAAATAACTTTAAAATAGAAAGTGCAGAGAAAGGAATTAAAGTAGCGCAATCAGGTTTTTATCCCTCTATCAGCCTCAATGGAAACCTGGGCAGCAGCTACTCCAGCCTGGGGCAAACTTTAACTCCTGCCACCATTACAGAAACTCCTGTCGGCAGTTATGTTATCATCAATGGAAACCAGAATCCGGTCTTGGAAAAGCAGCAAAATTATGCAGCGGCTAAAACGGCTTATACTAAGCAATTAAACAATAACCTCGGTTCATTTATTGGTATCAATATGCAGATACCATTATTTAACGGATTTCAAACCCGCAACCGGGTGAAGCTGGCTAAGATTTCATTGGCCAGCACAAAACTGGAAGCAGACAATATAAAATGGCAGCTCCGTCAAAATATTGAACAGGCATACCTGAATATGGCCGCTTCTTTTGACCGGTCGAAATTGCTGGCAGGCCAGGTTAAAAACTTTGAAGAATCATTCCGGGCCGCCGAAGTGCGGTTCAACAATGGCGTGATCAATGCGGACGACTACCTGGTCAGTAAAAATAAACTTGACCAAAGCCGCATCAACCTGGCACAGGCAAAATATGAATACCAGTTCAGGGTAAAACTGTTGGACTATTACCAGGGGAAAGATTTATTTTAAAAAAAAAGAGCCATCCCTTTTTATTGGAATGGCTCTGGTAGCCTCGACAGGAATCGAACCTGTATCTGGAGCTTCGGAAACTCTTATACTATCCATTGTACGACGAGGCCTGACTTACCCTGCCATTTATGGCGGGGTTATTTAAACATCCCGCTTGCATTCGTGGCAAAAACCTTTACTGCAATGGCCAGTAAAATTACGCCAAAAAATTTTCTTACCGCTAATAATCCGGCTTTACCAAGTGCTTTTTCTATCAGGTTTAGTGATCGAAGTACAAAATAAATGATAATCAGGTTTACCAATATGGCCAGCAGTATCATGAATTCATTTTTATCTGCCCGTTCAAAAGTGGCTTTTAACGACATAATCGTGGTAAGGGTACCACTTCCGGCAATAAGAGGGAAGGCAATGGGCACCAAAGTGCCGGAAGGAGCGCCTTTCTCTGATTTGAAAAACTCTATTCCAAGTACCATTTCCAGGCCCAGGATAAAAATTACAATGGAACCCGCCACTGCAAATGACCGGATATCCACTCCCAGCAGGTTGAGAAAAGGTTTGCCAATAAAGAAAAACAATACCATCAACCCGCCGGATATCAATGTTACTTTCCAGGCATTGATACTGCCCATTTTTTCTTTCAGAGAAATAAGCATGGGCACAGAGCCTACAATATCAATCACCGCAAAAAGCGTGAAAGTAAGGGTCAAAAATTCCTGGAAGTGAAATTGCATGGCCGTTGGTTTTTACAAAAATAATCATCTGAAAATATATTTCTCCTTAAATAAATTCAGCTCCACCGATAGATATTGTAAACAATTGCGGCACAAGCAATCATTATACCGCAGTTCTATGTAAACCCGCAGCTCTGCTGACAACTCAATACCATAACACTGGCACTGCATTATACTGCCGGGCTTACATTCAAACGGCGATTTGCACCGGAGACAGGTTTTTGATTCATGCTGGCACATACTTCATTTTTTATAACTGAAAACTGATGCCCCCGCTGACCAGGAACGGGATGGCATTGTAACCACGGATGTCGAAAAATTTCTTACCGGTTATATTTTGCATATCAAAAAAGAATTTTACAGCGGGCTTCCATTTATATTCTGCATACGCATTCAGCAGCAAATAATTATCCAGTAATACATCCTCTTTCTTATACCCGCCCACATCATACCGGCTGCTTACCGATTTGCCGCTGATGCTTGCAAACAAACCTTTGGTAAACTCATATCCGACTGTAAGGTTGATATTGTGCTTTGGACGGCGCAGCAGGTGATTATAAACAGTATCACGAAAATTTTTACGGCTTTGTGTTTGTTCCTCGCCGGTAATTAATGTATAGTTAGCATTGATGTTGAGGCCCTTCACCGGTTTTAGCAGCAACTCCAGCTCAAGGCCATTGACTGTTTGCTTTACAAAATTGAAATATTTAAAAGTGGTATAATTATAATCTATACCATTCTTAATCTCCCTGTGGAAATAGACAACCCGGCTGCTTATTTTTTCATGCACTTGCTGAACACCTGTTTCATAGTTGATCGATTTTTCCGGTTTTAAATCAGGGTTGCCGCTAAATACATCAAACAACTGGAATATAGAAGGGGCTTTAAAACCCGATGCGATACTGCCGAATACTCTCCAGTTTTTATTAATGCTGAATGATGGATTAAAAGTATAGGTGCTGTTATTACCGTAGCGGGAGTGCTTATTGAGCCTTCCTCCGATTTCAACATTCAGCCGCTTATTTACACCATTGAGAAATAAAGAACTATAGAATGATGTTTGGTGGAGGGAAGTATCATCAAATTGGCTGCTGTAAGGGCCAAAACTGCTAAGCGAGAAATACTGCTGGTTCATATTCGCCCACCTGTAATCAGATCCGGCAAGAACGGTCAGCCATTTTGAAATAACAACGTTTCCGTACAGTTCCACGAACTGGGTACGGCCACCGTATTTATTACTTTCAAATTTAGTTCCGAATGGACGGACAAACAGGCTGTCGTTTCTATAATTCCTTTTTAACTCACCATATTGGTAATTGGCAGTAATATTTACAATCCCTTTTTTATAATTCAATCCCGCACCAGATGTCAGGATGCTGTTATTGATCCGATAGTCTTTTTCGTCTGCAAAAACACCTGCATCAATATCTGCCTTATACTGGCTGTGCAGGATAAATGTTTTTACCAGCAGGGACGGAATGATTTGATACTGCAATCCTGCATTGATCATATTGCCATCATAACCGTCCTTATCAAAATTGTTCGCTCCGGTACTGTCGTACGCAGCCGAAAACCCACTGGTCCGCAGCCTGGCAAAACGGGTGGTATACGTAAGCTTACCGGCTTTGCCATACAACTGAATATTATTACGGGCAGTGTTTTTATTGCCCAGCCCGGTTGTCGCTTTTACATTAAAAGCTTTGCTGACATCTTTTTTTATAGTGATGATATTGATAGCTCCTGCAATTGCATCGCTGCCGTATAAAGTGGATTGCGCCCCTTTGCATATTTCAATTCTCTCCACATCATTAATAGAAAAAAGGTTCAGGTCAAATTCATTGTTGATCATAGATGGATCATTTACAGGGATACCATCCAGCAATATCAGTGTTCTTCCAGAAGAGGCACCCCGGGTAAAAACGGTTTGAACGCTGCCGGTCACATTGTAAGCGCCATTGATGGTAATGCCCGCCTGTTCATTCAGGAGCTGGGCCACTGTTTTGCCGCTGCTTTTTTCCAGTTGTTCCCTTGTGATCACAGTTACTACTTTGCCCGTCTGGCTCTGTTTCTGCTCAAACTTATTGGCAGTTACAATTACTTCATCCAAAGTTTTAGCTGTACTGTCCTGGGCATTTAGCTGACTGCTGATAATAACAGCAGTCAGCACAAAAAAATGTTTTTTCATGTTTGATGAAATTTTTTGTGTGACTGCTTCCGAGAAAATAAAAAGAAAAGAAAATAAAAACCTTGCGGTGTTTACATTCTTAGCCTTTCACCCGAAAGCTTAAATAATGTTTAAGTGATGTGGCAGGTCTTCTGGCTTACTCCGTTGTTTATCACCTTCCCATCCGCCGGTTGGCAGACAGTGGTTTGAAGATTAAACAACACAAAAGGAGCTTACAGCTACGGGGATAGCGTCAGATTTTGACTGACTTCCCTTTTAATGCTGACTTTTAACGTCAACAACCAAGTCAGTGCAAAAGTAGGGAGAGAATTTATTCAATCAAGAAGAGTTATTAACACTCCGGGTTAAACTTATTTTTTTTGTGAAAGTCATATTGGCCAATTTTTTGCATGAAGCATTTCTAAAATAAACTTTACCAATTATTTGAAGCGGACAATGTACTGAAACTTGTGTTTTTGCGTTCACCGGTAACAGTCATCCCCGCTTTTCCTCCACCGAGTTATTGCCAATACTGCTGCTTTTTGTTAACCAACAGAAAGTGAATGACCATTTTCTGCAAAACCACATAATATGAACATTTGTGCAAAACTTGCAGCCGCTATTATTGTCTTATTTTTTTGTAAACCCGCAGCAGCCCAGCAAAATATTTCCCGGTATGAATTTGGGTTGGGCGCAGGCATAGTTATGTACCAGGGCGATTTGACACCCTGGCGCTTTGGCTCTTATGAAACAATTCGGTTGGGAGTAAATCTTCATGCTTCCCGAATGCTCAGCCGTTCTTTAGCTCTGCGGGCCAACCTGTTGTTTGGAGGGATAAAAGGTGATGATGCAAAATATAATAACCCGGAATTCAGGAAACAACGGAATTTTAATTTCACGTCACCAGTCACAGAATTGTCATTGCTGATGGTCGTAAATCCATTGGGAAAAAATTTCAGCAGCAAAGGATTTTCACCCTACTTATTTGCTGGAGCAGGACTTGGATTGTTGCATATAAAAAGGGACCATAGTGCTTTCAATGCTGCTTACTTTGGAGATGGCTCAGATCTTATACAAAGAATAGCATTGGATGACCAGCATAATCTGCCACGTATGATACCGGTAGTGCCGGTGGGGGCTGGTATTCGGTATAATCTTTCAGACAGAATTGCTATCTATGGAGAAACATCCTACCGGTTTCTTTTTACCGATTACCTGGATGGGTTTAGCCAGGCCGCTAACCCGGCCTTTAAAGATCATTATCATACCACCACAGCAGGGTTGATCTATCGCACGGGAGGAGCCGCCGGGAATTCAACGGCCTGCCCGGTAATGAAATATTAGCGGCTTAATTTATGGAGGCAGACTTTATCCATTGAAAGGATAGGCCGGCATAATAATTCCTGCGTGGCGCTGCATTGTAAAAACGATTGGCGGCTGCATTGATGTCGTTTCCTAAACTGTAAGTTTCATCCAGCAAATTGTCAATACCTGCATATATATTCAGCCGGAAATTCCCTTTTTCTTTTTTCTTCCAGCCCAGCTGGCAGCCAAGCAGGTGATAGGGATCGGCTCTGAACGTATTAGCATCATTCAGATAAATGGAAGAAGCTGAATAATAGCTGGCATTCAGGTAAATGCGGTTTTTTAAAGTAAGATCGGTAAGAATGGAGAGTACATTGGATGGAACAGAGGGAACTTTTTTCCCGGAAAAATTATCAGTGCCTTTTACAAATTCACCGTACCGGAAATGGTTATAGGTATAATCTGTACGGATAGTAATTGTTTTTACAAAATCACCGAAATATTGTTTGAAGTCGGCATGAAATTCAATACCCTTTTGCTGTATGTCGCCGGCATTCACAAAGAAATCAGCGCCTGAAAGATCCCTGCGTTGTACCAATGCATCATTCAGTTTTAAATAAAAACCTGTAACCTCCAGTTTTAACTTATTGCGAAACCCGATATAGCGAAGGGTGGTTTCATAATTCCAACCCCGCTCTGCTTCAAGGTTGGTGCTGATAACACCGGTGGATGGTAATACTTCAGCCACTGTTGGGGGTGAAAAGCCCTTTGAAATGGTAACCAGCCAGTCAATTTTGGTTTTTGTATTGATAAGCTTCTTAATGAGCGATAATTTTGGCATCAGCTCATTTTTGAAACTGCTGCTCTGGGCAATAACAGGATATTTGTTCAGCCTTGTTATAGCTATTTTAGTTTTGTTTATACTGATGCCTCCGGAAAAATACCAGTCGTAATCAATATGACCGCTTACCTGGGTAAATACACTAAATGCAGAGTTGTTGATATCGTCATTGGTTAAGAGTGTGTCGGGATTGCCATTTTTATTTTTTGCAACCTGTGTATTAAAATAACCCTGCTGCCATTCTGCACCACTGATCAGGGTCAGCCACAGCTTTTCAATTTTTTTGTCAAAACTGAAAAAAGTCCTGCCACCAAATGAAGGTTCATTTCTCCTTTCATAATTGCGTATGGCCGGATTTTTTATTTGCGAAAAAGATCCATACAGGGTAGTGATATTTTTAACATTACTGGCCAGGCGAAATAAGTTAGCGATGCCGGTCAATATATTTTTTTGATAAATGGCAGCTTTGGCATTTACAGCACTGGGGAAACCACCCGCGGCAGGCCTTGCATTTTTGGGGTTGAATGTAAATTCAGCCAATGTAAGGGCGCCGGGCGTTTGATAATACATATCAGTAAATAAAACAGCTGCCGTCAATTCATACCGGTTGCCTCTTACCTGTGAAATCCAGGAGAAATTATCACGGCGAAAATTTGTTTGCAGGCGATAGCCGTCTGTTTGATTATGTGCATAGCTGATGATATTTTTATTGCCGGTGGAATTAGTAGCGGGTGTACCAAATTGCCCGGATACAAAAATATTCTGCAGGTTGTAACTGCCGGTAATGTATTCAAGGTTTATTCCCCTTTTCCAGGGCACATCAAAGTTGTTCAGCAATATCAAACCGCCCGTACCGGCACCATACATGCTGCCGGCCGGTCCTTTATATACTTCTATGCTGGAAAAATTATTCCAGGCAAACTGATTAAAGTAGGTATTGCCGCCGGGATCCGTTACCGGGATACCGTTCCAGTACACCTTAATATTTCTTACACCAAAGGGAGAACGGAGTGAGCTGCCCCTGATATTGATGCGGTAACTGCCTGGAGAACGTTCCTCCATTCTTACACCACTTACCGCATTCAATCCATTAACAAGCGATGTTTTTGGTGAAAAATCAGCATAAGGAATAACGGTCAGTATGGTGGAAGAATAAATCGTTTTAGTTGACCTTTCAAATGCTCTTACCGTCACGCTGTCCATTGTCCGGGTGGAATCAACAGGAAGAGCCTGTGTAAAGCAACTGCTGAAAAAAAATAATTGGGTATAAAAAAGGAAATGTTTTTTCATGGAAAAGGAAATTGGCAACTGTAAAGTTAGATAGTTTTATTTGTATCTTCAAGCCATGACTGCAAAGAATAAACTAGGCCTGTTTTCATTTACCATGATTGTTATCGGACTGGTAATAGGTATGGGTATCTTCCGTACGGCTGCCACCAGTGCCAAAGATGCATTGAACCCTTCTGTATATTTCAGTGCCTGGATCATTGGCGGTTTGGTAGCACTTTGTGGTGCGCTTACCTATGCGGAGATTGGCAGCCGCTACCCGGTTACCGGTGGATACTATAAAGTATTTGCCAAAGCCTATCATCCCAGTGTTGCATTTGCCATCAATTGCGTGATATTGGTCAGTAATGCCGCCAGCCTTAGCGGTGTTGCATTAATTGGCAGCGGCTATATCCTTAAATTATTTCCAGGCCAATGGACCGATATGCATAAAGCATTGATAAGTTGTATTGCCATTATTATTTTTTATGGTATCAACCTCCGGGGGTTAAGAGTAAGTTCAAGAACACAAAATATACTGATGGTGATAAAGATCACTATGATCTTGGTGCTGATCACCGCATTGTTCTTTCCGCAGCATTATGCGCAGGAAGTGGTGAAGCCCGCCGCACCTTTCAGTTCAATGGACTGGATAAAAAGCCTGGGCATAAGTTTAATTGCGGTATCATTTACCTATGGTGGCTACCAGCAAACCATTAATTTTGGACAGGATGTAGATAAGCCGGCTAAAAATATTCCCCGCGGCATTTTTATAGGTATTGCGGTAATTATTGTTTTATACCTGTTGGCAAATCTCAGTTATTACAACCTGGTAGGTTTCGACCGTATGAAAAACGAACGGGAAGTGGCATTTGTAGTAATGGATAAGGTGTTTGGAACAAAAGGCGCCGAAATATTTTCTGCCTTCCTGTTCCTGGGCGTATTGGCGTATGTAAATGGCCTGCTGATGAGCAACCCGCGGGTAATGTTTGCCATGGGTGAGGATGGAAGCCTGCCAAAAGTTTTTGCCAAACAAAATGAAAAGAACAATGTACTCACATTTTCGCTCACAGTATTCGCTGCCATCTGTATTGTTATATTATTCTTCTCACAGCAATTTGAAAAAATATTGACCTTCACCATTTTCCTGGATTGTTTTGGAATGGTGCTCAGCAGCGCTACTATATTTTGGTTTCGCAAAAAAACAAAACACCTGGATGGAACGGGTATTTATAAAATGAAATTGTTCCCGTTGATGCCCGTTATATTTATTGCGGCTTATTTATTTGTAGGTACCAGTATTGCCATCGCTGATCCGAAAGCGGCATTGATCGGAGTGGGGGTATTAGCGGCTTTTATTATTATTTACTTTTTATTTAACCACAACCGGAACAAAGCCGTTAAAACAGGATCCTGATGGATATTTCACAAATCATAAATGAATTAGGTGAAGACCGCGAACATTATTTCAATGCCGTAGCCCCGCCTATTATGCAGACCAGCAATTTTACTTTCAGGAAAGTAGCTGATCTGCACCAGGCTTTTGAAAATGAAATGGGTGGCTACCTGTACAGCCGGGGTTTAAATCCCACGGTAGATATTCTCCGGAAAAAATTAGCAGCGCTGGACGGAGCAGAAGATTGCCTCGTTTTTAATAATGGTGCAGCTGCTATCTTTGCCGGGATCTTTGCGAATATTAAATCAGGCGATCATATTGTTTCAGTAGCAAAGCCCTATACCTGGGTACAACGGATGTTTGATGTAATATTGCCCCGCTTTGACGTGTCAGTTACATATATAAACGGAACAGTCATTGAAAACTGGCAAAGCGCCACACAACCCAATACCACTTTTTATTACCTCGAATCGCCCAATAGCTGGGATTTTGCCATTCAACCGATAAAGGAAGTGGCGGCATTGGCAAAATCAAAAGGCATTGTTACATTGATTGATAACAGCTATTGCACACCGCTTTATCAGAAGCCAATAGAGATGGGTATTGATATGGCCATGCAGACTGCTACGAAATATATTGGCGGGCATAGCGACACATTGGGGGGAGTGCTTTGCGGCACCCATGCTATGATGGAGAAAATTTTTAACAGCGAATACCTGAATATCGGCAGTGGCATACAGCCATTCAATGCATGGCTGCTGATAAGAGGGTTAAGAACACTGCCCGCCAGAATTGAGCGGATAACAAAGACAACAGTGGAAGTGGTACAATACATCAAGCAGCATACTAAAGCAGAATCCATTCTTTTCCCCTTCGACAAATCATTTTCGCAATATCAACTGGCAAAGGAACAGATGAAGGGGGCCTGTGGCTTGTTTACTTTTGTTTTGAAAACAGAAAAAGAGGAATCAATTGTTCGCTTCTGCGAAACCCTGCAGCATATTATGATGGCGGTAAGCTGGGGCGGGCATGAAAGCCTTGTCATCCCCAAATGTGCAGGCTTGAAATCGGGGGAATTTGACCCGGCCAATAAAGAACACCGCTATATAAGAATGTATGTGGGACTGGAGGATGCAGAGTATTTGATAAAAGATTTGGATCAGGCGCTGGCGGTGGTCTAAAAAGAAAGTAATTTTTTGTAACTTCACGCAACCTATGGGTAACGCAGTTAAAATATTACCACATTACACTTATGATGACTATGTGCATTGGGAGGGAAAATGGGAATTGATTGATGGTATTCCTTATGCCATGAGCCCTGCCCCTGTGCCTAAGCATCAGGTGATATCAAATAATCTTGGATCAGAATTTAGGCAACAATTAAAGAAATGTCAGAAATATAAGGTTTATCAGCCCATAGACTACCTGTTGGAGGAGGATACCATTTTTCAGCCTGATATGTTGATAGTATGTGATGAGATAGTGAAAAAATACCTGGATTTTCTACCTGCCCTGGTAACAGAGATTTTATCGCCCGGCACTGCTGCAAAAGACCGGTTTACCAGGCAAAAGGAATCCCATATTACCTGATAATTGATCCGGATATGGAAGAAGTGGAAGTGTATGAATATTTGGACGGGAAATATAAAATGACAGCAAGAGGGAAAAACATCATCCATCATTTCAACCTCAGCGATTGTACCGCCGATATCGATTTTAAAGAGATTTGGGTTTAACCCGGGTTCTCCGCCCACAAAAAATCATCTGCCTTAGCCTTCATTTCTTTTATTTTTGCAGGATGAAGAAACGCAGCATCAAACTGGTTCTTGTCCTGTTGGTTTTTAATGCCTCTTATGGCCAGGAAAAATGGGACATTAAACGATGTGTGGACCATGCACAAAAAAATAATATATCCGTAAGGCAGGCAGACCTGCAGTCGCGTTTTTCTGCACTTACCTATCAGCAAAATAAGGCAGGGCAATTACCGACACTGAACTTTAACAGCAGTATTGGTTACCGGCTGGGCCGTTCAGAAAACCCCACCACCGGCGTATTGGAAGACAATAACTTCCTTAATGCGGGAATGCAGTTGCAAACCGGAGTTACCCTTTTCAATTGGTTTTCGCTGAAAAATAATATTGAAGCCAGCCGCCTTTCCTGGGAAGCTGATAAAGAACAAACCAAAAAAATACAAAATGATATTGCGCTGAATGTTGCCGTGGCTTACCTGCAGATATTACTGGCCAGAGAACAGGTGAATTTGACTAAAGTGCAGATTGCGCAAACACAGGCACAACTGGAAAATACCCGAAAAAAAGTGGATGCGGGAGTATTGCCGGAACTCAATGCGGCTGAACTGGATGCTCAACTGGCCAGGGACAGCTCTTCCTTTTATACAGCAGAGGCATCAGCCCAACAGATTTTACTGCAAATGAAAGCCCTGCTAAACTTAGATGCCGCTGCCGTTTTTGATGTGCTTACCCCGCCGGTAGATGTTATACCGGTGTTGCCATTGGCAGAACTGCAACCTGATGCAGTGTATGCAAAGGCCATTGGCACCCTTCCCCAGCAAAAAGTAAATCAATTGCTAATACAATCTGCTCAAAAATCAGTGGCAGTGGCCAAAGGAGCATTATACCCCACCATTTCCGGTTTTGGTGGATTGAGCAATAACTATGTAAATCTTAAAGTACCACAGTTTACCGCAGGAGCCATAAAGCCAACAGGAGCTATCGTTAATGTGAGCGGCACACCTTATGATGTACTGGCCCCATCTTTTGTACAGGTGGGTGAGAAAGCCATTCCATTAGGTACACAGTTCAAAAACAATTTTGCGCAGAATATTGGTATCGGTATCAGTGTACCCATTTTTAATGGACGGTCTGCCCGTACGGCATGGGACAGGTCAAAACTAACCGTTCAGCAATTGGAATTGCAGAAAGAACAGGGTGACATGCAATTGAAGCAGGATATCTATAAAGCCTATTATGATGCCACGGCTGCCATTCAAAAATTTAGTGCCGATAAAAAAAGTGTGGAAACAGCACTGAAAGCTTATGATTTTGCCGGGAAAAGATATTCGCTGAACCTGCTCTCCACTTATGATCTGATCAACAGCCAGAATAATGTACAAAGGGCCCGTATACAGGCTTTGTACTCACAATATGATTATGTCTTTAAAATGAAATTATTGGAATTTTACAGGGGAGAAGGTTTAAAACTTTAATGTGGAAATATGAAAATGGCCATTTCGGCTTGTTCTCTTCAGGGCTCAACATTTTCACATTTTCACATTCATCACATTTTCAAATTTGTTTTCTATGAATAAGAAATTAAAATGGGCATTGATTATTATTGGGATACTGCTGGCATTATTTGCTATCAGTAAAACAATGGGCGGCGGAGATAAGACAGAAAAAATTGCAGTGGAAAAAGCCACCAAAAGGACCATCATCGAAACGGTAAATGCGAGTGGTAAGGTATATCCTGAAGTGGAAGTGAAAATCAGCCCTGATATTTCCGGGC
The DNA here is from genome assembly GCA_031441485.1 of Chitinophagaceae bacterium. GTDB lineage: Bacteria > Bacteroidota > Bacteroidia > Chitinophagales > Chitinophagaceae > JJ008. Next base: position 82,393 of record JANOEQ010000107.1, read on the forward strand.
AAATAACCGAGCTGAATGTGCAGGAAGGAGATACTGTAAAAAAAGGACAGGTACTGGCCCGCATCTATGCAGATATTTATGCACTTCAGCGGGATGAAGCAGCTTCGAGGGTCAACCAGTCTGTGGCAACAGTTGACAATAGCAAAGCAGGCCTCGAATCATTGAAATCAAATCTTGATTTCGCCAAACAGAACTTCGAACGTAACAAGACATTATTTGATCAAAAAGTAATTTCCAAAGCAGAACTGGAGCAATTTGAAAATAATCTGCGTTTTGCTGAGGCAAATTATAATGCAGCTTTGCAGAATATCAAAAGCCTTCAGGCCGGTGTGCAATCCACACAAACAGGGTTAAGCAAAGCCAATAAAGACCTTAGCCGTACCACTATCATATCTCCTATGAATGGCGTTATCTCTTCTTTAAAAGTAAAGAAGGGAGAAAGTGTGGCAGGAAGCAGTTTTAATGTAGGAACAGAAATGATGACGGTATCCGATATGTCGGGTATAGAAGTAAGAGTGGATGTGGGAGAAAATGATATTGTAAAAATAAATATAGGGGACTCTGCCGATGTGGAAGTGGATGCTTACAACAACAGGAAGTTTAAAGGTGTGGTAACCAAAATTGCCAGCAGCACCAAAAGCGCTTCAGCACTTACTTCCTCTAATGATGTGACGAATTATGAAGTACGGATAAAATTAGATGCAGCTTCTTATAAGGATCTTACTAATAAAACATTTCCCTTTCGCCCGGGGATGAACGCCAGCGCAGATATAAAAACAAAAAGAGTGGACAATGTATTATCCGTGCCTATTACTGCCATCAATGCCAGGGTAAAAGGTAGCGATAAGAGCATGGCTGATAAAAAGAAGGAAGACAATGAAAGCAAAGGCGTGGACGAAAATGACAGAACAGATGCCATTTCAAATGATAATGAACTGGAAGAAGTGATATTTGTATTGCAAAAAGACGGCACCGTAAAAAAAGCAGTGGTAAAATCCGGCATACAGGATATAAATTATATTGAAGTACTCAGTGGTATCAATGCCGGAGACGAAGTGGTGGTTGGGCCTTATAGCGCCATCAGCAAAAACCTGAAAGATGGCATGAAAGTGAAAGTGGTGCCGAAAGATAAGCTGTTTGAGAAGTAAGAGTAGCTGTAACCACTCTATTCCGTATCGCTTTAATGAATTTTAGAAGCATAATTCTTGTAACTCATAGCCGGGAAAAATTAATTTAAGTTCTACTATGCATTTTGGTATCATCGGCAGCGGCAGTTGGGCAACAGCATTAACAAAAATACTGGTAGACAGAAAGCATGCTGTTAACTGGTGGATAAGAAATGCGGCCACTATCACCCATATCCGGGAGCAGCATCACAACCCCAATTATTTAAGTGCGGCCTCATTCGACGTATCGCTGCTGTCAATGTCCACAAATGTAAAAGAAGTGGTGGCGCAATCAGATGTATTGATTATAGCTGTTCCATCGGCTTATGCCGAAGAAAGCCTGCAGGGGTTAACGCCGGCAGATTGGGCTGGCAAGAAAGTTGTGTCTGCTATCAAAGGATTATTACCAGAAAAAAACATCCTGCTGAATTATTATTTCCAGGAAAAGTTTGACCTGCCGTTGAATGATTACTTTGCTGTGCTGGGCCCCTGTCATGCAGAAGAAGTGGCAGAGGAAAAATTATCCTATCTCACCTTCTCCGGTACAGATGTTGTAACCGCATCTGAAATCGCATCCCATTTCAATACAGCATACATTAGCACGGTTGTAAATCACGATATATTGGGTGTGCAATATGCGGCGGTACTTAAAAACATTTATGCACTGGGGGCAGGGATAGCCCACGGTCTGAACTATGGAGATAATTTTCTGAGTGTGTACATTGCAAATGCGGCAGATGAAATGGCGGGGTTTTTAAAAAAATTCGGGGCAGAACATATTACAGTCGGCGAGCATGATGGCGAAGACCCCATCACTCATCGTAAAACTCCCAACTATGCCGCCTCTGTATACCTCGGCGACCTGTTAGTTACCTGTTATTCCCTCCACAGCCGCAACCGAAGGTTTGGAAACATGATTGGTAAAGGGTACTCCCTTCAGTCTGCCCGGCTGGAACTAAACATGGTGGCCGAAGGCTATAATGCGGCAAAGTGTATATATAATATTAACAAATCGGTGGGGGCTGCTATTCCTATAGCGGAGACGGTCTATAAAATACTCTGGGAAGATGTTAAACCCGGTGAAGGTTTTAAACGCATAGAGCAGGTGCTGGTCTGAAAATTGTAACCAGTTTCATTATTCACCTGTTGACAGTTCGGCGCTAAAACTTAATAAAATGCCCTTATCGTACCACGGATTTACCCCAACAGCCATATTAATAATGGTGGCTTGCCTGGCAGCCCGGCAGATTTACCAGTATTGGAAAAGTCAGCACAAAAGCCGCAAAATTTTTTAAGATACGGCCGTATTCCCCGGGTGTAAAACTTTAACTTCACACCTATAAAAGAATGCCCCCATGATCCAATTTTTTCAAACGGTATTTTTAATTGCCTCCATAATAATTATTGTATTAAACGTTCTTGAGTTCAATAAATGGCAGGAAAGTAAAAAGGAAGGAAGTACAAAGCCCTACTCAATTAAGTGGCTCAACTTTGTACTGACTTCGCTGGTGGCTATTGGTTGTGCTTTAAATATCATTATCGCCTGGATAAAGAAAGGTTAGAAAAAAAGGCCTGATGCAATGCCATCTGCCAGCAATTTCCCTTCTCTGGTCAGCACCAGGCAATTATTATCTTCTTGTAAATGGCCCCTGTTGATATACAAGGCTGCTTTAGCCAGTAATTCATTTTTTTGAATGTTGAATTGCGAGTGAATCACATTCAAACTAATTCCCTCCATGGTACGCAGCGCAGTCATTATATATTCATTCAGTTTTTGAATGCTGGTCAGTACTTCTTTTTCAAAAGGAACAATGTTATTCTGTATGGATGTTTCATAAAGAGAATTATTCGCAACATTCCATTGCCGCTCAGCTCCGTTGTAAGAATGTGCAGAAGGACCAAGCCCCAGGTATTTTTTTGCCTTTCCATCAGTGCCCATCGCCCAGTATGAAGAATTGTGACGGCTGCGCCGCCCGGCCTTTGCAAAATTTGAAATTTCATAATGCTCATACCCCGCATCCGCCATCCATTCCATCAGTAATAAAAATTGTTCTGATTGTTTCTCAGGATCAACCCCAGGGCTTTTTGCCAGCCGTATCATTTTATCCAGCGGAGTTTTGGGTTCCACCGTTAATGCATAGCAGGACAGATGGGGGATTTTTAAAGCAATAGCAGTGGACACATTATGTTTCCATTTTTCAGTTGTCAGCTGCGGTGTTCCATATATAAGGTCAATGGTAATATTGCTGAAGAGGGTAATGGCTAATTGTAAATTCTGTATGGCCTGTGTGGCAGTATGCGCCCTGTTCATCCATTGAAGGTCTTCTTCAAAAAAACTCTGGATACCGATGCTAAGGCGGTTTATTCCCGCTTCTTTCCAGCCGGAAAGGGATGCTTCAGTAATATCATCCGGATTTGCTTCCAGTGTAATCTCTGCATTCGTATCAACAGTAAAATTTCTTCGTATTGCTGCAATAATAGCATGCAATTCTTCAATAGTGCATAAACTGGGTGTGCCGCCACCGAAATAAATGGTTTCAACAAGTTCGCCTTTTCCCAGGTACTCTTTTTGCAGTGCTATTTCTTTCACTATAGTCTCAATTAGTTGTTGCTTATAGTGCAGAGAAGTGGCAAAATGAAAATTGCAATAATAGCATGCCTGTTTACAAAACGGGATATGAATATAAACACCGGCCAATTTATTTGCGATTTAATGAATAATTTAGCTCCTTCCTCCCTTCTTCATATAAGGAGCAGGGGAGGAAAGAGTTGAAAAAAATCAGACTGCAAATATCGGTGCTTGTTTTTTTGTGGCCGTGTATTTATATATCGGCACAAAATAAATATCATCTCTCTGTAAGAGGGGTGGACAGAGACTCAGCCACCTTATCGTTTCAACTTGGTCTGCAAACATCTTTTAATTCCCGGTTGAGTTGTATAGAGTATGTCAATAAACTTCCCGGTCAGTTACAGGCTAAAGGGTATGTGACTGTATCCATTGACAGTTTACGATTTGATTCATCCTTTGCCCGAATGGTGCTGTACACCGGAGGATTATACCGGTGGGCAAACCTGGATGCAAAAAATATTGAACCGGCCCTGCTGGATGCAACAGGATGGCGGGAGAAATTATTTGCTGGCAAGCCCCTCGATTTTAAGCAGGTGCAGCAATTGCAGGAGAGGATGCTGGATCGCATGGAAAATACAGGCTACCCTTTCGCAAAAATTTATCTCGATAGTATTTTACTGGATGAGGACAAGGTGTCAGCCGTATTGAAGGTAGATAAAGGGCCATTGTACCGGATCGACAGCCTGCGTATTTATGGTACTGCGAAAATATCCAACAGTTTTCTGCAGCGGTATCTCGACATTGGCAACGGTAGTACTTACAATAAAGAAAAATTGCTTCTGGTGAATAAGAAAATGCGGGAACTTAATTATGTGGAAGAAGAAAAACCTTTCGATCTTACCATGTTGGCCACCGGTTCAGTATTAAATATGTATCTCAAACAAAAGAAAAGCAGCCAGGTAAATGTATTGATTGGCCTTTTACCCAATAATGATCAGTTGTCTTCCAAAAAAGTGCTTATAACCGGTGAAGCAAATATTTTATTACGCAATGCATTTGGTGCCGGCGAAACGGTCGGTGTCAACTGGCAACAGATACAGGTAAAATCTCCCCGGTTAAATTTACTCTACCAGCATCCATACCTGTTCCGCTCACCTATTGGTCTCGATTTTACGTTTGATATTTTTAAGAAAGACACCAACTTTGTCAATGTAAATTTTCAACTGGGTGCCCAATACACATTGAACAATAGCCAGTCAGGGAAATTATTTATCCAGCTGTTTCAAACTATTGTGAGTTTCGGGGGGGTCAACACGGCATTTATCCTTCAAAACAGGTTGCTGCCCAATGTGGCAGATGTAAGTTCTGTGAACCTGGGCTTGGATTATGAGTTTAATACCACCGATTACCGGCTGAACCCCAAAAAGGGTAATGAGTTCAGGATAATAACCACTATCGGAACCAAAACAATCAAAAAAAATAATGAGATATTGGAATTAAAAGACCCTAACGACCCGGGGTTTGATTTCGAAAAATTATATAGCGGCATAAAACTAAAAACGTATCAATTGCGGGTAAAGGCTGCTGGCGCCCGTTATTTTCCTATAGGAAGACAAAGTACGGTAAAGGCTGCCGTTAATGCTGGCATTTTGCAAAGCGGTAATGTTTTTCGAAATGAACTTTTTCAGTTGGGAGGTTATAAACTATTGCGTGGCTTTGACGAAGAAAGCCAGTACCTCTCCCATTTTGCCATTGCCACGCTGGAATACCGGCTGCTGTATATAACCGGGCAAAACTCCTATTTATATGCATTGGCAGATGGAGGCTGGGGCCAGGACAACAGCACAACCGCCAAATTGAAGTATACTTATTTTGGAACAGGCCTGGGTATTGCTTTTGAAACAAAGGCGGGTATCTTTAACCTGGCCTGGGCGGTGGGTAAAAGAAATGACACAGACTTCAACCTGCGGCAGTCCAAGATACACTTCGGATTTATTAATTATTTTTAGCGGGTGCTTTTAGCAGAAGATCATTGCGGAAGCGATAACACTAATTGCTTATTTGCTCAGCCAGTGATATGCATAACTTTCTCTTCCTTTAGTATTGGCTGCCAGAATTATTTTATAATACCCGCTAAAGTGAAAAAGCACTTCAATACTTTTGCAGCATAATTTTTTTACTTGAGCCGGTTTCTTTTTTTCTTACTGGGTATTTTGCTATTTACCGGAAAGGTACAGGCACAATCAATCGCTGACACGGTTAGAAACCCTGTGCCGGACTCTCTGAAGGCAATGGATAGAACCGGGGCTGGCGACTCCCTGTTAATTCATGAGACAGCAGATACCTCCAGCCAAAACATGGTGATCGATTCCACATTGCCGGCACCAGTACATCTGTTTGCTTTGCTCACCGGCAATTTGCAACTCATCAAACACCCGCCTGGTTTTGTGTTCAAATCAATAAGCGATACAACGCTTTTACCAGTCAGTATTAAAAAAACAGATGGGAAAGATTTGTTGTTTTATCTGCTGGTGGTATTGTTTATTTTCTTTGCGGTACTCCGGAGGGCGTTTCCCAAATATTTCAACGATTTGTTCCGTTTGTTCTTTAGAACAACCATAAAGCAGCGGCAAATAAGGGAACAATTGGTGCAAACACCTCTTCCATCCCTGCTGCTCAATGTGTTTTTTATGGCCAGTGCCGGTTTATATATGTCCTTCCTGCTTACTCATTATTCCATCAATCCGGTTGGTAATTTCTGGCTGCTGTTTTTGTATTGCAGCGCAGGGCTGTCGGTGGCTTATTTTGTCAAATATGCCGGGTTGAAGATTTGCGGCTGGCTGTTCAATATGGACGATGAAGCTGATTCGTACATATTTATTGTCTTTATCGTTAATAAAATGCTGGGCATTATGCTCTTGCCTATCCTTTTAATACTGGCTTTTTCCCTGGGCGAAGTATATTCCATTGGCCTTACTTTTTCCTGGTGCCTGATAGGTGGGCTGCTGGTTTACCGCTTTATTTTAACCTATGCGGCCATACATAATCAGGTCAGAGTCAATCTATTTCATTTTTTTTTATACCTCTGTGGATTTGAAATTGCCCCTCTTTTACTGGTTTACAAGGCTTTGTTGATATTTTTAAACCAAACTACTTAACTTTGCAGCCAACTTTAGCCGAACCGAACATGAGCAAAAACGGGGTTACCAAGGCCGGTGAACAGGCCAAAGCAATTCAGAAAATCCTGATTACCCAGCCTAGACCTGAAAGTGAGAAGTCTCCGTACTTTGAGCTTCAGCGGAAGTATAGCCTGGAGCTGGACTTTTATCCCTTTATAAGGCTGGAAGGCATACCTGCCAGGGATTTTCGAAAGCAAAAAATTGAGATCCCGCAATATACAGGTGTCATTTTTACCAGCAGGAATGCTATTGACCATTTTTTTCGTACCTGCGAAGAAATGAAAGTAAATGTTTCCCAGGATACCAAATACTTCTGCATAACGGAAGCCGTAGCCCTTTACCTTCAAAAATTTATCCTTTATAGAAAGAGAAAAGTATTTTACGGGGCTGATGGCACCAACAAAAGCATGTTTGATGTAATCAACAAGCATAAGGCCAATGAAAAATTTATGTATGTGTGCTCAGAAAACCAGCAGGATAATGAAATAGTGAACTGGTTGAAAGCGAATAATTGTGAGTTTGTACTGGCCTTCATGTACAGGAGCGTAAGCAGCGATGTAAAAGAGATATTGAGTGAAACGGAGTATGACATAATTTGCTTTTTTACTCCCAGTGGTGTAAAAAGCCTGTTCGACAATGCCCCTGCATTCAAACAAAATGGGACGGTTATTGGCGCTTTTGGTAACAATACTTCAAAAGCCATAGAAGAAGCGGGATTGCAATTACAAATAAAAGCACCACAGCCACAAATGCCAAGTATGGTGGCAGCGCTGGAACAGTTTTTAGCAGCCGAGTTGAAGAAGAAATAAAATCCCAGTTAAATAAAAAAGAAAAGGATACTGCAAACGGTATCCTTTTCTTTTTTTACGAACTTCAATACTGGCTGACCATCGCATGGCCTGCCATTTTAAAAACATAACCGGCACATATATGAACAGGCATACCAATCAACTCAATCAGGAAACAAGTCCTTATCTGCTACAGCATGCGCATAATCCGGTGGACTGGTATCCCTGGAGTGATGAAGCACTGGAAAAAGCAAGAAAAGAAAATAAACCTGTACTTGTAAGCATCGGCTATTCAGCCTGCCATTGGTGCCATGTCATGGAAAGAGAAAGCTTTGAAGATGAAGCAACCGCAGACATCATGAATGCACATTTTATCAATATTAAAATTGACCGGGAAGAAAGACCAGACCTCGATCATATTTATATGGACGCTGTGCAGGCCATGACAGGTAGCGGGGGTTGGCCCCTGAATGTATTTTTAACCCCTGATGGAAAACCCTTTTATGGGGGTACCTATTTTCCACCTCAAAAAGCCTATAACCGGCCTTCGTGGCAGGATACATTATATGGAGTGATACAGGCATTCCGGGACCGAAGGCATGAAATAGACGCCCAGGCTGAAAACCTTACCCGGCACATTTTGCAGTCTAATACATTCGGTATTCAAAAAGAAGGTGGCGATGAAATTTTTACAGAAGAAAAAACCCGGGAAGCTTTTGAATCCATTATGAAGGCTGCAGATAAAGAATGGGGCGGTTTTGGGAGGGCGCCCAAGTTTCCCCAAACATTTTCTATACAATATTTATTACGATTTAACCATTTTGGGAGTGGTGAGGGAGAGGTGGCATTACAACAGGCCCTTCTCTCGCTGGATAGAATGATAGAAGGCGGAATCTACGATCAGTTAGCGGGTGGGTTTGCACGATACGCTACCGATACCGAATGGCTGGCACCACATTTTGAAAAAATGCTGTACGATAATGCTTTACTGGTAGCAGTTTTAAGTGAAGCATATCAGCTTACGAAAAAGGAACGCTACAAAGAAGTGATCGAGGAAACAATGAATTTTACAGAGCGGGAAATGTTGCACGGCCAAAAGGGGTTTTATGCAGCATTAGATGCGGATAGTGAAGGGGTGGAAGGGAAATTTTATGTGTGGGAGGCGGAAGAAATAAATAAAATATTGGGTGATGATGCGGCTCTTTTCGGAGAGTACTATGATGTATCTGCAACTGGTAACTGGGAGCATACCACTATTCTCCGGGTAAAAAAGCCATTGAAAGAATTTGCAGCAGAAAAGAATTTGAAGGTGGAGGAACTAAAAAGCAGGTTGAAAAAATCGGGGCAGCAATTATTAGCCCAAAGAAACAAAAGAGTAAGGCCTCAACTGGATGACAAAATTATCCTCGGCTGGAATGCATTGATGAATACTGCATGCAGCAAAGCTTTCGCTGCCACGGGCAATGAAAGTTACCGGCAACTCGCCATACGCAATATGAAGTTCCTGCTATCAGCATTTGCGGTAAATAACTCCGATGGTCTGCACCATACCTGGAAAAATGATCAGGCGAAGTACCCTGCATTTTTAGACGATTATGCTTTTCTTATCCAGGCATTGATACACCTGCAGGAAATAACAGCGGATAGAAACTGGTTGCTGACCGCCAGGGAATTAACGGAATATGTCATAGAAAATTTTGGCAACCCAGGATCGTTACAAGCCGCTGGAAATGTCATTCAGCCTGCTGATGAAGAAAACCCGGTTTTTTTTTATTATACACCCATTTATCAGAAAGATGTGATTGTAAGGAAAAAGGAAGTGTATGACGGTGCTGTGCCCTCCGGAAATTCGGTTATGGCCTGTAATCTGTGGCAATTATCCATCCTGTTTGATAATAACGGATGGAAAGAAAGAAGCCTTTCCATGGTGAATTCCCTGGGCAAGTCCATTACCCGTTACCCCACATCATTTGGCAATTGGGCCTGCCTGGTGCAGGAAATAGTTGCCGGTACGAACGAAATTGTAATGACCGGCAACGATTATGCAGCCGGGCTGGCTGAATTGCTGGCAGAATATATCCCGAACCGGGTTTTAATGGCCACGAATATCCCCGATGCCGGTTTTCCACTTTTGGAAGGCCGTCCGGTAAGACCGGAAACATCCTTCTACTTATGTCGTAATTACACTTGTCAGAATCCAGTATTTTCTGCAAAAGAGCTTATCTTGCTGATAAACAGTGGTAAAAAAGGCAATTAATTTTAAGTTAATACAATAAACAGGGCTTCACCTCCGTTTGAAATTTTACTTTGGAAAATACGCTTTGATTTTAAAAAATAAATGATAACCTTGTGCAGCGAACAGTTCTAAATATTATATTTGCCCAATACCCCTTAAGTGTATGAAAATGAAAAACCTTTATTACGCCCTGTATGCAACCGCCTGTGTAACTATGCTGGCCAGTTGTGGAATACTAGGAAAGAAAAATTCTAAAGGCGGAAGCCTGCCTAATGACGGCCAAGTGCATGGAGTAGCGCTGGGAGGAAAATATACCCTTCCCAAACCTCCGGGAATGGTGTATGTACCGCAGGGTACATTCCACATGGGTCCCAGTGATGAGGATCCCGCGTATGCATTTAGTGCCCGTAACCGTTCTGTATCTATCAGCGGCTTCTGGATGGATGCCACTGAAATTACCAACAATGAATATCGGCAGTTCGTTTACTGGGTTCGTGACTCTGTTGTAGCCCGCAAATTGGGTTATGTAAAAACGGGTGCCGATGGCAACGAGAATGTGGATTGGACCAAAATGAAAACGCTGAAATGGAACGATCCTAAAGTAATGGAGCAACTGGCCGGCACAGATATTATCCTTCCTCCGGATGACAGGATTTTTGGAAAAAAAGAAATCGATCCTGCTAAAATAGCCTTTCACTCAGAAAATTTCGATTTGAAAGAAGCGGCTAAAAGAGAAAATGCCGGTAAGCCCCGTTCTGTATTCATAGTAAAAAAAGACGTTCAAATATATCCTGATACGCTGGCCTGGATTCGTGATTTCGCTTATTCTTATAATGAGCCAATGACGAAAAGATATTTTTCTCACCCTTCATTTGGTAACTACCCTGTTGTAGGCGTGAATTGGAAACAGGCAGAAGCTTTCTGTAACTGGAGAACACACTTCCTGAATTCATTTCTTGATTCAAAGAAAAGGGCACAGGAATCCGATTTCCGTCTGCCTACAGAAGCCCAATGGGAATATGCAGCCCGTGGCGGCCGCTCACAATCAATGTTCCCCTGGGGTAACTATTACCTGCGCAATAAAAAAGGATGTTTGATGGCCAACTTCAAACCAGGCCGTGGCAACTATCCTGAAGATGGCGGATTCTATACTGTACGTGCCGATGCATACTGGCCCAATGATTATGGCCTGTACTGCATGAGCGGAAATGTGGCTGAATGGACTTCTTCTATTTATTATGAAGGCCGTAACAACTTTCAGCATGATATGAACCCTGATGTTCGCTGGAATGCCAAAGATGATGATCCCCCGCTGATGAAGCGTAAGATTATCCGTGGCGGCAGTTGGAAAGATGTGGGTTATTACCTGCAAACCGGTACCAGCACTTACGAATACCAGGATTCAACAAAATCCTACATAGGTTTCCGTTGCGTGATAGACTTACCTGCAGCGCCAACCAAAGGTCGCAGGTAATAAAAATTGAGTCAGCTATTCTACTAAACATATCGAAGTATACATAAACTTTTTGGGAGGACAGAAAATCGAACCTGTCCTCTCACTATCTCTCTCTTATAATAATTTAAACCACTATTAAAAATCCAATTTATGGCAGCAGCTATTCCTTCAAGAGTAAGTAAATGGGTAGACGTATTCGTATCATTTGGTGCAGCCCTTGTTATCTGGGGTGCATTAAGAAAAATCACACACCAGCCTGATGCTGATACCTGGCTGTGGATCGGTCTTACCGCGGAAGCAATCATTTTTACACTCTATGGTATTTTATACCTTGTTTATCCGGCAGTAAAAGATGCCTCACATGATGAAGAGCAATTCTCTGTAGCAGGTGCAAAAAGCCGTGCCACTTTCGGCGCTATGGATAAGATGCTGGTCGAAGCAGATATTACCCCCGACACTATGAAGCGCCTCGGTGATGGGTTTAAACAATTGAACACTACCGTTACCGGCATGAATGGTATCGGTGATACTATCACAGCGACAACAGATTTTACTAATAAGACCAGAGAAGTAACAGGCCATTTGGATAAAGTGAAGGATGCGTATGTGATGGCGGCTTCCTCTGTAGGTGCATTTAATATGGCTACGGAAGGCGCAAGAGTATTCCATGATCAAATACAGGTATTGACGAAGAATTTATCTTCATTAAATACAATTTATGAACTGGAGTTGCAGGAAAGCAATAACCACCTGAAAGCTTTGAACTCTTTCTATGGCAAGCTGTCTGAAACTTCTGCACAAATGCTGAACAGTGCTGAGGATGCAAAAAGAGTACAGGAGCAGATTGGCAGCCTGGCCACCAACCTTGGCAAACTGAACAGCATTTATGGTAATATGTTAACAGCCATGCAGGGGCGTAACTAAAACTATATTGGCAAAGGTTACAAATCCTTATCCGTGATTCTTAAAGTCACTATTAGTAAATTAAAAACCACAAATCGTCATGTCTCTACCTAAAGAGCCCCGGCAGAAGATGATCAATATCATGTACTTGGTATTAACAGCCTTGTTGGCTATTAATATCTCGGCTGAGATCCTCAATGCTTTCAAAACCATTACAAAGAGCTTGGAAAAATCCAATAGTTCCGTTAATGCGTCTTCCACCCAGATATTTACTTCGTTGACAGAAAAGATGACAGATCCCACAACAAGTGAAAAGGCCTCTATTTGGCAACCCAAAGCAAAAGAGGTCATCGATTATTCTGCAACAGCGTATTCATTTATAGAAAACCTGAAAAAGCAATTGATAACAGAAGCGGGTGGAAACCCTGCTGATCCTGAATCCAAGTTTAACGAGGAAGATCAAAACATGGTAACCAGGATTATGATCAAACAAGGAAAAGGAAAAGCACTGTACAAAGTATTGGAGGATTATATAAAGAATGTTTTAAAGGATACCGCTATCGGGAGAGAATTTGCAAAAACCCTGCCTATCAGTTTGGAAATGCCTAAAAAAATGAACGACAAGAAAAAAAATTGGGAAGAAGCTAATTTTTATATGGCGCCAACTGTTGGAGCATTAAGTATCCTTACTAAGTTTCAAAATGATATCCGCAACTCGGAAAATAAGATCGTTACTTATTGCCATGAGCAGGTAGGAAAAGTGATTCTGAAATTCGACTCCTTTGAAGCAATTGTGGGACAGAGTTCAAAGTATTTAATGCCAGGGCAGGAATTGGAGATTTCTGCTGGTTTAGGTGCGTTCAGTACTGCAAAATTGCCAACTGTAACTATTGGTGGTGCGAATGTAAACTTAAATGAAAAGGGTATTGCAGTATACAAAACTACAGCGGATGGTGTTGGTCCACATACAGTAAATGTAACAGTACGGTTTACAGATCAGGATGGAAAGCCTCAGGAAAGAAACATACCTGTTGAATATACGGTGGGTGCTCCAAGTGGCGCATCAATAGCCCTTGACAAAATGAATGTGCTTTATATTGGGGTGGATAACCCGGCTACAATTGCAGCAAGTGGTGGTGGCGATGATAAAGTGCAGGTTTCAATTACTGGAGGCGGTGGAAGTGTTTCTAAAACTGGTACTGGTAAATATAGTATCCGGGTAAACAGCGTTACCGACGATTGCAGGATCTCTATAACCGTAGATGGTAAAACTTCCAGTTATCCGTTTAGGGTTCGTACGATTCCAGAAGCCCAGGCATACGTGGGTGGTCAACCAAGCGGTGCTCAAATGGCTGCTGGTGCTTTTAAAGCACAGGGTGGTGTCGGTGCCGGTATTAAAAACTTCCCATTTGAGCTTGAATATAATGTAGTCAGTTTCACGTTTACCTGTGATACCGATGATGATATTGTCTCAATACCTGTTCAGGGAGCAACATTTGCTGGTGCGGCGCGAAGTGCCATTAATACCCATGTAAAGGCGGATAGAATGGTGACAATCGATGATATTCGTGTAAAAGGTCCGGACGGACGTACTACAAAGGCACCTTCACTCGTTTATTATATTAAATAGTGTGATTATGAAACTGAAAATTGTAAAATTTGGATTCTGTATTGTAATTGCTGGCCTTTTGACCTCAGAAGTCTCAGCCCAGCGACCTTCAAAAAGAAGGAATAATAACAATACCCAACCCGCTAATCCTACGGGGAATCAGCAGCAGCAGAATAACAATAATACTCAGCCTGTTAATTACGATCCTTATGCTAACCTTCCTATAAGATACGATACGGCTGGAACAGATAATACTGTCAGGAAATCATTGCGTAATGATAACGCCTTTGATAAATCCAATCTTACTTCCAGGAGTCCTTTGCCCTATGAGCATCTTCGGTGGGATGACGCCTTGTATGCTGAAAAAGTATGGAGAGAGCTGGATTTGAGAGAGAAAATGAATAAAATATTCACCTATGAAGCTGAGAGCGATAACGGCAGCCAGATTTTCGTAAATATGATAATGAAGGCTGTGAATTCTGGGGAAGTGACAGCTTTCACCGATGACAGATTTACCACCCCTCTTGCTGTAGGCGATATACAACAGATGACATCTGGGAAAAATGACACCGTTCCTGAATATGATATCAAACAGATTGATAAAGTTATTGGTTATGTTGTAACAAGACAGAGTTTTGATGCAAAATCAGTTTCAAAAATCCGGTTGAAAGAGGAGTGGGTATTTGACAGAGAATCAAGCAGAATGTTTGTAAGAATTCTTGGAATTGGATTGCTTAAAACAGAATATATTCCAAATACCACTAAGGAGAGAGGAACTTCTAACTTGTTTTGGGTGTATTATCCTGATTTAAGACCCATGCTTACAAAAGCAGAAGTTTACAACCCCAAAAACATGGGACAAAGCAGGATGACTTGGGAAGAACTTTTTGAAAGCCGGATGTTCAGTAGTTATATCGTAAAATCTACCCTTGATAACGCAAGTAATAAGATGATTCGTAATTACATTAGTGACCCGATTTTACGTCTTCTCGAAGGCGACAACATTAAAGAAAAAATATTCAATTTTGAGCAGGACCTTTGGTCGTACTAAACCAGCTATTTACAATTTACATATTATTAAAGCCTCTGAAAAGGGGCTTTTTTGTTTTATGTGAACCGAATTGTTTTTGTTTAATATTTGAAGCAAGGTTATTAAACCCTCATAGAACAAAAATACAACCGGATATAATGGGGGCTGATATAGGCATAATAAAATGAATTTTACGCTATCCTTCATTTCGCTTTCTGGGAAAGGGTATAGTATCCCCTTCTTCAAAACGCTTTGCTTCCTTCCTTTCTTTAAAAAATACTTTATAGAAAATGCCGGTATATTCTGGCAATACTCAATAAGTGTATTTGTCTAAGCCTGAGAGTGAAAAAAAAAGAAAAAACTTTTGAAAATCGTAAAAGTCCTATAGGAAAGTTGAATAAAAGTTGTATTTTCGTCTCGGTTTTTCATAGGATATTGGATTTTAAAAACGGGGCTGAATTTCTATTCTGGCCCCATTTCTTTTATACCCTTCAAAGTTTTAGCGAAAGAGGGTGTCTGATTAACCGAAAGACCTTATTGGGGCTGAAAATATTCCACAACGATTTTTGCTTTTGCCTTCCCAATCACCTTTTCTAATTCTTCCACTGGCTGCTCCTTTACTTTATTTACAGACCTGAATTTTTTAAGCAATATATCAGCCGTACTTTTTCCAATACCATCAATATCTTCCAGCTCATTTTTAAAAGTGCCTTTGCTTCTTTTTTGACGGTGGAAAGTAATGCCAAAGCGGTGCACTTCATCCCGGATTCGGCGGATAAATTTAAGGCTGCTGCTGTTATACGGTAACTTCATTGATTCCTTATCGCCGGAAAAGAATAACTCCTCTTCATTTTTGGCCAATCCCACCAACGTACTCCTGCCTTCTATACCCAGCTCTCTAACAGCATCAATAGCGGCACTCAGCTGTCCCTTTCCGCCGTCAATGATTACTAACTGAGGAAAAGGCTGCTCTTCTTCCTTTAGCCGCTTATAGCGCCGGAAAACAGCTTCTTTCATTGTGGCAAAATCATTAATGCCTTCCACCGTTTTTACATTAAAATGACGGTAATCTTTTTTACTGGGCTCACCATTTTTAAAACACACCATGGCCGATACCGGGTAACTGCCCTGGAAATTGGAATTATCGAAGCATTCAATATGCAATGGGAGCTGTTGTAATTGCAGGTCTGCCTGCAATTGCTCCAGGAGCTTCAATTTATCCGGGCTTTTGATATTTAACTGAAGCCGTTCTTTATTTCTCAGCTCTTCGATATAGTGCAGTACATTTTTTTCGGAAAGCTCCAGCAGCTTCTTTCGTTCGCCTCCTTTTGGAACCGTTACTGTTATTTCTGGATGAGGGTAGTCGATAATAAAAGGGGCAACTATCTCGTCGGCATCACTGTTGAACGTGGTCCGTAAACGGGCAATTGAAAAACTCAGAATTTCCTCCGGTGTTTCATCCAGGTGGGTTTCCACCCTGGTAGTATGCGTTTGAATAATGGCACCATTGCGAACCATCAGGAAGTTGACATAGGCAATGTCTTTTTCCTTAAGGATTGAAAAAATATCAAGGTTGCCAGCTTTAATATTCGCCACAACCGAACGTGATTGATAATTTTCCAGAAATTCGATTTTCTTTTTTACCAATCCAGCTTTTTCATAGGCCAGTTCCATTGCATGAGTTTTCATTTCTTCTTTGAAATGCCTGATAACAGGGGCCAGGTTTCCCCGCAGCAAATTTTTCAGATGTGCCATGTTTTCATTGTAATCTTCCGTTGTCTGCAAACCTTCGCAGGGACCTTTACAATTACCCAGATGATATTCAAGGCAAACTTTGAATTTCCCTTTTTTAATATTGCTGCCTGTCAGATTGAGAGAGCAGTTGCGTAACTGGATGGTTTGTTTGATAAACTCCATCAATTCCCGTACTTTCTTTACCGAAGTATAGGGTCCCAGGTATTGGGAGCCGTCATCCAGTTTTTTGCGGGTAAGAAAAACCCGGGGAAATGGTTCGTTTTTAAGAACAATAAAAGGGTAGGTCTTGTCATCCTTCAGGTTGATATTGAAACGGGGCTGAAATTGTTTTATCAGTGTGTTTTCAAGCAGGAAGGCATCCTGTTCAGAATTAACAATAGTAAATTCAATGCGGGCAATGCGCTGCACCAGTTCATGGGTTTTGTAACTGGTAAATGTTTTTGTGAAATAGGAACTTACCCGTTTTCGCAGATGTTTGGCCTTGCCCACGTAGAGCAATTCGTCGGCCGCATCAAAATATTTATAAATGCCCGGCTGTACAGGTATAGTGGAAGCAATATGTTGAAACTCGGGTGTTGTCATTTATAATCGTCCTCATTCCACCACACTTTTGTGATGGCCATTACTTCTGGCTCTCCGGGCTTTTGTGTGGTAGTGGTTATTAAAAAACTCCGGTCTGTTTGCCATAGCATTTTTTTCTCCAAAAAGCCGTCTCTGTTACTGATTACCCGTTCGATAATTATTGTATTCACTTTGTCGCCGGTGGCAATATTGGGTGTTACCATTATTTCCTGTTTTTGAATATCTTCTTTTTCAGGTTCAAGGGGGGTATAGGTTATAATCACCCGGTTCATCAGTTCATCATACCTGTTTTCTTCTTTGTACCGTTTGGCCACTTTAGGGTCAGAAAGGTCGGGTATTTCCAGAAAATCTTTAGCGGCAGCCCTGAATTCTTCCCGGGGAATATAACTGGTGTCGCTGTGAAGACTGTCGAGGATGACTACTTTATGGATAGAATATAACGAAGTGTCTATTCTGGCAACCTGCTTTTCAAGCAATGAAAGTACTGAAACAAAATGCCTGGGTTTTTCTTTTGATTTTGAAGTACAGGATATAAACAAAAATGCTGCAAAAAATGCCACTAAGAAATAATTTTTCATGCCCTAAAATTAAAAAAAAAGAATGCTATAAACTCCTAAAGCTTTGTTGCATACAAACAAAAACCCCGTTTCTTTAAAAGCCACGGGATTTTTGACAAATCAGCAGTTAGTGTAAGCAGAATTACCTGAGCGTAACGCCCAGTTTTATACCAAAATCAAAAAGGTGTTCTTTTACGGGGTATTTTTCAATAAAACTAGACATGGCCTGGTATCGAACCTGTGGCCCAATTCTCCATTTTACCGTTCCGGTTGTGTGTGCGGCAAATACTTCAAAACCGGTATTGATATTCCATCGTCTGATCAGTGAAGGGATTTCTGCATAATTTTTAAAATCAGTGGAGAGCAGGTAAGACCTGTTATCTATTACATAAGTTGGTTGAACATTTCCGCCCACACCGATATATCCTTTCTTGTTGCTTGTCAGTTTTAGTTCAAGTCCCACCGGTACAGAAGCAGAAAAATAAAGATTATGCAGCCAGTTGGCGTCATTTCCTCCAATGTTTCTGTAGTTAGTGTAAGCAGATACAGTATTTGTTCCACCGGCAGCAGTGCTTAATGCGATGGTAGTTACTTCACTGGGGTGGTTGTATGCTTTTATATCATACTTGCTTACTGTAAACTGCAATCCACCTGTAAGGGTAATATTTTTCGAAAGCGGATAGCCAGCGGTTATTCCCAACTGGAAACCAATATCAGGTTTATGCGTAACGATATTATTTACATCGGGAGTATATAAATTAGCTAATGGAACCAGGTTGCCGGATTGCGCAGCCCTTATGAAATCCTTGTTTTCTTTTAAACTGCGGTAGCTGATAGATGGCGTTACAAACAATTGAAGAGATAATTTTTTTGGTTTCCGGGTATACTTATACGAATTAACCACACTTTCAATTGTAAGCAGGTTTATATCGGTATGAAAAACAGTTTTTTGTTCATTATGGTCAGCCGGGTCCGGAGAGGTATTGTCTACAACAGTGGTAATCACATTTTTGGAAAGCGTTGCAGAAATAGATTGTACCACTTCATGTGTTGCTGCATTCAATGCGGGGTTTTTGGTACGTGCAGGTGACGTTACAGCAATTGATTCTGTTTGTTTGACAATTGTAAGGGTTGGCACTTCTTCAGAACTGTTAGTTGCTAAAGTCGCCAATGTTTCTGGATTCTCAAATTCAGAAATGATATTATTATATACAGGTTTAAATATTGATGGTTGCTGCTTGTCTGTATTGATAATTGCGGTAGAATTATTTCTGTTCAATTGTTTAACAGGGGCAATAAATATATTGGCCTGTTTGCTTTTGGTTTCCGGGGCTATGCTTGTTTTTGCTGCAGGTATAGTTTGTGCTATAGGCTGGTCTTTGCCAGGATTATTGAGCATGACGAAAGTGACGGTGGTAACGGAAAGCAGCAAAAGGGCTATACCTATGCCATACCAGCGCCTGCGTATATGCAGGGTATTGTGGATGTTGTTCCATACCTTTTCGGAAGGAAACATCCTGTATTGGTCAGCATTTTGTTTTACAAACTGCTCAAAATCTCTGTTGTTAAATCTATTCTCCATAACCAGTCATCCAATTTTGATCTGCCAACTGGCAGACAGGTACGATTATTTTTAGTGGCGGCTTACAGCAGCCAGCCATTCAGTTTCATGTTTTGGTTTTTGTAATATCCTTTTTCTAACTAAAATATCTTCCAGCATTGCTTTTGCTCTTGTGTACTGGCTCCTGCTGGTACTTTCTTCTATATCCAGCATATTGGATATTTCCCGGTGACTGTACCCTTCCACTGCGTAAAGGTTCAACACAGTTCTGTATCCAATGGGCAACAGCCTTATACATTCCACCACCTGTTTAGCCTGAATAATGGCCGGTACACTGTCTTCTCTTACTTGTAGCCCGGTGGCATGAATAATATCCACACTTTCATTAAATTTCTTGTTCTTTTTCAGAATATTGATACAGGTGTGTACCACTATTCTCCGAATCCATCCTTCAAATGCTCCCCTGTTTTCGAAAGTGTGTATCTGTAAAAAGACCTTAATAAAACCTTCCTGTAACATGTCCTCTGCATCTTCCCGGTTGTGCGCAAAACGATAACACACTGCCAGCATTTTGGGGCTGTACCTATTGTACAGCTCCCGTTGGGCGGTGGTATCATTTTTTAAACATCCTTTTATTATGGCTTCCTCGGTCATGTTTTCCTATGGTTGCCTGTAATTTAGACAATTTTTCTGTACGATTGCTGCACAGAAATGTAAAAATTACAGAAGTGGTTAAAAATTAAAGGGGGGAAAGTGCCGGATTTCCCCCCTTTAACGATAAAAACGGTGCTTAAGTACTATAAACTGGCTCTGAGTGCTATAATAAAATTCCTGCCCGGGGCTGAAAAACCAGAGGCGAAATACCGGTAATTTCTGTCCAGCATATTTTCTACCCCACCCTGAAGCGTAATGTTTTTAGTGAACAGATAACTGGCCCTCCAATTAAGTGTAAACCAGGCGGGCATGCCATCGGGGGTAGCATACTGGCCATTGTCTTCCCCATCCGGATTATAGTCTTTTATTCTTTTCCAGCCATTGTATATACCGTACACTTCGGTGCTGAATTTTTTACCGTTATAAGATAAGTTGGTCTTGCCAAACAATGGCGGCACATGGTCCAGCGGGATTTTACTGCCATCATCCTTTTTGTATCTCCCAAATGTCTGGCTGATCGTATTATCCAGAGATATTCTTTTGCCCAGTTCCAGCTTCAGCCTTGCATTTAATCCGCGGATATAAGCTTTATTTACGTTCTGACTTGCATAGACAGCAGATTTTACGCCATTATAAATGATAGAATCCTGACCGTTCAATTTGAATGGTGCTGATGCAATAGCGTTGCTGAACAGGGTATAGAAAGCCGTAAGTTCAAACATGGCTTTACCCGGAACCGTTTGGGAGAAACCAAGATCAAAATTATAGGTGTATTCAGGATTGATATCCGTATTGGGAATGAGTACCCTTTTGGCGGCAGTACTTGATTCAAATACTTTTACGGCATCGTCCACATTGGGCGCCCTGAAACCCGATGAGAGGTTACCGGTGACACGAAAATTGACTGAAGGCATGTACACAAGACCGAGGTTGCCGGTAACGGCAACAGGTGTTTGTTTAATATCTGTAACAGGCAGGTTAAAGAATGAATTGTCGATGATAGTGGAATGCAAACTCACCGTTTGCAGTCGTATGCCATCATTCATTACCCATTTACCATTTTTCATTTTCAATAAATGCTGAATGTATGCACCAAAATAATTCATCTTATTGATGCCATCAGGATAACGGGTGTCCAATTTTGTTACAGCCCCGGTATTGATATTGGTGCGGTCTGCCAACGATTTTACATCATTCAACTGCCCGTCGATACCCGTATTCAATTCATTATTTTTCCAGGATTTTCTGCCGTCAATGATAAAGCCGGCCACTTTCACCTGCTCCCTGCGGCTGTCAAGGCGATCGTAGCTCCTGTACTCTCTCTGCTGACGGCTTTCTTTTATGTACTGGTAATTCAGATTTACTTTAATCTCATTTAAAAAACCCAGGCTGCCGGCAGTCAATTCATAAGCACCCAGCAATCTTGTTTGTGGCCCGTAATACCATTCTGCAAATCGAAGCGTGGTGCCAATACTTCCACCAAAGTTCCGGGTATCCTGCAGCCGGTCATACCGGGGAATATCGGTTGAATTGGAGTATTGAAAATTCAGGCTGTGAGATATTTTATCACTTTGCCTGAAGAAGAGTTTCTGCGTTATATCCCATTGTTTATATCCCGAAAACAATTGAACCCGGTCATCTTCATTTTGCAATACATAATCAATGCCGTCAATATTTCTAATGTACTGCGATCTTCTGCCGAAGTTGGGGTATTTGTCTTTATAATTACTACCCATTTTCACATCGCCAAAATCGCTGTAGGTATATGACTGCAACCAGGCCAGTTTTTTTCCACCCAGGTTTAGGTCTGCATGTCCCGTCTTTTCTTCATTGATTGTGCTGTATCTAACGAAACTGTTACCTTTTACAAGTAATTTAGAAGTACCCGATAAAAGGGGGGATTTGGTTCTGAAATGTAAAACCCCTCCCAATCCATCGCTGCCATAAATAGTGGAAGCAGGGCCATACAATACTTCCACCCTTTCCAGTATATTCTGATCTACGGTAATGGCGTTTTGCAGATGACCGGACCGGAAGACGGCATTGTTCATCCGTATGCCATCCACTACAAGCAGTACACGGCTGGCTTCAAAGCCACGGATCACAGGGCTGCTTCCGCCCTGCTGGCTTTTTTGTACAAATACATTGCCGGTGTTGATAAGAAGGTCGCCTGTATTCTGGCTATTGAATTTTGCTATGGTCCTGGCACTTACCACATCAATTTTTTGCGCCAGATTTTTTTTCTTTTCCACAAATTTATTTGAATACACCACTGCTTCGTCAAGGTTTTTTTCTTCAGTAGTGTCTGTTTGTGCAGATGTATATAAAGACACGTATAGCAATGCGGAAAGCAATGCAATCTTTCTCATAAAATTATTGTTTGATTACAAATGGAATAAATAAACAGTCATGACAGTTGTAATCAAACCTGTGGTGGAGGTGTGGATAGAGGTATATACTGGGTTGGCAAAGAGATGTTCTTATCTGGCCGGTATTGTAAGGCACTGGGTTGACCGGGAAAGTATGCAGCTGGCTGTTGTATAAATGGCGTATGCAAAAGCCTGAATAACTGAAACAGTATTTTATTTCCAGAAGTATTTTCGTCTTGCTGATTTTTATGTAATTGGGTTACCAGCAAAGTTTCATCATTGTCATATAGACCGGTCAAAGTATAAACTCCATTTTCGTGGTGGAGGCTTTTTATATCAAACATTTTGTTATTAATCCAGACCTCTTTGCCTTTTTTTATCCATTTTATTTTATTGTCCTGCAACGTAATGGTAATCAGGTTTTTTTTTTCTAACTGTCCCTGCATTTTATGCTGGATATTCTTTTGGTGTGTCTGAAAAAGGAAAACTGTTACTAATGGCAGCGCCGATAGCAACAGCAAAAAAATAGAAGTGAATTTTATGAAGGCAGCTTTTAGCACTTTGTTCTTACTGTAAATATATTACTTTTTTTTCCTGACCAGGCTGTCTATCGGGTACCGGGCTTTAAGCGTATCCATCACTGATTGTGCCCATCCTGTTATCTTAGCTTTTTCATTATCGGTCAGTTTTGCATCCTTATGTATCCAGGTGTAGTTGTCAATGGGCATTTCTCCCTCTTTCACCTCTTTTATTATTTCTTCCATTTTGTGGTACTGGAAGCGGAGGCTGCGGCTTGTATATTCGTCAAAGTTCAATTCTTTTTTACCTCCTTTAATGTGTTTCTCTAACCACCAATGTACCGGTTGAAAATTTGTATACCACGGATATTTTGTGTTGTTACTGTGACAATCTGCACAGGCTTTTTCTAAAATACTTTTTACATCACCGGGAATGGAAAATGTATTGCCGATAAAGTTGGGCTGCGGCGCATCGGTTTTATTCTTTTTGGGATGGATAAACTGGATTACCACAAGGGAGGCCAGTAAGAAAAGCATGATTTTTCTAAACATAAAATTGAAGTGTATGATTAAAGTTATGGGTTTGAAATCAAAACATTGCCGGTCATTTCCTTAGGAACGGGCAATCCCATCATCGTTAAAATAGTGGGAGCGATATCTCCCAATTTTCCGGGCCTTACCGCTCCTTTCCAGTCATTATCTATGATAAAGAATGGAACAGGGTTGAGGGTATGCGCTGTATTAGGGGTGCCATCTTCATTGATCATATAGTCAGCATTGCCATGATCGGCAGTCAGGAAAATAGTGTAGCCGTTTGCCAAACCAGCCGTTACAATTTTCTCCACACATTGGTCCACAGTTTCTACGGCTTTGATGACGGCTGACCAAACACCGGTATGGCCTACCATATCGGCATTGGCATAATTGAGGCAGCAAAAATCAAAGGATTTATTTTCTATTTCAGGGAGTAATGAGGCTGTAAGCTCATTGGCACTCATCTCCGGTTGAAGGTCGTAAGTGGCTACTTTGGGCGACTGGGCCATGATTCTTTTTTCTCCGGTAAATATTTTTTCCCTTCCGCCGCTGAAAAAGAAAGTAACATGCGGGTATTTTTCTGTTTCTGCGGCACGGATCTGTGTAAGACCATTTTGCTCTATTATTTCACCAATCGTATTGTTCAGATTATCTGTTTCAAACATAACATGCACGTCTTTAAACGTATTGTCATATTCTGTCAAGGTAGTATAATGCAGGCTGATTTTATGCATGTTAAATTCGGGGAGATCGGATTGGGTCAGCACCTGTGTTATTTCGCGGCACCGGTCAGTTCTGAAGTTGAAACAGATTGTCACATCGCCTTCCTGAATAGCGGCAAGGGGTTGCTGTGCTTCATCCAATATAACGGTGGGTTTGATAAATTCATCGGTAATATTATGACTGTATGAATTTTCTACAGCTGCAATGGCGTCGGTGGCTTTATCGCCCACCCCATTCACCAGTGCGTCATAAGCCAATTTTACTCTTTCCCAGCGTTTATCCCGGTCCATAGCATAATATCGTCCGCTTACAGTGGCAATTTTTCCAACAGAGGAATTAAGATGTTGCTGCAGTTCGATCATAAAGGCGAGACCGCTTTTAGGGTCACAGTCACGTCCATCAGTAAAAGCATGAATAAATACATTGGAAAGGCCTTCGGATTTACATATATCCACCATTGTTTTTAAGTGATTAATATGTGAGTGTACGCCTCCATTGCTTACAAGACCCAGAAGGTGCAGGGCTTTGCCATTTTTTTGCGCAAAGCGGATGGCGTTAAGCAACACTTCGTTTTGAGCAAAAGAGCCATCTCTTATCGCCACATTTATCCGTTGCAATTCCTGGTATACCACCCGGCCTGCGCCAAGGTTCAGGTGTCCCACTTCAGAGTTGCCCATTTGCCCATCCGGCAGCCCTACGGCCTCACCGCAGGTAATCAATGTAGTATGCGGGTATCTTGTATATAATGACTTAGTGAAGGGTACATTGGCGTGCTGGATAGCATCGGAAGAAGCAACTTTCCCAAGTCCCCAGCCGTCCATAATGGCGAGTATGACTTTTTTTTGTAACATTATTTTATCAACTGTTTATAATTTGAATGAATTGATTCATTTTCAGGTAACAATACCAGTCCGTACCCTGTAAAACTACATTTAAAATGGCTATTTGCCAGCCCGGGAGTAACAAACACTGCTGATTTTTAGTACTTTAGTGTTTGTGGAAAGCTTGATGATACTGTGGCATGTTTTTAGATTAATACACCTGTGAAAACCAAAATTGATATGAAACATTTAATTACCACCCTGCTGCTTGGAACTGTTGTACTGTTTTTATCTTTTAAAATGAAAGACAGTATTGACGATGTCATTAATGCTTTACGCTCCGGTAATTCGGTTGAGCTTGCAAAAAATTTTGATGACAATATAGAGCTTACTTTACCTGATAAGAGCGATAATTTCAGTAAAGCCCAGGCCCAGCTGATCATAAAAGATTTTTTTGCCAATAACGGAGTAAAGAATTTTGAGTTAAAGCATAAGGGCGACTCTCCGGGCGGCGGACATTTTTGTATTGGTACATTGCAAACCAATGCCGGTAACTTTCGTACCAATGTGTTTATGAAAATAAAAAATGGCAAAGAAGTGGTGAAGGAGATCCGTTTCCAGGCTATTGAATAAACCGGAATAAAAATAAGTGAAAGGCCCTGTCTGTTAAACCCGGACAGGGTTTTTTTATAAGACGGGAAGCTGACAACGAAATACTATTTTTGGGGCTATGAATTTTGATGCGCAATTACACCACCTGGTGAACGAAGCCCTCCGGGAAGATATTGGTGATGGCGACCATTCCACATTATCTACTATTGCACCTGATGCGAGGGGTAAAGCTGTATTGAAAATAAAACAGGAAGGTATATTGGCAGGCATGCAGGTAGCTGAGAAGATTTTCCTGTATACAGAACCGACAGGGATCTTTATCCCCTTTAAAAAAGACGGCGACATCATGCTGTATGGAGAGAAAGCTTTTGAAGTGGAAGCAAAGGTGCATACTATTTTGCAATGTGAAAGATTAGTACTGAATTGTATGCAGCGGATGTGCGGTATTGCCACACTTACTAAACAGTACACCGGTAAATTAAATGGATATACTACCCGGTTGCTGGATACACGAAAAACAACTCCTAATTTCAGATTGCTTGAAAAAGAAGCAGTACGAATAGGAGGGGGAACCAATCACCGGTTTGGATTGTATGATATGATCATGCTGAAAGATAATCATATTGATTACTGCGGTGGAATAGAGAAGGCCATTGAAAAAGCTGCAGGATATGTAAGTACAATAAAGCCCGGATTGAAAATAGAAGTGGAGACAAGAAGTTTGGAAGATGTGAAGAAAGTAATAGCAGTGGGTAAAGAAAAGGTATTCCGGATAATGCTGGATAATTTTACTCCTGCGCAGATAAAAGAAGCAGTAATGTTAATTGGTGAAGATTTTGAAACAGAAGCAAGTGGCGGGATAAACCTGGAAAATATTGAGGAGTATGCAAAGACCGGTGTGGATTATGTAAGCGTGGGAGCATTGATACACCAGGCAAAGAGTTTGGATTTGAGTTTGAAAGCAATACCCCTCTAAATCTCCCCTAAAAGGGAGACTTTAGACTCTGAAATTTTAAAATTCAATAAAGCGTATGCAAAGTTTTTAAAGATGAGTAAAAAAAATAACCCTGATTCCAGGGGATTTGTGTATAGCACTGATCCTGATTTTTCTTTTGAACCTGTGGAGCGTAATACTGAAACCCTGCCTCCTGCACAACAGAAGCTGAAAGTAAAACTGGATACCAAACACCGGGCTGGTAAAGCTGTTACGTTGGTGGAAGGATTTGTTGGTAAAGAAACGGACCTGGAAGAGTTGGGTAAAAAACTGAAATCGTTTTGTGGCACAGGTGGTTCTGCAAAGGACGCTGAGATCATTGTACAGGGTGACCAGCGGGATAAAGTGCTGCAATGGCTGTTGAAAACAGGGTATAAACACACAAAGAAAATATAATGAACCAGCCGGTGATATTTATGCTTCCGGTATGAATA
The DNA here is from genome assembly GCA_031441485.1 of Chitinophagaceae bacterium. Taxonomy (GTDB): domain Bacteria; phylum Bacteroidota; class Bacteroidia; order Chitinophagales; family Chitinophagaceae; genus JJ008. Next base: position 109,443 of record JANOEQ010000107.1, read on the forward strand.
AAAGTTCAATTGAAAAGAATGGTCGTTGGGTCTGGCTGAAGGGTAACCGGGTCGAGATGGAACGCATTTGGGTAGTGCCGGAGTGCTTGAGTGTTGTCTGCTTAAAAAAACAATCTTAAGTCTCTCTTTATTGTCCCTGCGCCAGCGAGTACGCTTTTTTATCACCCCACATATTCAGCAGTTCGAACGAACAGATCTTAAAGTTTCCACTCATGCTTACATAGAGGCCAATTACATCCTGCTGGTTTAGCGGTTCATCGCCGATGCTTTCAAAACGCACATTGTATTGATTTACCAGGTTGGTATATACTGAACCTGTAGGCCATACCTGTGTGCCCCGGTTGCTGATATTGATGAGATTGAATTTCACTCCGCCATGGCGTTTGCATTTATTGGCAATTACAGCAGGTTGTTCGTTGCTTTCAATAAAAAGGTCTACCCCCACTATCGTTTCATTGATCACTTCTTTGGATACCATCATGGAATTCATAGCCAGTTTCAACGGGGTGGGGGTACCGGGGCGGTTGGCTATCATTTCCCGGGCGCCTATTTCAGGTATTTTGCCAAAATTATTGATGATGGCTTCTGCGAACTGTGTGGTGTTCACCGGCGCTTTTGTTTTGTCGCCAAAGTCGCCGGTATGGGTGCCGTTTTCCAATGTATAAAGCAAAGCGTTTTCTATTATTGCCGCATTTTTCATAAGCCCTACATGGCGAAGCATGGCGAGGCCGCTTAATAAAAGGGCAGTGGGGTTGGCAATATTTTTTCCGGCAATATCCGGTGCTGTACCATGCACTGCTTCAAAGATGGAGATATGGTCGCCAATATTGGCTGAAGGGGCAAAGCCAAGACCACCCACCAGCCCAGCACACAAATCAGATACAATATCTCCCTGAAGGTTCGTCAATACCAGCACATCAAATGTATCAGGCCGGGTTACTAATTTCATACAGAGATCATCAACAATAATGTCATCAGATTTTAAGTCAGCATATTCTTTGGCTACTTCCTGGAAGCATTCGAGAAAGAGGCCATCTGTAATTTTCATGATATTGGCCTTATGCACACAGGTAATACGCCGGGCTTTTTTCTGGCGGGCCATTTCAAAGGCATACCTGATCACCTGCATACTTCCGGGACGTGTGATAAAGCGGCGGCTCAACGCCACATCATGCGTAAGCATGTGCTCAATACCTCCGTAAGTATCTTCAATATTTTCTCTTACTACGGTGATATCAACCGGAATGCCTGCTTTGCTGAATACTGTATCCACGCCATGCAGGGTCCTGAAATCTCTTTTATTGGCAAATGTGTTCCATGTTTTGCGGGCGGTAACATTTATGCTTTTAACCCCTTTGCCTTTAGGGGTTTCCATCGGCCCCTTGAAAAGTAAGCCCAATTCTTCAATCGTAACTTTTGCTTCCGGTGTCATTCCATTATTGAAACCCTTGTCAAACACCCATTTACCCATTTCTACAAATTCATATTCCAGCGGCACATTAGTGGCAGTAAAAATTTTTAATACTGCTTCCATTATTTCCGGTCCTATTCCATCGCCTTTGGCTACTGCTATTTTCATAGTAAACATGTTTTAAATCAGCGGCAAAAATAAGGACCCGGCGGATATTTAAGCGTTAAATAAATGGCCAATTTATATCTGGGGTAATTTGTTTATTTTTACTGTATGACAAGTATGATATCCGAAGGTGTGAAGGTGAGTGTGGAAACATTCTACCAGGCAGATTACAGCAACCCGCTGCAGTCGGAGTTCATGTTTGCTTACCGGATCACACTGGAAAACCACAATTCGTTTCCAGTAAAATTGCAACGCCGCCACTGGTTTATTTTCGACAGCAATGGGAGTAACCGTGAAGTGGAAGGCGAAGGGGTAGTGGGGGTACAACCTACCATACAATCCGGCGAAACCTACCAATACGTGAGTGGTTGCAACCTTCGCACCGAAATGGGTAAAATGAAAGGCACTTACCAGATGGAAAATATGCACAGCAAAAGAATGTTTGATGTAAGTATCCCCTCTTTTGAGATGATTGTGCCGATGAAGAATAATTGACCCCTGCTGATAGTCTGATAGCCTTAGTTTTCCTATTCCCTAAAGGGAGACTGGAATATTTTCTCCCGGTAATACCCCTGTTAATACCCTGCTGATAGTTTTAGCTTTCTCATTCTCAGAAGGAAGGGTTGGGGATTTCCTTTTTGTAAAGCCCTGCCGATAGTCTTATAGTTTAAATTAAAAAACTAATTGCTTTCAAACCCAATGCAAAAACTAAAGACTCATTGACCTAAGTCTCCCCGCCGGCTGGTGGGGGACAGGGGGTTTATCTTTCTCGTCCTCTCCTTCATCAATGCTATCGCTTCTTCTTTCGATTGAAACATATTGCCATTGATGTTAACAAGATTATCGGCGAGTTTATCGTAGCGCTTGGTGAGCAGCCAGGTAAAAACATGCAGGTAGTGGATGCCATCAAATACGATGGCTTTATTTTGGGCCAATTCATCTTTTCTTTTCAAAAACTCTTCCGGCATTTCCGTGTAGTGCATGCCCGGCCGCAGGTGATGAATAATGTGATAGCCATCATTCCAGCAGGTTTTATTATAGACTGTGTTGATGCAATTGATTGAACTGGTATACAGGTTCTCCGGATCGCTGGCATCCACAAATGAATGTTGCGCCCAGTTGCCCAACATCATTACTAATCGTGCAAACAGTAATGGAATTAAGAAAACAAGCAATGTTGCTTTCAGATTTACAAAACATATAGCAATACAAAAGACCAGGTAAATATATTCGCCGGCAGTAAGACGCTGGTACAGTTTTTTTCTTTTCCTGCTAAACAAATACCGGATGGTATTGATGACGCCCACAGAAATAAATTTTAAGAAGTAAGCCAGGAAACCCCGCACACTGTCACGCTGGTAAGCCATAGTGCTGCTTGTATCATCAGGCATATTATTTTCTATATGGTGCATACCCATGTGATGACTGAAATAACCTTCCGGGGCATGACCAAAAAGCGGGCAAAGAATCCAGGTGATATACGCATGGATCGGCTTTTGATAAGGGGCTTTAAATAACTTCCGGTGACAAAGACAATGAAACATTAATCCAAACCGGCCTTTGAAATACAATTGTGATACATAGAAATATGGAATCGCCACTGCCCACCACCACCAACCCTGCAATACGGGTGTAAATAGAAGTATGGCTGCCGGTAAAACGAGAATATGAATTTTTGTAAGAAGATATATAAAAGGCAAATCCCTTTTATCATTCATTATACGAAGCCAGAACTTGTCATAAAGACTGGATTTTTCTTTTGGTATATATACAGGATCAGTGAGTGTGTGTGCGAGAGCTTTCATTATTGGGTAAAAGTATGAAAATTATCATTCCTTTGGTATCACAGCCGGGCAGATAGAGCAAGTATCTGACGGATTATTAAGGATTAGCGGGGTAAAAATCCATTTAAATCCTTTTTAATCCGCGAAATCCGTGCTTTTATTTTGGTTTGTATTTAGCTTCATCCAGTATTTTTCTGGCATCTGTTGTCATGATCTCCTCCGGGTTTAAACTGGAATTTTTTGTCACAAACTTTTTGACGATCTGCCATCCTATCCACTGGCCAAGATTGCCCGGCGATGCTTCCTGCGACAATCCCTGTGTGAAGGGGGCTTCACCAATATAATTTTGAATAACCGACGGGACAAGGGATTGAAGGTCTTCATTTTTAACGAGGTAACTCCATATCTTACCTTCATATTCGTTGCACCAGTTAAGCTGCTGTTGTGTATAGCCCATCTTTACAGAGTCTGGCGTGGCAGGCAGAAGCTTATCCAGCAAATACCAGCGTTTCCCTTTTTCAACCATTTGTTCGATCAATGGTTTACCGCCACTCTGGTCGGGAAATATGTCTTCGATCACTGCTTTCATGCAATTAGCGGTAATATATTCCGGGGCAAAACGCCTGGAGATATAGAGCGGAAAAAGCTCCTGTCCGGGTCCGGATTGGTATACTGAAAAGTCTTTGCCTGCATATTGCTGCAGCCCGATGGCCAGGCCTGATTGAGTGGTGGCCACACCCGGTGCATCAAAAGGCCCTACAAAGAGAATGGCTTTGCCTGGTTTGTATTTTGGAAAATAATATTGAACAAATTGAAATCCTTTTTCCAGTTCTTTTTGCAGCCAATCTGTTTTTTTGAATACCTCTTGCAGGGAATCGTAAATGGGTTTGTATCCAAGGATAAATTCTTTGGTAACAAGCAGGGTATTGCGACTTGTATCTGCACCGTTAACACCCAGTATCTGCTGCATAAAATCGGAATAGAAATCAGGATGCTGTTGTTGTAATTTTTGAAGCCCTGCCGGAATATTGTTGGTATCAATACTGAAAAAATGCTGGTCAAACCGCTCAATGGGTACATTGATTTTTATGGCGCTAACATCAGGAACGCCTTTTTTATTGTTGCAGGCAAAAAAGGCAACGCAAAGTAAAAATAAAAGAATTGTTTTTTTCATAGCCATTGAAAACGCAAAGCGGGTTTAAATGTTGTGGCAGCGAAAATACTGTTTTCTGGTATGCATCGTATACTTCGGGCCGCTTATACAAGTTATCTGAAAGCGGGCAGACGCATGCCTGCCGTATACCAGATATTGATGTAAATTTGACCCATGAAAATCGCTATCGTTCAGCAGAACTATCATATTGGGAATTTTGAAGATAATACCCGCAAAATCATTGAAGGTATTGAATGGGCGAAGAGACAGGGTGCTGACCTGGTACTGTTTTCTGAACTCTGTGTCTGTGGCTATGCCCCCCGTGATTTTCTGGAGTTTGATGATTTTATCTGCAAAAGCTACCAGGCTATTGATATTATCAAAGAGCATGCAGATACTATTGGTGTACTGATTGGTGCGCCGGACAGAAATCCTGTGCGTGAAGGGAAAGACTTGTTCAACGGCGCTTTTTTCCTGTATGAGAAAGAAATAAAAGCAGTGGCCCATAAAACATGTTTGCCAAACTATGACGTGTTTGATGAATACCGCTATTTTGAGCCCGCCTACAACTGGGATGTAATAGAATTTAAAGGGAAAAAACTGGCCGTTATTATTTGTGAAGATATTTGGAACCTGGGTGATAATCCGCTGTACCGCAACTGCCCGATGGATGAGCTGATGAAGCAACAGCCTGATATAATGCTAAACCTTTCGGCTTCTCCCTTTGATTATACACATGTGGAAGACAGGAAAGCTATTGTGAAACTGAATATTCAAAAGTATAAACTGCCCATGTTGTATTGCAATTGTGTGGGAAGCCAAACGGAAATTGTATTCGACGGGGCCTCGCTGGTATTTGATAAAGAAGCAAACCTTATCAGGCAGCTGCCCTTGTTTGAAGAAGCTATGGAAATGTTTGAACTAAAAGAGGATGGAACTTTTGTGCAGCCGGTATTGGTATCTGCCAATAGTTTGCCCAATGCAGAATTTAATCCTTCCGAACTGGATTATGATTTGTGTACCGCTGAGATATACAGCGCTATTGTAATGGCTATCCGGGATTATTTCAGCAAGCTGGGTTTTACCAAAGCCATTCTCGGCAGCAGTGGTGGTATCGACAGCGCTGTTACACTGGCCCTTGCCTGCGAAGCACTGGGAAAAGAAAATGTACGGGCTATTTTAATGCCGTCGCAATATTCCACCGGTCACTCAGTGAGTGATGCAGAGCAACTGGGCAGTAACCTGGGCAACCCGTATGATATAGTTCCAATTAAAAATATTTATGAAAGTTTCCTGTCAGGGCTGAAGCCCATTTATAAAGAGCTGCCCTTCGGTTTGGCAGAAGAAAATATACAGGCAAGGACCAGGGGAAATTTACTGATGGCGATTGCCAATAAATTTGGATATATATTATTGAATACCTCCAACAAAAGTGAACTGGCAACCGGCTATGGTACTCTATACGGCGATATGGCGGGCGGGCTGGGTGTGCTGGGGGATTGTTATAAAATGCAGGTATATGCCCTGGCGGGATACATCAACCGGAATAAAGAGATTATTCCGCAGAACATACTTGTAAAACCACCTTCTGCGGAATTGCGACCAGGGCAGAAAGATTCAGATTCATTGCCGGACTATGCTATCCTTGATAGGATATTATATCAATACATTGAAAGAAGGCAGGGCCCGAAAGAAATAAAAGCACAAGGTTTTGATGCGGCACTGGTGGACAGGATATTAAAACTTGTAAATGTAAATGAATACAAGCGCAACCAGTTTTGTCCTATTATCCGCATTTCGCCAAAAGCCTTTGGAGTTGGGCGAAGGATGCCGATAGTGGGTAAGTACCTGAGTTGAGTATTGGACAAATTTGCAATTCAATTGCAAACTTGTCCAATGCAGCAGACAAAGACAATTCAGTTCTTCGATGGCCTGAATTATTACAGAAGACTGGCAAAAACAAGAAGTAAAAAAAACTTTGTGGTATACGGAGGTAAAAAAAAGCCGAAACAAAATATGGTCTTATGTTGCCATGGGATAATATGGACGAATTGTATAACCTCAAATGAAAGCATTATCTTTTGGCAGCAGTTTCTTTTATATGTTTAAACACTATCATTTTCTGCTTAGTATGCTTTCTAAAAACAGTAAAAGCATCCTCACCGGGATGCTTTGTATAAACAGGGTTAGATATAATATTGCTATTAGTGTTTAAATGTAAATACAACCGGTATGGCTGTTACACCTGGTGGTATAATAACATTCTGGGATAGAACCAGGTTGGTTTCGTTTAATGTTACCAAAGTAAATGTAGAAGAACCACCAGTGAATAATGGAGCCGATAATTGAAGCTGTGTTTCACCTGATTGAAAACTCCATGTAAAGTTCCCGGCTGTCGAAGGTATGCAAATATTAGCTCCTTCATTGATGGTAAAAGTAAGGTTACTTGAGAAAGTGATAGTATTATCAGTAAAGCAGACAATGAGGGGATTGGCGGAAATATCAAGACCGCTGGCAGTGGCACTTTGAAATTTCCAGGGACTTAGAGAAATCAGTTCCGTCTTTGTTTTTGGTGGAATAGGTGCAGGGTCATCTTTACCGCAACCTGTAAATGATAAGATCGAAAAGGCGGTTATTGTTAACCAGAGAAGTCGTTGTTTTTGCATGCTAATTGGATTTCCCGCTAAGGTACTTTTTCTTTTTCAGTATTTTAAAGGGAAAATACCCGAAAATCAGGTAGTATTTTTAACCGTTTGTAATAACGGCAAATTATTTGCATACTGCAAGTTCGTATTTTGTGACTCTATAAATAACCACTATGTTCAAAACCGCAGAGGATATCCGTCAACTGAATGAAAAAATCAGCCAGGCCGGACAGTTTTCAGATAAATTAAGAGAGGAGATAGGCCATGTCATCGTTGGACAAAGCCACATGCTGGACCGCCTGATGATTGGATTGCTCAGTAACGGCCATGTACTCCTGGAAGGTGTGCCGGGCCTTGCCAAAACACTGGCGATAAAATCACTTGCCCAGGCCATTCATGCCCGGTTCAGCCGCATACAGTTTACCCCCGATCTGCTGCCGGCGGATGTAATCGGTACCATGATCTACAACCAGCAGCGCAATGAATTTATAGTTCGCAAGGGCCCCATCTTCGCCAATTTTATATTGGCAGATGAAATAAACAGGGCGCCGGCCAAAGTACAGAGCGCCCTGCTGGAAGCCATGCAGGAAAGGCAGGTAACCATTGGTGACAGCACTTATAAATTAGATGATCCCTTTCTGGTACTGGCTACGCAAAATCCATTGGAACAGGAAGGCACTTATCCGCTGCCTGAAGCACAGGTAGATCGTTTTATTATGAAAGTGATTGTGGATTATCCAAAAATGGTGGAAGAACAAATTATTCTCCGAAAAAATATTGAAGGCAATTTTCCAGTAATAAAACAGGTGGTATCTGTACAGGAAGTTACCAATGCAAAAGACCTGACCCGCCAGGTATATATGGATGAAAAAATTGAACAGTATATTCTTGATATCGTTTTTGCGACGAGGAACCCGGGTAATTATAAATTGGAAAAATTAAAACCACTGATCTCTTATGGCGCCTCTCCGAGGGGAAGTATCAACCTGGGACTGGCATCAAAAGCCCAGGCTTTTTTAAATAAAAGAGGGTTTGTAATTCCGGAAGATGTGAGAAGTATTTGTAAAGATGTATTGCGGCATCGTATCGGGCTTACCTACGAAGCGGAAGCAGAAAATGTAAAAGTGGAAGATGTGATTGAGGATGTGCTGAGACAGATTAATGTACCCTAAATCCTTAAAGGGACTTTAGAATCTGATGGTGTATGGTTTTGCTATTGCAGCAGTGTTGGGGTTTGTGAGATTTGTGACTTCCACCCTACCCCCAAACTCCTAAAGAGGGCTTTAGAGTCTGAAAGTATAAATATTACTATTGATTGTTGAAATGCTGACCACAACTGAAATATTAAAGAAAGTACGGGAGCTTGAGATTAAGAGCAAGAAGCTCACCAGTGATTTGTTCACCGGGGAGTATCACAGTGCTTTTAAGGGAAGGGGTATGTCTTTTAAAGAAGTGAGAGAATATGCCGCTGGGGACGATATACGTTTTATTGATTGGAATGTGTCGGCCCGGTTTGGCCATCCATTTAGCAAAGTATTTGAAGAAGAGCGGGAACTAACGGTAATGCTGCTGGTGGATATCAGCAACAGTTCATTATTCGGTACAGCATACGCAAGGAAAAGGGATATAATCACAGAGATAGCCGCCGTGCTAAGTTTTTCGGCGGTGAATAATGCGGATAAAATAGGCGTAATTTTTTATAGTGATGTGATTGAGGCCTATATCCCACCCAAAAAAGGCAAGCAGCATGCATTGTATATAATAAGAGAACTGCTGAGCATGGAACCAAAGGGCAAGGGTACGGCCGTACACAAAGCCCTCCGCTATTTCAATAATTCTACCAAACAAAAAAGTATTGCCTTTATCCTCAGCGATTTTATTGATGCCAATTATGAAGATGCCCTGCGCATTGCCGGTAAGAAACATGATGTGATCGGTATTAAACTCTATGATACCATGGATATACAATTGCCGGATGCGGGGTTGCTACAGGTGCAGGATGCGGAAACAGGCCAGACAAAATGGGTAGACAGCAGTAATTCGTTCGTTCGTTACAGCTATGAACAAGAATTTTTCCGGGTAACAGAGTACAGCACGCAAACTTTTAAAAAAGCAGGCTGCGACCTGCTGCATGTAAAAACCGGGGATGACTATGTACGGGTGCTGCAGCGCTTTTTTCTCAGCCGTAACAGATAAGCCTAATGAATTTTTTTAAAACAATACTTATCCCGGTCTTCCTGTTTTTTGTGCAATCAATTTCTGCACAGAAGAATAATGCTATTAAAGTAACTGCCGATAAGAATAAAATACTGATCGGAGAACCGCTGCTGTTAACTATTGAAGCCAGGCTTTTACCGGAGTCTGTTTTTTCTTTTTCCAATATTGATTCACTGGAACATTTTGAACTGCTTGATAAGCCTGTTATCGATTCGGCCAGTTCTGCAACTGGCAGAACTATAAAAGGGGTTTATAAAATTACGAGTTTTGATTCAGGCCATTGGGTTATACCGGCATTTGTGTTATCACCGGGTGTACAGTCAGACACCATTCCGGTGGATGTGGTTTTTTCTGCCTTTGATCTCAACCAGGATTATCATGGTATAAAAGATATACTGGATGTAACAGTAACAAAGAAAAAATTTGAATGGTGGTGGTATGCAGCCGGAGCGGTTCTACTGCTGGCCCTGCTGGTATGGCTGATACGAAGAAAAAAACCGCAGTCTGTTGTTGCTCCTGCAGTAAAGCAAACAGTACATCCTTACCAGGATGCGATGGTGCAATTACAGTTATTGCAACAACAAAACCCGGAAACAAAGGAATACTATTCAAGGCTTACAAATATTTTCAGGGTATATATTTTTCAGAAAAAAGGAATTCTTTCTTTGCAGAAAACAACAGATGATATGGTGGCACAATTAAAGAGCCTGAGTATGGATAAGCAGCAGTTTTCTACCTTGTCTCAATCATTACGTATGAGTGATTTTGTAAAATTTGCAAAATATATTCCCGGAGGCGAAGAAGATAAAAACTGTTTCCGGGAAATAAAAAATGCTATAATGACTATTGAAAAATCGGAGACCAATTCTCCCTCCCTGGGAGGGAGTTGGAGAGAGGTTTAACTAATGTTATACGACTGGATAAAATATATGCATTTTGCTTACCCGCTTTGCTTCGGGTTGTTTGCAGTATTGCCCCTGCTCGCCTGGTGGTATATAAAAAAACATGACAGGGACCAGGCAACCATTACTGTATCCACCGCACATGCATTTACAGCTTCTTCCTGGAAAAACAGGATGCGCCATCTGCCATTTATCCTGCGCTTGCTGGCTATTATTTGTGTGATAGTAGCACTGGCCCGTCCGCAAAAAAGAAATGATGAGCAACGTACCGAAGGGGAGGGTATTGATATTGTACTGTGCATGGATGTAAGCGGTAGCATGGGGTCTGTGGATATTTTACCATCGCGGATGGAAGTGGCTAAGGAAGTGGCAGAAGAATTTGTAAGAAGCCGGCCGGTAGACAGGATCGGGCTGGTTATTTTTTCGGGTGAAAGTTTTACCCAATGTCCCGTTACCACTGACCGAAATACATTGATAACACAGATACAATCGCTGGAAAGCCGCAAATACCTGGCAGATGGAACGGTGATTGGAGAAGGGCTGGCCACAGCGGTGGACCGATTATCGAAAAGCGAGGGAAAAAGTAAAGTGATCATTCTGCTGACAGATGGAAAGGAAGATCCGCCCGAAACAAGATTGATTGATCCGTTGACAGCCCTTGAAATCGCCAAGTCGAAAAAAGTAAAAGTATATACCATTGGTATGAGTGCAGCACCCGATGCAGCCACATCCAATGCGGCGGGTATACGAAAGGGAGGTAAAAATCCTTTTGCAGATTTTCTGGACGAAGAATTGCTCAATAAAATTGCCTCGGAAACAGGAGGTAAATATTTCAGGGCAAGGGATAAGAACGGATTAAAAAACATTTACAGCCAGATAGACCAACTGGAAAAATCGAAGATCGATATTACTTCTTTTACCAGAACGGAGGAACGCTTTACTCCTTTTATGCTCGCTGCTCTTGCATTTATTTTTTTAGAAGCATTGCTAAAGTTTACCCTGTTTAGAAAGTTTCCCTGATATTGTGCGGCTTTATTCGGGTAATTAGTGAAATTCGTAGCATATGAGAGGAACTGTATATAAATCTACCGGCAGTTGGTACATTGTAAAAGATGAGGCCGGTAAATTCTGGAATGCCCGGATGAAGGGGGTGATGAAACTGGATAATATTACCAGCACCAACCCGGTGGCGGTGGGCGACAGTATTGAAATGGAAATAGAAGTGGAAGAAAGCAATACTGCTATTATCGACAAGATACACGACCGGCATAATTATATTAACCGGCAATCGCCGCGGCATAAATACCAGCATCATATTGTGGCTTCCAATCTTGATCAGTCGCTGTTGGTGGCTACGTTGAAAGAGCCTAAAACTTCCCAGGGATTTATCGACCGTTTCCTGGTGGCATCAGAGATGTATCATGTGCCTGCATTGATCGTATTTAATAAAAGCGATTTGTATAAGAGCAAAGAACTGGAAAAATATGAACAGTGGAAAGCAATGTATGAAAAGGCGGGGTACAAAGTATTGCTGATCAGCGCCACCCTCAATGAAGGGATAGAAGAAGTGATGCAATTACTGGCTAATAAAACAACGCTTATCAGCGGCCATAGTGGCGTTGGAAAATCTTCCTTGCTGAATGCCATTTTTCCTGAAATAAAATTAAAGACGCAGGATGTAAGCGGCTGGAGTGGTAAGGGACAGCACACTACCACATTCGCCGAAATGTATGACCTGCCGCAGGGAGGAAGGATCATTGACACACCGGGTATGCGGGAGTTTGGATTGGTGGATATTGAGAAGCAGGAAGTATCACATTATTTTCCGGAGATGAGGAACAGATTAAATAATTGTCAATTCAATAATTGCCTGCATTATAATGAGCCGGATTGTGCTATTAAAGAAGCAGTAAATAATGGCGAGATACATGAAGACAGGTATGTAAGTTACCTGAGTATAATGGAGAGCATTGAGGAGAAAGGGTATTGATGCCACCTGTTCCAGGAAAGGGGTGACTTAGGTCATAATATCACATTTCCGGGTATAGCATTTTAAGGTGCCTGAATAACCGACCCCGAAGGGGTCAAACACGTATAGAAAAATGGAAGGTTGATTTTCAGAACCCTGAAGGGGTTCAATATTAGTGAGTAGTGAACAGGAAGTACAAGAGTGATTCAATTTTTCTCTTTCACTGAAAGAAAAAAATTGAACAGATTAAAGATCACAACGAAGCTGATAGTAGTACCAAAGCCGAGCCAACATTTTATTACGCAATATTCCGTTGTCCCTCATCAAACAACCTTCCTTCCAATGCACCGGCCAGTTCCACCACTGCTTTGTTATCTTTATTCAAAGCGTCGCGTGTCTTGGTGGGGAAAAGGGAAATGCCATTGTAGATGCTGTAGTGAAGGGTCAGGTTATGACCTTTAAAACGGAAGTCCCAATCAATGGTATCGAAATCATCTTCTTTGTTAGAAAAATTGACATTGAAATCCTGGCTGAGGACGTTTGCCACTCTGTAAAATTGTTTCAGACCCCCATCGTCAGAGATGATGGCTTCTGTGCAGCCCAGGCTGGTTCGTAGGGTAAGGCTCATGGTAAAGGTGTTTAATTACTCTCATAGACTAATCTGTCTGTGATTTAGCTGCACACCAACAAAATTAACTTCTGAATTTTTTTGCTTTTTTTGCATCTTTTACAGCTTTAGGATCACCGCTTAACAGTTTTTCGGCACCCACATTTTTCCCATTGCTGGGACAGCCGCTTTTCCGTTTAAATATGCTGTTTAGCATACCGCAAGAGGAGAGCAACACCATGATGCTCAGGGTGATTGTAAAAATTCGAAGGTTTTTCATTGTATACAGGTTATGTTAATAACGAATTTACATATAAATAATTGCTTTTGCTATAGGGAAACTACGAGGAAGTGAATTGTGAATGGTCAAAAGTCAATTCGTATATTCAGGGTTTTCGGAAGTCTCCCCCTAGGGGAGATTTTAGAGGGGCTCCCTAAACCAATCCGCATACCGCACGTAGTTATTGGCTATCCGGTTTATTTCTCCGTGGATCATGTCTTCCGGAATATCCTTTACTTTTTTGGCAGGCACGCCGGCATATATACTCCCGGCTTCACAAATGGTATTTTCCAGCACTACGGCCCCGGCAGCAATAATGGTATTGCTGTGTACCACCGCATTGTCCATTACAATGGCGCCCATTCCTATCAGCACATTATCATGCAGGGTACAACCATGCACGATGGCATGATGTCCAATCGAAACATTATTGCCGATGGTTGTTCCGTATTTCTGAAATGTACAATGAATGCAGGCACCATCCTGCACATTTACCTTATGGCCCATTTTTATAAAATTTACATCGCCCCGCACTACGGTATTGAACCAGAAGCTGCAATCATCACCGGTAATTACATCACCCACGATGGTGGCATTGGGGGCAATAAAACAGTTGCCGCCAAATTGCGGAAATTTATCTTCTACGGGGAGTATTAAGGGCATGTAAATTAATTAATCATTAAAAAATTATGAGACCAGCTTCAGTTTTTCATGGGATCGGCTGTTGCGTCGCACTCTTGTACTTCCCGTTCACTGCTCAGCAAAACTTTGACGCCTCAGTGTCTCAGTGGCAAAATTCGGTAGTGTCTCAGTTTGAAAAAAAATGAACCACGTATGTCATAGAACAGATAGAAATACACAGATATGCTTTTCTATCCACGCATTAGGCGGGACAAGTTGTGGTTCAAGCGCATTTTAGAGGCAACCAATTTTCAAACTGAGACACTACCCAAAATTCTCCTGCAAAGTAGATAATTTATTTTCGTTTGTACCGCTGATTTTCAAATGTATTTGCGTCCTTTGCAACGGTCACCTGCAAACAGTCAACGGCCTTCTTTTTTATGAACCAACGGGAATTTTTTCTCCGCCATATTGCCCAAACTTCTGCTGCCCCGCTGGCCCTGGAGATTGTAAAAGCAGATTGCTGCACCCTCTATGATGCGGCGGGGAAAGAATATATTGATCTTATCGGCGGTATTAGTGTGGCCAATGTGGGCCATCGGCACCCCGATGTGATAGCAGCCATACAAAAACAATTAGATGCCTACCTGCATATAATGGTGTATGGAGAATTTATAGAAGCGCCCCAGGTACAGTATGCACAATTACTCACAGAACATTTACCGGCATCACTCAATTCAGTATACTTTACCAATTCCGGTGCAGAAGCTGTGGAAGGGGCTATGAAGCTGGCCAAACGGGTAACAGGCCGTACACAGATCGCGGGGTTTAATAAATCCTATCATGGAAGTACACAGGGTGCCTTAAGTGTAATGGGAGATGAGTACTGGCGAAATGCCTACCGCCCATTGCTGCCGGATGTGCTGCACCTGGATTACAACTCATTTGAATCATTAACCGAGATAACTGAACAAACAGCCTGTGTGATTGCAGAAACGGTGCAGGCAGAAGCGGGTATCATCGTTCCCGCTGCTGAATGGATGCTGGCCCTGCGGAAAAAATGTACTGATACAGGCGCTTTACTGATACTGGATGAGATACAGGCAGGCTTTGGCCGTACCGGAAAACTCTGGGGGTTTGAACATTTTAATATTATACCGGACATATTATTATTGGGCAAAGCGTTGGGCGGTGGTATGCCATTGGGTGCATTTATTGCTGACAGGCAATTGATGGATGCCTTTACAAATAACCCCGTGCTGGGCCATATTACTACATTTGGCGGCCACCCTGTTTGTTGCGCAGCGGGTATGGCAGCTATGAAGGCGTTGCTGGGAAGACGGAACTCTGTTCCGTCTGATGATGAACGGAACGGAGTTCTGTTCTCCACGGTAACAGCCAAAGAACAACTATTCCGTTCATTGCTGGTGCATCCCAAAATAAAAGCAGTCCGCTCATTTGGTTTGTGGATGGCGGTAGAATTTGATTCCTTTGAAACTAATAAAAAAGTAATTGATGCCTGCATAGCTGCCGGGGTATTGACGGACTGGTTTTTATTTGCCGGCAATTGTTTGCGCATATCACCACCTCTGCTGATTGGTGACAGGCAGATTGAGAAGGCTTGTGAAGTGATCAGGAATATGTGTGATAAATAGGAATAGTCGGCAAGTAGTTGCCGGACTGTACTGAGAACGATATGCCTCATAAAGGGTGCTACCCCTTAATGAAGTGAACTTATAATTTCTTCTTCCATTGGCTTCAGGAAGTCCATCATCAGTTATCCCTTTTTTTCCATCCGGGGGAGAATTTGTTACAGGAAGCTTTTTTGCTGGCTGCAAATTTTTTGTCGATGCTGGTCCATTTTTGATTGTGAGTTGGCCTTTAATGTGTGGTAATTATAGTCTTTCAATTTTTTGCAACCACTTATTAAAACGAGTGCTCTTTTTACGAATATTTTCCAAGCCTATTGCGTCGGCTAAAATATTTCCATAAACGATTTTGTTGTATCCGCTTACAATTCGCATCAGCCTTTGAGAAGGAGATGTCTCCCTGGTGTCGTTTATCATTTCAGGGTTTTCAAAGTCTTTAAATGTTCTTTTAAGTTCTTCTTTGCCAATTAATTCGTTAGCTGGAATTTGTTCGTAGAAAACGTTAATGTCGTTAAACAGAAGTCCTTCAAATTCGTGAAGCTGGATATAAGGCAAGTATCTGTTTCTCAGATCGTCATCTATGCTTTCGGCCATGGATTGTTCTAAAAAATCCATTCTTGAGTTTTTGTCAGTAATTTTCATTGCATCATCCCATCCGGGAAACTGATACTTTGCATACAAGCCATAGTAATCAATAAAGGTTGTTACGAATGCTGTTTTATCATTTTTTAGGTGTAGAAAAATTTGCTTTCTTAATTCGCTCCATTTTACAATTCCCCCCATTGTTTTTTTTATTAACGGCGATTGAAGAAAAATGCTTTTTGAAGCGAAATAAGGGCTTAGAAGTTTAGTGCAAAATTCTTTTTCGGTATCTCCTTCACAAATAATAATTACTCTCTTCATTTTAATAATTAGGTTGTCCGGTTGTGATAATATTTCTTTTCCAAAGATCATCAATAGTATAATCTTCCAGCCATTGAACTAGTGTTTCACTATCTAAACGTTTAAAAACACTTTCACCATTTATTTGGTCAACTGTAATTATATCTTCTGGATTGAAATGGCTTATCAGGTCAGTTGACTGAGTGGCAACAATTACCTGGCATCCTTTTGTGGAAACAGATTTGATCATGCCCGCCAACTTTGAAATTGCGGATGGATGCAATCCTAATTCCGGCTCATCAATAATTATAGTTGCTGGTAAATTAGGCTGCATAAATAGAGTTGTTAATGCAATAAACCTGATTGTGCCGTCAGATAAATCATTAACCCCATAAATAATATCGCTGTATTTGTCATTCCACTGTATGCGAATGTAGTTTTCATTGTTAGGTTGAAAGTAGAAATCAGAAAAATATGGGGCAATGGATTGTATTGTTTTAAGAATTCTGGTATAAACTATTTTGTTAGTTTGTTGAATTCCAAAAAGGAATGCAGCAAGATTATTTCCTTTCTCATACAAATAATAAATATCATTTTGAATATGGCTTGGTTGAGTAAAGGGAGAATTTTTGCCAGTATCATGAAAATGATATTTCTTAAATGAGTTTAAATACTTTCTGATATAACCGGCTCTTGGTAAAGTATAGGATTTAATCTTTGCTTCGTTTTGATAATTAGAAATATCTATTGGGTTTTTGTAATAAGGATTATTATCATACCATAAACCCTCGGATGTGAAAATAAACATGCCTTCTCCTTTTTTAATTTCAAATGAGTACCCATTTAAACCATGTTTAATTTTTGAGTAGATGCTGTTAGTTATTTTGCTTCCCTTGTGCAACATCTTTTCTTCGCCACCGGATAAGGCAACATACTCTGTAAGTTTTTGATCATATAACCGATTTAGGAATTCAAAAAAAGAAAGAAAATTGCTCTTTCCACTTCCGTTCGCACCGATAAGAATGTTTATCGGTTTAAAGTCAATCCTTGCGGATTTTATTGATTTGTAACCAGTAATTTCTATGTAATCCATATTTAGCTATCGATATTAATTTCCACCTAAACTTTTTATACTCAGTAAAGATAGTTTTTTTAGGAATAATTATTATAAAATATCCCCATGTGTTGAGCAGTACGTATTTATGTTTAGGAACTGTCAACTGATAGTAGTACGCCGAAAAAATTTTGTGGGATAACCAAAAATTTACAAGACTCCGGCTTAACTTTCGTCCTTTTATCAGCAGAAAACCCCGCCCTATAAATTTACAACAACGAATACACCCACGCTCCCAGCAATGCCCCCGCCACTGGCCCGGCCACCGGTATCCAGCTATATCCCCAGTCACTGTCCCTTTTTCCGGCAACGGGTAAAATAAAATGCGCAATGCGGGGGCCTAAATCACGGGCGGGATTAATGGCATAACCAGTAGGCCCGCCTAAGGAAAGACCAATGCCTAGCACCAATAAAGCAACTGGTAATGCATCTAATGATCCCATGGCGGAAGCAGCAGGGGATATGGATAAGGCGCCAAACACCAATACAAAAGTGCCGATGATCTCTGTCATAAGATTATGCCCGGTATTGCGAATGGCCGGGGCATTGCAAAATACTGCGAGCTTCAGGTCCTTATCTTCTGTTGCAGCAAAATGTTGTTTATAGGCAAGCCATACAAGCGTGGCACCGGTAATAGCACCGGCAAACTGGCCCGTGATGTACGGCAGTAGTAAGTTGGAATCGAATTTCCCAAAACCTGCTATCGCCAGTGTAACAGCCGGATTCAGATGACCGCTGCCACCAAAATGTAATGATGCATACACGCCGAGGAATACCGCCATAGCCCAGCCAAGTGTTATTACTATCCATCCGCTGTTTTGTCCTTTTGTTTTATTGAGTACGACATTGGCCACAACCCCATTACCCAGGATGATGAGCAGTGCCGTGCCGGTAAATTCGGGAAAAAAGTGATGCCAGAAAGAAAATTCAGAAGTAAGCAGTTCCATATTGATTGTTTTAATGCGGAAGATAATTAACAGCGATGAGATTAAAGTTATCAATTTGTTCTTTTATCCAAATTTCATTTTGCCCCATCTGTTTGCTCATCAATTGCGCTGCAAGCGGGGCTAGTTTAATTGCGGCCCGGGCATCCAGCAGCAACTGCCTGGTGCGGCGGGATAAAAAATCTTCCACTGTCACACACATTTCTTCTTCCACTGATTTTTTTATCAATGCATTCAATTCTTCTTCTGATAAAGTGGTGATAGCGGCTGGTGGTTTTACTTTATCATGGCCATCTAATAATAATTCTTCTGTGATACAGTTTCTTTGGGGCATGCCAGCCTGTGCCAGCGCAAAGGAGACCACATCTTCTGCCATTTTTCTATAGGTGGTCCACTTGCCGCCGGTAATGGTGATCAAACCTGAATCACTCGTATCAATTAAATGATCTCTTGACAAAGCAGCTGTCTTTTTGCTTTTGGCTTTCACCAATGGCCGTAACCCGGCAAACATACTTTTTACATCTGCCCGTTGCGGGTCTTTGGTGAGATAACGGCCAATATGGGTGAGTATAAAATCAATTTCTTGGGGCAGTGGGATTGGTTCTGCTTCGATTGTATCCACTGGCGTATCTGTAGTGCCCAATACTATCATATCATGCCAGGGAACGGCAAATAACACACGGCCATCATCTGTACGTGGGATCATGATGGCAGTATCGCCCGGCAAAAAGGAAGCATCAACTACTAAATGGATTCCCTGGCTGGGACTGATAATGCTTTCATGCTTTGGATCATCCATTTTCATAATGCTATCGGTAAATACCCCGGTGGCATTGATGACGATCCGGCTCTTTACTTCATAGTCTTTTCCAGTCAGCGCATCTTTTACCCATACACCACATACTTTATTATTTATTTTCAGCAGCGCATTTACTGGAAAATAATTCAATAAAGCAGCTCCTTGTTGTGCAGCTGTTTGTGCAATGCTGATGGCTAAGCGGGCATCATCAAATTGTCCGTCATGATACAGCACACCACCTTTCAGGTCTTCGGGATCAAGGGTGGGGGCCAGTAGCAGTATTTCTTCCCTGGATAAAAATTCCGAAGGGCCTAATCCTAATTTACCGGCCATCTTATCATAGATTTTCAGGCCGATACCATAAAAAGGCTTCTCCCACCATTTATAATTGGGGACTACAAATTTTTGATTGCGTACCAGGTGAGGTGCATTTTTTAATAACAAGCCCCTTTCTTTCAACGCTTCCATTACCAATTTGATATTACCCTGCTGCAGATAACGTACACCGCCATGCACCAGTTTGGTACTTCGGGAAGAAGTGCCCTTGGCAAAATCATATTGCTCAAACAATATGGTCTTTAATCCTCTTGCAGCCGCATCCAATGCAGTACCCAATCCGGTGGCACCGCCACCAATGATGCAGATATCAAATTCTTCCGAAGTAGTAAGCTTGTTTATAAAGCAGGAACGGTTCATACGGAGGAAATTATTAATTATTAATTAATAACTATTAATTAATAATTGCTGGATGCCCAGGCAATAGATGCTTTCACTGCCCGCTGCCATCCATCAATTAATTCTTTTCTTCTTTCATCATTCATCAACGGTAAAAATTCTTTATCTGCCTGCCATTGCTGCTGAATATCTTCTACATTTTTCCAGTAACCCACAGCTAACCCTGCCAGGTAGGCGGCACCAAGCGCTGTTGTTTCTGTTACCCTGGGCCGTATTACTTTAGTATTTAAAATATTACTCTGGAATTGCATCAGCTGATTATTGACAGTGGCCCCGCCATCCACCCGCAATTCTTTTATATGAATGCCCGAATCGGCTTCCATCGCTTTCAGTACATCATAGGTTTGATAAGCTATACTGTCTAGAGCAGCCCTGGCTATATGTGCATTGCTGCTTCCCCTTGTTAATCCAAAAATAGTTCCTCTCGCATATTGGTTCCAGTGAGGGGCGCCCAATCCTGCAAAGGCCGGTACTATATACACACCACCGGTATCCTGCACCTGTCCGGCCAATGCTTCCACTTCTGAGGATGTGCGGATGATCTTCAATTCATCCCTTAACCATTGCACCACGGCACCCGCTATGAACACACTTCCTTCCAGTGCATATTCCGTTTTGCCATCTATCTGCCAGGCAATGGTGGTCAGTAAATTATTATTGGATGTAATAGCTTTTTCTCCTGTATTCATCAGCATAAAACAACCGGTGCCGTAGGTGTTCTTCACCATACCCGGTTGAGTGCAAAGTTGTCCGAACAGTGCTGCCTGCTGATCACCGGCTATACCTGCAATAGGAATCCTTGAATCTGGAATAATATTACCGGTTACTCCATAAATCTTACAACTGGGTTTTACTTCCGGTAATACAGATGCAGGAATATCAAAGAGTTTTAGTAACTCTTCGTCCCATTGCAGTGTATGAATATTGAACAGCATAGTGCGGGATGCATTGGATACATCTGTTACATGCACTTCTCCATTGGTGAGTTTCCAGATAAGCCAGCTGTCAATGGTGCCGAATGCCAGTTCCCCGTTTGCTGCTTTTTGGCGGGCACCGGGTACATTGTCTAATATCCATTTTAATTTGGTGGCAGAGAAATAGGCGTCGATTATCAATCCCGATTTTTCCTGTATCATTGCGGGTAGAGACAGGGCATGCCCTGTCTCTACCCGCAATTCATCACAATACGCCGCCGTTCGGCGGTCCTGCCACACAATGGCATTATAAATCGGGTGCCCGGTGCTGCGGTCCCATACCACGGTTGTTTCCCGCTGGTTGGTTATGCCTATAGCAGCAATTTGTTTCATATTGATATGGGCCCGGGCCACTGCCTCGGCCATGGTACCAAATTGGGTACTCCATATTTCATTGGCATCATGCTCCACCCAGCCGGGTTTTGGAAAAATCTGTTTAAATTCTTTTTGGGCTGCGCTAATGATGTTGCCCTGTTTATCAAACACCATGCTACGGCTGCTGGTAGTACCCTGGTCGAGCGCCAAAATATAATGTGAATACATAGAAATATTTTATCCAGTAAGGTAAATTAAAATCCCTTAATTTTTTCATTAATAGAATAACAGGGTGCAATTCAAATTTCCGCATCCTCAATCTTTCAGGGTTTGCAAACAATGTATTGAAAAGTTGTAAAACAAAAAAAACTAACTCCCTTTGGGCCGGGGCCAAATGCGAAAATTTGAAATGCACCCGAATAACAGTACACCACGGTGGAGAATATAGCCGCTTTTACTTATTTTGCTTTCAAATTAATACGGGTAATATGAAAACTTTCCGCACCACACTATTCATACTGTTCCTTTCCGCAATATCTATTTCGGGAATTTCTCAAAAGGAAAACTGGGCTAAAACTTTACTTTGGAAAATTGAGAGAAGCGATTTAAAAAAGCCATCCTTTTTATTCGGTACGATGCACCTGCAGGATAAGCGGTTGTTTAACCTGGGTGATTCTTTTTACTATCATTTTGAAAGGGCGGAAGGTTTTGCAATCGAAGTTGATTTTAACGAGTATATGGATTCATTACTAAACAGGTCGTTTGCCCAAATTGAGGAAAGAGAACTTAATGAGGATGACGAAAAAGTGAATAGTAAGGAAGAACTTAAAATCCCGGTCCCGGACTCGACAGTATTTACACCATCACCTCCTTCAGAATTAAAGAGCAGCAAATATTTTAAAAAATATTTCAGGAAGATACGTAATGAACGGATCAAAAGGCTTTTGGTATATGGCGAAATGCCTACTATACTTGATGCCTACCTCTATGGAATGGCAATGAAACAGGGAAAATGGCTGGGTGCAGTGGAAGAAGTAAAAGACCAGCTGAACCTGAAGGATGAACTGGGTAAAGACCTGGATGAGGAAGATATGAAACAACCCGGGGAAAAGATGACGTTTGCACTGGATACGATGATCAGAATCTATCTGGCCCAGGACCTAAATCGTATTGAAGAATATGCGCTGCGTAATAGCAACCCTAAAAAAACAACAGTTATTTTCAATAACCGGAATGTAAAAATGCTGAATAGTATTGACAGTCTCAGTCATTTCAGAAGTATGTTTTATGCAGTGGGAGCTGCACACCTTCCCGGTGATTCAGGGTTAATAAAACTGCTGCGGGGAAAAGGGTATACTGTAACACCGGTACTTTCAAACAATACTATAGCTGCTGAAAAATATGCCCGTGATCTTCCGGTATTGTCGTGGTACCAGGTAGGGCAAGCAGACAGTCTTTATACAATAGATATGCCCGGATTGCCCGGAGAGTATAATATTTTTGGCGACCTGGTAAAAATGAAGGTGCTGGTGGACATGACTACTATGACCTATTACATGACAGGCCATACTATTTCTCAGTTTGAGGAAAATAAGCAGGAAGAAGTATTGAAAATAATGGCCAATTCTATGGGAGGTTCCGGTAAAGTGGAAAGTGTAAAAAAAGTGGACCGGGATGGATTGAAAGGAGTGGAGGGGATTATAAATGGCAGGGACGTTTATTTCAGGGTACAGGTACTAAGTAATAGTAATACTGCTTTTTTCCTGTTATTGGGGAATGAGAAAAAAGCTGCTATAATTACTGTGGATGCCAATAAGTATTTTAATTCATTTAAAGTAGGCAACAGACCGGTAAGCAGTCAGCCAAAAGACTGGGCGGTCTTTGAATTACCTGAAAAAGCTTTTTCTGTATTGATGCCTGGTAAGCCCAAAAAAAACAAGCTATTTGAAAAGCAGTCAGAAAATTCCGGATGGAATTTTACAGCCTATGATTATACGGACATGGCAGCCGGATTATATTATATCATGCAGGTAAGGGATATAGAACCGGGTCGTTATTTGGATGGCGATTCTTTGTACTTCAGTTCATTCAGCCAAAACCTTGTGAAAGATAATATACAAAAGCTCAAAGAGGATAATACAATGTTTAATGGGTTTCCGGCATTTCGGCTGGATGCCCTGACAGAAAAGGAATCCCTGTTTTATAAGACTAAAAGCATAATCAGGGGAAACAGAATATATTCTATGATGGCCCTTGGCAATATTTCCAAGAAAGAGGAGACAGGGCCCGAAACTTTTTTTGATTCATTCAGATTTCTGGAATACAAGAAGGCTGAAGGCGGGCTGTACACTTCGGAAGACCAAACTTTTAGAACTAAGGCACCGGCGAAATTCGACCTGGTAAAATCAGGGGAGGACATAGACAGTACAAGAACCCGCTATACCTGCTACAATCCCTATGAAGCAATTTCTTATGAAGTATTGAAAGATTTTATTTCAAAATTTTACTGGGCAGAAAATGACAGTATTTTTTTTAAAAAGAAAGCAACTTCGTACAGCAGCTATACTGATTCTGTACTGAGCTATAAAAATGTGCAGAATGGTAATCTTAAAGGGGTGGAACAGGTGGTACAAATGACCGGAAGCAATAATCTCAAAAAAGTAAGGTTACTGCTTCACGGCGATACCTTATATACCTTGGTAACGTATGTGCCTTCGCAATATATCAGCAATGCAACGCATACCGATTTCTTTGAACAGTTCAGGGTTGCAAATGATAAATTGCCCACAACAGTTTTTAACAACAAGGCAAAATATCTGCTGGAGGGTTTACAGCAAAAAGATTCTGCATTATTTGAAGAGGCTAAAATGTATTTAGAAGACGCTTCATTCACTCAAAAAGAATTACCCTTACTACACCAGGCATTGCTCTTTCGCTATCCTGATGATACACTGCTCTACGGATCAGTAGCCAGCAAATTAATTAATGTATTTGACGGTCTTTCGGACAGCAGCACTGTTGAGTTTATTAACCGGAATTATGACAAAGCCCAAACCGGAAATGATGACGGGAAAGCGGTATTACTAAATGTACTGGCCAATTATAAAACAGCCTATTCGTACAGTGTACTTAAAAACCTGCTTGTCAATAAAACTCCGGAGAAACTCAAGGTCCGTAATTCGATAGGTTACCAGGTGGATGATTCACTTGAATTAACCAGGACATTATACCCAGAGATCCTGACATTGCTGAAAAATCAGGATTTTTGGCAGGATGTGTGTGATTATACTTCAGAACTGCTGGATAGTAATATGCTCAGTAGTGAGGTTATACGGCCTTATGAAAAAGAGCTTAATTTTATCGCGGATACTTTATTGCATGGAACTGAAATTAATGAAGAAGAGGTGTGGCTATTTCCATATCAAAGTATAGTAAATTTATTAGGATACCAGAACAGTCCCGCATCCAGCAAACTGCTGCAGCAGTTTGTGGCCGGTAAAGATTTATATTTAAAACAAGCCGCAATTATCTCTTTGCTGCGGAATAATGAACCTGTCGGCACCAAAGAGATTGAGAAACTGGCGGCAAGCAATGAGTTCAGGATTGATTTCTATGACGAATTAAAGCGGGTGGGTAAGGAGTCTTACTTCACCTCAAAATACCACACCCAACGGTATTTTGCCGAAGCAGAACTGTATAGTTACGGAGACGAAGATTATTCGCCTTCTTCTATAGAGTTTATTGGTGAACGGGAAGTATTGTTTGATGGAGAAAAGAAAAGAATGTTTTTATTTAAAGTTGTTTTTAGTAATGATGAGGACAAAGAGAAGCAAACTTACCTGGGTATAGCCGGCCCTTACCCATTAGATGCAAAAATTACCCGCACAAATAATGATGCCACCGAAATATTCTATGATGAGGAATATGATAAAAAACAGGTTGACCGGCATTTTAAAGAACTGCTTCGTAAAGGAGAGGAGTACTTGATGAAAAAATAAAAACAAGAATCAGCTTGCCAAAATTCTGACCTGAAGCTGCCAAAGAATACCAAAGAATTTATTCCCTGTCTTTTGCAGCGTGGATGATAATACCCGCCAATTGAAAGCAGGCAAACTGAACAATATGGGCAAACTAATCTATGTGTGTATTTCTATATTTACTATCCCCTACTATATAACAATTACGCAGCAGCCTTCAGTTTGAGTAGTTGTTTCTCCAGGTAGGCAATTTTTGCGTCTTTATATTTTTTGCGGTACTCGTCAGCATCGAGGGGTTTAAATTCCTGTTTATAGCGAACCATTTTATA
>JANOEQ010000108.1:0-65068 GCA_031441485.1 Chitinophagaceae bacterium
TCTGACGGCCTCCGTCTGACCCGTCCCAGAGTCGGACGGAGACCGTCGGACTCTATTCAAACCACTTCCTTTTAACAGGGTCTGACGGTCCCCGTCTGACCCGTCCCAGAGTCGGACGGAGACCGTCGGACTCTATTCAAACCACTTCCTTTTAACAGGGTCTGACGGCCTCCGTCTGACCCGTCCCAGAGTCGGACGGAGACCGTCGGACTCTATTCAAACCACTTCCAATTTTTTTAACCCCCCTTCGATCTCCGTAAAATCTGGTCAGACGGAGGCCGTCGGACTTAATTTTACGACTATATGCTTTTAGTACCCAACAACATTTATCATGTCTATAATCAGGGCAATAACAGGCAAAAGGTTTTTAATACCCGTAAAGATTATTTGACTTTTCTTACGCTTTACAGAAGGCTGTTTCCCAATTATTGTTCAACAATGGCCTGGAGCCTGATGCCAAATCATTTTCATTTCATGATACATACCGATGAGAGATGTACTACTTTGATAAAACAAGGAGGAATTTTTATTGATCCGGTGACAAACAGTATCAGAAAGCTCTTAAGTGGATATGCAAGAATTTTCAATAATCAATACCAGCAAACGGGCTCAGTATTCAGGCAAAAAACAAAATCAAAATGCCTGTCTGCCATAGAAATCAAACCTGACAGCGAATACCTGATACAGGACTATTATGTAAATTGTTTTCATTATATCCATCAAAATCCAATGGTGGCTAAATTGGTTAATAAAATGGAAGATTGGGAGTTTTCATCCTTCAGGGACTATGCAGGTTTACGTGATGGAACGCTGTGCCTGAAAGAACTTGCAAGGATTCATTGTAATTACAATCCATCTAATTTTATTGAAAAATCAAATGCATTGGTAGATGAAAAGATTATTCCGCAACTCAAACTTAGCTGACCGATATGGTCTGCCAAATTTAAAAGGTCAACCATCATGCATGGTGTATTTTTCCTACATTTACATTGGTCAGACCGGGACGGTCAGACCAATAAAACCAAAAACAACACACCATGCAAGCAACAGTTGTCGACTTCGCCAAAGACCGGGTTATTTATAATATGACCGGCTGCACAAAAGAGGAACTGGAAAACAAGATCAATTTATTCTTTACCTCCGAAGGATATACTGCAAAAGAAAAAGCCGTCGATACCTATACCTTCACCAAAGGGAACAGGGTACTGCGTTTGTTATTTGGCGCTTTTGTAAAATACCATAAACAGTCGGTTATAGTTAAACAGGATGGTGAACTCTTCTCGGTAATGTTGCATAAGGATTCATCCGGCATGTCTGGCGGGCTTATTGGCATGAACCAGGTGAAAAAAGAATTTGCCCGATTATCTGAAGCCTTTAGGGAATATTTTAAATAGCCCGAACAAAGCGTGGGATCAGTTCAAATAGATAATCAGCAAATAGGGATTTATTCGCACCTGATTACTTATGGAAATGCGGCTAATACTGCATTAACAGAATTGATACGGGATGAAATAGAAACATTGTGGAATGAACCAATGGCAGGTATAAGTCTGGATAGAATAACACGCACTGTGAGGTTCTTCATTACGGCTTCTTTTCAGCCAGCCATTACTGATATTGATATTTATTCAAACCTTGATCCCCGGAATAATTATTTCCGCATTGAAGAATTTGCTTACGGCAATATTTCCTTTGTAGATGGTATTGGCTGCAACAGCGGCTATTTAAAACTGGAGAACCTGTATAAAGGATCCACTACCGCCGCACATGAATACGGCCATACGATCGGCCTCGATCACCCTGACGATCTTGATCTGAGAGGGAAAGGTACCCCCGGCATTATGTATCCAAGAGGAACCCTTGTAGACCCGCAATACCAGTATGAAGCGGATAAGCCGGCCGGCACCAAAGGCGGCACACTTTACCCTATCTACCGGAAAGTAATGCAGCAGGATATTGACAATTTAAACCTTCAGCAGCTGGTGTATCAAAATAACCTGGCAGTACTTGGTGATTTTACCAGTGTCTGGCATCCTGACCATGCTACGACAGCGGCAGAAAAAAATGAAGGGCCTCAGCAAACTTAGTTTACCACCGTAAAAAATTAACCCCATCGTTGATGGGGTTAATAATGAATAATCATGCTCAAAGGTTTCCGCTGGTGGTTGACGATGGCTTAAAAGTGGCAACCAGCTTCTTTTATTGTTTTTTATCCTTTTTTGTTTTCCTGCTCATCCAGATATAGTTCACAATTTCACGGGTGGTACGTAATTTTTTTTCCAGTAAATCGGGACGGTAGATGTCCGGCTTGTTATTTTTTATCCTGCATACTTCGGGGTCTGTAAAGGCATAGGTATAAAAAGTATTCAGCAAAATTTTATCCATGTCCATAAGGCTGTCGTAAAGTACAAAAGTGCCAACCACCACATTACGGTGGGCTGTATCTGTTTGATAAAGATTGATCATTTGCCAGAATGCTTTTTTCAATTCCATCTGATTCAGCAATGCTACAGCAGCGGGCCAGTTGTATACTTCCGGGTATACCGTTTTTCTGTATTCAGAGTCTCTCAGCAGCTTCACCACTTCTTCCTTTACATAAAAGGAATCATTTTTCTTTTCCACTCCCAGTCCGTTCAGTTCAGTCATCCAGCGTTGCCAATACGCCACACTTTGTACCGATGTATCAATACGCATCATGGCAGGCGGCTGACAATACCCTTTTGAACCGAAGAAGGCTGCTGCAATAACAAGTACTAATTGTTTTCTCATTTAAATGCTTTTTTAGGCTGCTCACTGGTTTTATTACCTGTATTTACATTCAGCATAGTTTCAATAGCTTTCAGACGTTCTTCTGTTTGCTCTGCTTTTTTCTGCATCCCCCCGATAATATTCAGGAAGTCGTGATTATGTACCCCCACCACTGTATTCACCATCTTGGGGCCGTCTTTTGGATTTGAATCCCAGGAGCGGCCTACTGCAAGTTTAAAGTCTTCCACTTTCATATCTTTCGGATGTATGGCAATACCATAACCAGGTATTTCGCTTTTGGCAACAATATAATCACCTGATTGTACCGCACCGATCACTTTTACAGGTATCTGCCCCATAAAAGCGATATTATTACCCAATACAGTTTTTGATTCGGCAGGCACATTACCAAGCACAATTGGTTTTTTGGAAACAGCCATTATCTGTTCTGCACCGGCAATGTCTTTGGTTATTTTTCCGCCTTTTACCGCCACAATATCCCCAAAGCTGATATCCTCTTTCGGGTTTGCTCTTTCCAGCCATTCTGCATAGTCGCCGTTGCCGGAAGAATATTCAATACCAATACTATTATAATCCCCTACCATACCGGATACACCTGCAACGATGCTTATAAAATCATCCACAATGTCAATACCGATAAATTCAGCAGCCAGTTCCAGTAATTTTTGCCCGTCGAAATAATCATACGAAAAATTCTGAATGGATTGCGCCCTGATGGCTCCCAGTTTCCTGTTGTCCTTATCTACAAATGAGATGTATTCGTTTTCCTTGCTCAGGGAATTAGTTACATCATTAAATACAAATACCGGGAATGCAAGTGTGGGGAGACCTGTACAATTTATTTGTGGCAGCCTGGGCATTACAGTGATATTGGACGGAAGAACGTTTACAGAAGGGATATCCAATGCCGGAATGCGGATTGCAGGAATATCAGGAATCCCGGGAGGCATAGTCAGGCCTCCGAAAATAGTTGTCTGGTCCCAGATATGTATTGCCGGTGTACTGTAAGGCCCAATCGTATAAGGAAGGTTCAGGGCATTGTTAATATTGGTGGTTATGTAATTCGTAAGGTTACACATTGTACCCACCAGGTATTGCGATGGCATCAGGTTGATCAGGTCATCCCAGCTAAAAGAATCGTTTCCATATATCCAGTCTCTTATCTGGTTCACTTGCGTTTCCACTCCCTGTGTTACCGGGTTGGTTACATTCGCATAGGCGCTTCCGTTCCATCTTGGATGCGTCCGGCCCAGTTTGATAATGATACCATCACTCTTGGTGCTGCCATCTGTATTTTCAAATATGGCCACTGCAGTATCCGTTGCAGCAGCATTTATTTTTAATGTCTTGCTGATGTTCAATCCGTAATATGTATCCACTGCACCCGCAATACTCATTTTATCTCCATTATCAAATACCTGTGAATTACCAATAACCGTTCCATTAGGGGTCCACTTCGGTACAAAATTCGTAGTGCCTGATCCGCTTACCAAACCAACCGATGCAGCATTCTGCCAGGTGGCATTTCCTGATCCGTCAACAGTAGCCATTACTTTTCCGGGAGCTTCACTTACTCCGGTAAATTGTATGGCACCAACTGTACGCAAGGCTTTAGGACTTGCATTGCTGCTGTTGAAACTGGCTGCAAAACCGGTACCTGCTGTATTTACTTCTAATGCATTGGCAGTATTAGCTGCGTTGGTGGCATTAAACAATGCAGCCCTTCCTAAACCGGCCTGGTTTGATTGTAAGTTGTTCGCTGTGTTGGCCGCATTACTTTGAATGAATAAACCTGCGCCATTTGTACCAGAGCTGGTACCTCTTATTGCCCAACTGGCACCCGTACCATTTGTTACTGCACTTAATGCATCGGCAGTACTGGCTGCATTATTTACCTGGAAGAAACCTGCACGGCCAATCCCGGTATTAATTGAATTAATAACATTATTTGTACCGTTTGAACCGGCATCTATCGCAAAATTTGCATTTGCTGCATTAGCAATATTAAATAAACCAGCTTTACCAGTTCCTGACATTAATGACTGAATACCATCGCCAGCTCCAT
This sequence comes from Chitinophagaceae bacterium, assembly GCA_031441485.1. Classification (GTDB taxonomy): domain Bacteria; phylum Bacteroidota; class Bacteroidia; order Chitinophagales; family Chitinophagaceae; genus JJ008. The sequence goes on from JANOEQ010000108.1 coordinate 4,835, forward strand.
TGGAAATGGACGATAAGCTGGGAGCCGTATTAGCTGCATTCGTATTTAAAAATTGTCCAGCACGGCCGAGACCATTGGTTGATACCTCCAGTACATTGCTGGTGTTCGCCGCATTATTCACGGTTATTACCTGGCCTTTTCCAAGCCCGGTCATATTTACATTCACTCCATCACCGGGGCCATTAGTAAGCACCCGCAATGTGGCTGCTGTATTGGTGCTGCTTGTATTCTGAAAATAACCTGCATTACTGGAACCGGTATTTGGTTGAAAACCCATTACAGAAGGACCGGTTACAGATTGGCCATAAACACCAGTACCTGTAGTACTGTTTCCATATACACCCACTCCGCCGGGAGTAGTTCCGTACACACCGGAGCCTGTTCCGTTTTGCGTTCCGTATACACCCACCCCATTGGCAGTGGTGCTGTTGTTTTGCCCGATGATACCCGCTGAAAAAATACCGGGAGATGGTGATGTGATAATACCTCGCAGTGCCGTTGCATTATTGGCTGTGGAACTTGTCAACCCTTCAAATGCAAGGCTCGTGGGATTATTTCCTGAGTTTATTACTTTGAATAAAGGGACTTCCTCATTCTGTGTTTTATTAAAAGGCAGTACAATATCTCCTGATTGTGTGGTAAACAAAGCATACGGAACGGAGGTCAGTTGTGTGGTGCCAATATCTTTTAATGTAGTGCCCCCTTCAGGATCAATCTCTACCTGCATCCACTTAGTACCCACATTCCAGTTAGCACCGGCAATAGAACCGGTAACAGAGGTGGCACCGGCACCTCCCACCTGTACATTAAATAATCCGAAAGCATTGGTGGTAAGTACTCTGGTTTCGGTATACACTACAGAACCTATTGCGCTGCCATCATGAATGGTCAGCCGCAACCTGATGGTCTTATTCACCAGTGCATTACCGGCAGCATTACGGGCCACACCCTGGTAATTAAAAAAGGCCGGTGCCTGTGCTTTTGTGATAACGGTGAACAGCAACAGTACTGATAATGTTAATAATAATTTTCGCATGTCAAGTGTTTTTGGTAGTTAAATTGTCAGTGTATAAGGTAAAATGGCTTATGGGCTCAGGGTTTACAATTTTATGTTATCGCAGTTTAATAATTTTTAATCCGCTGTGTCTTTTAACCTGGTTCAGGTTAAAGCTGTTATATGGATCTGGCGTAAGTGTGGCGGAAACAAAATAGATACCTGCCGGCAGGTTGCTGATATCATAGTGTTCTATACGGCAGCAACCGGCATAACGGAAGCTTCTTTTCTCATAAACCCTTCCAAGCATATCCACCAGTTCGAGGTCCATCTGGCCAGTTTCCCTTACAAAAAAATTGATCTCAAATTTTCCCGTATTGGGATTAGGCATAATTTTAAAATCTCCGGGTAAAAAATCAGCCGCAAGAGGAGTAAATCCAGGTTTATCGGTACAGGGCTGCAACACGCCCTGGTATATTATAAAGGAACTGTCGGCAGGTGCGACCGTATTAACCAGGGTAAGTTCACCAATACTCCATTCAAAATAGCGGAAATAAGAATTGGGATCGTTGTAAGAGCCCCCGCCTGCATTGGTTACGGTGGGAGTAGCGCTTTGTGCAATGCCCGCTATTCCAAAAAACGCAAAGGCAATAGCTGTTAGGAGAAGTTTTGGCATGTCAGTGTTGGTTAATGAAATACCAAACTACTGACTCAAACAGGTGAAAAGAGGTAATTGTATGTGAACAGCGGGAAATTGTATGTAAAAAAGGTGTGCCTGTAGCTAACGCAGGTTGAAGCGGTCCATAAATTCCTGCCGGTAATTCCGCCCAATCGGTATTTCGTGGTTGCCGATCCGGATTAGCTGGTCATCAAAAGAACTGATCTCATCGAGATTGACAGCATAGGAACGGTGAATACGGACCAGCCGGGAAAACCGAAGCCGTTCCAGCAAATCGGCCAGGGATAAGCGTAAAATGAATTTCTGGCTTACGGCATGGATATTAACGTAGTTGTTATCAGCTTCTGCAAATAATATTTCCGACAATTTAAATTTTACAAACCTGTAATTCTGTTTGATGAAAACATAATCTTTCATTTGAAGAATATGTTCCTTCTCATTTTTTTTCTCAGCAGCTGATCCTTCGATGGATAATACTTTTCCGGGTGCTGCGTGTTTGGTTTCCGCAAAATGGTGGATCGCCAGATCTATTGCAATGCGAACATTTTCTATACTGTAGGGTTTGGTAAGAAATGCGGAAGGGTTGGTATGTTTTACCCTTTCCACAGTGGCCGCATCAGTAAACGCGGTAAGATAAATAAGCGGCACCGGTTTTATTTTCATCAGGGCAGTGGCTGTTTCCACCCCGTCACGGCTGCCATAGATATTAATATCCATCAGCAATATGTCCACCTGGTTTTGTGTGTACAGCATTAGCGCATCCTCAAAATTATCAGCTATCCCCACCACGGTGTACCCGTCATGCTCCAGGCCAGCCGACAGGTCCATTGCCACTATCGACTCATCTTCCACAATCATTACTTTTACTGATTCAGGCATATCAGGCTGCTTTTTCTTTTTGATACGGTATGATTAATGTGTAGCTGGTTCCCTTATCTGTTTTTACTGAACAGGTTGCTTTTAATTGTTTGGTAAGGGCCTGTATCAGTTTTTTACCAAACCCTTCCTGCTTATTGGCAGTAATATCCATTCCGGGGCCATTATCTGCAATCTGCAGTTGCAACTGACTATCACTTGCCTGCATTGTAATGGTGAGTGAGGGGCGGGCTACGTTTTCGTAAGCATATTTAAATGAATTGGTAATAATTTCATTTACCAGTAAGCCCATTGGCATTACCGTGTCCACATCAAGCATTTCCTTTTCCAGTTTAATACTGAGATCAAATTTATCCGGTTCATACCCGTATGCCTTCATCAGTGTATCTGCCAGGTCTGACAGGTATAATTTGAAATTCACCATCGTTACATCTTCCACCTGGTACAGGCGCTGATGCATGAGCGACATGGCCTGTACCCGCAACTGGCTTTCCCGCATTGCCGCCGCACTTTCTTCATCCTTCAGCCGGTAACTCTGCAGGTTCAGCAGACTGGATACGATCTGCAAATTATTTTTTACCCGATGATGCAATTCTTTCATCATCCATTGCAGTTTTTCCGACTGCTGGCTGATTTTTTGCTGCTGCAATTGAGAACGCCTCTTCTGCAACCATACCACTGATAGTAACAGTAATAATAAAACGGCCGTACCACCCAGCCACCATAGCCGCTGGCTCTTTGTTTTATTTAGATTATCGAGGAAACCAATACGGCTTTCTTTATCCCGGGTTTCATATTTCGTTTGCATGTCTGCTATCTGCCGGCTCTTTTCCAGGTTGTTGATTGAGTCAGAAATGGCAACGGACTGCTGAAAATAAAACAAGGCCGAATCATACTGTTTCATTTTTTTATGTACCTCCCTAAGCATCGAATAGGCATTTACCAGCCGGAAAGGTGCTTTGATCTCTTTACTTAATGCCAGCATTTTATGGGCATACAGATTAGCCTGCTGAATATCCTTCATATTCAGGTATATACCTGCAATGGTGTTATAATTATGGGTAAGGCTTAGCTGGTTCTTTCTTTCTGTATTAAATGCCACAGCCTTCATCTGGTAATCCAGGGCTTTTGCATAATCCCGGTAATGCTCATTATACACCTGGCTGATATTGTTATACAATTTACCCAGTTGATCCTGCCCTTCGCCTTTTTGGTTTATTATCTCAATCCCTTTTGTGTATAAGAGAAAGGCGCTGTCCATCAATGCTGACCGGCCGGTGGTTTTACTCATGTCCCGGAGTATAATGCCCTGTTCATTCAAACTACTAATAACCTCAGGCAGGTAATTTTCTTTCTCTGCCATTTGTTGTGCTTCTCTTGAAAGCAGGAGACCTTTTTTCTGGTATTCAACTGTTCCTTTTTCACCTCCCATTTCTTTATAGCAATCTGCCAGCAAAATTTTGGCTTTAATCAGCTGTTTCTTTAACTGAAGGCTGTCATATACGGCTATTATTTCCAGCACGAGTTCAATAGCACCTGCATAATTTCCTTTTCTGCGCTGGTAATTAGCTTCCATTGATTTGGCATCTGCCACCCCTTTGGAAAATGAGAGGTGGATGGAAAGTTCCAATGCCTTTATTGCATAATAGTGTATTGAGTCAAAATCCGTTTGACTGAAAACTGCTGCCCTGGATAATAAGGCTGACACTACTGCAGTGTCTTGCTGTATACTGTCCGCTGCACCAGTGGGAAGAACTGACAATTGGACATTACTATCTTTCTTTTTGGGAGAACAGGATTGAGTAAATGCAATAAAAAACAATGGCAATAAAAAGCAATACCATGTCTTCAGAGGAGTTCTGCATACAGGTGCAAGGAAGAAGTGTCTATGGAATGAAAGGTTCATTCAGAGTGTAAAATATGCAATCCTTCCTTATTAATGAAACTCCGTTTGATTTACAGCATACTAAATATGGTCCAATGCCTGCTGTAAAAAAGGGTACCGGAATGTATACCCGGCTGATTCAATCTTCCGGCTGCTTACTGTAGTGCTTTTCAGAATTTCCACACTCATTTCACCCAGCACCCATTTCAAAATAAAAGCCGGAACATGCACAGAGATAAAGAATCTTTTTCTGCTTTTTGCTAAAGTCAGCGTCAATTCTTTATTGGAAACCGGGTTAGGTGCCACTGCATTATACACACCGCTCAGTGCTTCATTTTCTATAGATGCAATAAACAGCTGTACCAGGTCATCTATATGTATCCAGCTGATCATTTGTTTTCCATTACCCAATATAGCTGCCACACCGGCTTTTAATGGTTTCAAAAATTCTTTTAAAGCACCCCCGTCCTTACTCAATACAATTCCTATTCTCAGTTTTACCAGGCGCTTGCCACTTTGTATCACAGGTTCAATACTTTCTTCCCATTGCCTGCAGGTTTGCCCCAGGAAATCTTCGGCAGGGATATCTGTTTCTACGAACTTTCGGACACCGCCCCCTTCTCCACTCCGTGGAGAAGGGTTGGGGATGAGGTCCTCACCTTGTGGAGAGGGGCTGGGCTTGCCCTCCGAAGCCTTAGCGAAGGAGGGGATGAGGTCCGCCCCATACCATCCAATAGCCGATGCACTAATCACCGCTTTCACCCGATTAGGAATTTTGTTCAAACTATCCACGATCAGCTTACTGCTTTGCACACGGCTGTCAACTATTTCTTTCTTCCGCATTTTTGACCATCTTTTTTCCGCCACACCAGCCCCAGCCAGGTGAATAATATAATCGGCTTCGGCAATGGCTTCTTTATCGATGGTTTGCAAGTCTGTATTCCAGGCAGCATAGGTTAAATTTGGAATACCCGATATTTTATTGCTTTGCCGGGAAAGTATAATTACACTGTAACCTTTTTGCAATAATGCCTGTCCAAGTGCTTTGCCGACGAGACCTGTTCCGCCTGTTATTACTATCGTTGCCATATTGAGATTTAAAGATAACGCTAATGTAACAGCCGGGATCGGAATCAGTTCATCCGGGTGCATTTCAAATTGTCGCTTTTGACCCCAGCCCGAGGGGCGGCAAATTCTTTTTATACGATTATTCAGTATTTGGTCTGCGAGTCCTGAAAGATTTAAGTTGCGACAATTTTTAAATGCACCCGTTCATCCGTAAAACAGTTCATTTTATCTTGGTTCTTTTGAGCGATAAAAAGAAACCGCTATCTTCATCTGACAATTAATAATTTTTATGAGTGTTGTTCTTTCAATTAATAAGCTGGCAAAGTCTTATGGGCCCGTACGGGCCCTAAATGGAGTGTCGTTTGATGTACCCAAGGGCAGTGTATTTGGCATTTTGGGACCGAATGGAAGTGGTAAAACCACTCTGTTGGGTATCGTAATGGACATCTTAAATGCTTCCGGGGGAAGTTATAGCTGGCTGGGACAACCCGGCAGCGATCAGCAAAGAAGGCAGATCGGCACTTTGCTGGAAACGCCCAATTTTTATCATTATTTAAGCGGAGAAAAAAATCTTATCATTTCTGCAGCCATCAAGCAACAACAGGGTGATGATATTTCCCAGGTGTTGCAAACCGTAAACCTGCTCCAGCGGAAAGATTCTAAATTCAGCAGCTACTCACTGGGTATGAAACAAAGACTGGCAATCGGATCGGCCCTGCTGGGCAATCCAGACATCCTGGTATTTGATGAACCTACCAATGGCCTCGACCCCGCGGGAATAGCAGAGATAAGAGAACTAATAAAAGAACTGAACCAGCAAGGCAAAACCATTATTATGGCCAGCCATATACTCGATGAAGTGGAAAAAGTATGCACCCATGTAGCTATCATACAAAAAGGCAACCTGAAAACAGCCGGCACCGTAGCCAATGTACTGAGCAATACTTCCGACAGCAGCACCACTATTGAAATAGCATCAGATGATAACGAAACACTGGAAGCAATTGTCCGCAAGATGCAAGGGGTCAACAGCGCTACACAAAAAGACGGCCTGCTGATTCTAAACTGTACAGAATTGGTGACACCGGCCTCTATTAACAGGTATTGTTTTGAAAACGGAATTTTGCTCAATCAACTGGTGATGAAAAGAAAAACACTCGAAACAAGATTCCTTGAAATCACCGGCAACCAGAGCGACCGTTAACCAATTACCACTAAAAGAAATTACAACTATTTATGCTTCAATTATTAAAAATAGAATGGCTGAAAGTAAAAAACTACAAGGCCTTCTGGATTTTGCTGATTTTGTATATCGTGGCCATTGTGGGAGCTAATGCCATTGCCTATTCAATAAATAACCAGGTAAGAGAAAGTTCAGCAGGAAGTATTTTACCCTCCCTGTACACCTTCCCCACCACCTGGAATATGGTAACTTTTGTTTCCACCTTCCTGTTTCTGTTTCCCGGCCTGCTTATCATTAATCATACCGGCAATGAATTCAGTTTTAAAACAAGCCGCCAGAATATCATTGACGGATGGGGTAAAAAAGATTTCATTTCCGTGAAATTATTATTTGCGGTGGTTATCAGTGCTGTGGCCACCCTTACAGTCTTTTTAACCGGCCTCCTGTTTGGCTTTATGGCTTCAGACGGCAGCTCAGAACCTATAACCACCAACCTTCACTTTGTTCTTTACTTCTTTCTGCAAACACTTTTATATTGTATTGTGGCAATATTCATCGTGCTATGGGTAAGAAAATCGGGATTGGCTATTGGTATTTATTTTGCTTACAGCCTGGTGATTGAAAACCTACTCGCCGGTCTTATCTTTTGGGTGTTGAAAGACAGTGGCAATGCCAAATTCAATCAGGTATTACCGCTGCAATCATCAGACGCTTTAATCAGGACGCCTAAGATAGAATCCCTTATTCCGGGGCAAAATTTTTCTGACCCTGTATTGCTGGTGCTGGTGGGTTTTTATATCATTTTCTTTTCATGGCTCAGCTACCGGAATTTTATCAAAAGGGATTTGTAGGAATTTTTCTATAGAAAATACTATTGCACTTGTTTCATACAAACAGATTTCTCTCCCGGTGTTTGGGAAATACTGATTGCGTATACTAATGTCACCCCTTCGGGGTTTAATTCCAAAAACGATCTGTTCTTTCTATATTAATATCATCCCTTCGGGATTGAAAACACGAAAGGCAATAAAACCCTGCTATTGTATCCCTGCGGATTGCTTTTTAATCGGAATGTCTTTATTCCCTTGCGCAGCATCCTGCAGTGAAGGGAGCTATAAAACCCTGTTATTGTAAAAGGCTACGCAGCTCAAATACATATAAAACTTCCAGCTCCGCAAAACAGAAATGTTACCACCTCCCTTTAGGGAATAAAGAAACTTACGCTATCAGAGAATTTGCAGGGGTATTCGCGGCGAAACCCCTGCAAATTGTTTCCTAATCGGAATGTCTTTATTCCCTGAAGGGCGAATTGAAACCCTGTTATTGTAAAAGGCTACGCAACTCAAATACATGTAAGACTTCCAGCTCCGCAAAACAGAAATGTTACCACCTCCCTTTAGGGAATAAAGAAACTTACGCTATCAGAGAATTTACAGGGGTACTTTCAGAAAATTTACAGGGGGTATCTCGGGCACAATGTACCGGAACAGAGTTCCGGTGTCCTTATTGTGCCAGCGACACCCTTATCTGTAATCCTCCCCTCGTATTGGTGATGGGGAATGCATTACTGATCTTGGGTATGTTGCGGTTTTGTTCGAAATATAATTTTAAACTCACCCTGTTATTCACCACATAGTCAATTGACGGAGCGATACGAATTACTTTCTGCCCGGCAGTTCCGAATGAGGTTCCCTGATCGAGTTTGCTATTGGCTGTTGCATCATCCCGCAAACTGAAATCTATCCGGATGGTTACATCATTATCTAATTGCTTTTTCATAAAAGGCAATTTCTTGATCAACGGCACTCCCTTCTGCCTCCAGTTCAACCCAAAAGTCATTTCGGTGGAACGGTTTTCTGCCAACTGGTAATCAATCAGGCTCAAGCTCAGTGTACGGCTTTTCTTATATTCAAATCTTGTTTGCAACTGGTTGGTGAATGTCATGTCTATTTCTATCAGCGGATCAAATGATTCCTGTATAGTAATATTCGGCACCAGGAAATAAGGAATGTAGTTTCCGGTAAGCGGGTCCACAAAACTTGGATATCCTATCCGCAACGGGTCAGCAAAAAGCAGCGCTGTATTAAAACTGTTCATGCTGAACGTACTGTGATAGCCATGACGCAATGTGAAATTGGTAAATATTTTATCCAATCCCGGCAGTCTTGATAATCCATTGTAAGTAATCGTCCAGTTTGGTTTTGGTGTAATACCGGAAAATGGATTGGACCGCAGATTAGGATTACTATTCTTGGCGATATTCACATTCAGCGGATCTTTTTTCGTATAGGCCGCAATAAAGGCAGGGATCACCACATCCTGAGAATACCTTCCATATCCTTTGAAGTAGGCCGGATCGTTAGGGTCCACCACACCACCCTGGTAATTATTCTGGAAGGCCAGTTTCCTTGACAAGATAGCCCTGTTGCTTTCAAAGGTTTTAAACGTCTCAGAAATAACATTGGGGTCAAACTTGTTGAACAGTGTTTTATACGAAATATAACTGACGTTGAAACTGCCCAATGCATACGGGTTCAATCGCTGCAGAGGTTCAGGTTTGTCTTTACCATCTATATCTTTATAAAGTTCAGAATAATCTTTAGAGAAAGTCTTGTCCATGTTAAGGTCAATATTGAAATCACGGAAAGGACTTAATTGTGCCGTCAGGTTCAGCTTCTGATTATAGCGTTGCCGAATCATTTCACTTACTAATGAATCCCTGGAGAGTAAACCTCTTGCCCCGAAATTATTGATCCAGTTGGTATCGGGCTGGTAACCGAAAATAAATCCGAAGCCCGGTTCCTTGCTTTTAGGATTATAGCCGAGCAATTTGGTGCTGTCCATATAACCGGGCAATGTGGTACCCATATCCTCTGTATATTGAATACCCACTCTTTTCAGCGAGGTTACCATGCGAAGGAAAAACTTGGGAATATTACCCACTTCCGGCAAATCATTCGGATCCCTCTTTTGTTTTTTTACCTTCTTTACTTTTGGCTTCTTTATTCGGATGATCTTTCCTTTCTTATTGCGGATGGTATCAGCTTTTGCCACACCGGCATTACCCTGCTGATTAAGCTGCTGATCAAGCCCGGTGTTTCCTGCTGTATTACCTTTTTCATCTTTGCCCTTATTGCCCTTATTACCTTTACCACCACTTTTACCGCCCCCTGGCTGATTAGCACCACCTGCCTTATTACCCGGAGGATTAGGAGAGTTGGTACTGACCGCCCGCAGGAACCTCCATTTATTATACAGCTCTTCAAATTTAAATTCTCCGTTGATGGTCCTTGTTTGTGTGTTGGAAAGCCTATGCCCCAGATCAATTGAATCTGTTCTTGCCAGCAATGAACCGGCCAGCCAGTTGTACCTGGTATTATAACTGGCCCTGATGGTGGTCCAGTCCAGCAACGGGATTTTATTGGTGGGCAGGTTATAATTAATGGTAACATCCTGGCTGAAATCCGTATTGCGTCCGCCTTTCAATACATTGTCCTTTACTGTACCCTTCTTATCCCTTGTATCTATTCGCCCTTCCGGTTCATCGATACGGGCCCGGTTGGTGGCGCTGTAATCAATAGAGATTGAACGGGTGAGGTTCCACTGCATGATATAATACCTGTCGAACGTAAAGTATTTATTGTAGGTTTCCGGAACCTTATACGGCCCCCCATCCACATTTCTTGGCCGGGTGGCACCAAACTGGCGAAACACATCAGCTTTGAATGAAATTTGTGAAGGGGCATAATTAAAGTTCACTTCTTTAATCAATGCCAGCCATTTAGAATTGGACTTGATCAGTTTTTTAAATGGCTCAAAAGGTTTTGTTTGTGGTGCATAAGTATACCCCAGCGCACCCCTTGTACGGCGCAGCTCATCCCTTTCTATCAGCGGATTGTGGCTGAGTGTTTGTATATAGGAATAATTGAAATCAAAATTGGTGACACTCCATGGTTTCGGCCGCTTACCATCTGTTTTCAGTTTTCTTACATTCGTAAAGTTTACGGTTTTGATGGTGGTGATATCCTGCGCATTATTCCGGATAGAGTCCCTGTTTTTTGGGTCGGCCTCTTTTAATTTTTCTTTCAGGTTTATATCAAGATCATAAGGATCGTATTCCGGAGTACTGCTGGTACGGCTGATACCGGCATACACAGGTATCTGCACACCTAATTTTTTAGGTAATAATTTACCGGCTTCTATAGTAGCAGAAGCATCAATCGTATACACATCTTCCCTGCTTCTTTCATTTACTCTTTGTTCTAATGTTCCAAAGCCATTGCTTCTTGCGGTGGCAGATAAGGATATAGATCCAAGATCGGCCAGTCGTATATCCGTACGGGCCAATGCAGCCCATCCGCCTTTTTCATCCAATTGCGAAAGGCGAAGTTCATTGAACCATATTTCTGTACAGGCACTTTCCTGTGTGATGTTTTCCACCCCCAGCAGCATGCCCCTCACTTCACCAAGGTTAGGATTACCAATAATGGCATAAGTTCTGCCATTGGCCAGTGTTTCTTTAAAATATACTGATGGCTGTACCCCCTGCTTGTTTCTTTTTATTTTCAATTTGGTCAGATCGTCCAGCGAAAAATCGAGATAGTTTTCTCTTGGCCATATCCTGGCAGAATCGGTAGTGCCAAAGGGAGTTACTTTGAGAGGGATTTTTATTTCATAATAATTGCCGGAAAAATCATTTCCAATACGTATCACAGCTTTCAGGTCGCCATCTTCAATCGGCTGCGCATTTTTTACAGATTCTGCATGTATGAACATGGAGAGCTTTCCGTACTGGCGCATATCCAGGTTCAATGTTTTAAATACACCACGGGCTTCATCCTGGGGGAGGCCGCATACCTGCATACTGATAGACTGTTCATTCAGAAACAGGGCCACATTATTATTACTCAGTTGCTGTTGCCTTTCTATACCCGGTGGTATACGGTAAGGAATGGGGTCACGCTGATCATTCTCTTCAATATTTACGGCCAGTACATTTACAGTAGTAGGATCGGGCAAAGGCAGGTTAACAAAATTTCCTGTACTGTCAATCTTACTTCTGAATTTTCTCCATTGGTTACGCACCAGTTCCAGTTTACCAAAACGCATTACTACGGAATCTTCAAAACCGGTGGCAAACATCCTGATAAAACGGATGGATTTGAAATCGGGGATATTGCCCACTTTTGCCGAAAACTGATCAACGGGTATGCGGAACAGGTACCACTTCTCCGTACGTGTTTGTCCATTGGGCAGTGTAACAGTTGGTGTTCTCACATCGGTAATGTAATTACTGCCTGCAAACATATTGGGTTTGATGTCCACTTTATACTGAAAATATTCTTCTACTTCATTCATGGTATTATCCCTGTTCAGTTCTTCAGCATCGGGATATTGGGTAAATGCATTTACAAACTGTGTATTATTTTCTGAAATGGGTGAATTACCATGCGGGTTATTAATATTTTTATAGCGCTTTAAAATACCTGCTACATTCCCGGCTGCATCAAAAGACTGATCACGATACGGTTTAAAATTATCTGCAGATGGGTCTGGTAATGCATTCAGATAAACAGGAGATGTGACGCCAAAATTTGTCCGTAAGCTATTAAGATAGGGTGTAAATTTCCTGGTTTCGGCTGTATCTACCAGTCCATCATATCCAACATCCTGAAACTGGCGGTCATTCGGTTCATTGCTGAATGCATTGGTAACCTGCAATGGATTAGAAGGTGCTCTTCCCCAAACCGTACTGTTATCTACCGGCGAATTGATAGTGGGGGTAGGCAAGCCATTTTCATACATTCTTTTTCCATCCCTTACAATATCTTCAGAAATATTACCGAGGTTAAAATATAATTGACCGCCATTGGGGTTTGCTGTGTTTCTAATGAACGGATCCTGCAACCAGAATTCGATATACTCAATATTACCGGTTTCAAAATCTGTCTGGTCAATATTGCGCATCAGTCCACCCCAGGCTTTTGTTGGAACCCGGAGTTTACCATTGGCATCTAATCTTAATGGATCAGTTTGAAAATTATACGGGCCCCTTTCTTTTGGATAAAAAGCAAGGTCAAATGTTTGTAATAAGCCCTCACCAAACTGGGTGCTTCTTTTAGGGAAAATTTCTTTTTGCAATACCTGTCTTGTTTCCGGCTTTGATAATTCCTCCACATCTTTAATCGGGTTGTTTGCATTTCTTTCCTGCAATACTGATTCAATATTATACCAGGCCATTTTGGCCCTGTTATATCCGCTGCTCAGATCATTGTTATTTGCTGATTCAGGAAATAAACCATTGCCCTGTGGCACAGAAGCCAGTGTCCAGCTGATAAGCGGAAAACGAAGGTCGATACCGGAACGGGTACCTTCAAAATCATCAATGTATACTTGTCCGCCTTTTTCCGCACCCCCATCGCTGTTAGTTCCGTTTATTTGTTTCGCATGTCCGGGGTCCAGCAGCGCTGCTTCTGCATAAGCTGTAATGGACGACATTGTTTTAGTAGAATAGAATGGTAGTTTGTCAAGCCATTTGGTAAGACGGGGCAGGTTGTTACGATAATCCAGGTCCACTCCATACATGGTATTCTTAATGGGGTCTTCACCATACGATTGTTTGATAAAGAAAGGACGCTCACCCAGTTTTACAATGGTGCCACCGAGTGATAATTTTTTACTGGCCATATAATCCAGCCGCAAGCCCAGGAAATTTTTTTGCTGGAAGCCAAAGGCCTGGTTGTTTTCTGAATTAACCTGAACAGGAACACCTGAATTAATAATGGCCTGGTTGGTGATACGTAAGGTGCCTAAATCATAATTCACTTCATAGTCCACATTTTCCTGCAGCACCTGGCCATTGGCAGTAACTGATACAGAACCACGGGGAACATTATATCCTATCTGATATTCATTAGAACCACCCACACCGCCGGCTCCTGCTATACCGCCGCCACTTTGCGAGCCGGATGTTTTAGATCTGCCGGTAATTTTAAACCTGTTAAGGTTGGCGTATGTCTGTGCTATTGCTTTGATGGTATCATACAATGGGTAATAGAGATACTTATCCCGCAATGCCTGTGTGGCATATACATAATCAAGATCATGCCCGAATGGCTCCAGTACCGGGAAAATGATCCGGCTTTGCGTGGAGATAACGGTGTATCCTTCCACAAAGTCAAAGACACCATCCGGCTGGGGATCATTTTGATTATTCAGCCGGTCCAGGTTGGTCAGCCGCAGTATTGGCAATCCTTCATACGTATTGATCACATCAGCAGGTGGTAAATAATTTTTTTCGCCAAGGCTGGGCTCTTCATATTTCAGATCGAGTTTAAAATCCTGTCTTTCCAATTGTCCATAGCCCACTGAGTACACATTCTTCATCATCAGGTCCCAGATAGGCAGGTTGGTGCGTTGTGAAGTGGCTTTTAATAATTTCAGGAACAACACCCGTTGCGATGTACCGGTGGTATCCGGTGGCACATCTTGAGAAAATTCACCTACCTGGTATACTTTACCATTATAGGTGTATTGAAAAGCTACGCCCAAAACTTCATCAGGCTGGAGCGGTTGATTCAATGATAAAAACCCGATCTGCGGATTGAAAAAATAATCTGATGAATTTAATTTGCGGGCAAATGTTTTTTCGAAGTCCTGCACAGGTGCCAGACCAAATCCTGTGAGTGCGCTTTGCACCAAAGAAGAGTTTCTGTAATTGGGGCTGGAATTAAGAGTTGAATACAGGTTATTCGCATCATTAGTTGGCACATCAGAACCACTGCCAATAAGCAGCGGAGTTCTGTAGGGATTTCTTTCACCCAAATCCATAAACGCCACCACATCTCTTGTATCAGTAGTGGCCCCATTACGATTGGTTACCCACACTTCCATTTTCAACACCTGCACTTTTGAATTTACCACCGGCAATTGTTTCATTGCCTTATTGTAATTACTTCGGAAGTATTGCGCCAGCAGGAAGTGACGGTTCTCATCATATTCGTCTGTCTTCAATGAAAAACTTTGTGCGGCTGTACCGCCTGTCAAGTTTTGTGATTGCCGTTGTGATTGCTGGTTGGCAAAAACAGTGGTCACAAATAATTTCCCAAATTGTAATTGCGTTTTTATACCAAACAGGGATTGTGCGCCTGGTATCAATGTTCCTTTGGAAGCAAAATTGGTATTCCCTAATTGGAACTGTTTCAGGATATCATCATCCTTACCCCGAAAGTCCAGTTTCAACTGGTTTTCAAAATTGAAGTTGGCTAATGTATTATAATTGATAGGCAGTTTTAATTTCTCACCAATCTGTGCATCCACCTGCAACTGTGAGTTCATATTAAAATCAAATCCGCCATTTCTTCTTGCTCTTTCAGGCAATGTTGGATTTTTAATATTCTGTCCCTGGTAGCCAGCCAGCAGGTCTACATAACCAGAAGGTTTAATATCCACTTTTACTTTTCCATCCGGCCCCACTCCCATTATCCGGTTGAACCAGTCATTGGATACTTTGAATTTGGGCTTGAACTGGCGGCGGTTCATATTTGCCAGCAGTGCAGATCTTTTTTTGAAATAATCTTCTTCATCCTTCCTGCCCTGCAACTGCAAAAATTCTTCCATGCTGAAAGAAGTGGGCGTACGGTAATATTTGTTACCAATCTTTTCTACGATATAGTATTGTTTTGTTTTGGGATCGTATTCGATAGTACGCTTCAGAAAAGAGGTATCCTTCAGGTCAAAGCTGTTGCGGTTGGGATTGGAATAAGGGTCGCCGTATCTGTCACGCAGGGGGTAGCGGTTGGTATCTGCTGAAAAATAGAATTTATCTGAGGGGTCGGGGTTATAATATCCGGCGTTTGCCTGTGTAAAGGAGGCAATTACAATGGCAATAGCTGCCATTGTGCGAAGGATATGAGCAGTTTTAAGGTTCAATGTTTTCTCTGTCAATTAGTTCCTGAAAAATAGTGGATTTAGAGGGTACGAAGTGCCTTCTTAATCAGTTCCTCAACAGATAAGTTTGGATTGACCGCCAGGGTCTTTTCTATGGCTTGCCCGGCTGCTTGCCGGTTGATGCCCAGGGCGGACAATGCATTTAACGCATCCTGCTGAAAAGTATTGTTTTTTATAAGCGAAATATTTGATTCTAAAGGCTGTTTGGCCAGTTTGTCCCGCAGTTCCAGCACCAGTCTTTCAGCCGTTTTTTTGCCAATGCCTTTTATCCCTTCTAATGTCCGGCTGTCACCCTGCACAATGGCTTTTGCAAGCTCTTCAGGTTTCATACAGGACAACATAACCCTGGCTGTTGATGCACCTACCCCGGAAACACTTATCAGGTACTGAAACATTTCTTTTTCAGCCAGATCAAAAAACCCGTATAAAATATGAGCATCCTCCCGTATCAGCAGACAAGTATGCAACAGCCCTTTTTCCAGTTTTTGGATGCTGGAATAAGTATGCAGGCTGATTTGAACATCATACCCAACGCCATTTACCTCCACCTGTACAAGGGCGGGGCTTTTATGAACAAAATCTCCTTTCAGGTAAGCTATCATGGTTGCGAAAATAGGGAATTGGTTAACTGGTTAATCAGTTTATTGGTTAATTGGGGTGTGAAGCCCGGAAGGCGCAGGATTTTTACCCGATTACGGGTAGCCCCAATTAACTTATTAACTAATTAACTAAATAATCATTCCCCGTACCTTTGGCCACTTTTACTTTAATATTATCAGCGCATGAGTAACAGAAAGATAACGGCTGCTATTACAGCAGTTGGCGGCTTTGTTCCTGAAGACCGGCTTACCAATTTTGACCTTGAAAAAATGGTGGATACCAACGATGAATGGATACGAACCCGTACCGGCATTTCTGAAAGAAGAATTTTAAAAGGGGAAGGCCTGGCCACTTCTGATATGGTAGTGCCTGCTGTAAAACAGCTTTGTGAAAAAAGAGGTATCAGTCCTTCAGCAATTGACTGCCTGATAGTGGGGACAGTTACTCCCGATATGGTTTTTCCGGCTACTGCCAATATTGCCTGTGATAAACTTGGCGCTAAAAATGCCTGGGGCTTTGATGTGTCTGCTGCCTGCTCCGGCTTTTTATATTCATTGACACAGGGCGCTGCTTTAATAGAAAGTGGCCGCTATAAAAAAGTAGTGGTTTGCGGGGCTGATAAAATGAGCGCCATTGTGGATTATTCCGACAGGGCCACCTGTATCATTTTTGGTGATGGTGCCGGGGCCGTTTTACTGGAGCCTTCTGAAGATGAATATGGAATAAAGGATTCTATCCTGAGAAGCGACGGCAGCGGTTGCCAGTTTTTACACATGAAGGCGGGTGGTTCTAAAAAACCGGCTTCTATAGAAACAGTTATGGCAAGGGAGCATTTTGCATACCAGGAAGGACAGGCAGTTTTCAAATTTGCGGTGAAGGGAATGGCTGATATAAGCGCTGAATTGCTGGAAAGAAATAAGCTGACAGGTGATGATATCGCCTGGCTGGTGCCTCACCAGGCCAATTTGAGAATCATAGATGCTACTGCAAACAGAATGGGCCTGCCCAGAGAAAAAGTAATGATCAACATACAGAAATTTGGCAATACAACAGCAGCAACTATTCCTTTATGTTTATGGGAATGGGAACCTCAGTTGAAGAAAGGGGACAATATTGTACTGGCAGCATTTGGAGGTGGTTTTACCTGGGGCGCCACTTTGGTAAAATGGGGGTATTCTACGAAGTAAAAATTCTATATTACCTTAAGAGTTTACTACTATAAGTGAAATATAACTACTGAATTACTTTTATAAGCCGGCACTTACATTAATTTGCAGTAGCAAAAAAATCCGCCGCCATAATGTCAAGCCGTAACCGTTCCAGCAGGAAATTTTGGAAGTCTGTGATTCAGCTCTTCTTTATTTACCTGATTATTTTTCCTGTCCTGTTTTATATCCTTGATCAGCAGACTCTGTTGAGGTTACTGAAAAAAGATCCCGGGCTTTTTATTTTTGAAATGGCGGGCATACCAATGGCCATTGCTATGATAATCAGTTACTGGACAAAAAGTGATCCCGAACTTAGAAAATGGTAATTTGGTTATTTTTTAGAACCCCTTGACCATAGGATAAAATCGGTTGCCGGTAATTTTTCCACCCCAAGTTGACGCAGCATATTGATCAACTGGCCGCGGTGATATGTGCCATGATTAAACACATGCAGCAACATCTGCCAGGTGGGTTGTTTGAACTGCTCTCTTGCCAGCGTTTGATATTGAAAAACATGCTCGATAGAAAGCTCCGAAGCATTGCTGATCCATTCTTCCCACAACTTTGACTGCTGCTGAAGACTGCTTACCAGTTCCTGCATATTCCCTTTAAAAGTTTCGCTGGGTGCCAACAATCTTTCCTGTAGTTTCAGGCGCTGCCACCATACACTTTCAGCATCCCATATATGTAATACAGTCTTGTACAAACTGGAAAAACTGCTTGGCAATTCTGCCAGTTGCTTTTCTTCGGGAAGTGAAAGAATTATCTCCATAATTTTATGGCTGGCCCATATATTATATACAGCATATTGTTTTAAGAGTTCCTTCATTTGAGAACTAAGGTTTTTTAGATTAAAAAGATTAAAGGGATATTTGCATGATTCCGCATAAAAATAAAAACATTTCAGTCTATGGCAGATAATACTTTTCCCCGTCAGGCAGATGGTTCGCCTGCATTATTAACAGGATGGGGCTCTGTGGCAGTACATGCTGGGCATACACCCGACCCCAACTATGCGCACCTGGTGCCTATCTATGCCAGCAGTACCTATGTGTTTGATAACGCTGAACAGGGCATGCGCCGCTTCAGCGGACAGGAAGAAGGTTTTATCTACAGCCGTTGGGGTAATCCCACTATGGCTGAAGCAGAAGAAAAAATTGCAGCACTCGAAACCTTCGGGCTGGGAATTGAAGTAATGGGAATATTGCATGCGTCAGGTATGGCGGCTATTTCCACATTGATGCTGGCTACTTTAAAACCGGGCGATAAAATACTCACACATTATTCGCTCTATGGGGGAACAGAGGAACTCGTGGCCCGGGTCCTTCCTCCTTTTGGTATCAGTTCAGTTATTGCCGACCTGAGAGACATTAATAAGGCAGAAAGCATTTTGAAAGCAGACCCGTCTATCAGAATGCTTTACCTTGAAACGCCTGCCAATCCAACTATTCAGTGTGTAGATATAGAAGAACTGAGCCGGCTGGCTAAACAATACAATTGCCTGGCAGCATGCGATAATACATTTGCCACTCCCTACCTGCAACAACCTTTTAAGTATGATGTAGATTTTGTAGTGCATTCAACCACCAAATTTCTCAATGGGCATGGTACTGCCATTGGCGGTATTTTACTGGGAAGGGATATGGAATGGATGAAAACAAAGATTACTAAACTGCACCGTACACTCGGTGGCAACTCCAATGCCTTTGATGCGTTTTTGCTGATACAGGGAATGAAAACCCTGGAACTGCGAATGGAACGGCATTGCCACAATGCAATGGAAGTGGCCAATTTTCTGGAAACACATCCGGCAGTGGCAAAAGTTAATTATACCGGCCTGGCTTCCCATCCCGATCATTATACGGCGATGAAACAAATGCGTCATCCTGGTGCCATGCTTAGTTTTGAATTAAAAACCGGCTTGCAGGGTGGTATAGATTTTATGAATAAATTGAAAATGTGTGTAAGGACCGTTTCCCTCGGCACCTGTGATACGCTGCTTTCTCATCCCGCATCTATGACACACTACAGTGTTCCTAAAGAAGAAAAAGAAAAATATGGCATTACTGATGGATTGATACGGATGAATGTGGGGATTGAAAATTTGCAGGATATTATTAATGACATACAGCAAGCGTTAAAATAATTAATAGTATGGGAGTAAATATCCGCCGGGCGGTAAAAGAAGACTGCCCCCGATTATTAGAACTGATCTCTGAACTGGCCGTGTATGAAAAAGCACCTGATGAGGTAAGCGTTACACTGGAACATTTCATCAAAAGTGGTTTTGGTGAGAAGCCGGTATGGTGGGCTTTTGTGGCCTCAACTGTTTTTCCGCAAGAAGAGGGAAGAGGTGAGATTATTCTCGGATTTGCACTCTACTATACTCGCTACTCCACCTGGAAAGGGCAACGCATGTACCTGGAAGATATTATCGTAACCAAAGAAGCAAGAGGAAAAGGAATCGGTAAATTATTGATGGACCGCCTGATTGAAGAAGCCAGGGAAAATAAATTCAGCGGTATGATGTGGCAGGTGCTGGAATGGAATGAACCAGCCCTTAATTTTTATAAAAAATATAATGCTGATCTTGATGGCGAGTGGATCAATTGCAGTTTAAACTTTTAGATACAAATTGCGCTTCACCCATCTAACTGCATTTCCTGATCAGGAACTATTTCAACTTCATTTGTGCAAAATAAGGATGATCTGGATTTACAATAAGCTCCCGTCTGTATGGATGAATAAGTATATCTCCCGACACTACAATATTTTTATATATGGAATCGGGACAGGCATATCTTCTAATGGGATAGCGCCTAATAACAATTCATTATCCCCCGGAATAACCATTGCATCCACCACACAGCGCCTGTTTTTAAACCTCACCTCTATCGGGCCTGCTACGTCATACTCAACCACACTGCCGTCAGCTAATTGTCCCTTTCTTTTTTCCACTACTGATAGCTGCAGTTGTTCCTGTACAGTTTCATTTATACACATATACACACTGCCCGTATCAACCAGCATACTTACAGTCATACGCTTTACTTCCTCCTGTCCAATAATATGGCGGCGAACTAATGCTAAATCATCAGCATTTATTAACTCAATATCTGCATACACTAAACCCATGATACTATTTTTTATTACATGAAATTAAAAATTTATTTCATGTACGTTCAAATAAATAAGAGTAAATATTTTTTCATCGCTGAAAAGAGAAAGTACCACGCAGAGATGTAATACACGAATGACCCGAAAAGTCAGCAATGCTGGTTATGGACATAATTTTAGTATGGAATACTGCTTTGGCAGCCCAAAAATTGATTTTAAAATCAATTCACTCCATCCACCTGCATTTCTTTATTAATTTTCAGCACCAGCCCCTGCAATACTTTACCCGGACCTGCCTCTGTAAATTTATAAGCACCATCTGTAATCATTGCCTGTATACTTTGTGTCCAGCGAACTGCACCCGTTAGTTGGTCAACCAGGTTTTGTTTTATCTCATCTTTATCCATTACTGCTTTTGCCACTACATTTTGGTATACAGCGCAGGTAGGATTATGAAATTTTGTTGATTCTATTGTTGCTGCTAATTCTTTTTTTGCCGGCAACATCAAGGGGGAATGAAAAGCCCCCCCTACAGGTAATACCAATGCTCTTTTGGCGCCTGCCGCTTTCATTCTTCCGCAGGCTATTTCAATCGCTTTTAAAGAACCGCTTATTACAATCTGCCCGGGACAATTATAATTAGCGGCCACCACCACTTCTCCGGTTTCCTGTTGTACTTCTGCACAAATAGCTTCCACTTTTTCATCGGCCAGATTTAATACAGCCGCCATGGTTGATGGCACCATATCACAGGCAATCTGCATAGCTTTTGCCCGCACTGACACCAGGAGCAATGCATCTTCAAAACTTAGCGTGCCATTGGCCACCAATGCAGAAAACTCTCCCAATGAATGACCTGCCACCATATCCGGCGACACACTTTCAATACTTTTATAAGCCATAATGGAATGCAGAAATACGGCAGGCTGCGTAACATTGGTTTGCTTTAAATCAGCTTCTGTACCGGTAAACATTACGTCAGATATGCGGAAGCCCAATATTTCGTTGGCCTGTTCAAATAATTTCCTGGTAAAAGCGCTGTTCTCATAATGATCTTTACCCATTCCCGGAAATTGCGAACCCTGTCCCGGAAAAATAAATGCATGTTTCATAAGCTGTATTTTACCCCCCCTGAAGTTACTATCGTTCATACATAAAAATGCAGAAAGGTAACCTCAAAAAAAAAGTTTGATTGAAATCAATCAAACCTTTCCTGTTATTACAAATGTACTGTTTAATGTAAATCGGAACTGATTAGTTTCAGGAACTCACTCCGGCTGGAATTTTTTTGAAACTCCCCATCAAAAGCTGAAGTAGTGGTGGAAGAGTTTTGTTTTTGCACGCCCCGCATCATCATACATAAGTGTTTAGCCTCAATTACCACGGCCACACCCAGCGGATTAAGGGTTTCCTTTATGGCATTCATAATTTCAACGGTTAACCGCTCTTGCACCTGCAGCCGCCGGGCATACACATCCACCACTCTCGCCATCTTACTAAGTCCGGTTATCCATCCGTTGGGAATATAGGCAATATGTGCTTTTCCAAAAAAAGGCAACATGTGATGCTCACACATGCTATACACTTCTATATCTTTTACCACAATCATCTCACTTACCGGCTCATGAAACTTGGCAGAGTTTATAATTGCCTTAGCATCCAAATGATATCCCTGTGTCAGGTATTGCATCGCTTTTGCAAGACGCTCAGGTGTTTTCAATAAACCTTCCCGTTCAGAATTTTCGCCCAACAGATCAAGCACTTCCTTATAGTTACCTATCAAACCGGAAGTTGTTTGCTCATCATACTGCTCAATTTTTTTATATGCCATAGTAGTAATGTGAAAATGTGATGAATGTGGAAATGTGAAAATTTAACCCATTTAGCCAACATTCATTTTATTGTTTTAAAAAACCCTCTCAATTAAACTTTCAAGCAATCACCCTAATTTACACCCCCGACATTCATAACATTTCCACATTTCCACATTTCCACATTCCAAATTAAACCGGGTACTCTACAAAGTTTCTTGGTGTTTCATACAGCCGTACCTGCATATCAAGGTTCTTATCAATAAACGGGCGCAACAGATTATAAATAACCACCACAATATTCTCTGCAGTAGGATTTAAATTTTTAAATTCTTCCGTATCCAGGTTCAGGTTTTTATGGTCAAACCTGGAATGTATCTCCCGCTTTACCAGGTCGCCAAGTTCTTTCATATCCATCACATAACCGGTATCTTTGTTTGGCTCACCCACCACTTTTATTTCCAGTTCATAATTATGACCATGGTAATGAGGCAGCGCACATTTGCCAAACACCAGTTCATTGGCTGCATCATCCCAGGCCGGGTTGTACAACCGGTGGGCAGCATTGAAATGTTCTTTTCTGAAAACAGCTACTTTATTACTCATATTCCAATTTACGACATCAATACTTATAACGGTGGGGAAGTGCAAAAGTTTGTCAGGCAGGTATATTTTATTCACCAAAATATTCTACATATATCCGGGGTGTTTCGTACAACTTGATACTGTGTAACTGCACACCGGCCGGTAAATAAGGTGTCAGTTCATTCCAGATGGCGATCGCCAGATTTTCAGTACTGCACATCTTTCCTTTCATAAATATCACATCCACATTCAGGTTGCGGTGGTCAACCTGCTCTATCACTTTATCCTTGATAATATTACTCAATACTTTTACATCACATACAAACCCGGTGTCGGGACTGGGGTCGCCTTTTACTGTTACCAGCAGTTCATAATTATGCCCATGCCAGTTTTCATTGGCGCATTTTCCAAAAACCTCTTCATTTTTTTCGTAGCTCCACGCCGGGTTGTACAATTTGTGTGCGGCATTGAAGTGTTCTGACCTTGTTAAGTAAACCATGCTTTACTTTTTTAGTTCCGCTCAGCGTTGGGCGGCGGAAGTCCGATTACAATCGGGTGTGAAACCAGCCATCTGGCTGGCAGGCGCAAAGCTACATTAAATCAATGTATCTATCGCTTGAAAAAGCAGAACTTTACGTTACCTTGCATACCCAAAACACAGTACCTAATAGCCTTATCATGAATTGTTTAGTTGTGGCTGCCACCATCATAGAAATCACCCCTTTCCTGGAGAAGTTCAGGGACAAAAGGCCGTTAAAAGCGGATGTGGATACAGATGTCCTGATTACCGGTATCGGGCTTACTGCCGCCACTTATTCCCTGGCAAAGCAACTCAGTATAAAAAGGCCACATATTATCATACAGGCTGGTGTAGCTGGTTGTTTTGACAGGTCGGTACTCCCTGGCACCGTAGTAGCCGTAAAGAAAGAGGCCATTGCGGACCAGAGTGTTATTGAACTGGAAAAACTGAAAACCATGTTTGATCTGAAACTGGTACCGCAAGATCAGCATCCATTTTCAAAAGGCTGGCTGGTCAACAAAAGCGATGCATTGAAAAAAATAAAACTGAAAAAAGTAACCGGTGTGTCTGTAAATGAAATAACCACATCAAAACAAAAAGTAGAATTGTACCGGCAAACATTTGCACCGGTGGTGGAATCAATGGAAGGCGCCGCCCTGCATTATGTATGCCTGATGGAAAATATTCCCTTTGTGCAGATCAGAAGTGTCTCGAACTATGTGGCTGAAAGGAACAAGAAGAACTGGAACATGAAAGAATCCATCATCAACCTGAATAAAGAGCTTTTTAATATTATCCAATCCCTGTCAATTTGATACAACCCAACTAAACTATTCAACCATTCAACCAATTAACTGATTAACTAATAAACCATTAAACTTGAAACTCTCTCTCGGTTTTTCCCCCTGCCCCAACGATACATTTATTTTTGATGCGCTGGTCAATAAAAAAATTGATAGCGGAGAATTTGAATTTGAAACCATACTGGCCGATGTGGAAACATTGAACCAATGGGCCCTGGAAGGCAAACTGGATATTACTAAACTAAGTTTTCCGGCCTTCTTCCGTTCATTATCAAATTACACATTGCTTAATGCAGGCAGTGCCGTGGGTAATGGGGTTGGACCCTTAATAATTTCGGATGCAAAGCATATCCTGACAGATGAAGAAATAAACCAGGCGTCGGTGGCACTGCCCGGTGTCAATACCACCGCCAACCTGCTGTTCAGTTTCGTCTACCCGGAAGTTGCTGATAAAAGATTTATGGTCTTTTCAGCCATTGAAGACGCATTGGTAAATAAAGAGGTGGACCTGGGTGTAATCATTCATGAAAACCGGTTTACCTATCAGCAAAAAGGGTTGCAAAAAGTAAAAGACCTTGGTGAGTACTGGGAACAAAAAATGGAACTGCCTTTACCATTGGGTGGTATTGCCATCACGCAATCAGTAAAAAGATCTGTTGCGCTTAAAGTAAATGAACTCA
Organism: Chitinophagaceae bacterium; assembly: GCA_031441485.1. Taxonomy (GTDB): domain Bacteria; phylum Bacteroidota; class Bacteroidia; order Chitinophagales; family Chitinophagaceae; genus JJ008. The sequence goes on from JANOEQ010000108.1 coordinate 29,793, forward strand.
TTCGTCAAAGCCTGGAGTATGCTTTCAGTAATTATCCTGTTATACCAGACTATGTAAAACAGCATGCACAGGAAATGAATGAGGATGTGATGCGGCAGCATATTGATTTGTATGTAAATAAATACAGCCTTGATTTGGGTGAAGATGGCCAACAGGCTGTGGAATGCATGCATCAGGTATACCTGGAATTAAACAACGAAGAATCAGATGATGAAGACGTGCTATTTCTTTAGCGCTGCTGCATAAGTTTCCAGGCATCTCTTTCTTGCTTCTTCATGCACCACAATGGGTTTGGGATATGAAAATTCTTCGAACTCCGGCACCCACAAGCGAATATATTTTAAGTCCGGATCAAATCGCTGTGTTTGCAGGTAAGGATTAAATATCCTGAAATAGGGCGCTGCATCACAGCCACTGCCGGCAGCCCATTGCCAGCCGCCATTATTGGCGGCCAAATCAAAGTCTAATAGCTTTTGAGCAAAGTATGCTTCTCCCCATCGCCAGTCAATTAATAAATGCTTGGTGAGAAAAGATGCTGCAATCATTCTCACCCTGTTATGCATAAAACCCGTGGTGTTCAGTTCCCGCATGCCTGCATCCACAATGGGGTAACCGGTCTGCCCGTTGCACCATGCTTCAAATTCTTTTAGGCTGTTTCTCCATTTGATGTTATCGTAATCAGATTTAAACGCATGGTTTACAACCTGCGGAAAATGCCAGAGTATCATCTGATAAAAATCACGCCAGATCAATTCATTCAAAAATGCCTCATTGTATCCCCCTGCTTCAGCCGTCAAAGCCCTGATGCTGATAGTGCCAAACCGCAGATGCACACTTAACCTCGATGTACCGGGTATAGAAGGTATATCCCGTTGCTCTTTATAATTTCTTATGATGGCCCCCTGCCATTCTTTTCCGGGAAAAGAAATGCCGGCCGGTTGAAAATTCATATCAGCAAGCGAAATAACCGTACGTGCAGGTTGCCGGTAAAAATTTTTAAAATATTTTTTAGTGGAATAGGGCTTCAGGTGAAAATCAGTAAGCGCTGCTTTCCATTTTCTCGAATAAGGAGTAAATATGGTGTATGGCTTACCATCATCTTTCAGCACTTCGTCTTTTTCCAGTATCACCTGATCCTTGAATGTATGAAAAGAGGCTCCGTACCCTTTCAGAAGAGATGCAATTGATTCATCCCTTTTTTTTGCATAGGGTTCATAATCGTGGTTGGTAAATACTTTTTCCACCTGGTATTCCTGAAGCAATGTATTAAATACCGCCAAAGGGTTTCCATACCGTACATCCATTGTTGATCCAATCTTTACTAATTGTTGCTGCATATCCTGCAGGGCAAGGTGAATAAACTCTACCCGCCTGTCTGCTACTGCTGTTTCGCCGGGGTTACCGGCCAGTTCGTTCAGTATATTGGTATCGAAAATAAAAATGGGTAATACAGGATGAGCATCTTTTAATGCATGAAATAAACCTGCATTATCATGCAGGCGAAGGTCCCGGCGGAACCAGAAAATATTTACAGCAGGTTTCATCAGGCAAAGGAAACAATATCAGGGCGAAATTGTTTTAATAATGCGGTTATAAATTTCCACCGTCATTGAATTGGTATATTTTATTTTGCCAAAATGGCCCACCCAGCGAATACCATTTATGGCATTGGTCAGAAATACTTCATTGGCTGTTTCCAGTTGAGAGAATGTAAGCACTCCCACCTGTACCACATAGTTCATCGCTTTCAATTGTTCTATCAGATATCTTCTCATCACTCCGTTTACACATCCTTCAGTCAGTGAAGGAGTGGTAATAATGCCATCTTTTATTACAAATACGTTAGCGATAGTGGAATCTGCAATGGTCCCTGAAGTATTTAGTACCAGGCAATCATTCAGTTTATTATGTTTTGCATATTGGGCGGCCATGGAATAAGGCAGAAAGTTGGCCGATTTGAGATTGGAAAAGATATCACAGCTTTTATGGCTATCGGGATAAATGTCTATCACCAGGCCATTTTCATTTAACCTGTTCACAGATTCATTCAGCGGCCAGCACCCGATCAGGTATTGCATGATCATATCCTCATCATATAATCCTCCATTGCCCCGAAAAACAGATAATCGTATGCGGGCCATTTTTTCACACTCATTTTTCCGGCAGAGTGTGAGTATAGCTTCCCGAAGTTTATCCACCGTAAAATGGGCAGGGATTTCAAATTGAAGAACAGATATCCCGGTAAAGAGCCTTTCGAAATGATAGTCTTCCAATGCTATACTGCCTTTTACTACTTTCATAGTTTCAAACAGACCATCCCCATATCGAAAACCCCTGTTATCTGCCAGCAGAACAGGTTTGCCGGCTTCCACTGTCCTGCCATTAAAATTTATGTAATTCATGTAGTAAGTATAGAAATGGAAAAACCATCCTGCACAATGCAAGATGGTTAAATATACTTGCCAAAAAAAATTATGCCTGTTCTACCAAACCTGCTTTTACGGCGTACATCACCAGTCCTGCCATTGATTTGGTACCTGTTTTGGTTTTCAGCTTATCCCGGATAGCCTCTACTGTACGTGGGCTCAGGTCAACTATATCTGCAATCTCTTTAGTACTTTTTTCATCACACATCAGCTTCAGGATAGTAACTTCCTTATCGGTCAGCTGAACATCCTGCGGCATTGACGACTCTGAAGTACGCTTTGTACGCAAGCCACTCAACAGGGCTTTATTAGTAAGATCGTTAAAGAAAAAATCATTTTCGTATACCTGCTTTACGGCTTCGTAGATCATCTCCGAACCGGATTCTTTAGTAAGATAAGAATTAGCACCTATTTCCATCATTTTGGAAATTACAGAATGGTCATTATGCATGGAAAGCATAATTACTTTTACGTTGGGGTATAATTTCTTTATCTCCGGCAGTGTAGTTAAACCGTCCATAATAGGCATCTGGATATCAAGCAACACAACATCAGGTTGAATATGACGGAGCAGGTTTAACAGCTGCATACCATTTTCAGCTTCGGCCACCATCTGTATGTCTTTGCGGCTTTGGAGCGAAGTCTTTACGCCAGTACGGAAGAGTGCATGATCATCAGCTATCGCCACCTTAATTACTGCATTTGTTTCGTAGTTTTTCATCTTTTGGATTATTAGTAAAAAAATTGGATTCTATCGTTATTCTATGGCGCAAGATCGAAAATTCACGGAATATATACCATAGGGAAAGTACTTAATTTCAACAATGCGGAAAGTACCAGTATATTTTACTATTAACGAATATGTACGACTGGTTTTCTGAAAATATACTACAGGCTGCGTAAATACCGAATATTTTAAATAGGGCAGTTATGCTCTTGTTAACATATCGATGTGGATATATTTTTGTTTCAGAAAGTTGATTGACATGGCTGATCTGTTTACTCTCATCCAATGTCCCTTACCGTCCAGAAAGAATTTCCAATAATCCCTTGAAAAACCAAACCCGATCTTAATCGGGAAACACATCACCAGGCAGTCAACTTTCTATTTTTCCTGTCTGCCTTAGCTAAGACAGATTGAACAAAAGTCCCGTTTTTATAAATCCAATACCTGCTGAAAAGAAACCAAAAACCAGACAACCATTAAGCCCTGTTCCTATGAAGTGCACGGTTTACAAAAAATTTTCTCTTTCATAACAGTAACATCAACGCCCCGGTCCTCATAACGCCGGGGTATTTTTTTGGCCCTGCCCCCTGTTAATTAATACGAATATCGAACAGATGAACAAGGAATTACGAACACCGAAGTAAGCAAGACCCCAATTATTGAGGAATCACTTCGATATTCAGCGTTCCTTCTTCTGTTCCTCCGTTCCTTGTTCATCTGTTCGATATTCAAAACGGGATTTCATCAGACCTTTTCCGCCACCAGGTAGGCCCTTGGTTCGCCCAATGAAAATTTCTTTCTTCCGGGTATGCTGTATATTTCTATTAGTGTGAGACCTGCTTCTTTGAGCATTACTTCCATTTCATTAATGGAAAAAATATAATCAATACCCTGTTTCGATTCTGTGTTGCCATCAGTGGCGATGGTGATGCTTTCCGTTTCTATACGTGTGGGGTGGAATAATAATTTGGAATCGGTAAGAAACTTCAGGCCGTTAATTTCGCTCCAGCTTTTTTCTTTAAAATTTTTAAAGGCAATCTCGGCAATCGTCCAGGAGTTGATGAGCAGGTGCCCACCCGGTTTTAATTGTGCCGCCACGTTTTTAAAGATGGTGAGTGTGTCTGCTGTGTTAAAAAAATTAAGGCTGTTACCCATGCAAATTACCAGGTCCATCTGTTCAGTGCCGCAATAAATGAGTACGTCTGTCTTGATTATTTTCAATGGCAGGTTATCTGCTTCAACTGCGGTTTGTATTTCGTGCACATAATCGCCCAGGTTGTCAATAGCTGTTACTTTTATTCCTTTTTGGGCCAGTGCTATGGCATGGCGGCCAAAGCCACACATCAGGTCAAGCACTTTGCTGTCTTTTTGCAGATTAAAATACGGCACCATGAAATCAACTTCCTTTATTGTCAATTCATCCGGGATAATGGTTTTCCATATCTCTTTATAGTAACCATCAAAATATGTATCGTTGATATTAGGCATAAGTGATTCTTAGGAAATCTGCAATCAATCGGGGTCCTGCTCTCACTTCTCCGGAGAGGAGGAGGTTATTCCAGCAATTTATTCCTGGTAGCATACATTACCAAACCGGCAATTGTTTTTGCTCCCACTTTCTGTTTCATATTCTGCCGGATAGTTTCAATAGTGCGTGGGCTCAGGAATACTTCTTTGGAGATATCCTCGGTGGTCTTATCGTCGGCAATCAGTTTTAATATTTTCAATTCTTTTTCCGAAAACTTTACGGGGTTTGGGTAAAATTGACGGACGGTTTTTTTATGCTGCAGTTTCAGCAGCACAGCTTTATTCACCAGATCGTTAAAATAAAAATCATCATTCATACAGGTAAGGATGGCCTGGTATATTTCTTCAGGATCGGTGGTTTTCGTAAGGTATGCATTGGCCCCCATTTCCATCATTTTCGTTATCATTTCCTGGTCATCGTACATGGTGAGAATGATAATCTTCAGGGTTTCATATTCTTTGCGGATAAGGCTGATGGCATTGATACCATCCACTTCGGGCATCCGGATATCCATTAATATTACATCCGGCATTTTGAGGGTAAGTTTATGCTGAAGGTCTTTACCATCTTCAGCTTCCCAGAGAATCCGCAGGTATTCTTTATCTTTTAGCGCCATCCGAATACCATCCCTGAATATTTTGTGGTCATCGGCAATAGCCACCTTAATAATTTGGGTAGACATAGATCATTGGTTTGCAATTTATTTAAACGGGTAACGAGTCCTCGTAAAAATACGCAAACTTTGCTTAAAGTACCAACTTTTTATCAGTCATAAAAACCTTTATGGCAATGCATTTCAAATGCTTTTGGGTATTTACTTACATAGAGAAAACGTTGTTTTTCATTGGATACAGCCACTTATTTTTTCTGTAAGTTTTAGCGGAGGGAATAATTAAAAGAAAACTGGTAAATAGGCAGGGAATACTCTATCTCCGGTCGTTTTACATACTTGTAATACACCACTTTTATATTTACCAGGTTATTGATTTCCACACCCCAGGCTGCCGACCAGCCGTGATATAATCCATTAGTGCGGATGCCGGGGAGTATTTCTTTTAGCTGTTTCTCCCCCGATTTGGAGAATATATAGCGGGCAGCCATCCAGAAAACGCCCACATTTCTGGCATTGTTCCGTTCCCAGGCGCCGGTTTGAAAATACAAGCCGCCAGTACAATAACTGTTCAGGAAATTGATGGGTTTTCCTGTAGATGGGTTTGTTTCCAACCCTGTTTTATACCCGGTTAATACCCTTATCCCGGCGTGGTATAAAAAACTAACGATATGATAAAAGGCTTTGTATCCATACTGACGTGGCAATGGAAAAGAGAAAGGGATAAAAAGGGATTAGATGTTGCAGGTGATAAAAACGCCAACGGCTTCGGATGATTAAAAAGGCAAATCGCCGGTTTCTTTTGTATTATCTATATCGCCAAATATGGGTCTAACATCATTTTTTTCAGCATATTCAATTATTCTTTCACCTTCTGATATATCTACATAGTTAAATTCACCGGAATCCTTTAATTGCTTCCAGAGTGTATGCTGCCTCTTTAATTTTTTGGGTGGTTCCTGTGTAAGCACAAAATCCTGACAATCCAGTTTGTTCTTTTTATACGTTTCCTTTAAAAGATAGAAAGTAGAAATTTCATTGATGATATGGTTTTGCTGAGATGTCATATCAATTGACTGAACAAATACATCTAATCCATTCTTTCCAACAAGATCCACTTTTACAGGAACTAACAGATTAGGCACTTCATCAGGAGTTATTGTATGGCCAGAAATAAAGTGGTTCCTGATCTGCGTACTAAAGCGAAATTTAAAATCGTCGATTGGCGTATATTTCTTATTGCCGGTTTCAGGAAGTTTTTCTTCACCTATCAAATTAGTAAAAAGCTTAATGGCACTTTCTTCTGTAGCTGCTATGTCTATAGGTTTGGGTTCAGAATATACAATCAGGTTATTCTTATAGCGGCTCAGATAATTAATATAATCAATGGAAAAACTTGGGTCACTAACTTTGAAAAGCTGCTGAGAATCAAAAAATAAATTTTCAGATGATTGCATCATCTTTTTCTCTATCCCTGTAATAGAGTCATTAATTACCTTGAATTCCTCCTTTTTGAGAAGATACTTTAAGGCATTTAATTTAGAGTGGGAGAACTTACAAAATACAATATCATTATCAAACAGGACAAGGCCGAGAGATACCTTTTCCTGCGTGACTTTCCTCAAGGAGGCAAATATGATACTGTACGATGCGCTCATCATCATCATTTACGTGTTTATAAAATATCCTATATAGGTTTCAAAAGTTTCCCAAGCCGCATCAAACCACTCATCACTGAACAAAAATCCTGCTAAAGCTTTTTTTTCTGATTGAATATCAATCTTCCACTGAGAGGGAATGGCAGCCAGTATAACATCAATGTCAGCCCGGCAGGCCTGTCTACAAAGGTAGGATTTCCCTCTGAGGCCTGCAAGTGTATTATAAACCTGTCCGGCAGGATGAAATAATCTGGCAAAAGCTTCGCTATAGATAAGCGATTCTTCATAGGTGATAGGAATCAACCGGTTCGGGTTGTCCGAATGGTTAAAGCAGGCTTCGTGGTCAATCGGGTACAGCCGATAGCCGTTCTGACTGCCGCTTAATAGAATATTGTAATTATTATGCGACCGGTCTTCATTTGCTGCCCAGATGTCAAAAAATGACAACCGTAGAAAATCATCTTTAAAGCCTGGCGAAAGTCTTTTAGTCAGCAGAGCGATATTATGCTTATCCAGCTCGGTTGAGTGTGGCACCTTTTGTAAACCGAAACAGGGATAAGCAAAATGGTTTCGGTTAATCCCCAACTCAGCAGAAATATGCTCATCTTTTACTTGTATACTATTTACCGGAGCAGCATTGAAACTCCAGTAAGGCAGAAAAGCAGCAATAAGAAATTCTTTATATAACCGGTAAGCCCGTGTAGTCAACCTGTTGTATTTACAATAATAGTATTCCATGTCACTGGCATGTACTAAAACAGGCCTGTTCATGGTCTCCACAATGTTGGCAGGGTCAAGTGATTCTATCGAATATAATACTGGCACACGCAAATATCAGCAAGATTTTTATAGCAATTTTTCATTTTCGCTGAAAGTATTAGACACATCAGGACTTAACGCACAGATTATCTTACCGAATTCAAAACTGAACTTAAAGATTCACATGTAAGAGTACTGTGACCCTGCGCCCGAAAAAAGAATCTTGCATTCTGTCCGATTACCTGCCAAGAACGTTGTCCGTCGCTGGATATTGACACTTATTTTTGGACCGGTCTTACCGAAGGGAATAATTAAAAGAAAATTGGTAAATAGGCATCATACCAGGTATGAATAGGTTTGAAACGGCCGACTTGCTACTGCATCATGTTCTTGCTCTGCATGTATTGATGCTTACCATGTACGACTCTGAACTTTCCCTTATCCGTCTGCTGCAGACCGGTGTAAGGGGTTTCCTGAAAAAAGATATACATCCCGATGAATTAAAGTTTGCCATCCAGTCAGTAATGCAGTCTCGATATTATTATTCCAACCATACAACAGATAAATTAGTAAACCTGTTCCGGAATAATGCGGAGGGAAGCCTGGGCCTGCAAAAAGCCATGCTTTCTTTTCAGGAGCTGGAATTTTTAAAACTCGCCTGTTCTGATCTTACCTACAAGGAAATAGCGCAGCAGATGCACCTGAACCCCCGCTCTGTAGATACCCTGCGTGACCAATTGTTTACCAAACTGGCGGTAAAGAGCCGGGTAGGGCTGGCCATGGTGGCAGTACGGCATGGGGTGGTTACTTTTTAAAACCCATAATATATCCTCCCGTATATTCAATCCTGGCTAAGCAGGTGGTCCAGGAAGGTTTATACAAAATCTTTTTTTCTGCTGTTGGGCTTTGTCAGCATTCTTCTCTTCCTAAAACAATAAATAGCACATTATCAATATATTGGATAAAATAATAGGCAGGTGGATCTACTAAAAAGGCAGGTGGTACCTAACAAAAGGTGAGGGTAGCCTAACTAAAAGTGAGGGGATACCTATCAAAAAGTGAGGGTAACCTAATTAAAAGTGAGGTGGTACCTATCAAAAAGTGATGGTAACCTAACTAAAAGTGAGATGGTACCTATCAAAAGGTTAGGGTAACCTAACTAAAAGTGAGGTGGTACCTAACAAAAAGTGAGGGTACCCTAACAAAGAGCAGGGTATCTGCGGAGTAAGGTATATGGTTTATAATTGACCAGGCTCAAGGTCAAAAAACGCTTCCAGGGCCCCTTATCGTAATTTTCTACACATATTGTCGTAAAAAAACATAGTTCTATCGGAAGAGTACGATGGCTCCGGTAAATACCGAAATTTTTAAAAGCCGTGGTATTGCTCTTGTACACAATCCGGTGTGCATATACTTTTGTTATAAGTTGATTGGCAGAAGATGGAGCCCCTGTATAGTCCTTTATCCTGAAGAAACCGTCCTGAAATTTAATTTCCAAATCCTTTGAATGCTACTGCGAGATCCAATGTCAGTCAACTTCTTTCCATTGGCAGGAGCGGCTTTTGGCCGAAATACTTGTGGATAGTCAACAGGGAAAAACAATTCCTTTACCTGCCGCACCTTTGATGATTAAGGTTATACACTTACCTCTTTTAAAGCCCCCATACCCCCACATAATCTTTTCCACACCTGTTAATAACCGGGTTTACACTTGGTAAGCTTACTATTCAAACATACGTATTTTTACTGAAATTACTTAGTAAACTTCCCCTATATTTGCAGGTAAGAATACGAATTTCGGATCTATTAATTGTATGGCTATTAGCCCCTTGGGGCAATCATTGTATTTCATTCTGAATTTACACTGATTGGTTTCCCGGCGGCAGAATACAATTTTTACAGCTCGGATTCGAATTTGAAAGGCTTAAAAATGTTACTGTTATGAAACAAATTGTGAAAAACGAACGTTACCAAAATGAGGTGGAAGTTCTCATTTGGGTAGAGGATTAATTTATGTAGCAATTCCCAAGAAGATTTAAAGTTTAAATCTTTAAAAAGTTTTTCTATTTTTGGACAAAATCCAAATTATAGAAAAGCTTTTTTCATATATACTGGAGTCATCCTATTTGCTAATTCCACTATGCTTTTTTTTCAGCAAAGTTAAAAATAAGGCTTTGCCCATAACTCTCTTATTTTATGGGGTTGCATTTTTCTTCTTTCTGCATTTTTATTATGACATTCCAAAAGATTTCAGAAAAATCGAACAAACAGTATATACGCTACTAGAATACCTCTTTTTTTCGTATATAATATGGCTTATTACTGATAATAAAAAAACCAGAAGACTAATCTTCTGGTTATCAATTTTATTTTTATCCTTCGAAATATACTACTTCCTTACATCAGGTCCGCAAAGAATTGATTCAATTCCAGTAGGGATTGAAACCATTTTAATCTTATTTTACTCAATATTGTATTTCATAAATTTTTTCAAGGAAAATACACAAAATTATATTTATAACGACTCCAGCTTTTGGATGATAGTAGGCATCTTGCTTTATTTGGGAAGTAGTTTCTTTTTCAATATTCTGGCAAATCATCTTTCAGATGAGATAAACGACAACTACTGGTATTTGACATTTATCCCTGAAATCATCAAAAATATTTTATTATCAATTGGAATTATTATTTACAAAGGTGATTCAAAAGATAGCCTCGCTAAAAAACCATCTACTGTCCCATACTTAGATATGATTTAATCTAACCACTAACCAACCATGTTCTTCCTACAAGCCACCAGCAAATCCGGAGTTTCATTTGTGCTCTTCCTTGGCACAGTGGGCATGGTTGTGCTTACCGTGGCCCTTATCATATTCATCATTATGCACCAGCGCCGGGTAATGCGCTTCCATAAAAAAATACAGCAGATGGAGCAGGACCAGCAAAAGATATTGCTGAATGCCTCCATCAAACTGCAGGAAGAAGAACGCCAGCGCCTTGCTGCCGACCTGCATGATGATGCCGGCCCGCTGCTGGCCACCGTTCGCCTGTACCTCAATGAGAATCTCGTAAACCAGGATAAAACCACCCAGATACAATCCATCTTCCAGGCCAGACAGATAGTGGATGACACCATACAATTAGTTCGTAACATCAGCCACAACCTGATGCCACCCACGCTGAAAAATTTCGGACTGGAATCTGCCGTCAACGATCTGTTTCAAAAAATAAGCGGCTCTGGCAGCATCAATGCCAGCAGTCGTTTTCATGAATACAAACAACGGCTCAAAGAAGAAAAAGAACTGATCATATTCCGGGTGGTGCAGGAACTGATCAATAATATCCTTAAACACAGTAATTCCAGTTTTATACACCTTACCCAAAATGTTCATTCCGATAAATTCTATCTCCGCATCCATCACGACGGGCGGGGCATAGTACAGTCTGATTTTGAAAAACTGAACAAAAGCAATGTGGGGCTTGGACTGAAAAACATTACCAGCCGTATGCGCCTGGTACAGGGAAATATCAGCTTCGAAAAAGATATTTCACAAACCTATTTTAAAGTTACCATCGAGATGCCAAAGGATGAACCCTTTGCTGTGTAACGGGTGCATTCAAATTGTCGCAATTTCAATCTTGCAGAACCTGCAGACAAAACATCAGATAGTTAAAAACAGAACATTGCCACCCTTCGGCTCGGGCCAAAAGCGACAATTTAGAATGCACCCCGTTTAACCTGCCTGTTTTTGTTTTATTCTGTAAACCGTACCCGCCGGAAACACTTCAGAACCTGTAATCGATTAACTTTACCCAATATATGATACTATGGGAACCATTAAGGTAGCGATAGCTGATGATCACAAAATATTCCGCAAAGGGGTTATTCTTTCCCTTCGTCTTTTTACCAATATAAAGTTTGTACTGGAAGCCGAAAACGGTCAGGACCTGCTGGACGGACTACCTGCATCCGAACCTGATGTGGTGCTGATGGACTTGCGAATGCCGGGCAAAGATGGCATAGAAGCAACCAAAGCCATCAGCAAGCAATACCCGCAAATAAAAGTGCTGGTACTGAGTATGTATGAAGATGAACGCTTCGTATACCACCTGATGGAAAATGGCGCCAATGGTTACCTGCTTAAAAGCGCTGAGCCCAATGAAATAAAAAGGGCCATCATGGAAGTACATGAAAAAGGATACTACCTGAATAATTTTGTAAACCGCATCCTCTTAAAAAAATCCCACTCCCGCCAGCGGGTAATACCTTCACTAAACAGTGAGATAACCCTCAGCGATAAGGAAAAAGATGTACTTCGATTTATTTGTATGGAATTTACCGCTGCTGAAATAGCACAAAAAATGGAAATCAGCCCCCGAACAGTGGAAGCCATTAAAGACCGCCTGATGGAAAGATTTGGAAGCAAGAACACTGCCGGGCTCGTCTTTTTCGCTGTAAAGAATAATCTTATGGATTAATGAGTTAATTTGGCGATGAGGTAGATAATTGTGATTGGGGCTGCGCTTGTCTTTGGCCATTCACCATTCTACAACTCCATCTCGGGTATTTCACCTTCTATTATCAACTTCCCTGCAGTCTTCGCCCTGATTTCTTCCACCGTTACTCCCGGTGCCCTTTCCAGTAATCTGAAACCCTGAGGCGTAACGTCGAGTACCCCCAAATCAGACACTATCTTCTTTACACACTTTACACCCGTAAGCGGTAAAGTACAATGTGTCAATAATTTTGATTCCCCTTTTGGATTGCTGTGAACCATGGCCACAATAATGTTTTTAGCACTTGCCACCAGGTCCATTGCTCCCCCCATTCCCTTTACCATTTTGCCAGGTATTTTCCAGTTGGCAATATCTCCCTGCTCACTTACTTCCATAGCACCCAGCACCGTCAGGTCCACTTTACCGGCCCTTATCATTCCAAAACTCATGGCCGAATCAAAAAAAGCAGATCCGGGTACTGTTGTTATCGTTTGCTTGCCGGCATTAATGAGGTCAGGGTTCTCCTCCCCTTCATAAGGAAAGGGCCCCATGCCCAGCAATCCGTTTTCGCTTTGCAGCACTACATTTACACCCGCAGGAATATAATTGGCCACCAGGGTGGGTATCCCAATTCCCAAGTTCACATAGTAACCATCTTTCAGCTCTTTTGCTATACGCTGCGCTATTTGCTCTTTTGTAAGACCCATGATGACCTGTTTAACTGATTTGACCAATTTGACTTATTCTCTTTTCCTCACGGTTCTTTGTTCGATCCGCTTTTCATAATTCACGCCTTCAAATATCCGGTGCACATAAATACCAGGTGTATGAATGCTGTTGGGGTCAAGGAACCCGGCAGGCACCAATTCTTCTACTTCTGCTATCGTTATTCTACCAGCCATTGCCATCAGCGGATTAAAGTTCCTCGCTGTTTCTTTAAATACCAGGTTGCCGTCTGTATCGCCCTTCCAGGCCTTTACAATGGCATAGTCCGCATCAAATGCATACTCCAGTAAATATTCTTTCCCATCAAAAACCCTGCTTTCTTTTCCTTTGGCTACTTCTGTACCTACACCTGCGGGAGTAAAAATAGCCGGCATTCCATATCCGGCGGCCATACACCGGGTGGCAAGTGTTCCCTGTGGTATCAGTTCCACTTCCAGTTCGCCGCTCAACAGTTGCCGTTCAAATTCCGCATTCTCCCCCACATAAGAGGATATCATTTTTTTAACCTGCTTTTGCTTCAGCATTAATCCTATGCCAAAGTCATCCACTCCGGCGTTGTTTGAAATACAAGTCAGGTTTTTTATTCCTTTGGCCACCAATGCACCAATACAATTTTCCGGGATTCCACATAAGCCAAATCCTCCAAGCATGATGGTGGCCCCATCTCTAATATCCTTTACGGCATCATCGGCAGCTGCAACAACTTTATTCATTGAAAATGATTAAGGCATAAAATTAGTAAACTTAAAAGAAGATTATGCAGGAGAATTAATTCCCGTTGGGATTCAATTACCGGTTAAGGGGCGTTTCTTTTTCAAGGGCCTTGCAGCACTATCCTTTTTAAACGGAGAGGCTACCTGTGGCGTCCTTATTTTTTTTATCGAATCTATATTAGTGGAAGGGATTGGCGGAGCAGGTATTTTCGTTGTGCCCGTATCGGTGATAGCAGGTACCGGCGCCAATTTTTTCATAGTGCCTTCGTCGGTGATTGGGGTGGCCAACTTTTGTTTTGACAGTGAATCCATAAGCATCTGCAACTGCAGGGGATTTGATCTGTAGTAAGTAAAACTTTTTTCAAACTCCTCCTTGCTGATTTTATGAAATGCAAATATCCGGCTGTACAATTTTATGCTTTCCTGTTCTTTATTTTTTGAGCTGTCTTTATTCAACACGTAATCGGAAAGAAACTGGTCAGCCCTCATCATATCCCACATTACTGCCTGCATTTTGGGTTGGGGTAAAATATTGCCAGGCACTTTGCCGGAGTCTTTACATCCAGCTATTATCAATAATGTAAGTGCAAACAGTGGCAGCAGAGGTCTCATTTTAGTTCTTTGTAGGCTGATGTATTCGAAATATCCACCTTCATCAAAATGTCTTTTGCCCTGGTTTTTTGTTCTACAGTCCCTTTGCTGAATACTTTTACGAGTTCATTACTTTTCCCCTGGAAAAATACCTGCAAAATCATAGAGTTTGGGTTTTCACTGTTGATGGTATTTAAAAAATTAAGGCTGTTGAGCAGCCCGTTTCGTCCGGCATCTTCGTTCTCATAAAAAATATCCATACCAGAACGATAGTAAGAATAAATAGCATCGTGTACCAGATTAAACCGGCTGCTGTTTAGATTTTCCGCCAGCCAATACCTGTTGCGAAGGGTTTCAAAAGATTTCCATCCGGTGATATCTCTGCTCTCAGGTGCGTTATTTACAATATTCCAGGCTTTCTGAAAATAACTATCCCCACCTCTCAATGAAAATGAGTTATAATCCAGGCCAATGATCATATTTGCATAATAAGCCAGAATGGCTGTAATATTTGCCACCAGCGGATCATTCCCCTGCACCCGGTTCTCATTGAATTCCACTGGCTGAAATTCCACATAACGGAAAACAATATTATCATCCAGAAAATTCAGCAGAGGAGAATCATAACTGGTATTGTATACCGGCCGGGCTGCCTGCACCGTCAATTTCCCTTTATACACATTATTGCCCAGGTCCTGCTCTATAGTAAGCAGAAAATTACATTGTATGCGTTCAGATGGCTGGAAAGCGTCATTGGTCCAGCGGCGGTTATTCAAAAAATTCGTCAGCGCTGTCTGCAGCGTAAGAAATACTTTTTTATCTATTTGTGTACTTACCTTACTGGTTATTACTGAAAACCGGGCTTGCAATTCCTGCCCATCAGCAAACAGGGAACTCATTACCAACAATACAACGGCTGCATATTTTTTATACATAAAAAAGACGGATTATGGTGTCAACGATATCCTTTGCCACTTCTTTTTTGGGTTTCGCAGCAAAGCTGATTTCATTTCCTCCTTTTTCGAATATAGTGATCTTATTAGTATCCAATCCAAAACCAGCCCCTGCATCATTGAGTGAATTTAATACAATCATATCGGCATTCTTCCGCTCCAGTTTTTCGAGGGCATGCTGTTTTTCATTAGTAGTCTCCAGGGCAAACCCCACGAGTACCTGGTCTTTTCTCTTTTTTTCGCCAAGGCTTTTTAAAATATCCTTTGTTTTGGTAAGCGCCACTGTCAATCCCTCTTCTTTCTTCTTTATTTTATCACTGGCCACAGCCACCGGAGTATAATCAGCCACAGCGGCGGCCATTACCGCTATATCTGCTTTTTCAAACAATGCCACGCTTGCATCATACATTTCTGCTGCTGTTTTTACTTTCTTCAGCTTGATACCATCGGTTAAAACATCTATTTGCGCGGGGCCCAGTATCAATGTAACATCAGCACCCCTGTTGCACAATTCTTTTGCTATCGCAATTCCCATTTTGCCTGATGAATGATTTCCAATAAAACGAACTGGGTCTATCGGTTCGTATGTGGGTCCGGCAGTTACAAAAGCTATTTTACCGGCCAGTGGACCGGAAGAAAAAAAATGTGTTTGCAGGTATTCAGCAATATGTTCCGGCTCAGCCATTCTGCCATCGCCGTTCAATCCGCTGGCCAGGTCGCCCTTTTCCACCGGGATGATGCGGTTGCCATAAGACTCCAGTTTTTTAAGGTTCTCTTTCGTGGATGGATGGTGCCACATATCTTCATCCATGGCAGGCACCACTACAACGGGGCAGGTGGCCGAAAGATAAATGGCCAGCAGCAGGTTATCACATTGGCCATTGGCCATTTTTGCCAGCGTATTGCAGCTTAGCGGGGCTATCAGCATCACATCAGCCCACCGGCCCAACATTACATGATTGGCCCAGCTTTGATCATCAAATAAGTCTACAAGCACCGGGTTGCGGCTCAGGGTGCTTACTGAAAGAGGGGTAACAAAATCTTTGGCGGATGGCGTCATCACCACTTTTACTTCGGCACCGGCCTTTATCAGCAACCGGATCAGGAAAATAGATTTATAAGCAGCGATACTGCCAGAAATACCCAGTAATATTTTTTTGCCCTGGAACATAAGGAATCAAAAATACGTTTAAAAAGGAAAAGCGACCAGTGTAAACGGGCCGCCTTTCTATTATTAACTTATCAATCTCTTACAAGTGTATATTTTTCAATCATTTCCATCCTGCATATCCGGCATCTCCTGCGTATGGCGAAAGAAAAGACAGAATATTAACTGAAGAGTTCATCTTCACTCCTGCGGAAATAAACTTTATCTTCCATAAACTCCTGGGTGGCAAGCAATGCCGGGTTTGGCATTCTTTCATAAGCTCTTGAGATTTCTATCTGCTCCTTATTTTCATGGATCTCTTCCAGACTATCGGTATGACTGGCAAATTCTTCCAGCTTGTTATGCAACTCTTCTTTAAGGGAAATATTAATCTGGTTGGCCCGTTTACCTACTATAGATATTGACTCATACAGGTTACCTGTTTTAGCCTTGATATCATCAAGGTTACGGGTTTCAACATTGTTGGTAATGCCTGCACTAAGCTGGCGTCTTAATTTGCTCATTGCCTAATTTTTTAATATTGGTTTGCGATAAATTCAAAAAGTCATCTGCAGCTTTTTTCAATTTGCTTTCGGGAAAGCGGTCTGTAAATTCATTACATTCACTGATTACCTGCTCATATCTTTCCACCTGTTTTTCTTCCACGCTTAATTGTGCAAAACGGTAGTAAGATTTAATTATCATCAACTGGTATTCATCCGCCTTCATCGATTCAGGATAGCTGTCGAGCAGGATAGAGAATGCCACTCCTGCCGCCCTGAACTGGCCGAGATCATAATACAGTAATGCAGCTTTATAATCTTTCAATTCCATTTTTCCACGGCAGTCATCTATTATTGCTGTCGCTTCCTTATTCCGGGATGATCCGGGATGAGTATTAATGAAAGTCTGCATCATACCCATTGCCTTGATAGTACTTGTCTGATCGAGTTCAGCCTTGGGCGATTGTTTGAAAAAGGAGTAGGCCCTCATATAATCCACCTCCTCTGTTTTGGAGCTGTTGGAAAATATTTCCAAAAAGCTTTTAAACAGGTTCTCTGCGTTGGCATAGTCAGCCTGGTAATAGGCACAATACGCATACTTGTAATAGATATCTTCAAATTCTTTGCCGGCCTTATAATAAGGCATGATATCCTCATATATCTGCTGAGCCTTGATATATTTCTTTTTGGCGAAATACTGTTCAGCGATCCTGAGCTTATAAGCCGGATCGGGGTTCTTGATAATTTTGCTGATATTTTTGCTTCCGCTACAGCCCGATAAAATCAGAATAATAACAAGCAGCCAGCTGAATTTTACCAGCCTGCTGATTCCATTATTACCTGCCTGAAGATTTGTAGTACTCATAAAGGTGTGCAAAGTTAACTGATAGCGGCAAAACTTACACAAAAAAGATAGGCTGCCAAAATACAGCAGTTAAGGTTTTGATAATAGGAAGCACGGATTAAGCAGATTTTGGTGGATTTCACGGATTAATAAGCGGGAAATACCCAATAAATCCTAAAAATATCAAATGACAGGTTTTATAACACAATAAGGATTCCGGGTCTATTCTATAGCCAATTAAAGGAATCACTGTTAATATCCGCAACCTATATCTGTGAAATCCCTGCATTAATCCCATAACCTGTGATAAAGAAAACCCTCCCGAGGAGTCGGGAGGGTTTATAAGCAAAAAGTATTACATCTTAATTCTTACGCAGATTTGGATGTGGAGGTTCCACAGTGTTTGGCCCATCTTCACCTTCAGCAGCAGCACGGAGGTCAACTGTATTGCAGTCACCACCTTCCTGACCATAGTTAAAGATAAAGCGGTCAGCACTTACGCCTTCTTTGTCAACCATGTAGTTGATAACAGCGTTAACATGATCCCAGCTTAATTGCTGTTGTTTTTTATCAGAGGCGCAATAGCCGATTACCACTACTTTACAACCCGGGTTGTTACGCAGTTTGGCTGCCACAGTGGAAAGAACTGCTTTTGCATCATCTGTTAATTTGTTAGAGTTTGCTTTGAAAGCCACACTTGGTAATGCACCAAGTTTCTCAGCACAGCTACCATTATCTCCTTTACCACCTTTGCAGCAATCACACTTTTCAGGATCAGGGCATGGAGGAGGAGGGCAAGTACCGATACCATCAGCATCAACAGGCTGACATGTAGTAGGTGTAATAAGTTCTTTATCCTTACAATCCGGTACACCATCACCATCAGTATCTTTAGATACACCATGACTGTCAACAGGGCAACCGGCAGGAGTTTGCTCTTGGTCGAACTGATCAGTAACACCATCACCATCGGTATCAGGCAGCACTGGTTTTGGAAGGCGCATCAAACGGGGGTTGCGAATTTCGCTGTATGCATAATCCAGCGGGTTCAGCCACCAGAGCGGCTCCACAGACTTAGCGCCGATATTGATATTTAAACCAAGGCTCAGGTAGTTATAAGAATCATAGTCACGGGTAAGTGCAGCATCACCAAAAGCTGATTCCTGCCAGCGCTGACCATCCAATAAGTCGTCTTTGATGATAGTCCAACGGTCTTCAAGTGCCAGGTTCAGCCTGTTGCTTAATTTGAAAGCTATACCCATACCTATTGTAGCCGACGGTTTGAATGTTTTGCTAAACAATTTTGGACGACGATCTCCTTGATTTTCAGCAGGACTCTCATAAGAATCATCCAATAAAGCTTTAAGGTCTTTAATTGTTTTTTTCCTGTCAGGATATGCAGCTTGTGCAATGCTGGTGAAGTTATATTTAACGCTACCGTTCAAAGCGTTTACTTTAGTATCATATACGGAACCACCGATACCGGCAAAACCATACACGTTAAATCCTGTTTTAGCTTTATGAAAGCGGATATTGTTCAGGGTAATTACACCTTGCAATGAAAGATCCTGCACTTTTGTTTTGTAATTGTAATAGATCTGTTCAAATGTTGCACTGGGAAGTCCCGTTTTAGAAGATATAATTTGACGGATACCGCCTGGTAAGGTAGTTGCAAGAGGAGCATTATAGGATTGTGTGGCGCCTAATCCGCTATTGTTCCATGCGTCGTTTTTAGCATAGTTTTCAGAAGTCCTCCATGCCTGTCCTTTACCTGTACCATTCAGGTATTCCAAACGCATGGAGAAAATATATCCGAAGGATTTTCTAACATGGAGTCCAAAACCCGGAGAAAGAAATGTTGCAGGTAAATCACCACTTACATGAAACAAACCGCCTTTTATACCGATTTCCCACTGATTGCGGGGTTTCGCAGGGAAGTTGTAGGTTCCGCTTAAAAACTCTGAATGCTGAGGCATTCTTTTCTTTGTAATTAATGAAGAATCTTTTACGTCATAACTGGCCCCTACTCTTTGAGAGTATCCGTAAGACGCTAACAGGCAGAAAATGCCCGCCAGTAAAATGTACTTTTTGCTTGCCATAACTAAGGATTAAGATTTGTGAACAATGTCCTAAATAATACGCAAAAATAGAAATTGAGGGTTAATTACCAAATTTTTATATAATTAATTTGACCTTTTGCCCATTATTTTTCAATTACTTAGTCAATTTTCGGCTCTATTTTGTTGCATTAGCCAGCAATTATTTTTTTGCCCGTAAATTGCCACCTCTAATTAAATGCAATTACCCACACACCTGATAAGTGCTGAGCTGCAAATCTTTGAATCGAGGTTTAAAGAGGCCATGCGTAGCCAGGCCCCGCTTCTGGACAGGATTATGCGGTATGTGGTGAAGCGAAAGGGCAAACAACTAAGGCCTATGTTTGTATTGCTTTCTGCACGCCTTTGCGGGGAAATAAACGAACCAGCTTACCGGGCGGCCTCATTGGTAGAACTACTGCATACGGCCACCCTGGTGCATGATGATGTGGTGGATGACTCGATGGAAAGACGGGGGTTTTTTTCCACATATGCCCTCTGGAAAGCCAAAGCCAACGTATTGATCGGGGATTACCTCCTGGCTAAAGGCCTTTTACTTTCCCTGGATAATAACGATTACCGGGTGCTGCATATCCTGTCTGATGCCGTTAGAAAAATGAGTGAGGGAGAATTGCTGCAATTGGAAAAAGCCCGAAGCCTGAACCTGAAAGAGGATATCTATTATGAAATTATCCGCAATAAAACGGCTTCCCTGCTGGCATCGGCCTGTGCTGCCGGGGCCTGGAGCACGAGCGGCGATGATGTCATTACCGAAAAAATGAGGCTTTTTGGAGAAAAAACAGGTATGGCTTTTCAAATTAAAGACGACCTTTTTGACTATGCCAGCGAAAATGTGGGCAAACCCACCGGAAACGATATAAAAGAAAAAAAACTGACACTTCCGCTTATTTATACCTTAAACAACACAAATAAGGAAACCCGCCGGAAAATTATTTATATTGTAAAAAATAATAATAATGATAAGGCAAAAGTGAAATGGGTGATTGATAAAGTGGTGGAGGCCGGTGGCATTGACTATGCCACCCAAAAAATGAATGCGTATAAAAAAGAAGCAATTGATACGTTGCGGCAGTTCCCTGAAAGCCCGATCAGGCAGGGATTGGAAGACATGGTGCTTTTTGTTACTGACCGGAAGTATTAGCACATAATAATTCCTATGGAAAAAAGATGGAACATACTTACTGCTGAAGCAGGAAAAGTTTCAGCATTACAGGATGCCTTAAAAGTTAATCCTGTACTCTGTAAAATACTGGTACAACGCGGTATTGAAACGTTTGAAACAGCTAAAGATTTTTTCCGACCCCAACTAACGGCACTGTATAGCCCATGGCTGATGAAAGACATGGATAAAGCGGTGAACAGGATTATTTCAGCTCTTAACACCAATGAAAAAATCCTTGTGTTTGGAGATTATGATGTGGATGGCACCACTGCAGTGGCCAGCATGTACCAGTTTCTTAAAAAAATACATCCCCATCTTGATTTTTATATCCCCCACCGATACCGCGAAGGATATGGTATCAGTAAAGCCGGAATTGATTTCGCAAAAGAAAATGGTTTTACACTTATTATTTCACTTGACTGCGGTATTAAATCTGCCGATCTTATTGCTTATGCAAAAGAACTGGACATAGATTTTATCGTATGCGACCATCATTTACCCGATGAAATATTACCTCCTGCTGTTGCGATTTTAAATCCAAAGCAAAAAGATTGCGGATATCCTTATAAAGAACTTTGCGGATGTGGTGTCGGTTTTAAGCTGATATGTGCCCTTGCAGAAAAAATGAATTTGCCTGCAGGCGCTGCATTTGAATACCTGGACCTTGTAGCCACTGCTATTGCAGCGGATATTGTACCAATGAGCGGAGAGAACAGGATATTAGCCTTTCATGGTTTAGCTAAAGCAAACAAGGATGCTAATTATGGTATTAAAGCATTGGCAAAACTCAGCCAGCTTTCTACTGAGCTGACTATTACCAACCTGGTTTTTATGATAGCGCCCCGGGTAAATGCTGCCGGCAGAATGGATGATGCCAGAAAGGCCGTTCAAATGTTTGTGGCCGAAACAGAAGAGGAGTCTTTACAATATGCTGAAATGCTGCACAGCGATAATACGGACAGAAAGGAAGCCGATAAAACTATTACAGAAGAAGCCCTGTCTATGATCGAAGAAAATATTGAATGGAAGAACAGGAAATCAACAGTGGTATTTCAGCCCCATTGGCACAAAGGAGTAGTGGGCATTGTTGCCTCAAGAGTGATAGAACATTATTACCGGCCTACGGTTGTGCTTACTCAATCCGGTGACTATGCGGCAGGAAGTGCCCGCAGTGTACCGGGGTTTAATTTATATGAAGCCATCCATGCCTGCAAAGAACATTTAATGGGATATGGCGGCCACTTTGCTGCTGCCGGTATGACGTTGGAACTGGAGCAGGTAAATGCTTTCAGAGAAAAATTTGAACAGGTGGTGGCGGCCACTATTGATCCTGATTTATTGATTCCTGAAATAATGATAGATGCAGAAATTTCATTGAAAGATATTAAACAGTCTTTCTATGATATTTTATGCCAAATGGAACCCTTCGGGCCAGAAAACCTGCGCCCCGTTTTTCTGATAAAAAATGTAACCGATAGCGGCTGGTCCAAAATCGTAAAGGAAGAACATATTCGTTTTTCCTTAAAAAAAGATAATACAACCATCACTGGTATTGGTTTTGGCATGGCTCATAAGTTCAACCTGTTACAGGATAAACAACCCGTTGATATTGTTTGTAAGATTGATGAGAATCAATGGAATGGTGAAAAGAGTCTGCAACTGCGGGTGATTGACTTCAAATCTGCTGGTTTAATGTAGCTATTACTGGTTTTCGATTAAAATTTGCTCCCCTATATCCGTACGGATGTTAATAAATAATTCATTGGTAGATTTAAGTAAAAAGGCCTAGTCTGTCTACATTTGTCGCTCACATAAATGAGCACTGCATGAAAAAGTTTTACTTATCAATTTGCTTTATTCTGATTATTACAAGTACATTTTCACAAACAACAGTTTTTAGTGATGATTTTAGTGCCAATACCAATGCTGTTTTTACCACAAGTGGTGCTATCGGGGCCAGTGCGTGGAATGTACTTGTTCCCAACGCAGATTGGGGTGCCAGAAGAAATACAAGCCCCCTGCAACTGGAATTAACTAATGATGCCAGTGCTACCGGAAATGCCAATGGGTGGGTTTTTGTCAGTACTAACACTTCGTCCTTTTTAAGCCCATACAATACTACCTTGAGTTCCAACACAGGTACAGTTACCTGGAATTTAAATATCCGGCAAATAAGACCAGACCCTGCAGGTTTAGGAGCCGGAAGTTATGGTGTTGCTTTCGTTTTAGCCGGAAGTTCAACAACAAACAATAATACCGGAAATGGGTATGCTATCGCCTATGGGCAGTCTGGCGCTACTGATCCTGTTCGCCTTATACATTATACAGCAGGCTTGGCCACCTCCACTAATATTATTACGTCCAATACTGCCGGTCTTACAGATTTTGGCACTGAGTATTTAAGTGTTAGAGTTATTTATACTCCTTCCACAAATACCTGGGAATTACTTTTGCGTAATGATGGTGCAACTGCATTTGCCGACCCCGCTTCAGGAACTCTTGTAACGCAGGGTACAGCTGTCAATTCAACTTCCACAGGATCTGTTTTAGGATTAATGGGGGCCTTTTGGAACGGATCAACAGCTGCTAATCAAACTTCTTTTTTTGACAATGTATCTGTTACTGTAACAACTGTTGGCGGATCAACAATATCCATTGCTGCTGGTACAAATGCCGCAGAAGCTCCAACACCCACTGCAGGCACATTTGCCATTACATTCAGTACGCCCACCGCCGCTTCCACAACGGTGGATTATGCTTATACAGGCTCCGCAACATTTGGAACAGACTATACCGTATCTTACTCAGATGGAACGCCCAGCACTGCTACTTCTACTGGTACCTTAACTGTTCCTTCGGGAGTCTCCTCAATTACTGTTACTATAACCCCTGTTGATGATGCAACTGTAGAAGGAACAGAAACGGTTATCGCAACTTTATCAAATCCAACAGCAGGTTATTCTTTGCTAACAAGCACGGCAACCATTAATATTACTGACGACGATACTCCCAACACAGTTTCTGTAGCTGCCGGCGTAAATGCAGGTGAACCTTCAACCAATGGAACTTTTACTCTTTCATTGTCTGCTCCTGCACCTGTTGGAGGTGTTACCATTACATATTCATTTACAGGTACTGCAACATTAACAAGCGACTATACCGATGCATTGAGCGGCAGCATTACCATTCCGCAGGGACAAAGTGCCGGGACTATTACCGCTACTACAGTAAATGATCAATCACAGGAAAATGATGAAACGATCATAATTACACTAAATACCGCCTCTGCTTCTTATGTTATTAATATAGCGTCAGCGACCATCAATCTTACTGATAATGGTGACATTGATGCCATTCCTTATACAGGCGTAACCTATACACAAAACTTCAATACACTGGCCACTACAGGTCTTTCTACCAGCAATGTCTCCGGATGGGGATTGTTTGAAACGGGCACTAATGCTAATTTCTCTTATTCAGCAAGCGATGGAACGCTTAACTCAGGCAATACCTACGATTTTGGAACAGGCACCAATACAGACAGGGCCTTTGGCGGCCTCCGCTCCGGCAGCCTGACCCCGCTTTTTGGTGGCAAGTTCATTAATAACACAGGAAGTACTATCAACTCCCTGACTGTTGCTTACACAGGCGAACAATGGCGTTCAGGAACTGCTTCAAGAGTTGACAAACTAGATTTTCAATACAGCACTGACGCCACCAGTCTTTCAACAGGTACCTGGACAGATGTTGATGCATTAGACTTTACTTCGCCCAACAATGCAGCAGTAGCAGCATTAGATGGCAACCTGGCGGCAAACAGGGTAATAAAAACTTTTGCCCTTAATGGTATATCAATTCCTGCAGGCTCGTTATTCTTTTTCAGGTGGCAGGATTTTGATGCTTCCGGTGCTGATGATGGACTGGGCATTGACGACTTTTCATTATCACCCGGCTGTACTCCTCCAACCAATCAGCCAACTGCTCTTTTGCTAACACCTGCACTTACTGCTATTAACGGTTCTTTTACAGCAGCAGTTCCGGGAGCAGATCCTGCAGATACATACCTGGTTGTAATGAGTACTTCCGCCTCGCTTGGAGCCTCTCCTGCAAGTGGTACTGCGTATGCCATTGATGATGTAATCGGAAACGGCCAGGTTGTTTCTATAGGCAATTCCCTTACATTTAATGTAACAGGACTTACTCCATCAACAACGTATTACTTCTTTGTTTTTTCAAACAGTTCAGCAACTAACTGCTATAATATCACTTCGCCATTGACTGGAAATATTTCTACTTTATCACCGCCGGTTTGTACAGCACCCACGCCGCAGGTTTCAGCATTGTCTGCTTCCAACATCACAGGCACTTCTTTAGATTTGAATTATACCCGTGGCGGTGGAACCAATATCCTTATCGTTGCAAGAGTTGGCAGCCCTGTTAACAGCAATCCTATTAACAGTCTTGCATATCCGGTAAGCACTCAAATCGGAACAGATAATTTTGTTATCTATAACGGCACAGCTAATACGTTTTCTTATACAGGCCTGTTACCAAATACAAGCTACTACTTTGCATTATATGAATATAACAGCGCTGACCTTTGTTATAACACCGCTGCATTAACCGGCAATTTCAATACAGCCTGTGTAAATCCGGTAAATGTAAATGCGCTAAGCACTACAGCAGGCAATACAACAGTTTCAGTAACCTGGACATTGCCCAATGCAAGCTGTTATGATGAAATAATTGTAGTGGCTTCTAATGCATCTGTTCCCGGTGTGGGTAGTGATTATCCCGCTCCTGCAAATGCCACTTACGCAGGGCCTAACCAGGTTGTATACCGTGGTACAGGTACAAATGTTACCGTTACCGGTCTTACCAATGGAACAACATATTTCTTCAGGGTATTTACCAGGCTCGGCAGTAATTATTCGAGCGGAGTACAAACTACCGGCACTCCTTTTGACCCTTCCTCCGGTTATTTATACTTGTTTGGCAACCTGCACAGTCATTCCAGTTATTCAGATGGAAATAAAGATGACCTGAGCAAGATTCCAGCTGATGACTATGCTTTTGCCAGGGATGCATTATGCATGGATTTTTTGGGTATCTCAGAACATAACCATGCAGGCGCAGGTATGGCATTGAGTGATTATGCATTAGGCTATTCGCAGGCAAATGCAATCAATGGAGTTGTGGGCGGAGTTAGCGGTAACTCTATTGTTACTCTTTGGGGAATGGAATGGGGTGTAATAAGCGGCGGAGGCCATGTGCTTACCTATGGATTCGAAGATCAGTTAGTGGGATGGGAAGCCGGCAACTACAATATATTTGTTGCAAAGAATGATTATGCTTCCTTATTTAATTTAATTAACGGACAACCGGGTGCATTTGCCTCCCTGGCACATCCTAACAGCAGCGACTACGGAAACATAGCAGGAACAGCTTATGATGCTGCTAAGGACAATGCCATTGCAGCCGCAGCCGTTGAAAGCGGACCTGCATTTTCTACCAACAGTACATTCCCGTATAATGACTTCCCTTCACAACTTGCTTATTTAGGTTATTACAAAACGATGCTTGCAAAAGGATATCGCTTAGGTGCGAGCGTTGACCAGGACAATCATAATCTTACATTCGGTACTGCCAATGCAAACAGGCTTGTGGTACTTACCGCTGCTAAAACAAGACCCGAAGTAATGAATGCGATACGCAGTATGCGTTTCTATGCATCCAATGACTGTAATGCAAGGGTTGATTATAAGCTAAACGCAAATGTGATGGGAAGCTCTGTAACCGCCGGTGGTGTGCCTTCGATTACATTAAGTGTAACCGATCTGGATGCAGAAGATGCTGCCACTATTGAAATCTGGGGTGGCCAGGTGGGTGCTGCTGTACCTTCAGGCCCAATTAAAACTTACGCAGGAGTTAATTCCATTGCATTCAACAGCGGCAATCCTGAAAATACTCAGGCAGACCTTTCCACTTATTATTACTTTGCGATTATCACCCAGACTGATGGTAACAAGATTGTTACCTCGCCTATCTGGTATTCAAGAAGTGACATTACATTGCCGGTAACTCTTATCAGCTTTGATGCTTCCTATAATCCAATAGATAACTCTGTATTATTAAGATGGTCAACTGCCCAGGAATTTGATACTAAAACATTTGCTATTCAACGTTCAAATGATTTTGGTGCAAATTATACCACCATCGGTACAATTGCTGCTGGTGGAACAACGACCAGTATAAGAAATTACCGGTTTACAGACTTCCATCCTTCAAAAGGCAAAAACCTTTACAGGTTGCAGCAAATAAATATTGACAATTCGTATGATTATTCCAGGATTGCATCCATTACCATTTCAGACAATAAAGAAACAGATTATTTTACGGTGTATCCAAATCCTGTTGCAAATGGATTTACTTATATCTACCCGACGATGGCCAGTAGTCTTGCAAGAACTACCATTCAGCTTATAGATATGTCTGGAAAAACAGTAAAAGTTTCTGATGTGACATTTAATGGACCCACGCCGATTAAGTATGACCTGATGAATATCCGACCCGGTATATACTTTGTAAAAATCGTATCTGAGGATATGGTGAGTACGGAAAAAATCATAATCCGGTAAAATGCTAAAAGCCTGTCAAACAACTGACAGGCTTTTTTTCTTTTGATAACAATTTGCTTCGGGTTGATAATCAGCTAAAATAGAAATTATTACCACCAAAAAGGGTCAGTGATCCATCCAGAAAATACGCTGATTATTCCATTTTGCATCTGACCATATTCCCCTATCTTTGCCGCCCCAAATCTGTGTTCGCAGATTCTTTTCCCCGCTGCTGCAGGGAACTGTCCGATGGGATAAACCCGCCTTCGCAAAGGTATGGGCGGATAAAACCGCCTTCACAGGTGCTATGGCGGATAAACCGAATTATTAACAAATCCGCCTTTGCCAGGTCACTGGCGGATAAAACAGGTAAAATGAACAATTACGAATTGATGGTGATCTTTACCCCTGTTTTGAGTGATGATGAGTTTAAAGCGGAGCAAAAAAAATATGCAAAGCTTGTTACCGATTTAGGTGGCTCAATCGTAGCTGAAAATCCATGGGGATTAAAATCATTGGCTTACCCGATCCAGAAAAAAACAACGGGATTGTACTGGGTGCTGGAGTACACTGCGGCATCTGATTTTAATGAAAAGCTGAAAATTCAGCTATTGCGTGATGAAACAGTACTTCGTCACCTATGCACTAAACTCGATAAATACGCCGTCGAGTATAATGCAAGAAAGAAAAGTGGTGTAAAATCAGGAACCGAAAAACCAGTGGAGGCTTAATACAATGGCAAAAAATGAAATTAAATACCTGACCGCCATTAAAAGCGAAAAGAGAGAAAAGAAATTCTGCCGCTTTAAAAAATATGGCATCCGCTACATCGATTACAAAGATGTGGAGTTCCTGAAAAAATTTCTGAATGAGCAGGGTAAATTATTGCCCCGCCGCCTTTCCGGAAACAGCCTGAAATACCAGCGCAAAGTTTCTGATGCGGTGAAGAAAGCCCGTCAGATGGCATTATTGCCTTACGTAACAGATCTTTTAAAATAACACCTCACCCCTAACCCTCTCTGTAAAATGACGAAGGGGACCGTCCATTCCTCATAAGCGAAGAAGGGATTGGGATGCGGATAAAAAGAGAACAATGGAAATCATATTAATTCAAGATGTAGATAACCTGGGCGCTAAAAACGAAGTGGTGAAAGTAAAAAACGGCTATGCCCGTAATTACTTATTGCCGCGTCAACTGGCCGTAGAAAACAGCAGCAGCAACAGAAAGCAACTGGAAGAAAGAATGAAGCAGGTGAAGAAAAAAGAAGATAAGATGCTGGCTGAAGTAAACAGCGTAATAGCTAAATTGAGTGAAGCTCCGCTGAAGCTGGGTGCTAAAACAGGAACAAGTGGTAAAATTTTCGGCAGCATCACCTCTCTTCAAATAAGCCGTGCTATACGTGAACAGAGAGGTTATGAAATTGACCGCAGGAAAATCACTATCTCTGACGATGTAAAAGAATTGGGGACTTATAAAGCTACTATTGACTTTGGCAACGGTAAATCAACCGAAGTTGAATTTGAAGTGGTGGCTGAGTAATATAACTGGTACTATACTGTAAAAACGTCCTTTCAATTATGAAGGGACGTTTTTTTATAACTACACTATTCATAAAAGGCCGTTTGGTAACTAATTTCGCTATAGCCACCTGTTTTGGGGTTTGTATATTTCTTCCACTTTTCCCCAAAATTAATTAGTATCAATTTTGGCTCTTAGCCGTTAAAAACCAAAGCATTAGAAGTTGTTCCAGGCAATAGGACGCTTTCATATTAAAAAAACAGTACAATGTGGAAAAAAAATCCGTTATTTTGTCTTGCATTTGGTGCTCTTTCAGTTTCACAAGTCCTGAACGTCTCGAAAAACCGTTGAATGTTCATTGGGTACTGTTTACTGTTGACACTTTTATTTTTTTTAAAACCTCTCAAAATGAACATTTACGTAGGAAACCTCAGTTGGAACCTGAAAGATCAGGACTTATCTAACCTTTTTGCCACACATGGCGAAGTGACTTCAGCAAAAATTGTAACAGACAAATTCACTAACCGCAGCAAAGGCTTTGGTTTTGTTGAAATGGCCAACGATGACCAGGCACAAGCAGCAATCGCTGCTTTAAATGGTACTGAAGTTGACGGTCGTAACATTGTTGTCAACGAAAGTCGTCCAAAACCAGAAGGTGGCGGTAGCGGCGGTAGCGGTGGCTTCAAGAAAAGAAGCTTTGGCAGCGGCGGCGGTGGCGGCGGCTACAAAGGTGGTGGCAGCGGCGGTGGCGGCGGCTACAAAGGTAAAAGTGGCGGCGGTGGTGGTGGCGGTTACAACCGTGACCGTGGTGGATATAATAACGATTATTAATCAATCCCCATGTGCGGGATTCACGAAGTTTTATAAAGTCTGGTTCGAAAGAACCGGGCTTTTTTTATTTTCACAGTCAATATGGAAAATAAATTATCGCTTTCGCCCATAGTAGCCGGATGCATGAAGTGGGGCCAATGGGGTGCTATGTTTAGTACCACCGACTATAAGAATATGATTGTTGCCTGTACAGACAGCAATATTACCAGTTTCGATCATGCAGATATTTATGGCGATTATTCCACAGAAGAAGAGTTTGGCGCTGCGCTGAAAGAGATACCGTCTGTTCGCAGGAATATACAACTGATAACAAAATGCGGTATTAAAATGCCAGTGGCTAATCGCCCTTATTTTCGTATCAAATCATACAACACCAGTAAGGAATATATTATTGAATGTGCAGAAAGGTCATTGCGCAACCTGCACACCAATTACCTGGATGCATTTCTTATTCACCGGCCAGATCCTTTAATGAACCCCGAAGAAATTGCAGAAGCATTTACATTGTTGAAACAACAGGGGAAAGTATTGCATTTTGGTGTCTCCAATTTTACTCCATCACAGGTAAGCCTGCTGCACCAATATTTCCCGGTTGAAATAAATCAAATCCAAGCCTCATTGCTGCACATGGATTCATTTCATAATGGACAATTGGATCAATGCATTCAGGAAAAAATAGTACCCATGGCATGGAGTCCGCTGGGTGGCGGCCATTTACTAAATGATATTTCTGATGAAAGAGGTAAACGAATAAAAAAGATAACACCCTTCTTATCCGAAAAATATAATGCAAGTCCGGAAAATATATTGCTAGCTTTTCTTCACCGCCATCCGGCACACATTATTCCTGTAATGGGCACTTCAAAAATAGAAAGGCTGCAATCAGCCATACATACAGCGTCTATTCAACTGGAAGCTAAAGAATGGTTTATGTTGTGGGAAGCATCGGCAGGAACAAAAGTCCCATAATAAAAACATAGTCCCCTGATTAAATACTATTCGGCCCTGGTAATAATATAAAGAAATTCTTATTTTCCCCGGCTGCAAGATACCGGCTACCCAACATACCTGTGTAACCGTATAATAATTCATTTTTAGTTTATTTTACAAAAGCATTACTTTTACATTTCTGACCATTGCCCCCTCTTTAATAATAGCACCACATCTACTTTCACCAGGTAAGGACAATTTTATTTTTGAAAAAGGATAGAGTCATTTATATTTTAAATAAAAAGACAACCAATGAGAAAAACGTTGCTATCAATTCTATTGTTACTCCCTTTTCTGGTTTTTAGCCAGCGTACAATCACCGGGCGGGTAGCTGATGCCGCAGGTAATCAGCCCCTTCCAGGTGCATCTGTTGTAATTAAAGGAAAATCAAAAGGCCTTACTACTGACGCAGAAGGAAAATTTTCTATCCGTATAGATGAGACTGTAAAGACAATTGAAGTTTCCTATGTGGGGTATGAAACAAAACAAATTACTGTTGAACCCGGGCAAGAGTTTTATGAAGTACTTATGAAAAATACCGGTGACCAGCAGGAAGTAATTGTAACCGGTACCCGCTCTATAGGCAGGGTGGCTACACAAACCCCTGTGCCGGTGGATGTATTAAATATTAAAGACCTTACAAAATCTGCGCCACAGGCAAATCTTAACCAGATATTGAATTATGTGGCTCCATCTTTCACCTCTAATACCATGACCGTTGCCGATGGCACAGACCATATTGACCCTGCCCAATTACGGGGCCTTGGTCCTGATCAGGTGTTGGTATTGCTGAACAGTAAGAGAAGGCACACTTCATCGCTTGTGAATGTAAATGGAACACCCGGAAGAGGTTCTGTAGGAACTGACCTGAATGCCATTCCGGCTTATGCCATCGACAGAATTGAAGTATTGCGGGATGGTGCTGCAGCGCAATATGGCTCGGATGCAATAGCCGGTGTAATTAACGTAGTGATGAAGAAAGGCAGTAACAAATTGACTGCTTCTGTTTTCACAGGTGGATTTGTTTCTGCCGGAGCTAATGACCATCGCGGTGGATTGGATGGCGGACAAGTGCAACTGGACCTCAACTATGGAATGAAAGCAGGTAAAAAAGGCGGCTTTGTAAATTTTACTGCCAGTGGTGTAATAAGGGATGATACCCGTCGTGCCACTGATTTTAATGGGAACATCTATAACATATACAATGCAATTGAAAAAAGAGCTGCTGCTGGTGGTGTAAACTTAAGTTCACTATTCAGCAATGTCAACAACACACCTAATACCGCACAGATCATCAGTACCATCAAGCAATATGCACCGCAGGTTACTTATCTTACTGCCACACAGCAGAGCAATATACAAGCGGCTACTACTATTGCCGGCATGCAAGGCATACTTAGTGCTAATACAACTAATGATGAATTAAAATACAGGGGCCTTACCCGCCGTGATTTTAATATGCGTATAGGACAGTCAAAGCTTGGAAGCGGGCAGTTATTTATCAATGCAGAATTTCCGGTAAACAATAACTGGAAAGTGTATGCATTTGGAGGTTTTGGCTTACGCAGTGGTAATTCAGCAGGATTTTACAGAAGACCTAATCAAAACAGAACAACGACAGAGAAATACCTGGATGGCTTTTTACCGGAGATAGAATCAGATATCACTGATGGATCCATAGCGGCTGGTATTAAAGGAAAAACAAGAAGTGGCTGGAATATTGATTTCAGCAACACATTTGGGAATAACCAATTCCAATATCATGTAAATAACTCTGCCAATGCCACACAGGGTGTAAAATCAGCCACCCGCTTTGATGCAGGTTCACTGGGCTTTTCGCAAAATACCATCAACCTTGATTTCTCAAAAGCCCTTAATGCATTAGAAGGGGGCAACATTGCCTTTGGCAGCGAATTCAGAATAGAAAATTATAAAATAGAAGCAGGCACACAAGATTCTTATGAAAGATTTGATATCAATGGTATTCCTGCCACACCCACTACAGCAGCCAACTTATTACCCACTGACTTTTTTGGCAGTGCCAGGCCCGGTGGCGCCCAGGTATTTCCTGGCTTCAGGCCAGAGAATGCACTGAGTGAAAGCAGGAGCAATATTGCTGGCTATGCAGATTTGGAACTCAATGTAACAAAGGCATGGCTGGTGGAAGGTGCAATACGCTTTGAAAACTACTCAGACTTTGGATCCACTTTCAATTATAAATTTGCAACAAGATTAAAGGTAGCCAAAGGGCTCAACCTGAGAGGTGCAGTAGCCACCGGCTTCAGGGCTCCTTCACAACAGCAGAAATATTTCAATGCAACTGCCACTCAATTTATCGGTGGTATTCCTTTTGAAGTTGGCACTTTTGCAAATACCTCAAAAGCTGCAGAAGTACTTGGCATTCCCAAACTAAAACAAGAAGAATCCATCAGTGCCAGCGCAGGATTTACCTATAAAATCCCTGCTACCAACCTAACCGTTACGGTGGATGGATACTTTGTACATATAGACGATCGTATTATCCTCACAGGCCAGTTTGCCAGGCCATCTGGGACCCCTACCGGTGACCAATTACTGTTGCAACAGGCATTTGATAAGGCCAATGCCAGTGCTGCCACCTTTTTTACCAATGCCATCAATACAGAATCCAGGGGTATCGACTTTATTGTTACCAACCGGTTTAAATTTGAAAAAAATATCACCCTGAAAACAGACCTGGCAGGTACCGTGTCTAAGACACAAAAAGTAGGAGACATCAAAGCATCGGATATTTTAAAAAATACCGGCAATCTTAATAACTATTTTAATGAAGCCAGCCGTATTTACCTGGAATCGGCCGTACCCCGTTCCAAACTCTCGTTGATGAATACTTTAACAGTTAACAAACTGGACTTTTTTATACGCCAAACTTATTTTGGAAAAGTAACTGATCCCAATACCACTGATATTAATGGTGACGGAATCGAAGAAGGTGCATTTATCAATGGGCAATTTATTGCAGTGGAGCATCCGGTTTGGGGAGCCCGTACTGTCACTGATTTTTCTGCAGGCTATGAAATAAGTAAACACTGGAGAGTAACCGCCGGCGCTAATAATATTTTTGATATCTATCCGGATAAAAATCTAAAAACACAAACTGCAACCAGACCATTAATCGGTGGAGGATATGGCGCACCAGCTACTATTGATCTGAGCAATAATAACCAGTTTGAATATTCAAGAAACATATCCCAGTTTGGATTCAACGGAAGGTTCATTTTTGTACGGTTGAATTTATCTTTATAACAATAAATTCAAGGCTAATTCTTTAAGAGGATATGTATAAAAAAGAGGCTGACTCAAAAGTTTTTTTCCCGCAAAGACATAAAGCCGCAACGTTTGATTTTCAATTACTTTAGACTTTGCGCCTTTATGTCTTTGCGTGATTTTCTGACTTCTGAGACAGCCTCTTTTTTTATACAGGTAACCCCTGCCTAAGAAGCTGTCTAAATTCGGTTTAACATAAGCCTAATTGCAGATAAATGAACCATTGCCACACATGTTTGATTGAGCCGTTCATAATTTTTGGAGTTTCGCCGGTTGGTATCAATCCAGGAAAATGTTCTTTCTACAATCCACCTTTTAGGCAATACTTTAAAGACAGAGGCTTGGGGCTTTTTCACGATTTGAATAATTATTTTCCATCGCTGTTTTACCGCAGCTTCCAATTTACCGGAGTATCCGCCATCTGCAAAAAGTAAAATAACTTTTTTAAACTGCACTCTTAATTTTTCTATCACATCCATAGCCCCGTTTCGGTCCTGTACCGATGCACTTTGAATCACCACCGCTAATATCAATCCCAATGTATCCACAATGATATGTCTTTTAATACCTTTTATTTTTTTGCCGGCATCAAAGCCTTTACTCTCACTGCTTACAAGGGTGTTTTTTACCGATTGAGCATCTATAATGCCTGCTGTGGGTGTCGCTTTTTTACCCGATTTCTTTCTCACCTGTTCTACCAATGACAGTTGTATTTCTTCTATTACCCCTTTTTTGTTCCAGCTTGAAAAGTAGTAATAGACAATCCGCCAGCTTGGAAAATCTCCGGGCAACATGCGCCATTGACATCCGGTTTTAACCACATACAATATAGCATTCACAATATCGCGAAGATTATATTTCCGGTTTCGTTGGGTATCTAAAAATTTTGAAATAATTTGCCATTGGCTGTTGCTCAAATTTGTCGGATAGGTTGTCATACTAATTGGGTTTGTGATAATTCACAATTAGTATAATCTTCCGCATTTGGCAATGGCCTTTTTATTCACTTTTCCACACTTTTAAGCCTTTTTACTAAAATTTAGACAGCTTCT
>JANOEQ010000109.1:0-73878 GCA_031441485.1 Chitinophagaceae bacterium
ATTGTAGAAAGAACATTTTCCTGGATTGATACCAACCGGCGAAACTCCAAAAATTATGAACGGCTCAATCAAACATGTGTGGCAATGGTTCATTTATCTGCAATTAGGCTTATGTTAAACCGAATTTAGACAGCTTCTAAGTCCCCCTTAAAGGAAAAGGGGCCTATAAATTCTTTATCTCCCCAATCAAATCCTGCAACACTTTCTTTGCATCACCAAACAACATAGAGGTTTTTGGCTGAAAGAACAGGTCATTTTCAATACCTGCATATCCGGGCTTCATACTTCGTTTGTTCACGATTACATTTTTGGCCAGCTCCACATCCAGTATCGGCATTCCGTATATAGGAGAAGAAGGGTCTGTTTTGGCAGCGGGATTTACCACATCATTGGCGCCGAGGATCAGTACCACATCTGTCGTTGAAAATTCTTCATTGGCATGTTCCATTTCTAATAACTTCTCATAAGGCACATCGGCTTCGGCCAGTAACACGTTCATGTGCCCGGGCATCCGCCCTGCTACCGGATGTATAGCATACTTTACTATTACCCCTTTACTTTCTAATAATTTTTCCAGATCATGACAGGCATGTTGTGCCTGGGCTACTGCCAGGCCATAACCCGGAACGATAAATACTTTTTGGGAATAACTCATTAATACGGCTGTATCGCTCAATGTGATTTCCCTGTAATTGCCCTGTGCTTTTGCTTCACCTGATGCCGCTTTATTGCCGCCCCCAAATGAACCGATGAGCACATTGCCCAGTGAGCGGTTCATAGCTTTACACATCAGGATAGTAAGTAACGTACCTGCAGCCCCTACAAGAATACCGCCCGTTAACATCGCTTTGTTATCATACAGAAAGCCCCCGCATGCTGCTGCCACACCGGTAAATGAATTCAATATTGAAATTACCACGGGCATATCGGCCCCGCCAATTGGCAGCACAAATAATATTCCATACACAAATGCAAATAAACCGATGAGCATAAAAGGTACAAACATGCTTCCTATGTCCGATTGGTATGCTATTACAGCCGAGGCTATCACTAAGGCCAGCACAATCATATTTACAATGTGTTGCCCTTTAAATGAAAAATCTTTTACACGGCCATTTAACTTACCCCAGGCAATGATACTGCCGGTATATGAAACAGTTCCAATGATAGCACCTGCCACAATTGTAATATAATAGCCTACAGTCACCAGGTCAGAAAATGGAGTAGTGCCTGCATCCCGGTGAGAGCGGTAGATATGATAAAATTCTGCGGCTGAAATCAATGCGGCGCAAGCTCCGCCCATTCCATTAAATAAACTCACCATCTCCGGCATTGCTGTCATCTTCACTTTTTTGGCAGCCAACGTTCCAATGACAGTTCCGATAGTAATTCCTCCGAATATCCATCCGTAATTATGCAGTTTATTCCCGGTTTCGTCACGGTATAAAAAAATGGTGCCAATGATGGCAATCGTCATACCTGCTGCTGCCATCAGGTTTCCCTTTCTTGCCGTTGCAGGATTGGATAACATTTTCAGTCCGAGTATAAATGTTACTGAAGCAATAAGATAGCAAAGTGTAAGTATGTTTAGTTCCATAATTAAGCCCCTCTAAATCTCCCCTGAAGGGGAGACTTGCCACTCACAGCCCTGAAAAAAGTAAGTGGTCTATTGTTATTAAAAAGGTATTAAAGAGCAAAAGGAAAATACAATCTTTCGGAGTCTCCCAAAGTCTCAGCCGGCTGGCGGAGATTTTGGGGCTTTTTTCTTCTTAAACATTTCCAGCATCCTGTCAGTTACCACAAAGCCACCCACCACATTCAAAGTACCCAGCACCACGGCAAGAAAACCGAGTACCAATGCAAAGTAATTATCATGTTCTGCTTTACCCATTACAATGATGGCGCCAATGATAACTACACCATGTATGGCATTGGCGCCACTCATCAATGGCGTATGCAATACACTCGGCACCCGGCCGATAACTTCTATTCCCACAAATATCATCAGGATGACTATATAGATCATCTGCTGATTGGCTGTTATCCAGTTTAGCATTAGGCCTCCTAAGTCCCCCGAAGGGGATTTGCCACCCACAGCCCTAAAAGCAATGAGTGTTTTATTGTTATTAAAAATTGTTTAAAGAACTATGTTGTTTTGTATTTGCTGAGTTATAAACCGAACGATGAAGAGTGCGACGCAACGAAGATGCCATGAAAAACCGCTGCTGGTAACATCATCTGCATTTTCACATCTCCACATTTTCCACATTTATCACATTAGGCCTTTTACTCTCTCATTCGTCACTTCATTACTATGGGTTACACAACTTCCTTTCACCAAATCATCTTCCCAGTTAAGATTTATCTCTCCTTCTTTGGTAATTATCAGTTGCAAAAAATTCAATACATTTTTCCCGTATAATTTACTGGCATCTGACGGCATGGTGGATTGCAGGGAGGAATTGCCTACTATGCTTACTCCATTATACTGAACCGTTTCATTATTCTTTGTAAGCGGTGTATTACCGCCAGTTGCTGATGCCAGGTCAATGATCACCGAACCATTGCGCATGGCTTTTATCATTTCTTCTGTGATCAGTACAGGTGCTTTTTTTCCCGGTATTTGTGCTGTGGTAATAACGATATCTGCTTTGGCGGTGCTCTCTGCAATCTTTGCTTTCTGCCGTTGCATAAAATCTTCGGTCTGCTCTACTGCATATCCACCGGCTTTGCTGGCATCTGCCGCTCCTTCTACTTCGATAAATTTGGCCCCAAGGCTCATTACTTCTTCTTTTACGGCCGGTCTTGTATCAAATACTTCCACTACAGCTCCTAATCTTTTGGCAGTGGCAATTGCTTGTAATCCGGCCACACCGGCACCGAGTATCAATATTTTTGCAGGTGCTATACTTCCTGCGGCTGTCATAAACATGGGAAAATATCTTCCATAATTATTGGCCGCTGTTAATACCGCTTTGTATCCTGCTATATTGGCTTGTGAACTTAATACATCCATAGCCTGTGCCCGGGTAGTGCGGGGCAGCATATCGAGTGAAAAAGTGGTGATGCCGGCTGCGGCCCATTGTTTCATCATGTCTGGATTGAATAAAGGCTGGTAAACCCCGATTAATATTTTGGATTTTGAATTTTGGATTTTGGATTGCTCTATTGGATGAATTGTGAGTAGCAATGCAGCATCGCTGATAATTTCGGAGCGGCTCTTTATAGTTGCCCCTGCTGTTTCGTAGGCGGCATTATTACAAAAAGCTTTTTCTCCTGCCCCGTCTTCCACCCATACGGTGATTCCTTTTTTGGTGAGGGTGGCCACTGCTTCGGCCAGCAGCGACACTCTTGTTTCATGGGCGGGTTCTTTTAAAACACCAATCATCATATTGAATCTGTGTTATGGATAGAAAATTGAATTATCCGGTCGCCGTGAAGATATTGATTTTTTAAGCAGCCGCATAACACTATTGATTGATTTTCTTCATGCTGCCGCCTGTTATATACCAATACTTAAAACCTGATAGTGAAATACTGTTTTTCTTTGAATTCCTGCCTGAAAAATACGATTCCGATAAAGAAAAGGTCGATGCTGCAGCGAACGTCCGGATGCTCTTTTATGGTTTCCCAGGCCTGCTCCATTTCATGGCTCCAGTGAATATCATCAAATATTAATATGGAATCATTATGGGCCTTGGTTAGCAGTTCCCGGAAATACCGTTCGGTGGGGCCCTGCCGGTGGTTACCATCAATAAATACAAAATCAACCGAAGGCAACTGGTTGACAGCCGTCTGTAATGTGTCATCAAAATTTCCTTCTATCAACCGGTAATTATTGCTGGGCAATGCATCCAAATTTTTGCGGGCAATACTGGCCACCTGGTCAGCACCTTCCATAGTTACCAGTATTGCATCCGGTTTGGCCAGCGACAAATATGAAGTTGTAATGCCCAATGAAGTACCCAGTTCCAATATGGAGGCCGGTTGATACGCCTGTATCATTCTGAATAATAGTTGTCCGAATTTTTTGGGTTTGGCTGCATTCCTGGCAATGGAAGAAACGGTCCGGTTATGCCGGCGGCTGTGTGAGGAGCCTGCGCCAAAATCTTCAATCGTTATTACCGTATCATCTGAGAGCAATTGCTGCCGCAGGTTTTCCACTGTGGAATAGGCAGTGTACTCTTTTTTATCATTCAATATATGGGATATAAAATGAAAGATAAAAGGAGAATGGGTGCCATGGCCCTTACCATTGGAGGCAGTGAGGTAATACCTGAGATATTTAGCTGCTAATTTAAAACCAGAATACATGGGCGGCAAGCTACGAAATTCATTTTCACATTCGCACATTTCCACACTTTCACATTCCCACATTCTCACATTTTCACATTCCCACATTATATCCTCTCCCACACCTGAAAAGAATAATTATACGCATTTTTCTCATCTGCTTCGTGTATTTTCTGGTTCATCAAATGCCACTGCTCCGGATGAATAGCCGGGAAAAAAGTATCGGCCTCTGGCTCTGCTTCCACCCGGGTAAGGTAGATGCGTTTGGCTTTATCGAAAAGGGCCTTGTATATTTCACCACCGCCGATTACCATCACTTCATTGGCATCGGTTTCTTTGGCTATAAAAAGTGCATCTTCTATTGTTTTTACCACCACTGCGCCTGCTGCATTCCAGCCCTGCTGGCGGCTGATAACGATATTTTTTCGCCCCACCAGTGCTTTACCCAGCGATTCAAATGTTTTACGCCCCATCACTACCGGCATTCCCCATGTTACATTTTTAAAATGCTTCATGTCATTGGGCAAATGCCAGGGCATAGCTCCTCCTTTACCTATGGCATTATTGGTTGCGGCTGCTGCTATGAGTGAGATTATCATACCCCCGGTTTTAACCCTACAGTTCAAGTTTTCCTTTGCCCCTAAAGGGGAGAATTGTAAGACTTAACCCCCTGTTTTAGCCCTACAGTTCAAATTTCCCTTTGCCCCTAAAGGGGAGATTTGTAAGACTCTTTTTTTGCAGGTGTTGTTATTTAATAATACAAATGTAATAAGATCAAGTGGAGAAATCTGTGTCTTTAAACTCTAAACACGATAATCAATTACAGCAGAGATAAATGAATGATTGATCTAAGTTCTCTGCCGGTTGGCAAAGACAGGGGCGGGGGGCCTGGGTTACACCGCCACCGGTGCTTTTATAGCCGGGTGGCTTTCATAATTTTCTAATGTAAAGTCCTCAAATTTAAAATCGAAAATGTTTTTCACTATCGGATTTAATTTCATCGTTGGCAGAGGAAAAGGTTTGCGGCTCAGTTGCAGCTTTACCTGCTCAATATGATTGCTGTAAATATGCACATCGCCGAATGTATGGATAAACTCACCGGGTTGCAAATCGCAAACCTGGGCAATCATCATAGTGAGTAATGCATAAGAAGCAATATTGAAAGGCACTCCTAGGAATACATCGGCGGAGCGCTGATACAATTGGCAACTCAGGGTTCGCTGTCCTCCCTTCTCTACCCCGTGAAGAGGGGCCGGGGGTAAGGTATAAAACTGAAACATATTGTGACAGGGCATTAAGGCCATCTTCGGTAAATCACCGACATTCCAGGCACTGACGATCAGCCGGCGGCTGTCGGGATTTTTTTTTATCTCTTCAATCAATTCTGTGATCTGATCCACCTCCTTCCCATCAGTTCCTGTGGACCAACTGCGCCATTGCTTGCCATATACCGGACCGAGGTCACCATTTTCATCTGCCCATTCGTCCCATATTTTTACACCATGCTCCCTGAGATAAGCGATATTGGTTTCGCCCTTCAGGAACCACAGCAATTCATGTATGATACTTTTCAGGTGTACTTTCTTGGTAGTCACCAGTGGAAATCCTTTTTGCAGATCAAAGCGCATTTGGTAGCCGAAACAGCTTAGTGTGCCAGTGCCGGTCCGGTCCGGTTTAAAAACTCCCGTATCAATAATATGCTGCTGCAGGTGGTGATATTGTACCATGAGCGCAAGTTAACAAAAAGGCAGCGGGCAATGGTTGCGGGAATATTTTTATGGGGAGAACCTGTTAATTATTTACCCGTTCTCTTATTTCCATTTATACCCTTTCATCCAGTCATAAAAATTATTCACTTTGTCCTCATTGTCCTTTGTCCATTGTTCGTTCTCCTCTCGGCCTTCCGACAGATAAATTAGCCGACCCAGTAACTCCACAAAGCCTTTTTCTTTCATTTCCACGAAAAAAGGTACGTAATGCTCCCAGTAAAACCCTTTATTATCCTTCAACCCTTCTTCCAATGAATTGATCAGCACTTGAAATTTTAAACTGAATTTTTCGGCAGGGCTTTTGGCTATACTGTCAACATCTTTTGACTTGTCCAGTGCGGCAGTCATGGTTAAAATCAGTTCTACAGTCCTGAAATTATTTTCCTTTGGTTCCTTTTTACCATTTCCCAATGTGGCAGGGTCCAAAAATATAGTAATATTATTTCCTTCTTTTTTTACATTGGCCCCTAATAACTCATTTACGGCAGCAAATGCATCTTTAGACCGTTTGGAATGAGGCTCAATGGCTAAGAAAGTGCAATAAGATAAAATGGCCGGTATCTTATTTACTTTCTTCAGTAAAAGACCTGTATAATAATTTGAAGAGGAATGAAGCGGTTTTAATTCCAGCGAACGCTGGTATTCCAGTAAAGCTTCATCAAATTTGGACAGTTTCTGCAGCGTAAGTCCTTTATTGAAATAGAGCAGGAATTCACCGGGATACTTACTGATACCTTCATTATACACTTCCAGCGCATCTTTTGATTTTCCCAGGTCATCCAGCACACTGCCATATTGAATATACACAGCACTCAGACCAGGATGATCAGGATAACGCTTCAAAATATCTTTGCACAGACTGGCACATTCCCTGTTTTTTCCCATTGAAACCAGTGAATATGATTTTTCATATAATGCATTAAAATAATCCTTGTCCATCTTTAATGCGTCATCATATTTCTTTATGGCCCCTTCGTAATCACCCTTATCATGCAGCGCTATTCCTTCTGAAACCAGTTCTGCAGCTTCCTTATTATTCTGTGCCACAGCAAAAAGAAATGACAGCAGCATGATACCTGCTAAAATGCTTTTTTTCATGTTGGTATTTTTATTGAATAACTAATATTACTGATTATTTTACAAACCACATTACACAATAATCTTACGCTTTATTGAAATAAATTATGACGAAATGGGCTAATAATGCAGCGAAAACAGCGCTGGATGTATCTTTGACCAAAGAACCTGTAACTCATGCATAAATTCTCCTGTCTTTTTTTGCTGGTGGCCGCTTTGTTTGTTTACCCCTGTAAATATGCCACAGGCCAGGTATCCATGGCTGATACCACGCGGCTGGAAAAGCAATTATCCATCCTGAATAAAAAAGTATTCCTGCATTTTCCGGCAGCTTCCGTTGCCAGCCCCCGAGTGGCAGATATTATGGTAACTGACCCGAATGAAAATAAAGAAACCCGTATTATTTATGATAATGGTAAAATGCGTCTGGTCTTTTTGGCACAGGAACTTTTTTCACTGGCTGGTAACACCCTGTTTGCCGATATGCAGAAACAGGTAGAGCCTGATTTTGATTTTCAACGTAAAATACTCACCGATTCAGCCTCCCTTTTCTCGATACTCTCCACTCCCACCCTCTTCGATTCCACCCGATCTGCTATATTGGTAAACAGCCTTATGATCCAGTCTCCAGACAATACCGTATCCCGTATTGATGCCTATATCAATCCGGATTCATGGAATACAAAGGAAGAGTATATCAAACTCACTGAAAACATATTTAAGACCCTGCAAAAAGGAACAAGGGCCATTCCGCTCAATGCCCGCACTGAAACCTATAAAATACCGGGTGCCATTGGCCAGTTTTCTTTCAACCTGCCGGAAAACTATTTTGTGACCCTCGATGAAAAATATGATTTCAGTATTTTTAAAATAAACAAGTTTAAAAAATTGACCGATGACAGTTATACCAGTATCACTATCTATACCGGTCATCATCCCACTTATTTTTATAAGGAATATGCCTTATCCGACAGCGCTGCGGTAAAACCCAAAGGAATGTTTCTGCAAAAAAACCGCGACTGGCTTTTTTTCAGCGATATGAAGAATAATTTTTTCCTCATGGAACAAATCATTTCTGCTGATGAACTGGAAGCCGGATTAGTATTTCATGTAGCGCTGCTCACCAATAAAAAAGAAATAATGGAGGAACTGAAGCTCATTACAGAAAAGATAAAACTGGTAAAATAAAAAAAAGTTGCAACCTTTCATTCGACGGCCCGCTCCCCCGATTTTTGAACCACATAGAGCATAGAAAGCATAAGGAATACACACATAGAATATTTCAATCTATGTGTGTATTCCTATGTACCTATCCTGCTATATGGTTCAAATAGTGGTGATGAGGATATAGGTGGGTCAGGACAACCGCTGCAACCTTGCATTCAACGGCCCGCTCTTCCGATTTTTGAACCACATAGGGCATAGAAAGCATAAGAAATACACACATAGAATATTTCAATCTATGTGTGTATTCCTATGTACCTATCCTGCTATATGGTTCAAATAGTGGTGATGAGGATATAGATAGCTTAGGAGGCCCTTCTGTTCAATTCTTTTTTTATCAACCCCAGTTCCCTTCCTGTTTGCCCCTTTACAGATGTATTTTCCTGTGCCCTGCGCATCAGGTAAGGAATTACATCTTTAATAGGCCCGAATGGTAAATATTTGCTCACACTACAGCCGGCATGGGCCAGGTTGAATGTAATATTATCACTCATCCCATATAACTGGCTCCAGTGAATATGAGGATGATTCAGTGATAACCCTTTTTCCTGTAATAATTGTGTGGCATACAGATTGCTGAATTCATTATGCGATGCTACGATCAGCGCCACTTTATCGATATTATCAATGCAAAACTTTATGCCGTTGTTATAATCCATGTCACTGCTTTCTTTATCCGGCTGAATGGGTGATGGATAATTATTTTCTGCTGCCCGTTTTCTTTCCTTCTCCATATAAGCACCCCGTACCAGTTTGGCGCCGAGTATAAAATTTCTTTCTGCTGCAGCGGTACAGGAATCTTTCAGAAATTGTAATCTGTCATGCCGGTAATGCTGCAGCGTGTTATATACCACTGCTCTTTTTTTATTAAAGGTATCCATCATCAGAATGGTCAATGCATCCACGGGGTCCTGTATCCAGGTT
The DNA here is from genome assembly GCA_031441485.1 of Chitinophagaceae bacterium. Taxonomy (GTDB): domain Bacteria; phylum Bacteroidota; class Bacteroidia; order Chitinophagales; family Chitinophagaceae; genus JJ008. The sequence continues at coordinate 9,288 of JANOEQ010000109.1, forward strand.
TCTTCCGCATCTATAAGCACCCCTACATTTTTTTCCTCCCCGGCTTCACATACCCGCATCACCCGGTGACGTACACGGTGCCACTCCTCTTTTTCGGCGGCTGATAATGTTTCTACAGCAGCCAGGTAGCGTTTCATCAATGTTCCCTGCCCTGCATGCATCAGCGTATCTAATTTTTCCAGCAAACTAAAACGGGCAAAGCCTGTTACTTTCACACTCATGAAAGGGATATTGGGCTGCGTGGCAGCATAATTAATAACCCGGATAAATTCTTCACAGGCATGATCAAAGTTTTCTTCTCCTTCTTTTCCCTCCACTCCATAATCCAGTATTACCTGCACATTATACCGGCCTAAATTTTTTGCCACTACCGCTGTTTCCTGTAATGTTTCCCCCCCTACAAATTGTGCAAAAATGGTATTGCGGATAATACCTTTTACCGGCAGCCCGGCTTTAATGGACCAGGGCGCCAGCCGGGTGCCTATTTTAACCAGCCAGGGCTTACCCATAATGGAAAAAAGAAACCGGGCTTTTTTTAGCTGTTTGCCCGATTTATATTCAAATGCAAATTCAGTATTATCAAAGGAAATAGCAGTGGGTGACTCCATAAAGCAAGCATAAATTATCAGCAAATATAAGGCGAAGAAAAGTAGTCATTCAATGCCAATTTTTGTTGCAGTTTTTTCTACGGATACTTGAAACAGGTCTGCTTTACATGTACGTTCAAAGTGTACCTTTGCCCAAATTTCAAATATGGACTCAAAAAAAGCATCTGCAACCCTTACGATAATGACAGAATTAGTATTGCCCAATGATACGAATTTGTTTTACAACCTGATGGGCGGGCGATTAATGTACTGGATGGATATTGCCGCTGCCCTTTCTGCTCAAAAGCATTGCAATGCGCCGGTGGTAACGGCTTCCGTGGATAATATTTCTTTTGAAAACCCTATTAAGCTGGGCAATGTGGTGCATATAGAAGCCAAAGTAACCAGGGCCTTTAATTCCTCCATGGAAGTGCATTTAAAAGTGTGGGGCGAAGATCTTACGCAGCAATACAAATATTCCAGTAACGAAGCCTATTATACTTTCGTGGCACTTGATCCTAACCGTAAGCCCCGGCCTGTTCCACAACTGATAGCAGAAACGGAGGATGAACAAAAATTATTCGATGGGGCATTAAGAAGAAGACAATTGCGGCTTGTATTGGGAGGAAAAATGAAACCTGCTGATGCACTGGAGTTAAAAGCACTGTTTTTTAAAGAATAAAAAAATGATTATTTTTATTTTTCACCCGTCTGCCAGTGATGTTTACCCATCAGCATGTATTTCTTACTCTGTTCTATGGCATCCATTAGTTGTGCCAGTATAATTTCTGCTGGTGCTTCATAATCGATTTTCAGCGGCTCTTTAAATGTTACTGATAATAAAGAGCCTTTCTTTTTAAACTTTAATCCTTTTTTATTGAAAGCCCGCCAAAATCCGCTTATCACTACTGGAATGACAATTGGTTTCACTTGTTTGATGATAAGCGCAGTGCCTTTTCTTCCCGGGGCAAAAGGCTTGGTGGTGCCCTGTGGAAAAGTAATGACCCAGTTATTTTCCAGGGCCCGGTAAATCTTTCGTGTATCTGATGGATCTAACCCTTTCCTTACTTCTTTACCTTCTGTACGCCAGGTACGCTTAACCGTTAATCCACCTGCCAGCAGAAAAAGCCGGCTGATAAAACTGCCTTTCATGGTTTCTTCAGCCGCCACATAATTTACACGGGTAAATGGATTCAGTAAATAATAGGGAACTCCCAACCTGTCCTTTTTCCCCCATTTTACGGCACAGAAAATATGCAGAAAGGTAATTACATCTGCAAAATAGGTTTGATGATTGCTGACAAAGAGCACATTTCGGCGGGGCAGGTTTTTAAGATGCTCAGTACCGGAAATTTTAAGCTTATTGATAATAGCAAGTCCGGGATAGGAAAATAAACCAACGAAGAAGTAAACGATTTTTCGTACAGGATGAAAATACTTTAGTCTATCGCCAATTGTTGCCATGCTTCTGATTTACTCAAATTAACAAAGCTCAAATTAAGAAATTGTAAAGTAATCAGGCAATTGAATCGGGTGCATTTAAAAATGCCGCAACTTAAATCTTTCGGGGCTTGCAGACAAAATACTGAATAGTCGTATAAAAGACTTTGCCGCCCTTCCGGCTGGGGCCAAAAGCGGCAATTTGAAATGCACCCATTGAATCAGCCAGAATTATAAAAATAAATTCCGCTGTGCAATCTGCTTCTTTTTAGAGACTGCAGCAGCAGTCAAAAAAGTACGGGGCAATAATAGATTTCACGAAGCTTTATTTTACTATTTTCTCAACAAAAACCTGCCTTGTACTTTTATCTGTAACGTGAACGAAATAAACGCCGGAAGTTAATTGCTCCACACCGGTTACAGACAATTGGTTTACTCCCCTGCTAACCTCAAAACTCCTCTGCCATGCAATTCTTCCTGTATTATCGGTAAGCAGTACATTTAATACTGTGGAGGCGCTGCAGTTATAAGAAATACGGATATCGTTTACAGAAGGGTTGGGCCAAACCCTGATGCCCGTGATTTTATTCAACTTTAGCGGGGCCACATTGGAGTAGGCAAACAGGTGTGAATTATCTTCTGCTTTGATGCGGTAGTAAATGACACTGTAAGATAACAGTGCCTGGATATCCGTAATTAGACTATAGTTTGTGCGTGTATTAATTTGCCCGGTCACCGCAGCTGTGTCAATATCACTGTACACAAGTCCATCAATGCTTCTTTGAATAATAAACCGGGTTGTATTCATCTCGTTTTCTGCCAGCCACCTGAGTGTAACAGAACTGGCACGCAGTGCAACTGTTAAATCCAGGTGATGCAAAGGCAGGGTATTATTGGCCGGGCTCAGCAATCCCGCATCAATATTTGTATTTGACTCACCAGGCAATAAAGTAAATAAAGAGGACTTACCGGTAGATTGATCTGCATCACTGTTTCCGGTATCACCGATAAAACCGGTACTTGGCGAAAACCGGTAGCCTGCCGGAAGCTTGAACAATACCTGGTAAGATTTACCTGAAATTCCGGCATCTATCCCGGTAAATAAATAATATCCATTTATGTCTGTAATGGTAGTGGCAATGGCAATACCATTGGGGCCACTCAACACCACCGACACTCCGCCAAAGCCGGTTTCTCCGCTATCCTGGTTTCCGTCACCATCCCTGTCGAGCCAGACATAGTCGCCTACAGATGCAGCAGAAAAATTACAATCCCTGACAGTATTGATTATTTCACCTTTGCTGCTAATACAGGTGCTGAGCAAGAGCCACAGAAAAAAAAACTTTGCCTTCTTTTTATTTTGATAGAAAAATTCCTCCATAAATAGGTTTATTGTGTTTATACCTGTTTTTTAAATTCTCCCGATTCAGTACTTGCTTCTATATAAGCCGGAAATGACTGTATATGAGTCGGGAAGCTTGTGAGGAGATTGTATGTAAAGCAATTCACAGGTATGGGTAACGGATAAATTAAGCCTAAATATAGAAAACTGTTTTGGTAATTCAAATAGCCAAATGACCGTATTTATACTATTGATTTTATTGCCAGGTATCATATCCAGGCTTTTCTGCATTGGCAACAGCTATAAATGTCACAGACTGACACAGCCATTTTGCGGAAACTGTGTCAGCCTGTGACGTATTGAGCAAAAAATTAACCAACCCAGTCTTCACTTAATGGACCGCCTGTTGGCAGAAGTAGGCATAATAAAATATCGGACTTATCGTATTAAGCCCAATATTGAGAAAATTTGTATTAAATTTCTAATTAAGTTTACTAATTGCCAGTTATGCGCAAGATGAATCCAACAGATACTAATATCGAAAAAAATAAAAGCATTAGTCTAGTTAGTGATTGTGTCCTGACGTATCTAATTGCCAAGTCTGACCTAACAACTGAGAAAACGACACAAAACAGCAGGTTTAAAATTGAAATTATTCCGATAAACCAAAATATAAAATTACTCATACGCAAATATTTAATATTTTAATCACCACCAATCCATACAATTACCTAATTCATATATCGCCACTGCTGCGCCAATAAAACCTAAAGTTCTTAAAGCTACCTTCATTATAATTTTGCGTAAAGCTTTTTTCCTTATAGTAGCTTTTGCTGCACTATTTAAACCAGAATTGACTAACTCTACTGCTGCTGAAATCCCAAGAGCTCTTAATGCACAATCATAAAAGTCAGGGTCAGTCTCTAATCTGTTAAAAACATTGTTTGTTTCAATTGTTAGTGTGTCAACAGTTTTATTGTAAATATTCTCCAAATATTCCAGCCTTAATGTTGCGCCACCAATAATTGCTATTCTCGCATCTCCGTGTGGAATATCTTCGTGCAAATCAATATCATATTGTTGGGATAAATATGATACAGTTGGGTTATAAAGAGGTGAAACAATTTGTATTGCTTCTTCTTCTGTTAAAAGTGTTGATAGGGGTGTCTCATCCTGGACTCTTCCGGATTGATTTGTCGAAACCCCAGTTCTTTCTATATATATAGCTCTAAGTTTGTTCGAAGCATCATTATATAGTTTAGCTAGCTGTTGATGAGTTATTTTCTCAACTTCAGTAATGCGATTACCAGCCCCCTTTTGACATCCTATTAGAGTAAAAATGCAAAAGAAAGAAAAACATAAAAATAGATATTGTGTTAATCTCATAGTTTTATATTTAAATAATCACCTTACCCTCAGATTTAGACGCTGTGTCAGAATATTCCGCAGTTGGCTAAAATTCTCTTTCAGCGTTCTTGTTCTCTTTCGTTCAATTGGTAAGGCTCTTAATTGTCCTATGTTGAACGTTGGAGCTAGGCGACTCCCGGTGTATTTCTACAAATTCCTAGATAGTTTGCCAGCTATTTTATTTTTTGCATCCCTGCTATTGCAAAACAATTTTTTCTGCAAATAGTAACTCTGCGTTTTCTGTATTTTGTATTCGTATAAAATAGCTGCCACCTGCCAGGCTGTTCCTGTTAATTGTAACATATTGAACGCCGTTGGTAATAGTATTTTTTTGAGAAATAACTTCCTGGCCAGTCTGGTTATATACGTTTATGACATAGCTGCCTTTTGCATTGGAAAACTCAAGGTTTACCTGGCTTACGGCCGGATTCGGGAACAACCGTACTGATTTAATATTGCCCGGTTTTCGAACCATCGCTATATTACTATATACCGACCTGTCATCTGCATCCACCAGTTTCAGCCTGTAATAGTATATGCCTGCATTCATTCCCGGGTCAGGTTGGTCATAGTTTATGGTTGTTATACTGTTTCCTGTAGCCGCTTTTGTTCCTATCATACTGAAATTTCTTCCATCCGTACTTCTTTCTATTTCAAAATGGCTGCTGTTTATCTCTGTCTCTGTTTTCCATTTCAGCAATACATCATTACTGTTTAGTACAGCTGTAAGGTTAACACCCGCAACAGGAAGGGATGCAGATGAAGCCTCTCCGGAACTGGCAGACACCCACCATACATCACCCGTGAAGGGATTCCTGTTTGCACCGCTGATACTGCTTTGCGGAGCAGACCAGGGAAACTGGGAGGCATCACTCCCTCTCAGGTATACACGAAGTGTTACCACTCTTACGGGGCCATCAATCTTTACACTTCCTGAAGCTGCTCCTATTTCATTAAAAAGCCCCCCCACTGTATTTACCGAAGCGCCATTCGGTGTAAGGGAATTGTTAAGGATATTGTTTCCTGAAACTGAAAAGAACTGGTTGCCCGACATTCTTGTCAATGGCAGGTTTCCTTCTACTTCCAGTTCTGTAGAAAAGAAACAGGACCGCCATTGTAAAGGGTCATTGGCGTTCGTTCCTGTAACAGGAAAGTAGCGGTATGAACCACCCAGGCCTGCGATATGAATAACGGGATTGCTTACAAACCTGTTGAAAGTAATAACGAGATTACCATAATAATATCTTGTGCTGGAATTATTTACGGCTGGCCCGCCCGGCTGATCAAATAATACCTGTGCAGCAGTAAATACACCCACGGCACCGTTTGAACCATTTTGAGGTGGAGCAAAGTTTCCGCAAACAATACCTGTACCTGATTGCGCTGTGGGAGAGGCATTAGGATCTGAAGTAAACATGTTATTCGTTGGTCCGCCAACAGCCGCATTGAAAGAACCTAACACATTATATGTTTCGCCGGGGTCTGCCTGCTGTACAAGAGAGGAATTAGCCGTAGTTGGCGATGCCCCAAATACAAGTCCCGTAGAAATATTGGAATATGAAAGCCCGGTATAAGCTTGATTGGAAATTGTAAATGTAGCTGATATTGCATTAAGACCTGTGGCAGTGTTAAACTGATTATTGTTATTCAGGTCATGTTCAAATAATATTGGACCTATAGGACTGGTAGAAGGTCCGAGAAACGGATTGCTGACAAAACTTCTTGTTGTTATTTCCAGGGTTGCCTGTCCACGGGAAATACTGCTTAACAGTATCAGGCATATTGAAAGTGTGCAGAGATTGATTTTTGTGTTCATTTTTCAGGGTTTTAAAAAGAAATAATAAGGTTTGCAGGGTAGCCCGTTCATTCCTTTTCAGAAATGAACGGGCATTATTTTTTATTAACCGTTAACGATGTCTCCTTTTGTCTGGATTCCAAAATTTGCCTTGAACACATTCGATGTTCCTACCGGTACCTGCAGAATACCGTCATTAATTCCATCACTTCCTGCAGGATTATTGGGAGGATTGGCATTTTTCTGGCCTGTATGCTCCCACTTATCAGGCAATGTGGAAGCCGGGGGTGGGGTTCCGATATTACTCTGTGCAGGTACCACATCACTGATAACGATTGTGTATATCGTATTAGCAGTAACATTACTAAAGGCGAACGTACCGCTTGGATTAACCTTAGTAAATTTTTCGACAAGCCCTGTTGCACTGTTCACCAGGTAGCTATATAAGCCGGTAGGTATGGGAGCTGCCGGAGGATTTAGCTGGCCTCCACTATTATTCACAGATCCATCAGCCATTCCATTTATATCATGCCATACATTACCGAACACACTTACAGGATTAAGAAGACCGGCATCAATATCTGTCCTGTTCTGCCCCTGCGCCAATATTATCAAATCAGTGGTTAATGTAACCCGGTCAAAATCGCTGTCACTGTTATCATCTGTCTCCTGGTCTTTTGCAGTTACCGAGGAAGAATCGGGAGGAAGTGTTAACCTTACCTTGTAATTACCTGCAACCAGCATGTTGAATTTATAATTACCTGAAACATTCGTGATGGTATTAGCTATTACCTGTCCGGCCGAATTTAAGAGGGCGATTTGCACATCTTTTCTACCCAATTCTCCTGCATCCTGGATACCATTACCATTAACATCCTTCCATACACGGTTGCCAATAGAACCGAAGACATTACACCCAAGCTTGTTCAGATCAACTGTAGAATTCATACTTGAGTTTCCTGAATTCAATGTATTGCCCACAGGCATAGTACAGGCATCAACATCCAACCCAACAGAAAAAATGCATCGGATAACAAGGCCATGCAGGCTTGGATCAAGTGGACTGAAATTGAGAGAAGGGAGTTGAATAGAGCCTGATCCTTTGACATTACCCGCGGTAATAGTTTTACCATTGATACTATTGGTTCCCTCACTAAAACAAATCCATTCGCCTGCGTTATTTTTATATTGATAGGCAAAACTGAAATAGCTGAAATAGGGGGTGGTAAGTTCTTCGATAAGAACAGGCCGCACCCAGAATCTAATAACTCCATCGTCTGTAGCACAACAGGGAATATAATGATCAATGACTGGTGTTTTGTCAAACCCAAAATCAACTGTCAGGTTTCCATTATTATTGTCGCCGTCTGTCGTTGGTTCCTGCCCTCCCGATATGGTAACTGCTTTGCTTTTCACTTCACCGCCAACACTTGTATTAGTTCCGTTATTATCATTGTCCAGGTTATTATCCGGATCTCCGCCATTTACTGTTGCAACAGAAAAGCCTGATGGAATAACTACTCCTATTATATAATTACCCGGCAAAAGGCTGGTAAACCTGTACTCTCCATTGGTATTGGTAGTGGTGTCAGCTAAAGCAGCGCTATCTGCCACATTATTATTATCGGCATCAGCGTATAATTTTACTGTAATACCGCTGATTCCCCGGTCCAGGGTGTAACTGCCCGAAACCCTTGTGTTTTTAATACCATTCTTCTCAAAATCACACCATACAGCACCACCAGCAACTAATAATGTAACAGTACGATAACCGGCATCTTTCGTAGTATAATTTTCCCCGCTGTGCAGATAAAACGGGTCGGTATCGCCGGTGGTTTGGGAAGGATCACTGTCCTGAGAGCTGTAAATGCCACCCGGCTTTGCATCTTTCGCTGTTAAAACCCGGCCGCCAAATGATACCGGCAAGTTAACAATATAAGTACCATGATTTAATCCTGTAAATGTATAAATCCCGCTTGTGTTGGTTGTTGCAGTTGCAATGACTGTACCGGCAGCATTTTTTAGTTTAATAGTAACACCGCTTATTCCCGCAGTTTCGGTAGCATCCTGGATACCATTTGCATTAGCATCGAACCACACACGGTTACCAATAATAGCTGTGCCTGTATTACCTGGGTTACGGGTGAAAGCACTCACAGAAATAAGCAGAAACAGGCAAATTGCTGCCAGTCTGCTGCAAGCTGTGAAGCCTGGTTTGTTTTTTGAAATGTTTAGTTTTCTTTTCATAAAGGGTTTTTTTGAGTTTTAGGAAATGATGATATATTTTTTATTTTTGAAATTGTATACAGCGTTTTTAAATGACCGGCTTCTGCAATTTTTTAATCAATTTTAATTTGTGTATTCCTGTAAATTTTCAGTGGTAATTATTTTACAACTGTCGAAATAATAAACAGCCAGCGGGTATATGTACACCTTTTCGCCCCGTGTGTAAATGCATTAATCAAAGGGAGTAATGTAAAAGCCATTGCTGGAAGTGTTCGGCCAGTTGTAACAGGCAGGGCAGTATTGCCCGTTGGGAAGTGCAGATTCCTTTTCATAGCAGGGTTCTTAAATTGTTTTTACGGGCCTGAGTTGTTCCACACCTATCCGATCGGGACAGCTGGGAATTCTCAGAAAATAGGGTTACGTTTTTTGGAAGATGGAAGATTAGAGTACCAGCATTTTTACTGCATTGTTGGCTTTCTGAAGTTATCCGAGAAAATACTAAGTGCAATCACGATGCCTGCCCGTATTTTCCACATTCCTGCTGCAAGATTAGCAGTCTTTTTTATAAGGCTTCAAAATAATAGCCAAAATGGGGGTTTCAATCGCCAGAAGCCGAGATTTCAATGATAAAGAATCCTATGGGTAAAGTAATATATCTGAAAAAATGGGGGTGATCTTTTGTGTTTACTTGAATATTTGAAAAAGGAAGCACTAAATAATAAAAATTCAATTTTCAAGTAAAAAAAACCCTCCGCAAAGGGAGGGTTTTAAAATATACCTTGAACCTGTTTTATTCAGGCTTTGCTTCTTCAGCAGTTGGTTGTTCAGCTGCGCCACCATCCCCGTCCGTATCGGCACGGGCGGACATTTTCTTCTTCAGATCTGCCAGCACACCCAAGTCACCCAATGTGGCTTTTTCCACTTTGGCCTGTACATTCTTCACAGCCTTACGTGTATTATCAGCTTCTGTCCTTGCTTCTTTCTTCACAGCTTCCGCTTCCTCTACCTTGCCCTGCTCCCAGATACGGGTATGAGATACCACAATGCGTTTTTCATTGCGGTCAAACTCGATAACCATAAACTGTGCAGTTTCATCAGCGCCAATGCTCTTACCATCTTCTTTGCCAAGGTGACGGTTAGGAGCAAATCCTTCCAGGCCATACGACAACTGAACTGTTGCACCTTTATCATCACGGCGGCTTACGGTGCCTTCATGCAGGCTGCCGACAGCAAAAGTTTCGGCCAATGAATTCCAGGGATCTTCTTCCAGTTGTTTATGTCCCAACTGCAGTTTGCGGTTTTCTTTATCAATACCCAGTATCATTACATCAATGGTTGAACCCACTTTTGTATACTCACTCGGGTGATTGAAACGCTTCAACCAGCTGAGGTCGCTGATATGGATCATCCCACCGATACCTGCAGTCAGTTCTACAAACACACCGTAGTTGGTAATGTTTTTTACCAACCCGCTGTGGCGGCTGCCTTCTGCAAATTTGGTTTCGATATCATTCCAGGGATCAGCAGAAAGTTGTTTGATAGACAGGCTCATCTTGCGGCTTGCTTTGTCTAATGTTACCACTTTCGCTTCATGCTCATCACTCAGTTTAAAGAACTCTTTGGCATTGATGGGTGTATTGGCCCAGGTAATTTCTGAAACGTGGACCAGCCCTTCCACACCAGGCTGTATTTCCAGGAATGCACCATAGTCTTCAATATTCACCACTTTACCTTTTACTACATTGCCTTCAGCAATATTTTCTGCCAGCACATCCCATGGATGCGGGGTCAGTTGTTTCAGTCCAAGGCTGATACGTTTCTTCTCATCATCAAAATCAAGCACCACCACATTGATTTTCTGATCAAGCTTAAGCACTTCTGTAGGATGAGAGATACGGCCCCATGAAATATCGGTAATGTATAAAAGGCCATCTAAGCCACCCAGGTCCATGAAAGCACCAAAGTCTGTGATGTTCTTCACAGTTCCCTCCAGTACTTGTCCTTTCTCCAGTTTGCTCATGATCTCGGCCCTTTGTGCTTCAATATCACTTTCGATCAATGCTTTGTGCGATACAACGGCATTCTTAATGGTCTCGTTGATCTTCACTACTTTAAATTCCATTGTCTTACCTACAAACTGATCGTAATCAGTTACGGGCTTCACGTCTATTTGTGAACCTGGCAGGAAAGTTTCCATACCAAATACATCCACGATCAAACCGCCTTTGGTTTTAGAAGTAACAATACCGGTAATAACCTCACCGGTTTTATGTACTTCCATAATTCTTTCCCATGCACGGGTAATGCGTGCCTGACGACGGCTCAGGTTCAGGTGTCCATCCCTGTCTTCTTTTTCTACAATCATCACTTCCACTTCATCACCTACTGCCAGTCCCGGAAGATCACGAAATTCATTGAGTGAAATAAGACCGTCGCTTTTGAATCCAATGTTCAGTACCACGTCAGTTTTTGTCAACCCAACCACGGTTCCTTTCATCAGTTCACCATCATTCAGTTGTACAAAGGTGTTGTCATACACCGAGTCATACTTTTCTTTCTCTTCTTTGGTGTAAGAAGTAATGTTGCGTTTGTCTACGCTCCAGTCAAAATCATCATGAGCGGTTTCAATAATTGCGATCGGGGCCTGGGGGGCCTCCTCCACAGGTGCAGTTGTTGTCGCTGTAGCTGCTTCTGACATTTCAGCAGCAGACTCCTGTGCATCAGCGTTTAATTGTTTTCGAATAATGTTTACAAACATGTAATTTTTCCCGAAGGGTTTAATTATTTCGGGGCGGCAAAGATAGGCCAATTCCTAAAAAGAAACCGGTTCCTGCTACATAGATTTCCTATTTTTTTCCCGGCTGCAACGCCCTGATTATGCGCCCCTTGTAGCGCTGCTTCCAGGGTACTTTCCGCTGTTTACCAGGTATTTATCCCTATATTCACAAAAACTTCCGTTTGCTGTATAGTCTTCTAAAAATCATTGCCCGCCTGGCTATCCGCATTTTCTGCCGCAAGGTCATCATCAATAAACCTGATTTGCTTCAACTTAAAGGCCCTGTACTGCTCGCCTGTAACCATCCCAACTCTTTTTTAGATTCCGTGCTGCTTGACACTTTATTTGAACAGCCCATCTGGTCGCTGGCCCGGGGCGATGTATTTAAAAATAAAACCATCAGCCGTATACTCACATCCCTTAAAATATTGCCTGTCTACAGAACCAGTGAAGGTGTGGAAAACCTGTCTGAAAACTATAAAACATTTGAGGCCTGCATTTCAATTTTCAAACAAAATGGAATTGTCGCCATTTTCAGTGAAGGGAAATGCATCAATGAATGGCACCTGCGGCCCTTAAAAAAAGGAACTGCAAGGCTGGCTGTAAAAGCATGGGAAGAGGATATTCCATTAATTATTTTGCCGGTGGGAATTAATTACAGTTCGTTCACGAGATTTGGAAAAAACATGTTTATCAATTTTGGTGAAGTAATAACCTCCAGCGATATTAACCTGAAAGAGGCCGATGGACTGCGGCATCAGCAATTCAATGCCGTTCTTCAGTCGCAACTGTCGCAACTGGTCTTTGAAATTCCAAAAAATGACAGGAAGTTGCAGGAGGCAATGCTGGAAGTAAAATCGTCCCTTATAAAAAAAATGCTGCTGGTCATCCCTGCTGCTATTGGCTGGCTCCTTCATTTTCCACTATACTTGCCCATTAAAAGCATCATCTGGAAAAAAACCCATTATAATGATCACTTCGATTCGGTGATGCTGGGGGTATTGCTTTTTGCTTATCCATTCTATATCATCGCAATCACTTCCATTGCTATTGCGCTTACCGGCTGCCTGTGGTACCTTCTGCTGATAGTTGTCATCCCTGTTACTGCATGGCCTGTGATACAGCTAAAGCCACAATTGGATAAATAATAATTTTCACCTGCACTTAACCGGCATTTACTGCACTTAATAAACGAAAAGATGCAGGTACTCATTCTGCCCCCATGCCTGTGAACTAAATATATAACTTGCTACTACAAATCACCGACCAAAATACACCCCCGGCTGAATCATTTTAAGACAGCATGCTGTGCTGCTGCAAGAATGGTTTACTGCCTGTTCACAAACTTCCTGAACCTGCTTTTTTCTGTAGACACCAATAAATATTGTATAATGGCACTGAGTTATAATACCAACCTTACAAATGTAGTATCCCTTTATCTTGAAAAACTAAATGTAAAAGTTACAAGAGCCAGCCTTAGCAAACAACTGGAACAGAATCCTTACTTTCCCAGCCTTTACAGTATTAATAATGTACTGGACAAATTCCATATCCCTAATGAAGCTTTTACTTTAGAGGCCCATCACCTCGGTGAATTACAGCCTCCTTTTATTACTTATATTAACAATACAGCAGCCGGAAAGGATTTTATATTGGTAACTGCTATCTCTGAAACAACAGTTACCTACCTGAGCAATAATAAAAAAGAAAAAAAAGTAACCCGTGAAAGCTTTCTTACTGATTGGGAAAAAATTGTACTGGTAGCTGAGCCTGACGCACAAAGTACAGAACCAAATTACGAAGTAAACCTTAAGAAAGAAAACTCAGCTATCAGAAAAAAGCAATGGCTTTGGTTTGCCGGTCTCACTATTGCCGCAATAACGATCGCCGGTCTTTTTATAAATCTTAATAAACCATTGTTTTCTTTTGCCGCTATTGTCAGTCTTACAAAATTATCAGGCTCCGCTATTGCAATATTATTATTGATATATGAAACAGACAAGTCCAACAGTTTTGTAAAAAATCTTTGTACAGCCGGCAAACAAACCAATTGTGATGCAGTACTTAACAGTAAATCCGCCGGTATTGCCGGCCTTAAATGGAGTGAGGTTGGCTTTTTTTATTTTGCTGCCTCCGCTTTATTTTTATTTTATCCTTCAATAGCTTTTACTGAAAAAATCCCCTGGCTGGCTATTGGCGCCACCCTTGTATCACCTTATATTTTGTTCAGTCTTTATTATCAATACAAAGTGGTAAAGCAGTGGTGCCCTTTGTGCCTGGCAGTACAGGGAGTATTACTGCTGGAATTAATATGGGGGGTTGTTACTTATTGGCAAAATCCGGTATGGCCTGCACCGGACACGGTAATAATTACTGCCATTATTACCAGCTTGCTGTTGCCAATAACAGCCTGGTTTATTATAAAACCTTTATTGCAAAAAACGAAACAGGCCGCCCAATACAAAGCGGCGTATAAACGGTTGCTCTATAATCCCGAACATTTTAATCAATTGCTTCAGCAGCAGCAGCAGGCCCCTGATGGATGGCAACAATTAGGCATAACAATTGGCTGCCCAACTGCACAAAATACAATACTGAAAGTATGTAACCCTTACTGCGGGCCATGTGCAAAAGCACATCCCGAACTGGAGGCCATCATACATGGTAACAATAACATTAACCTGAAAGTAATTTTTACTGCCACCAATAATGAAAGTGACAGGGCCAATAAACCTGTAAAACACTTATTAGCCATTGCTGCTGATAACAATGCGGTGAAAACGCAACAGGCACTTGACGACTGGTACAGTGCTGATAAAAAAGAATATGCTGCATTTGCAGCCAAATACCCCATGAATGGTGAACTGAAGCTGCAGGAAGAAAAAATAGACGCCATGGATAAATGGTGCCGGGAGGCGGGCATTACTGCCACCCCCACCATATATATAAATGGCCGGGCTTTGCCGGAGAACTATAATATCAGTGAGCTGAAAAACATACTATAAGTCTTTGTTTGCAAACAAACAGGTGCAGATATTGGTGTACAACAATATCAAATCCTGAAAGGGATAAGCTGAAAACCCTTATAAAAGAGTAAGCATATTTATTTTACCACTGCCTTAATCGCCTTCACATGTGAAGGTCAGTTGGGGCCTATTAAAGTTTTTGGCAGCTTTTAAATGTTTAAAAACTGCACCAATATTATGATAATGAAATATAAAAATTTGGGTACCATGTTATCCAAGGAAGAAATGAAAGGGGTTAAGGGTGGATACGTTCCATGCGAACCGCCTGTTTGCACAGAAGGCCCATGCCCCAATTGCAGATATCATTGTGAGCTGGATAGCCCTTTATCATCTCATTGCGTAAGCAACAGTCCTATAGGAGGTGAATAATCTAATTTCTATTCCAGGGTTTTATGACTATTCAATTTTCATTCTAAAGAAAAAAGATGAAAATTCTTGAAAGTGAGTAAACAAATTAATTAAACAAAATCCCTGCTCTCCTTCCCGTAGGAAGGCAGCGTGGGGCTTATTAAAGTTTTTGGCAGCTTTTAAATGTTTAAAAACTGCCGCATTATTATGATTATGAAATATAAAAATTTTAAGACATTATCTGCTGATGACATGAAACAGATTGTAGGAGGTTATGCACCAGAAGAAGGTGGCGGAAGCTGTTGCTGGCATAGTGGTGATTGGATGGCTTACAATTGTGGATTGTCACAAAGTGCTGCGCAATCTGGGGCTTCATATTACGCAGCTAATAATGGTGCTGGCAATCATGGTTATTGGTGCTGTGCAAGCTGCCCATCTTAACTGTTTAGTTTTTAAACAACTATTCCCTGATTAAAGCCATATAGCAAATACTTGTATCAGATTACATCGAAATTCAAGTATTTGCTTTTCAATCCTAATTATTATAACACCCTCTTCTTGTTCATACTCAACTAATTTGTCAATTATGTCCTTCCCTTTCTTTCATCAACCCGACTCCATGGACTGCGGCCCCACCTGCCTGCGCATGATTACAAAGCATTATGGCAAAAATTTTTCATTACAATCATTAAGGGAAAAAACACAAATTGGTAAGGAAGGAGTAAATATGCTTGGCATCAGCGAAGCAGCAGAAATCATAGGCTTCAGGACTGCAGCCGTTAAAGTCTCGCTGCAACAATTGACCAAAGAAGCAACCCTGCCAGCCATTATTCACTGGAACCAGGATCATTTTGTAGTACTGTATAAAGTAAGGAACAACAAACTTTATATCGCTGATCCGGGCCAGGGTTTATTGCAATACAATCTTACAGAATTTAAAGAGCGCTGGATAAGCGAT
This sequence comes from Chitinophagaceae bacterium, assembly GCA_031441485.1. Taxonomy (GTDB): domain Bacteria; phylum Bacteroidota; class Bacteroidia; order Chitinophagales; family Chitinophagaceae; genus JJ008. Next base: position 25,193 of record JANOEQ010000109.1, read on the forward strand.
AAAAAAGATGGAACAGGTGAAGGCATTGCATTATTATTAGAGCCCTCCCCCTCTTTTTATGCACAGGATTCAATTACAGATGAGGATAATCAATCGGCCCCTTCCGGTCTTGCTTTTAAAAATATCTACCGGTACGTACTGCCTCACAAAAAATTATTATTCCAATTGCTGCTGGGTCTTAGTATAGCAAGCTTATTGCAATTGTTCCTGCCCTTTCTAACCCAAAGCGTGGTGGATACAGGAATCAGTACCCATAATATACATTTTGTGTATATCGTACTGCTGGCACAGCTGGCGCTATTTGCCGGCCGCCTGGCTGTAGAGTTTGTCCGCAGCTGGATATTGCTGCACATCAGTACCCGTATCAACCTTTCTATTCTTACTGATTTTCTGATCAAGCTGATGAAACTTCCTGTTTCTTTTTTTGACAGTAAAAAAACCGGTGATATCATGCAACGGATGAATGACCACAGCCGTATTGAAAGTTTTCTTACCGGTTCTTCACTCAATGTTTTATTCTCCCTGCTCAATCTTCTTATTTTCTCTTTTGTACTGGCCACATTCAACGTTGCCATCTTTACTGTATTTATCACAGCAGCCATTTTATATTCTGTATGGGTAATTCTGTTCCTGAAAAAAAGGAAACAATTAGATTATAAAAGATTTGATATAGCCGCTAAAGAGCAAAGCAATATGATACAGTTGGTACAGGGCATGCAGGAGATAAAACTAAATGGTGTGGAAAAACCTATGCGCTGGAACTGGGAACGGTTACAGGCGAAATTATTCAAGCTAAGCATGAAAGGGTTGTCGCTAAACCAATGGCAACAGGCAGGCGCATTTTTTATTAATGAAGGGAAAAATATTCTTATTACTTTTTTATCCGCCAGCGCTGTCATTGACGGGCAAATGACGTTGGGAACCATGCTGGCCGTTCAGTATATTATCGGACAATTAAACAGCCCGATAGAACAGATGATCGGCTTTGCACAAAGCTGGCAAAATGCAAAAATCAGCATGGACCGATTAAACGAAATCCATCATATTGAAGATGAAGAACCGGCTCATAAAACATTACTGACTGAATTACCACCGGCCTTTATGCGACAAATAGTTGGAGGAAAAAGAATACCGCTGCCTGCTGCAGATCCTTATAATGGGATAAATAATCAACTTGAAAGTGAATTAGCATTAAAGGGAAATTTCTCAGAAAGAATTTATTCAACTGCAGAGAACAGGAGCGAATTGGCTGCTATCAAATTTAATAATGTAAGTTTTACTTATGCCGGTGCCGGTAATGAGCCTGTTTTGAATGATATTAATCTTGGAATACCAAAAGGCAAGACAACCGCTATCGTTGGCGTAAGCGGAAGTGGTAAAACCACCTTGCTAAAACTACTGCTTAAATTTTATGAGCCTCAGAAAGGAGAGATCAGGCTTGGCAATACTTCGTTGTCAAACCTGAGCCATAAAGCCTGGAGAAGCCATTGCGGCGTTGTGATGCAGGAGAGTTTTATTTTTTCTGATACCATTGCAAAAAACATTGCCGTGGGACAGGAAAAAATAGATATGGAAAAACTGCAGCAGGCGGTTAATGTGGCTAATATCCGTGACTTTGTAGAAAGCCTTCCGTTAGGATACAATACAAAAATAGGCGCTGAAGGAAATGGCATCAGTATGGGCCAGAAACAACGCCTGCTGATAGCGAGGGCCGTGTACCGTGACCCTGATTTTATATTCTTTGATGAAGCCACCAACAGCCTTGATGCAAATAATGAAAGTGTGATTCTGAACAACCTGGAAATGTTTTTTAAAGGACGAACAGTAATTGTGGTGGCACACCGGCTCAGTACTGTAAAAAATGCTGACCAGATAGTGGTGTTGAATAAAGGAATTATTTCGGAAAGGGGAACCCACCTGGAATTAATAAATCTGAGGGGTGAATATTTTCAGTTAGTCAAGAATCAATTAGAATTAGGCGATTAAAAAAAATTACCATGCCCGCTATATCTCAGCAACAATTAGTTAGTGATGAAGTACAGGAAATTATCAGCTACAAACCCGGGTGGGTAATCCGTAAAGGAAATTTAATATTTCTTTTTGTTTTATTTGCGCTGCTGGGCCTTGCTTTTATTATCCGCTACCCTGATGTGGTAAAAGGTTCTGTTCGCATTGCCGCAGTAAATGCACCAAAAATGCTGACGGCAAAAACGGAAGGCCGCTTGGAAAAGCTTTTGGTAAAAAATGGACAGCCTGTAAAAAAGGGGCAATCGCTTGCTTATATACAAAGTACCGGACTGCATGAGCAGGTGATTAATTTGAAGCATTGGCTAGAAAAAACTGAGCAATACGTTGAAGCGGGGAATATAGGGACCTTATTATCTGATCGTACACCTGTCTTAAATGAATTGGGAGAACTACAACCAGCTTACCAGGATTTTCAAAATATAATGGCTGAAACAATGCAGGTACTGTCTAATGGATATTATCAGCAAAAGAAACAGGCGCTGGTAAAAGATATTCAATACCAATCTTCCCTGCAGCAAAACCTTGAAAAACAGAAAGGCATTCAATTGCAGGATTATGCATTGCAAAAAATTGAGCATGATGCCATGCAACAACTGGCACAGGAAAAAGTGATTGCCCCAATTGAATATAACCAGGATAAAAGCAAATTACTGAGTAAAGAACAGGCGCTTGAGCAAATGTCCGCACAGCTTATAAGCAGTGATGTATCAAAACATAATAAAAGCAAAGAGCTGCTGGAACTCCAAAAATTTGTTACTGATCAAAAACAAATATTCAGATCGGCTTTACTGGCATTAAAAAGCAAAGTGGAAGAGTGGGAGGAAAGATTTATCGTTACATCATCCGAAGATGGCAAACTTGAGTTTACCTCATTCCTCCAGGAAAACCAATTGCTGAGTAATGGGCAGGAATTATTTTTTGTACAGCCCGGAGGAAGTAAATACTATGCTGAAATGAAAGCCGGGCAAACCAGTTTGGGCAAAATTAAAACTGGCCAAAAAGTGCTGATACGCCTGGAGAGCTATCCGAGTACAGAATTTGGGCATGTAAACGGCACCATTGCATACATTGCAAGCATGCCAAATGGAAGGGACAGTTTTTTAGTACGAGTGGAATTACCCGCCGGGCTAACCACAAACTATAACAAGGAAATCTTCTTTCGAAACAATTTGTCTGCTACTGCTGAAATTATTACAGATGAAAGAAAATTGATTGAACGTCTTTTTGGTCAATTGAAAAGTATTACAAAAAGATAAAGCCTTTTTCGGACCCGTACATCAGGCATTTTTTATCAACAGCCTGAAAACTATTTCTTTTCTTCTTTGTGACACACTCAATTCCGTCCCATCTTTCATTATTATGGTTCCTCCAACTCCTTCTTTTGAGTAACGTTCTATAAAACCAGTATTTACTATATAAGAATTATGTATCCTGCAAAATTTCTCTTCGGGCAGCAACTCTTCATAGTATCCCAGCGTATGAGAAGATACAATCCGCTGTCCGCCGACAAAGTAAAAATGAGTATAATTGCTATGAGATTCGAGGCGTATTATTTCTTTTACATCAACAAATGTATATCCATTTCCTGTGGCTATTGCCAATCTTTTCTGGTAGGGATTTTTGTACTGAAGGTTATGTGTCAATGTAACCCAGTGCGTCTTAAAATATTTTTCCCTTACCCTGTCGCCAACTTTTTGCAGCGCCTCTTTTAATTCTGGATAAGCTATTGGCTTTAATAAATAATCTATGGCTGAATACTTAAATGCCTCAATAGCATACTTGTCATGTGCAGTAATAAAAATAACTTCAAATTGTTTTTCCGGCAATTGCTTTAGCAGGTCAAACGCAGTGCCATCCGGTAATGAAATATCGAGTAACAGCAGATCGGGATTTTCTTTTTTTATAATACTGATACCTTCCCCAACAGATCCCCCCTCTCCCATTACCACTATCTCCTGACAATTCTTTTTTATATAATTGTTTATAATAAGCCGGCTGTCAGCATCATCATCAATAATAAGGGCGGTGATTTTCATATACTGGTCAATTACTTAATGGGAATCGCAAAGTAACCCTGGTACCGGGTTCAGCACTTCCGGTTTCGGACTTATCTGTTACCTGAAGTTCTATCTTATCCTCATGAATACTGTTATACATAGCTATACGTTTTTCTGTAATGGCGCTGCCCATTGATACATGTCCATCCGCTTCAGCCTGTCTTAGCACATTCATACTATTAATACCCTCTCCATTGTCATCCACTACGCAAGTAAGCTTATTATCTTTTGAAATATCAAGCCTGATCATACCTTTTTTACCCTTTGTATTTGTCATTCCGTGAAGAATACTGTTTTCAACAAAAGGCTGCACAATCATATTGGGGATAAAGGTATCTGATTCATCAACTTCCGGGCCAATATTTATAGTATAGTCAAATTTGTTATTACTTCTCAACTGTTCCATTTTAATATAGGTTTCCAGGTACCTGATTTCATCCTTTAAAGGGATAAGCGGCTTGCCGGAATTTTCCAGTGTTTGCCGGATAAGATTTGCAAAAGTTGATAAATAGTGGTTAACCCCTTCCACATCGCTACCGATTACATACCGCTGCACTGAATTAAGGCAATTAAAAATAAAATGCGGGTTCATCTGGGCCCTCAGGGCGGTTTGTTCCAGTTCGGCCATCCGCTGTTCTAATTCGAACCGCTGTGTTTCGCTTTCCTTTTTAAATAATTTTTTTTGCAGCCGCTTTGCCCTTACAGTGACAGCAAGCAAACCTATAACGAGCAGGAGCCCCGCTATGGAAAATAGTACAAGATTCTTTTGCGCTTTTTTTTCTTTATTGAGACTTACGATTTTTTGTTCTTTTTTTTCAGTCTCATACCTGGCCTCAACAGAATGAATAGCATCTAATTTATTACTATCAAACAGAGAGTCATTATACTGTCTGAACAATTCCATGTTTGTATAAGCCTTTTTATAATCATTCAAAGATGCTGCAGCGCTGCCGATTACCCAGTATACATCCCGCAATTGATTATTATCAGCCGTACCGATACTCTTATAAATATCAATTGCCTCTTCGCCGGAGTTCAACGCTTTTGCATATTCCCGTAATCGCAAATAAATATTCGCCAGGATAATCCGGATTTCAAATTTCTGGTAAAGATTCGCACCTGTATCTATATCATTTTTTACTAAATAGGTTTTCTCCAGTATTGCGGCAAGACCGGCAGTATCCCTCTTCAGGTTAATAGTGCTGTAAATATTAACCAGCTTTAATTTTACAATGTATTCTTTTTTGCCCGGCAGTAATGTACCGCTTGCCAAAATTTGATCACTTAACATATATGCATGTTGTAAATACTGCATGGCTTTAACAGTATCCCCGTTCAGTCCTGTTGAAGTACCCAGGTTAGCGTAAAGATTAATTAACCCTATCGTATCCCTTTCCCGGAGAACTGGCTGTTCTGCCTCCTGCAAATAACGCAGGGATTCCTGCATTTTATTTTGGCTCCTGTATATAAACCCAATATCCATTTTTGCCTTTCCCATGTATTTATTATAGCCCTCCTTTTCTGCAATTTTAAGCCCGGCAAATAGATTTTCCAGTGCCTGATCAAAATTCGATTTACGGATATAAGTACCCGCTATAGCCAGGTAAGCCTCGCATAGTTGCTTTGAATCTTTATTTCTTTTAGCATGCTTAAGTACAATATCATTATAATAAAAGGCGCTATCAAGCAATCCCTTCCGGTTGTACATATTTGCTGCTTTCATTAATGTAGCATATTTGACAGAATCATTCTGGCTATTGGCTGCCTTCAGTAATGAATCAATATCATTTGAAGTTTGTCCACTCAAAAAACCAGCAAGCCCCAAAAAAGCAATAACCAGTACTACTCTGTGCATAACCCTTTTTGAATAAAAAAAATAATGATATTCCACCCGGCCAAAGTATAGTAGAAACACTTAAGATACACTATTTTCTGTTGTTAAAAAATAGTGTGATGCTGGAAAAACAATTTTTTTATTAATGCCGAAAACATACATGTCTTTGCCAGGATTGTAAATAAAGACATCGTAACATGACTATGCAAAATCGCTATGCATTCAGCAGTTGCGGATACCGGCCCAGGTCTTCAGCCGTATCAATATCGGAAAGTATTGGAAGAACGAAACAATTTTTCTCTGAGAGCAGCACATCATTTACAGTATCCTTAAAAACAGCAGCAGTACTCCATTTTTTATTCCTGAATAATCCGGGAATAAGCTGTGTCATACCCAACAGGTAATAACCACCGTCAGTTGCGGGGCCGATCACCACCTCATTTATATCCAGTTTTTGATATGCTTCGTCTACCAGGGAGACAGTTAATTCAGGGCAATCGCTGCCAATTATAATCAATTTCGCATATCCCTGCCCGAACAGCGAAGAAAAGGCACCCATCATTCGTTCACCAAGGTCATTCCCTTCCTGTACCCTTTTTATAAACAGATCATTTTCCCAACTGTCATGCGTTACTACAGCATCTGCATAATAAACAAATTTGTCAGCATCAATACAGCAGGCAAGATCATGGGTGATTTTAAGCAAATAAGAGTAAACACTTAGTGTCTTTTCTTCTCCTATGTCTTTGGCGAGCCTTGTCTTTACTTTTCCCCATTCAGGATTTCGTACAAATATGATAAGGGCTTTCTTCATTGAACTGATTTAACAGCACCCGCCGCCATCATAAAACCAGGTGGAAGCTGAAACAAAAATATCATCCCTGCCTAATGCTGTTAAAGCCCCGGCTGTTTTATCGCATACCGCCATCGGCTGATCAGGCAGCAACACATGTCCTTTGTTATCATCAAAACAATCCCCGCCACCATAATAAATAGCCGTCTTACCGGTAAATACACATGGCCCATCTGCAGGCATAGGATCTTTGATGGCACATATTTCCACACTTTCAATATAAATTAACTTATCCGTATCATATTTTTTGGGATCAAGAATACGGTAGGGCCGCTTAGCCCTTATTTCTACGGTGCCAAAACCAACATCTGTTATCATTTTAATATAATCCCGCAATGGCAATGAACCGCTCAGGCATAAGGCCCTCAGCCGTTCATCTTCTGTTAATGATTCAGGCATTTTTGTTTCACAAATTGGGTCGCTCATTACCAAACGGCCCCGTGGTTTTAAGACCCGGTACATTTCCTGTAAAGCCTGCTTTAATTCCTCCTGTTTAAATATATTGAACAAACAATTTTGTGCAGCTACATCTATACTTTCATCTTTCACCGGTAAATTCAATGCATCACCTTTTCTTACTTCCACAAATTCACTTCTGAACCATGGATTCAATTTCTCCGCTTCCGTAAAATTTTCATTACAAGCCGTTATCATTTCATCCACCACATCCACACCAATTACCCCACCTTGCTGACGGCTGAAATAAGCAAACTGTAATAACTCCATTCCACCACCCACACCTGCATACAAAATTTTAGGATTGTGTACTAAATCCCGCGGATGCACGGTACTGCCGCACCCATAATTCATTTGCTGCATCTTTACAGGAATATCCAAACCCGGTAGCTGCCAGACTGGTGTGGTAGTGCAACATAACCCCACATTAGGATTTTCAGCTGCTTCCTTATACACTTTTTTTGTTGTTTCTAAATATGACATGCTTATGTTTTAAGAGATGATCAGGCCACTGCCCCACCGCAACTGCTGCCTGCTCCAGCAGTACATCCAAAGCAGTGCTGGTTAACTACAATATTTCTGTTGTTTAAAACTGACTGGTTGAATTGAGAAATATGCCGTGCATTGCAATCCACTTTCATGTCCAGCATCTGGTTAAAATCACAATCATAAATAAATCCATCCCAGCTTATAGAGAGTGTATTGCGGCACATTACATTGGCAGCAGCTACCGGGTTATATGCCGCCACCAATTTTTCCATATATTTTTCATAATTACCACTTTGCAGCAGGTAATCAAGAAAGCGGCTTATAGGAAGATTCGTAATGCTGAATAATGAATGAAATGAAATATTGAAATCTTTTTTTAATGCTTCTTTGAATTCTTTCTCCAGTGAAGTTTGCGCTGGAGGCAGAAATGCGCCTGCCGGATTATACACCAGGTTTAACCTTAACTCACTGCCTTCTAAACCGTATCCGGCTGCATTCAGCATTTGCAGGGCTTTTATTGAATCCTCAAAAACCCCATCGCCCCGTTGCCTGTCCGTTCTGTCTTTAGAATAAAAAGGAAGCGATGAAACTACTTCAATATGGTGTTCTTTAAAAAAATATGGCAAATCATTAAACTTCCTGTTGGCCAAAATGATAGTAAGATTGCACCGGACGATGATATGCTTATTTAATTTTCTTATCTCCTCAACAAACCAGCGAAAATCCGGGTTTAATTCCGGCGCCCCACCGGTAAGATCAACTGTTTTGAAAGAAGGGTTTATAGCAAGAATATCCAGGCATTGCTGCATAGTTTCCCTTGTCATAATCTCTTTCCGGTCGGGCCCTGCATCAACATGGCAATGCCTGCAGACCTGGTTACACATCTTGCCCACATTGATTTGAAAGATTTCCACCTGTGTTGGCTTTAATGGAAATAAACCGGCTTCTTCTAATTTTTGCTGGAAGGGAATTAAACGATACTCATGTACTTTATCACCATGCTCCAATATATCTATTTGATGAAAGACATCAGCTAAAAAATGGGATTGGGCTTTTAAAGACTTATTGTTTTCTTTCATAGCTTTCAGATGCTGCAATAATTGTAAAGAAGTTCAAATCTATATTCTTCGCCAGTTGGCGGAGAACAGGGGCTTACATCGCTATTTCCTTCACTTTATTCATCATTTGCACGCCATGTACTAAAGCTGCACCGCCTTTGATCGCGGATGCCACATGTACTGCTTCCATCATCTGCCCTTCACTCCATCCTTTCTCAAACGCATCACTGCTATACGCATCAATACAATACGGGCATTGCACGGCATGGGCCACGGCTAAAGCTATCAGTGATTTTTCCCTCGCAGTTAATTGTCCTTCGGCAAATACTTCACCATACCAGGCAAAGAATTTATCTGCCATTGGTTTTTGAAATTCAGCGATAGTGCTGAATTTTCCCAGGTCCGCCGCATTGTAATAATGGTTTGACATGTACTTATCATTTATAGTTTTGAAGATAAAGTGTCCAGTCGTATTTTTTAAATTTTATTTCAGGGTGCTTGTCTGCCGGGACTATTGAAAGTGTTTTCAGCAACGTTATCATTTTCTTCTTCCCGCCAAAGTCACGCCGAAACCAACTCATCAATGTTGGCAGCGTAATGGTATTCGACGCTTCGTTATATACTGTTTCCCCTTTTAAGTAGGCATTGGCAGCCAGGTCTAATTGCCTGTTGATATCTTCAGATTTGTAAAAAGCTATCGGCGGGCAGCTCTTAGCGCCGCAGTTCAATGCAAAATGCAAGCGGTAATCCAGCTTATTCACCCGTAATGCTTTCTCTGCCTTATTTGGAAATAGCTTATTCAGGTAACCCAGGCTCCACTTTATTTTCGACCTTCGCAATATACCATGCTCCACATCATCCAGGCTGAATGTATGACCTGCTATGTTAATTTGTTTATTACCAAAAAACTTTCCGCGGTTTTTATATTGCTCCGGGTCCTTCTTCAGGGCTGCTTGTGTATAAGCATTGTAAAGATTTATCCAAAATGCTTTCTTTTCATCATCGGTTTTAATAGCTGATAACAATTCCTGCCAGCTTAGTTGCTGCAATTGTTCAATAAACCCGGATGTTTCATCTCCCGTTTTGGCCGCATACATAAAGTCCTGCGACAATTGTACCAGTCTGTTCTTTGAAAGCTCCACTTCCGTATTCTTTTTATCGTTACCGGAAGATACAACAGGTTTTGCTGGTTTGACAGACTGGTTTAAAATAGCGGGTGTACCGCTATTTTGCATTATCAGCCATTTATTGATATTCTCCTCCGTCATTTCTTCCTGCCCGGGCATGGCAATCACTTTTCCGTTTTTCCCAACTATAACAGTATACGGATAAGAAGGGGGTTCAAAGTATTTTGTAAAAATGTCCTGCTCATCCACCACCACCGGCAGTTTAAAATCAGTTTGTTTTTTTAGAAAATCTGTCAACTTTACTTCCGGCTCATTGGATACAAGCAGTATTCTTATTTCACTCTTATATTTTTCCTGTAAAGCTGATAATTTTGGCAATGCCCTTACACAGGGTACACACCATGTACCGAAAAAGTCCACAATTACCAGCCGGTCTTTCAATTCCTGAAAAGAAGAGAAAGGCTGAGGATAATTAATTATTTTACCGACCGGGAAGTCACCGGTAACATCATTAACCGCATATCCTGTTTGGGCCGGCAGCGAAAGATTCATTACTAATAAAGTGAGAAGGAAACCTGATTTCATGAAATACTGTTAATTGCGTGGCAAACTACTGACACACAATAAACGTAAATTTAATGGCAAAAGATTTAATTACTATAAAATGTTTATATGACCCTTACACCTGAAATAATAGCAGAAACCGTTACGTTTTTAAAGCAATCGGGGTTTAATCATCCCACAACAGGTATAGTAATGGGTACCGGCCTGGGAGAGATGTCCAAAAAAATTGAAAACCCGGTTTGTATCCCCTATTCAGCCATTCCAAATTTTTGCGAAGCCACTGTTGAATTTCATAAAGGCAATCTCCTGTTTGGCTCTATCGGCCACACAAAAGTGATAGCCATGCAGGGCCGCTTTCATTATTACGAAGGCTACAGCATGCAGCAAATAACTTTCCCGGTACGGGTAATGAAAGAGCTGGGTGTTAAATATCTCTTTCTCAGTAATGCAGCAGGAGGCCTGAACCTTTCGTATAAAAAGGGCGATCTTGTTTTGATAGAAAATCATATCAACCTGTTGCCGGATAATCCTCTCCGGGGCTTGAATGATCCGGCTTTTGGCCAGCGGTTTGTGGATATGTGCCAGCCGTATGATAAAGAATTGATATCACTGATTGAACAAAATGCTGCTTTACAAAACGCAGGAGTAAAAAAAGGAATTTATGTATCGGTGATGGGCCCCAGTCTTGAAACAAAAGCTGAATACCGGTGGCTGCGTTCTACCGGCGCTGATATGGTGGGCATGAGTACCGTACCGGAAGTGATTGTGGCTAACCAGTTGGGGATTAAATGTGCCGCCATCAGCGTTATCACTGATGAATGTGACCCGGATAATTTACAGCCGGCTAATATTGCAGAAATAATTGACGTGGCAGGCAGGTCTGACAAAGTATGGAGTAATATTCTTGAAGCTGTGATAAGACAACTGAAATAATATCTTATTTTTCATTGTAGTATTTTCTGATTGTCATTTTCATATCTGCTGCACTCATAAAGCCTTCGTACCGGAACAGTATCTTCGTTCCTTTCAAAACCATGATGCAGGGCAACGCTTTTAATCCATACTCTTTCATCAGTTGCAGGTTTTCATCTGCATTTATTTTTACAACCAGCACACTGTCTTTCATATCCTGTTCGATTGCATCCAGCGCCGGTACCATTATTTTGCAGGGGCCGCACCATGGAGCATAAAAATCAACAAAGGTCAATGGCCGGCCGGCTATCATTTTCTCAAAGCCGGTTTTATTCATTCCCTGTCGCGCTGTATCATTTTTTAATTTCACAAAAGGGTGGTTTTTTATTTTCCACATAATGATCCCTCCTTTCAAATCATATATTTCTTTAAACCCCATATCATGCATAATCTTTGCAGCATCCCAGCTACGGCCACCTATAGCACAATAAACAAATACCGGCTTTTCACGGTCTATAGCAGACACCTGTTCTTTAAAAGATGAATCATAAAAATCTATAAAGACTGCACCTTTCAGATAACCTTTGCCGGTTTCTTCCGGTGTTCGTACATCCAGTAATAGTGCTTCATTTGCAGTAGTTAATTTTTTTTTGAACTCCTTTGGGGATAACCTTTCCTGTGCATACAGCGGCATTGAAAAAATGAAAAGCAGAATAAAAAAAAATAAATATTTCACACTATGAAGTTACCAAATCCAAAGCAGAACCTAATTTTTTACACGGGAGAAGGATAGGCAACGAACCATCCAATCCGGCAGCGGCCTGCCTGGCTTCCTTTTCTTGAGATTAAGGTATAACCCCATTCGTTTAAATATGGGTACTTTATGTGTTTCAACATACTCAATTAATGTGCCGTCAGGATCCTCATTATAAGTAAAATGGCCGGCAGCCTTTCCCATATCAAAACTGGTGCAGCTATTGACCGTTAATGGATAACCTGACTGAAGACAAAGTTGTTCATGATTTTCCATGCCATAAATATCATAACAAACATGAATAAAACCCAGGTCGCCCCAATAGCGGTTCTCATAAATCTGCTCCGGCTTCCTGTCAGTTACCTGAACTAATTCCACCTGTGTGGGCCCGAGCAATTTCGAAAATGCACCCGATTGCTTTTCTGTTCTGCCGAGCAATACCCTTTTACAGGCATACTGTCCACCCTGTAATGATTTCCAGTCATCAAATATTCCTTCCGCAGCATAAACAATTTTATCATACCCAAGTATTGTCTTATAAAAATGGAGTGATTTTTCGATAGATTTTACTCCTATTGTAATACCGCAAACTCCACCGGTAATATGACCGTTTAAACTAAACCAGTTTTCATCTCTGACTATTTCAAAAATATTTCCAAAAGGATCTTCCAAATAAAAATGTTGTACACCCCCCGGATTACAGGATGGTGTTGACAATAATTTTATTCCCTGCTGACGATATATTTCGTGAGCAATCAACACATCCCTGCATTTTATTTTAACAGAAAATATTCCACAGTCCCCGGGAAGAATTGGCCTTGCGGGGCCAACAGGCATACGGCTTGTGTATTGCCAGATTTCAAAGCCACCACCCCCCTGCAGGTTCATAGCCAGGATAGCTATACGCCGGTGCTCCTCATTTCCGGTATATTGCCGCATATACGTGGCTGTGGCGGCATCTTTAAAGACAACTATATCAGTACCAAATATTTTTCTGTACCAGGCAAAGGCAGCATCAGCATCCGTAACGCCGATCCCCACTTGCTGTATACCGCTGATTATGGGTTTCATTTCAACCAAGTACGGATTTTAAAGGCAGAAGGTTTTACCGGCCCCGCAGCATTTTTTTATACTGCTCTGCCATGTCCTGCTGGCTGGCACCTTTTTGATACATGCGGATTATTCTCATATTGGCTTTTTGTACTGCCCACCAGCTATTTGCATCATATTTCCGGGCAGATATGAGTGCCGTTCCATCTAATATCTTATAGGCCGTTCCTTGTTTTCTTACTCTTTCACAAAATTCATATTCTTCCATTATCCTCATATCGTTTTTGAAACCGCCATTACTTTCAAAAACATTCCGGGATACAAAAAGTGTGTTATCACCGCCCATACATACAAACAAATCAAACCGGGTGAACCAGGCATTTATTTTCAAATACCATTTGCGGGAATTGAATTTAGAACGGTAACGGCCCATTTGATGCCCATTTTCAACAGCGGCAATTATATCATTCACAAATGATAGTGGAGGAAATGTGTCTGCATGTATAAAATATAGAATATCGCCTGATGCCATTGATGCACCATAATTCATTTGTGCAGCCCTTCCTTTCTGGGGCGACAAAACAGTAAGCGCACCTGCCTGTTCGGCCATCGCCACCGTATCGTCTGCACTCCCCGCATCCACCACAATTATTTCACTTATTAATTCATTTTTTTTCTGCAACAGATAACTGACAAGTTTCCCGATAACCGCTCCTTCATTATAAACCGGTATAATAATACTAATCTGCATTGATGAAGATTTTTTTTAACACAGTTACTGCTGTTCTGAGAATTGAGCAATGGCTTTTGCTGCGATAAACCCGCTTGTCCAGGCATGTTGAAAATTAAACCCACCTGTCACTCCGTCCACATCCATTACTTCACCGGCAAAAAACAGGTTAGATACTTTTTTACTCATCATGGTGGTATGCCCGATCTCATTCAGTTTTATACCGCCTGCTGTTACAAATTCTTCTTTGAATGCGGTCTTTCCCTTTACTTCAAATTCGCTTGCCAGTAAATTTTTCATCAGTCTGTTCGCATCCTTGCCCGGAAGGTTGGCCCATCTCAATTCTTTATTCACGCCGGCAGTACCTGATAAAAAATCCCATAAACGTTGTGGCAATCCAAATGGGTTTTTTGAACTTATTTTTTGGGCTGCAATTTCAAACCTCAGTGTTTGAAATCGTTGGGCCAGTTGTGATTCATTTGTACCCGGCAACCAGTTCACGAGTACTTTAAATGCATACTGCCTCTCCGCCAGCTCTTCGGCACCCCATGCACTTAATTTTAATACCACCGGACCGCTCAATCCCCAATGAGTAATCAATAAGGGACCCTGCTGCTCCAGTTTACTGCCGGCAATTTTTACTCCGGTATTTTCCACACTTACACCCATCAGTTCTCTTATTGGATGGCCAGGCAAATTGAAAGTGAAAAGGGATGGCACCGGCGTTGAAATTGAATGTCCAATTGCAGTGAGCCACTGAAACATGGCTGCTTTGGGATAACCGCCACTGGCTATGCACACAAAACCGGCTGTGAGTGACCGTGAGCCTGCCAGTTCAATTTGAAAATCACCTGCCGCCTTTTTTATCTCTTTTACTTCAGTGTTCGTCACTATCCTGACTCCGTACCGGCTTGCTTCCTTCAGTAAACAATCTACAATACTTTGTGAGGAATCAGTAACAGGGAACATCCTTCCATCTGCCTCTGTTTTTAATTCCACCCCGCGTTCTGCAAACCATTTTATGGTATCGGTAGTAAAGAATTGGTGAAATGCTTTTTTGACAAAGTTGCCGCCCCGCGGGTATTTTTTACTCATCTCTGTTATATCAAAACAGGCATGTGTAACATTACAACGGCCGCCGCCACTAACTTTTACTTTGGATAACAGTTTGCCCGTTTTTTCCAATAGGGTGACGGCCAGTTGAGGATTCATCTTTGCGGCATTAATAGCACAAAAAAAACCTGCTGCCCCGCCTCCAATAACGATTAGTTGTTTCGGCACCCGATAAGCTTTTTACAAAGAAAGATTATTTTTTGGTAAGTTCGTTTCAAATAGGATGCTTTTCAAATTGTTACAACCTAAATCTTTCAGGGCTCGCAGGCAAAATACTGAATAGTCGTATAAAAAGATTTTGCCGCCCTTCAGGTTGGGGCCAAAAGCGACAATTAGAAATACATCTTTCAAATAAACGCGGATATAATGGCACAAGCACTTACCAAAAAACAACTGAAAGAAATACAGGTTGTTCCCTATGAAAGGATCCGTGACTACCTGAAAACAGGTTATATTTTTTTCAGTTCCGGAAGCTATGCCTTTTCCGGAATTATACAGAAGCTGACAAAAAGCGTATGGAGCCATGTGGCTATAATCTATAAAGATGAGGAACTGGGCCGTGTATTAGTACTGGAAGCAGAGCCGAATGTAGGCATACGGTTAATTCCCCTGTCAAAATACATAAAAGACTATAAAGGGAAAAAGAGGCCATATAAAGGGCAGGTTGTAATTGCAAAACTTAATTTTGAAATGGAAAAACCAAAATTAAACAAAGCCATTAGTTTTGGACTGGATGAACTTACCCGGCCTTATGATAATTGGGAGATTATCCGGATTATGACACGCATCCTGTTTCGCATTGGCAAAAGGGAAAAGAATAAAAGTTATATCTGTTCAGAATTAGTCAGGGATGCATTTGCCAAAGCCGGCGTTATCTTCCAGTTTAATGATACCTATATCAGCCCGCAGGAAATATGGAAAGACAATAGAGTGGAAATGAAATACCGGGTTTTATAAACCGGTTGCCGCCGTTTTCTTTTTACATACGGGTCTGAGGAACCGCGTTAGTAAACAGGTTTGGATTAGCTTCCTCCGCTATTTCAATACTGCTATAATCGGAAAGTATATCAGCTTTTCCTTTTCTTACGCATACATCATGTTCAAAATGAACGGAAGGTTTTCCGTCTTTTGTCCGCACGGTCCAGCCATCAGATTCAGTAAAGACTTCTTTTTTACCAAGATTGATCATCGGCTCAATGGCCAGGACCAACCCTTCGTTCAATTTTTGCAGGCTGCCTCTTTTGCCATAGTTAGGTACTTGTGGATCTTCATGCAGGTTTTTACCCAGGCCATGCCCTACCAGTTCCCGCACTACACCATATCCGTGTTTCTTTTCCGTATGTTCCTGAATGGCAAATGCGATATCACCAACCCGATTACCCGCAATAGCTTTTTCTATTCCTTTGTACAATGATTCTTTTGTAACTGCTATTAATTTCATTACGGCTTCACCCGGATTGCCAATAGCGAAAGTGTATGCATGATCTCCATGCCAGTCATTTAGTATCACGCCAATATCAATAGAGATGATATCGCCTTCCCGCAGTTCTTTATTACCCGGAAATCCATGCACCACCACATCATTTACAGAAATACAGGAATTATAGGGGTAGCCGTTATAGTTTAAAAATGAAGGAACAGCGTGGTGATCACGAATGAATGCACCAATCATGTTATCAATAGAAATGGTGGTTATGCCCGGTTTTAACAAAGCGGCTGCTTCAGACAATGTCTTGCTTACCAGCAAGGCGCTCTGCCGCATCCATTCTACTTGCTCATTTGTCTTATAAATGATCATATCCTGCAAATATCCTTAAAAAATAAAACCCGGCAAGTATTGGTGCCGGGCTTTATATATTTGAAAAAATGTATTACATCTGTACGGCAGAAGTTGTTTGTCTGCCCTGTATCCGTCCGCTCTTCATCAAACCATCATACTGGCGCATCAGCAATTGTGTTTCTATTTGCTGGAGGGTATCGAGGATTACACCAACCATGATCAGCAAAGAAGTTCCTCCGAAGAAACTGGAGAAGCCCTGGGTAACACCCATACGCTGCGCAATACCGGGTAAAATACCTACTAATGCAAGCAGTACCGCTCCGGGGAAAGTGATTTTATCCATAATAGCACCGATATAATCAGCAGTGGGCTGGCCCGGTTTTACTCCAGGGATAAATCCATTATTCTGCTTCAGGTTATCAGCAATCTGTTTAGGATTAAATATTAATGCCGTGTACAGGAAGGTAAATCCAATTACTACAATTGAGTAAATGAGCATATACCAGATATTACTGGGGTCGGTTAAAGCTGCAAGGAGACCTGTCTTTCCTGATGTGTTGAAGTTTGTAAAAATTGTAGGGATGAAAATAATAGCCTGTGCAAAGATGATTGGCATAACACCGGCGCTGTTTACTTTTAAGGGTAAAAACTGCCTGGCTCCGCCAAACTGGCGGTTACCCACAATCTGTTTAGCATAATTTACCGGCACTTTCCGTACGCCCTGTATCAGGAGTATGCAACCCATAATAATGGCGATAAGGATAGCGATTTCAATAATGAACACCAGTATCTGTCCGTTACGAACTGATTTGGCACTCAATTCCTGGAGGAAGTTTTGCGGGAGCCTGGCCACGATACCGATCATGATGATCAATGACGTTCCATTACCCAAACCCTTATCCGTAATTTTCTCACCCATCCACATTACAAACATTGTACCTGCGGTTAAGACAATCATACTGGACAACCAAAATGGATAACTGCTGCTATAGATCATTCCAGGTGAGCCAGATGCAAGACCGTTCAGATAGCCTACGTAAGCTGATGCCTGTAAAATGGTAACCGCTACTGTAAGGTAACGGGTGTATTGGGTAATTTTTTTACGTCCGCTTTCGCCTTCTTTTTGCATTTTTTGAAAGCTTGGTACAAGTACCGTCATCAGCTGCATAAAGATAGAAGCAGAGATATAAGGCATGATACCTAATGCAAAAATGGAAGCATTGCTGAATGAACCTCCTGAAAACGCATCAATGAGTCCAAGGATACCTGTGTTTCCCTCTCCTCCTTTGTCCATTTCGTTCGGGTTGATACCAGGCAAAACAATATGCGAACCCACCCTGTAGATAGCAATCATCATAAGGGTGAATAATATCTTATTCCGCAACTCTTCGATGCTCCAGATATTTTTCAGTGTCTGTATTAATTTCTTCACGGCGATTATAAAATTTAAAGCGCTTAAAACATACTTCGGTAAAAATTCGAAGTAAAAATAAAAACGTATTTTTCAATACGTTGCTGCAATTTAGTCAAATTACTTTACTATTTCCACCGTTCCACCTGCTGCTTCAATGGCTGCTTTGGCTTTATCGCTTACTGCATTCACCTTAAAGCTGAACTTGCCTGTCAATTCACCATTACCCAATATTTTGATGCGGTCAGTTTGGCTGATCAGCCCGTTGATATAGAGGGTTTCCAGCGAAAATTCAGTAAGGCTGTATTTTGTGGCTAGTTGTTCAATCTGTCCCAGGTTCAGTACTTTGTATTCCACACGATGCGGGTTTTTGAACCCCCGTTTGGGAATACGGCGCTGAATAGGCATCTGACCACCTTCGTGGGCCATTTTACTTTTATAACCGGCACGGCTTTGTCCGCCTTTTGTACCTTTTCCGGACGTTCCACCATGTCCGGAACCATCACCACGTCCTACTCTTTTGTCTTTGTGTGTTGCACCTTTTGCAGGTCTTAATTCGTGTAATTTCATTTTTTTGATTTTTTACTCAACGGGGTATCTCCCCTCGCTTATTAATTAATGTGGAAATGTGAGAATATGAAAGTGTGAGAATGAAATACATCAATAATGCATTTGCATATTTACACATTTTCTAATTTCCACATTACTTATGCTTCTTCCACTTTTATCAGGTGCGTAACCTTACGGATCATGCCCAATATTTGAGGGGTGGCTACCACTTCTTTGGAGGAATTAGTTTTTTTCAGACCCAATGCTTTAACAGTGAGTTTTTGACGCTCCGATCTGTCAATAGGGCTTTTTACCAATGTTATTTTTAGCTTCTTCATATCTCGTTTCTTATTTAGCCGCCACAGCTTCTGTAAAGGCGGGTTACTGTTTTTTTTATCCCCCACAGCTTCCTGTGAAGGCGGATTACCGGTTTGAATTTGCGGTCACAGGTTTTTTATCAAAAACTAATAACCGGAAACAAGCATTTTTATCCGTTGAATACTTTCTTCAACCCTAGTGTACGTGTTTTGGCAACACTGATAGGTTCACGCAGCAAAGCCAGCGCTTTGAAGGTTGCTTTTACCACGTTGTGCGGGTTAGCAGACCCTAATGATTTTGCCAATACATCAGTTACTCCGGCAGCTTCCAGTACGGCACGCATAGAACCTCCGGCTATTACACCAGTACCATGTGCAGCAGGTTTAATCAACACTTTGGCAGCACCTTCTTTAGCCCACTGATCATGCGGGATGGTCCCTTTCATAACCGGAACTTTAATCAGGTTCTTTTTTGCATCTTCAATGCCTTTGGTAATTGCTTCCTGCACTTCTTTGGCTTTACCCAAACCATGTCCAACCACACCATTTTCATTACCAACAACAACCAGGGCTGAGAAACTGAAGGCACGTCCACCCTTTGTAGTTTTCACCACACGGTTGATCGACACCACTTTGTCTTTCAGTTCCAGGTCTCCGGCTTTTACCTTGTTTACGTTAAACTTTGACATTTATACTTGTAATTAAAAGTTTGAATGTATTTTTTAAAATTTGAGGCCACCTTCTCTCGCTCCGTCCGCTACTGATTTCACACGACCATGATAGAGGTAACCACCACGATCGAAGGTTACATCTTTAATTCCCAGCTCCACCGCTTTTTTAGCGATCGCTTCGCCCACCATTTTGCTTTTCTCCACTTTATTGACTTTCTGTGTACTGATGTGTTTATCCCGGGATGAAACTGCGGCCAGCGTTTGGCCGTTGGCATCATCAATCAATTGCACATATATATCCGAGTTGCTTCTGAAAACAGATAGCCGTGGTTTTTGTGCAGATCCTTCACCTATCGTACGGCGAATGCGGTAACGGATATTTTGTCTCCTTTGTGATTTAACTTTTGGGTTCATCTTTTTCTATTTTAGCTCCCTGATCCTGCCAGGGATTGTAATGTGAAAATTTGAGAATATGAAAATGTGAAGAATGATATACATTTTGTAACCTGTACTAATTTCCACATTAGCACATTTACCACACTTCCACATTTTTACTTACCAGCCGCTTTACCAGCTTTCTTACGCACCACTTCACCCATATATCGTACTCCTTTTCCTTTGTAAGGCTCTGGCTTACGCAGGCTGCGCAATTTGGCAGCCACCTGCCCTATCAGTTGTTTATCGATACCGTCTAAAGTAATGATGGGGTTCTGCCCTTTTTCCTGGGCGGTTGCCACTTTCAATTCTTTGGGTATTTCAAAAATGATATTGTGAGAATAACCTAATGCCAGGTCAAGGATATTGCCCTGGCTGGCAGCTTTAAAACCCACTCCTATCAATTCCAATTTTCTCTGGTAACCATCAGTTACTCCCTTCACCAGGTTTGAAACCAATGAACGGTATAAACCATGCAATGCACGGTGACGGATCTGGTCAGTAGGACGGGCAAATGTTATTTGTCCATCTTTTACTTCTACGGTAATATCACGATCAATGGCCTGCTTCAATTCCCCTTTCGGTCCTTTTACAGTTACCACGTTGTCCTTACCCACTGAAATAGTAACGCCCTGGGGAGCCACTACCGGTTGTTTTCCTATACGAGACATATTTTGAAAATTTGAAAGTTTAATAATTTGAAGATGTTGCTGCCCGTGTTCAGTTACCGTATAGAGAACTTATATTATCGTTCAGCTTATTTTAAGATGATCTGAAAAATCTTCAAATTTTCAAACCACTAACTCATTAATAGATATAACAAAGCACTTCTCCACCTACATTTTGTGCTTTTGCTTCTTTATCTGTCATTACGCCTTTTGAAGTGGATAATATTGCCACTCCAAGGCCATTCTTCACCCGGCGAAAATCCACAGGTTTTGCATATTGGCGTAAGCCCGGGCTGCTAACTCTCTGCATACTCTGTATTGCAGGCTGTTTGGTGGAAGGATCATACTTCAGCGCAATTTTAATAACGCCTTGTTTGTTATCATCCTCGAATTTGTATTTCAGAATATAACCCTGGTTATACAGAATTTCTGTCATACGCTTCTTCAGATTAGAAGCTGGAATATCCACTACACGGTGACCGGCCATTTGTGCATTACGGATTCTGGTCAGGAAATCTGCTATAGGATCTGTTACCATATTTTTTGCCCTCCTACGTCCCGGCAATTATGCCGGAATAATTGGATAGTTTAATTTAATAATTTGTTTTGGTGGTCAGTGGGCAGCTTTATTCACTATTCACCATTGACCATTCACTCTGTTACCAGCTTGCTTTTTTCAAACCAGGTATTTTACCATTCAATGCCATGTCTCTTACCATGATCCTTGACAATCCGAAATAGCGTATATAGCCTTTTGGACGTCCGGTGATCTGGCAACGGTTTTTCAACCGTACTTTAGAAGAGTTCCTGGGCATCTCATCAAGAGCTTTCCAGTCGCCTGCTTTTTTCAGCTCTGCTCTTTTAACAGCATGCTGGGCTACCATCTTCTCTCTCTTTTTTTGCCTGGCCTTTACTGAAGTTTTTGCCATATTGATTTAAATTTCAAATTTTTAAAATCCCAAATTCCTGTTCCGGAATACCGGTTGGCACCTGGAAATTATTTTTCAGTTTAGTTATTACTGCTTTTTGCTGCGTTCCTGAAAGGCATTCCCAGCTCTTTCAATAATTCGTACGCTTCCTCATCCGTGTTGGCTGATGTTACAAAAGTGATATCCATACCAGTGATCTTATTCACTTTATCAATATCAATTTCAGGAAAAATAATCTGCTCGGTAACACCCAATGTATAGTTACCCCGGCCATCAAATGCTTTTTCATTCACTCCTTTGAAGTCACGAACACGGGGCAGGGCCACAGCGATCAGGCGATCAAGGAATTCATACATTTTTTCGCCGCGCAGGGTAACCCTTGCACCAATCGGCATGTTCTTACGAAGTTTGAAGTTGGAGATGTCTTTTTTAGACATCGTGGCCACTGCTTTCTGACCGGAAATAGTTGTCAGCTCGTCCAGTGCAATATCCACCAGCTTCTTATCGGTTACCGCTCCGTTTACACCACGGTTCAGGCAGATCTTCTCCAGTTTGGGGGCCTGCATTACTGTATCGTAGCTAAACTTTTTTACCAATGCCGGCACAACTTCATTTTTGTACTTATTGGCCAGTCTCGGGGTATATTTATTTGTACTCATTATTTTTTACCTCCCTGAGTTTTCTTTGTTTTAAACACTCGTTCTGTTTTGCCATCTTTTCTCACCCGGGTGATTTTTGCACCCGCTTTCTGCGCTGCATCCCAAAGCATCACATTGCTGATATGAATCGGAGCTTCTTTTTTTACAATCCCGCCTTTGGTATTTTGTGCAGATGGCTTAGTATGTTTAGTAATGATATTCACCCCTTCCACAATTACTTTTGCATCTTCCACCAATACTTCTCTTACTACACGGGGTTTTGATAAATCTTTATCATCACCGGTGATAACCACAACATTGTCTCCTTTGCGAATATTGTATTTTGGTTTAAATCTTGCTTTCATTTTTTTTATTCTTTACCCCGATTTTGCGGGATTGATTTAATTTTTTGTACAGACAAGGCATGCCTTGTCTCTACAGCACCTCTGGTGCCAACGAAATAATTTTCATATACCCTTTATCACGCAATTCTCTGGCCACCGGCCCAAAAATACGGGTACCACGGGGCTCATCAGACTGGTTCAGTATCACTACTGCATTGTCATCAAAACGGATATAAGAACCATCTTTACGGCGCAGTTTGTTGGTAGTACGAACAATAACTGCTTTGGCTACTGTACCTTTCTTAATACCGCCGGCAGGTAATGCATCTTTCACTGTTACCACAATTTTATCCCCTATCCTGGCATAACGCTGACCGCTGTTGCCGAGTACACGGATACAAAGCACCTCTTTGGCACCACTGTTGTCCGCTACATTTAACCGGCTTTCTTGCTGAATCATTTTATTTGCTTTTAGCTTCTCGCTGTTCGCCTTTCGCTTACAGCTTGTGAATTAAAAATCTTTTTCCTGTCAGGCGCAGCTTAAAGCGATAAGCTTGAAGCGGGCAGCCATTTTCTTATTTCACTTTCTCCACTACTTCCACCAGTCTCCAGCGCTTTGTTTTGCTAAGCGGACGGGTTTCCATAATTTTCACCACATCACCAATGCTGCATTCGTTTTTATCATCATGCGCATGGAACTTGGTAGTTTTCTTTACGAACTTTCCATAGATCGGGTGCTTTACTTTTCTTTCTACCGCAACGGTGATGGTCTTCGCCATTTTATTGCTGGTTACCACTCCAATCCTGGTCTTTCTTAAATTTCTTGCTTCCATTATTTTAGCTTTATTATGCTTGCTGTTGCTTTAACTTCAATTCCGTGATCAAACGGGCAATATCCCTGCGCAAACCACGAATGGTCATTGGATTCTCCAGTGGAGAAATCGTATGGGCAAACTCCAGTTTCTTTAACCGTTGTTTATCTTCTTCAAGTCGGGACTTAATATCCTGCTCATTCATCCCGTGAATGCTTTTTACAAAATCTGCTTTCTTTGACATCTCTATTCGATTTATTAATTATTACGCTGTAATTAAATCACGGCGTACAATAAACTTGGTTTTAATTGGCAGCTTACCGGCAGCCAGTGATAAAGAGGCACGGGCAACCTGCTCGCTCACTCCATCAATCTCAAATAAGATACGGCCGGGTTTTACCACTGCAGCCCAGAATTCGAGGTTACCTTTACCTTTACCCATCCTTACCTCAGCTGGCTTTGCTGTAATTGGCTTGTCAGGGAAAATGCGGATCCATACATTACCTTCTCTTTTCATCTCACGGGTAAGTGCCTGTCGGGCAGCTTCTATCTGGCGGTCAGTAATCCAGTGACTGTCTAATGCCTTCAGCGCATAAGAACCAAAGGAAATTGTTGCGCCTCTTTTAGCATCGCCTTTCATCCGGCCCCTTTGCATTTTTCTATGCTTCGATCTTTTTGGTTGTAACATTTTATAAAAAATTTGAAAATTAGAAAACGTGAAAATGACCTGGTGATTAAAATGTGTCTCTCCCTCATTTACACATTTCCACATTTACATATTAATTCCTTCTTCCACCACCGCCCCTGCGGTCTCCACCACCACCGCCACCTCGTCTGTCATCACGGCGATCACCACGATTATCGTCCCTTCTTTCTCTTCTGTCGCCACCGGCACCTGTGCCAGCACCTTCATTTTTTCCACCTGCGATAAAGTTGGGGTTCAGATCTCTCTTAGCCAATACTTCACCTTTACATATCCAAACTTTAATACCAATTTTACCATACACAGTTTGTGCAAACACGTTGGCATAATCTATATCCATACGAAAAGTATGCAATGGCACACGCCCCTGTTTGAATTCTTCGCTACGGGCAATCTCTGCACCGGCTAAACGACCACTCAATTTAATTTTGATACCTTCTGCACCCATACGCAATGCGGAAGCTATCGCCATTTTGGTGGCTCTTTTAAAGTTGATGCGGTTCTCAATCTGGCGGGCAATAGTATCACCCACGATCATCGCATCAAGCTCCGGGCGGCGGATCTCCAGGATATTGATCTGAACATCATCCTTACCAGTCAGTTTTTTCAACTCTTCTTTAATACGATCCACTTCTCCACCACCTTTACCGATAATGATACCCGGTTTGGAAGTGTGAATTGTTATGATCAGCTTACCCAATGTACGTTCAATAACAATTTTGGAGATACCTCCTTTGTTAATACGGGCATTCAGGTAAGTTCTGATTCTGTGATCCTCGATCAGTTTACCGGCGTAATCTTTTTTGCTGCCGTACCAGTTAGATTCCCATCCACGGATGATGCCTAACCTGTTACCAATCGGATTTGCTTTTTGACCCATGTTATTGGTTTATTAATTCGTTTAGTTTTTTATTTCTTTAGTATCAACGATCACAGTTACGTGGTTGCTGCGTTTGCGAACACGGTATCCACGACCTTGTGGTGCCGGGCGCATACGTTTTAATGTTCTTGCACCATCCACAAAAATTGTTTTTACCACCAACTGGCTTTCATCTCCTCCTTCGTTCTTCTGCTTCCAGTTGCTGATAGCACTCAGTACCAGTTTGCGCAGTGGAACTGCAGGATGCTTTGGATTATGTTCCAACTCAGCAAGTACTTTTTCTACTTTCTTCCCCCGGATGAGGTCAGCAAGTAACCGCATTTTGCGGGGCGATGTTGGGTAATTTCTCAGTTTAGCTACTGCTTCCATTTCTTATAGTTTAATGTTTAAGGTTTGAGGTCTAA
Source organism: Chitinophagaceae bacterium (assembly GCA_031441485.1). GTDB lineage: Bacteria > Bacteroidota > Bacteroidia > Chitinophagales > Chitinophagaceae > JJ008. The sequence continues at coordinate 50,759 of JANOEQ010000109.1, forward strand.
AGTTTCAGGCTGTTTCAACTTTTCACTTTAAATTTTTCACTTTAAACTTTTAATTATCCTTCTTTTTTAGAATGCCCTTTGAACTGGCGGGTAGGTGCAAATTCACCTAGCTTATGACCTACCATAAATTCCGTTACATACACCGGGATAAACTTGTTGCCATTGTGTACAGCAAAAGTGTGACCCACAAAATCAGGCGAAATAGTAGAGCGGCGGCTCCATGTCTTAATTACACCCTTTTTGTTTTTGCCTTCGTTCATAGCCATCACCTTTTTTTCAAGATGTGTGGCGATGTAAGGACCTTTTTTAATCGAACGTGCCATTTTTTAAATTTGATAATTTGGTAATTTGATGATTTGGTGATGTGCATCATCAAATCGGCACATCATCAAATCGCTACATTATTTTGCCAGCTTGTTTCCGTTCTTACGCTGGATGATCATCTTATCACTTCCTTTTCCTTTGGTCCTGGTTTTCAAGCCTCTTGAGTACTGACCATTCCTTGAACGGGGCTGACCACCTGAAGCTTTACCTTCACCACCACCCATCGGGTGATCTACAGGGTTCATTGCCACACCACGGGTTCTTGGTTTGATACCTTTCCACCTGTTACGCCCGGCCTTACCCATGCTTTGCAGGAAGTGATCACTGTTGCTTACCACACCTACTGTAGCATAACAGTTCACCAATACTTTTCTTAATTCGCCGGAAGGCATTTTAAGAATTGCATATTTTTCTTCTTTGTTGGTGAGCTGGGCAGATGATCCTGCGCTGCGGGCCAATTTACCACCCTGACCTGGCTGCATTTCTATATTGTGTACATTGGTACCCAATGGCATGTTCTTCATCGGCAGTGCATTTCCCACTTCAGGAGCCACATTAGCGCCACTTTCTACAATAGCACCTACCACTAATCCCTGGGGAGCCAGGATATAACGTTTTTCACCATCTGCATAATTCACTAAAGCGATGAAAGCTGTACGGTTAGGATCATACTGTATTGATTCTACTGTTGCAACACCCTCTTTATTTCTTTTGAAATCGATGATACGATATTTCTTCTTATGCCCGCCGCCCCTGTAGCGCATAGACAAATGACCAGAAGAGTTACGCCCACCAGTTCTTGGCTTGGCTTCCACCAGGCTCTTTTCAGGAACATTGGTAGTTACCTCTGCATAAGCATTACCGATTCTCCAACGGGTACCGGCTGTAACAGGTTTAAATTTTCTTAGTGCCATTTTTTAAATTCCAAAATTTTTAAATCTTTGTTCCAACACTTCGCGGCGGTTGATTGCCATTCGTACCGTCGCAGATACGACGGCGGGGATTAAATATTTGAATACAAATCAATATTCTCACCCTCAGCCACTGTTACATACGCTTTTTTGTAAGCAGGCTTGCGGCCTGATATTACACCAGCTTTTGTAAAACGGCTTTTATTTTTACCCGGAACCACTGCAGTGTTAACGTTTGTAACTGTTACACCATAGAAGGTTTCGATAGCTTTTTTAATTTCCAGTTTGTTTGCCTTCTTAGCTACTTTGAAAGCATAGCGGCGCAGTTTATCCTGCTGGGCATTTGCTTTTTCAGTCAAAATGGGTTTTATCAGTACATCAGATGGTTTCATCGTAATTCAATTTGAAAATTTGAAAATGTGAAAATGTGAAAATTCTATACTATATTATTTTTCACATCCCACTATTTATAAGAACTTTTCAGTTTGGTGCTGGACATTTTCATATCTCCACACCTCCACATTTACACATTTTATAATCAGGCTTCTGCTTTTTCTTCGTCAGCAAAAATCTTAGCAGCACTTTCTGTCAATATCAGCACTTCAGAATTTACAATGTCGTAGGTATTGATATCGCTCAGCAATACGCCCAATACGGAAGGAACGTTGCGAATAGACATCTGTACATTATCATTATACTCCGGCATGATGAACATTAATTTCTTATCAGCCAGTTTCAGGTTGCCCAGGATATCTACAAAGGATTTAGTCTTAGGTGAATCCATATTGATATCTTCCAATATCACAATGGCGTTTTCTTTTGCCTTGTAAGAGAGGGCAGAAATTTTGGCCAGATCTTTTACCTTACGGTTCAGTTTAATATCATACCCGTGTGGCTTTGGACCGAATATAGTACCACCACCTTTATATAAAGGGTTGCGGATATTACCCTTACGGCTTCCACCTGTACCTTTCTGGCGGTGAAGCTTGCGGCTTGCACCCTGCACTTCAGCACGGGTCTTTACTTTGTGCGTACCCTGACGCTGTGCAGCCAGGAATTGTTTTACAGCCAGGTAGATAACATGGTTATTGGGTTCTGCACCAAATATTTCTTCTGGCAGTTCCACCGTTCTACCGGTTGCTTTTCCTTTTGTATTTAATACTTCGATTTGCATTGTATTTCGTTTTGTTGGGGCTGTAGAGGCAAGGCATGCCTTGCCTCTACAGCCCTGCCATTATTTCTGAATTAAAACAATTGAACCAATATGACCCGGTACAGAACCACTAATAAGGATATAATTTTTCTCAGCGAAAATTTTCACCACTTTCAGGCCTTTCAGCTTCACCCGGTCATTACCCATACGGCCGGCCATTTTCATGCCTTTCATTACACGGGCAGCATCGGATGAGTTACCGAGTGAACCGGGTGCTCTCTGACGGTCATGCTGACCGTGAGATTGCTGGCCCACACCATGGAAACCGTGGCGTTTTACAACACCCTGGAAGCCTTTACCTTTTGTTGTGCCTACTACTTCTACATTATCGCCTTCTGCGAAAATGTCGAGTGTGATAGTTTCACCAATATTTTTTTCGATGGAATAATTCCTGAATTCTTTGGAAAATTTCTTTGGAGCGGTTTGTGCTTTTGCGAAGTGATTCTTTTCAGCCTGGGTGGCATTCTTTTCTTTCTTTTCTCCAAAAGAGAGCTGAAGAGCATTGTACCCGTCAGACTCGGTGGTCTTTACCTGGGTAACTACACAGGGACCTGCTTCTATGATCGTGCAGGCGGTTTGTTTGCCTGTGGAATCGAAAACGCTTGTCATCCCAATTTTTTTCCCAATAATACCTTTCATGGTTGTTCAATTTACGCCTGCAAGGTTATTGGGACATGCCGTGTTTAGTTCTCACTAAACACTCTGAATCGTGAAGACACGATCCACGGCTTTCAATCCCCGTTTGCCACCGACCTTTTCCCTTTGCTCTCCGTAGCCCTGGCAAAGGAGAGTTGTATGTTCCCCCTGCGCTAAAGCTTCGGAGGACGATGGAAGTACCGATAGTAAACAAACCCTGAATGGCTTGTTTTATTTAATCACGAATGAAAGGATTATTGCGGATTTCGCTAATCCTGATTCATACGTGGCTCAGAGCTCTTTTTTCCCGCCTGAGGCGAGATTGAGAGATGAATTTATTTTATTGTATAAGAACTTCAATCCGTGAAATAGCAGTTTAAAATCTGCTTACTCCGCGGTTATGCTTTGATTTCCACTTCCACACCACTGGGCAAATCTAACTTGCTCAGTGCATCTACAGTACGGCTTGAAGACGTGTAGATATCCAACAGGCGCTTGTGGGTGGCCAGTTGAAACTGTTCACGACTCTTTTTATTTACGTGTGGCGAACGCAATACGGTAAATATTTTGCGACGGGTGGGCAAAGGAATAGGCCCCGTTACCACCGCGCCGGTACTGCGTACTGTTTTTACGATCTTTTCGGCAGATTTATCTACCAGATTGTGATCGTAAGACTGTAATTTGATTCTGATTCGCTGCGACATGTGTGAAAACCCAATTTTCTTTTGGGAGTGCAAAGGTAGGGGTGACGGCTATACCTTCCAAATAGTTGGTAAAGAATTTTATAGGTTGTGGGGAAGTCCCTGATTTGCAGATCTATGCTGAAATCCAATTCTATTATTATATTATCCTGATTTCAGTTGTAAAAATTTGATAATCAATTACTAAATTGAAATTTGAGAACCCAGTTAGAGATTAATCCTTTCATAAAGAGGAAAAGCAAGCCGGGTATTTTTAATGCAAACACGAGCCGTTTATACAGGTATTCTGATTCTTCCATACTTCTGTTTTATATATTTTTTCCTGCCGGAATAAATTTATATCCCATACCGCATTCGGACTAAACCGATCAATGTGAGTGTATTCGCGGACATAGATACGAATAACAGCTCCTCCACTATATTCATACCATAAATGCGAGGCTCTTTGAGTTTGCCATTTGCTGTGTGATTCTTTGTAAACCTTCATATTATATGGATTTGCATCTATAGCCAGCATAAAGAAGTCAACCGGCTTTCCATAAAAGCTTTTGACATTCATTTGTTCCAAATAATTAATTAACAGGGAAGTTGGCAAAGTATCAATGGCATATTCTTGCTTTTTAAAAACATGAGCTTTCCCTTCAGAGAAAAACGCTACTAAGTATACTTTGTCATCAGTTATGGTTCTTTGCAAAGGCCATTAATACATTTACTATCCTTGTATATACTAATACGATATATTTTTTCCTCCCTAAATAATTGCATATTCCAACTTAATGTCGGGCTATATTTTGGCATATGAGTAAAATCAGTTACATAAACCCGTACTACAAGGTCAGGATAAAAAGTGACTTGTAAATAACAAGCATTATACATCGAAACTCTGCCCATTCTGCAAGATGAAACAAACATATTAACGGGCATATTTGGAATTGCATTTAAAAATGAATTAACAGTCATTCCATAGTAACTAATTACATTGATATTCCTTAAAAAGATTGCTAATGAATCTGATGGTAAAGAATCAATAGTAATGAGTTGTCTCTGATAGCAGCTTAAATGGGATATGTGTTTTGCATTTGCAGAAAACCCTACCAGAATCATTAAATAGAAAACAACCACCAATTTTATATTTTTCATATCGTTAATTTAATTTTGTATAAATTGTTTTTTCACGATTATTTGATTTGTATAATGCAATACCAGAAGTAGCAGAGTTTCCTAATATTTGCAATAGCTTCTCAATGGTAACGTTATGAAATTCGGAAGTTGAACTTCTAGGATCGGCATATACCAATTGTAATAGTCTGTTATACAAAAGCAAAGGGCCATTTCCTGATGTTCTAAACCACGAATTGGCCCTTTGTGGATTCGTCACAACAAGAGCATATCTGACATTTCCACAATCTGTTAATACAGGAACTGGGGGTTGGTAGTCTTTTAAATCAAATAATTGGCCTAAATCATCTCCTGAAGGCCCAGATCTTGAATTTGTATCATTTATTGGAAACCCGAATTCTGTAGGATGTGAATGCCAAATACCACGAAGTCTTCTTCCGCCATAAACTCCATAATTAGGAAGAACAGATAGTCCTGACCCATTAGTATGTAAATGCAAGGTGTCCATCACATCATTATTATAATCAACAATTGTAAATGAATACTCTGCTCGTTCATTCAAGCTAATATTAAAAACTGAATCTGAGTATTTATTGGCAAGTATGGATATTTTTTTTAATAAAGAATCAATTGGCTCCCCAGGCGGCGGAATAGAACCCCCACCTCCTCCCCCACCACCCGGTATCCATCCCGGCCCGCAATCCAGCAGGTTATTTCTGTCAGATACGCCACTCCCGCAAGGGTTAGGCGGGGGATTGCCACCACCTCCGCTGCCGCTACCACCGCCTGCGCCTCCGGAACCGCCTGTTCCACCTCCCCCACCGCTACCACCACCGCCGGGTGTTTGTTCCCAGCATATTTGCAATATGCCGCACACATCCGGGTCAGACACACAATCAAGATAATCACAGCCGCCATGCGCAGCACAGTATTGCGGGCTTCCGCATATGGCGTAGTTTAAACAGGTCTCAGTAGCAAGTAACCCATTTCGCCCGCCGGTATTGGCACTGTTTAGTAAATAGATCTTTTTCTGTGTATTGGCACTTTCAGCAGGCTGGTTACCAAAAAGCAGGCTGTCCGTAAGCACAAACTCAGTATGTCCGAAAACGTTTTTATCCATCAGCATAAAAAACAACGCAAATCCTTCTGCAGAGGTATCCACTGCAGAAGGGCTATATACTCTTTGTTTATACTGCCAGTCGCACAGGTAGGAAAACGAAGTATCTGTGGCTGATGTTTCAATAACCATAGAGGCATTTACAAAATTCTGCGAATCCCTTACAAACGGAATGTAGTAAGTGGTAATGGAAGTATCAGTGGCACTCTTGCCTTTTTTCCCGGGTACCTGCATAGTCATCGCTTTGTCCCACCGGGGAAATCCGATCTGGTTGATGGTTTTTTCCACAAAATGATTTCTGTCATTCATACTTCTTACAAATGATACCAGCGCTTTTTCAGTGGCATCTGCTGAACGGTGCGAATTAAAAAACCTGAACGATACATCGGTTTTCGGATCTGCTGCCAGTTGCTGGTCTGTCTTCCGGCATGATACATATACAAGAAGGGTTGCCAACAACATACACCCCGGTAAGAGCAGCCTGCTTATTTTCATAAACAATCAGTTTTAATGACAAAAAAATTTGGGGGAAGGTTGTATGATTACCTATACGGGAGGAGATGCAAAGTACAGAGATTTAAGTTCCTCTCAAATTTTTATCCAGGAAAAAATTTAAATACACTACCAGTTACCTGGATATTCGCCATATTATTGCCTTTTGTTCATTCCATGCATGAGTATTAGTCGAAGTGGTATTGTAATTTTTATACGCTTTTACATCCTGCAAAAAAAATAAGGACCCATTTCTGAGTCCTTACTTGCACCTTTTCAGGCAATTCTTAGAGCATTGTGTTTTTCATACGTCTGACAAAGACGGCCAGCGCTGAATCTTAAAAACGGTAAGCGATAACCGGTAATTATTATACAAACGTAATGCCACGTTGTTTACAAGCCATTGATTCAGGTCAAATAAAATATGACTATTGTGTTATCATTAATGTCCTGCGATAATTTTTCTTATCATTTGTCCAGATCAGCTTATATATGCCGGTTGCTATACCTTTTACGGAGAAGGATGTTTGCGTTACATTTCTGCCAATAGCCACCAATCGTGTTGTTCTGCCATTGATATCGATCAGTTTCAGGTAAGCATTTTTCAACGAAGCAGGATGTTTGATTACAACCATATCGTTTGCCGGGTTGGGACTGATGTGCAGTTCGCTGGAATTATTGTTGTTCACTCCGCCTACGGCTGTTACTACTGTATAGGTAAATCCTGATCTTGAGGCTGTTCCTCCCGGAGTTGTTACGCTTACATTTCCGGTGGTCCCAGTACCCACAACGGCAGTAATAGTAGTGGCATTTACAACCGTAAAGGAAGATGCCGGTGTGCCGCCGAAACTGATAGCAGTGGCCCCGGTGAAATTAGTACCGGTGATTGTAACAGCAGTACCGGTGGATGCGGATGCCGGAGTAAAAGAAGTAATTGTTGGCGCCGGGATAAATGTAAATCCCGACAAGGATGCTGTTCCACCAACTGTAGTTACACTTACACTTCCCGAAGCACCAGTGGCCACTACTGAACTGATCGTTGTAGCATTGACAACGGCAAAAGAAGAAGCAGCAACTCCGCCAAAACTCACCGCAGTGGTACCCGTAAAATTGATGCCTGCAATGGTAACAGTTGTCCCTGTACCTGCGCTGACAGGAGTGAAAGAAAAAATACCAGGGTCATTGCCAAACACAAATCCGGGCAACGTGGCGATACAACCGTCCGCTGTCACATTTACATTTCCAGATGCTCCCGCACCCACTACTGCAGTGATCATAGTAGGTGATGCAACAGTAAAGGAACTGGCCGGCATTCCACCAAAACTAACTGCCGTGACATTTGTAAAATTTGTCCCGTTGATCGTAACCGTATTGCCCGTGTTTCCATTAATAGGAGTAAACGAAGTTATCGTTGCCGAAGAAGGAAGAAATGTAAATCCCGGAATGAAAGTGAGTCCATTGATCCCGCCGGGTTTCTGGATAATAATATTACCGCTGCTGCCATTACCAACAATGGCGTTGATCAGGCTGGGGGAAACCACAGTAAACGAGAATGCCGGTGTGCCTCCAAAAGCCACAGAAGTAATACCGGTGAGGTTAGCTCCGTTAATAGCCACTGTCTTTCCATAGCAGGCTGATGTGGGAGTGAAAGAAGTGATCCGAGGACTGTATATCCGGTTGCGAAGCACAGTAACAACCCCGGGTGCGAAATTGCTCACAGCGATATCCGGGCGAAAGTCTCCATCTATGTCGCCTATCGCCACGGAAGAATTAGTACTGATATTAGTTTGGTAATGAATTGGCGGGTTAAAGGAAATGTTTCCGGGTGTACTAAGGTTGCGGATAACAGATATACCATAACCCTGCACCCCAGCAATGCCAATAGCATTTGCGATATCAGGTTTTCCGTCTCCGTCAAGGTCATCAACACAGGGCATCCAGATCCCGGGATACGAAGGAACCACCCACGGACTAGCAAAACTGATCGTTCCGGGGCTGCTTGTGTTGGGATGAAACTGCAAAAAATTAAACGCTGTGGTTAACAGGTCCAATTTCCCATCGCTATCCATGTCAGCAATAGCCATCCGCACAGACTGTCCGCTATTGCCAATATCAGTTCGGGCTGAGAAAGACAGGTTACCGGGAGTACTCAGGTTCCTGAACACAGAGAAATCACCGGCCTGGTGTGTTGATACAACCAGGTCTGTTTTTCCGTCATTGTCAATATCACCAGTTGAAGCGCCGAGGCTCTGAATGTTTCCTGTAAGTAATGCAAGCGGAGCTGCAAAACTGATATTACCTGCTGACCCTGTATTCCTGAAAACTGCAACACTGCTGGTTACTCCGATCGTTCCATCGTACCCGATCGCAATATCTGGTTTCCCGTCATAATCAAAATCAGTGGATGTCAGACAGGTGCCGGAATATGCTAAATTTATAACGATCCGTGGAGCGAATGATATGCTCCCAGTCGTGCTGGTATTCGTGTAAATGGAAAGTTTTTTTTCGACAGTATGTGTTACCGCGATATCTTTTTTCCCATCCCCATCTAGGTCACAGGCGATAAGATCGTTAGCCATTGTATCCGCTGGAAAATCTTGCCGCGTGGCAAAAGAAAAAACATTTCCCGGTGAACTGGTATTGCGGTACACACACACATAACTGATCTCGTTATTAACTACCCCGCCTGCTGAGACCATATCATTTTTCCCGTCTCCATCTAATCCGCCAGTACAACCCTGGTCGAGCCACCTGGTGTGATCATGGGAAAATCAGTTTTGAGATTAAACGCATTAGCAGCAAAGTCTTCCCCGGCTCCCAGTAATATATTAAATGGTCTTGCTGAATAACCTATCAGGTTATTTACGGTAACACTGATCGGCTGATATGTTGCACCCATCGGTACGGTTACAGAAAGAGAAGTAGAGGTTGCATTAGTAACGGTGGCACGAACGCCGCCGAAAAACACAATATTATTGGAAGGGGTGGTACTGAAATTACTACCTGCAATGGTAACAGTTGTTCCCACAGGGCCAGATGCAGGTGAAAAGGAAGAGATCGTTGGCTGACCGAAAACAGTTAGCGGAAAGGTCGATATAAAGAATAGTAGAAAATAATTCCTGTAACTCACTCTTATTTTCACTTTACATAAATTGTTCATTAGATTCGGTTTACCATATTTAAAAATAAAAAAATCCCGCCGTATTAGCGGGATTTTAGTGTTATTCTTTCAGTAATACTAAACGTTACGCACTCACCTTCCCCTTCACCTTCGCTATCACTTCTTCAGCAATATTGGTGGGTGCCGGTGAATAATGTGAGAACTCCATGGTAGAAGATGCACGGCCGGAAGACAATGAACGAAGCTGGGTTACATACCCAAACATTTCGCTCAGCGGTACTTTGGCCTTGATCACTTCTGCACCGGCACGGGTATCCATACCTTCCAGCATACCACGGCGACGGTTCAAATCACCCGTAACATCACCCATGTACAGAGCTGGTGTAATTACTTCCACCCGCATTATTGGCTCCAGCAAAACAGGTTTTGCTTTTCTTGCCGCTTCACGGAAGCCTTGCTTAGCACAAAGTTCAAATGACATTGCATCGGAGTCAACAGCGTGGAAGCTACCATCATATACACGGATCTTCATATTGTCAACAGGATAGCTTGCCAGTACACCTGTGGTCATTGAATGCTCAAAGCCTTTCATGATAGCAGGAACAAATTCCTTAGGAACAGATCCACCAAACAATCCGTTTACAAACTGGTAGTGCTTATCAGGGTTTTCTGCTTTCCATTCAGCATCAACAGGGCCAAGACTAAATTGTATGTCAGCGAATTTACCACGACCACCGGTTTGCTTCTTCAATGTCTCACGGTGTTCTACAGTAATACCAAATGCTTCTTTATAAGCCACCTGCGGCGCACCCTGATTTACTTCTACTTTAAACTCACGACGCATACGATCGATGATGATCTCCAGGTGCAACTCACCCATTCCACGAAGAATGGTCTGACCGGTTTCTTCATCTGTATGTACACGCAGTGTAGGATCTTCTTCCACCAGTTTAGAAATAGCCATCCCCATTTTATCTACGTCAGCCTGGGTCTTTGGTTCTATTGCTACAGCAATTACCGGCTCAGGGATAAACATATTCTCCAATGCGATTGGATGATTCTCATCACACAATGTATCTCCGGTCTTGATCTCTTTGAAACCAACTGCCGCACCGATATCACCAGCTTCGATGAAGTCGATAGGATTTTGCTTATTTGCAAACATCTTCATGATACGGCTGATCCTTTCTTTTTTACCACTTCTTACATTCAATACATAAGAACCGGCATCCAGATGACCAGAATAGCACCGGAAAAAGGCCAGACGACCCACAAATGGATCGGTCATGATCTTAAAGGCCAATGCTGCGAATGGCGCTTTGGGATCAGCTTTACGGCTTTCTTCAGCACCGGTATCAGGATTAATTCCAATGGTATCAGGAATATCAACCGGTGAAGGCAGGTAACGGCAAACCCCATCCAATGCGGTTTGCACACCTTTATTCTTGAATGAAGAACCACACATCATCGGAACAATGCTAAGGTCTACTGTCGCTTTACGAACAGCCTCATGTATTTCATCTTCGGTGATCGAATCAGGGTTATCAAAGAATTTCTCCATCAGCTTATCATCATATTCTGCTATTGCTTCTACCAGGCTGGCTCTCCATTCTTTTGATTCTTCCAGCATATCAGCAGGAATCTCTATTTCATCAAAGGTCATTCCTTCAGTTTCCATGTGCCAGATAATACCTTTCATTTTGATAAGGTCAACCACCCCTACGAAATCATCTTCTGCACCGATGGGCAACTGCAGTGGTACGGCTTTGGAACCTAACATTTCTTTTACCTGCTTTACCACCATCAGGAAGTCCGCACCGGCACGGTCCATTTTATTTACAAACCCGATACGGGGCACACCATATCGGTTGGCCTGGCGCCATACTGTTTCTGATTGTGGTTCTACCCCATCTACAGCTGAGAACAGTGCAATCAATCCATCCAGTACACGCATTGAACGTTCCACCTCTACGGTAAAGTCTACGTGACCGGGAGTATCAATAATATTGAATGAATACTTTTTGGTATCTGCAAATTCTTTTCCTTTATCTGTAGGAAAATTCCATTGGCAGCTTACGGCAGCAGAAGTAATGGTAATACCTCTTTCTTTTTCCTGCTCCATCCAGTCGGTGGTGGCGGCGCCATCATGCACCTCACCAATACGGTGAATCATACCTGTGTACCGGAGGATACGCTCCGTTGTAGTTGTTTTACCGGCATCAATATGAGCGGCAATACCAAAGTTTCTTTGAAATTTTAAATCTGCCATGACTATTAAATTTGAATGTTTATTTTATTAGTTTTTGTTTTTTGAATATTATTTGATCATCGTCCGTACTGTCTTCATACAGTTACCGAACATTCTTTATCAATAATTAAATTGGAAAAATCAGCAAAATAAATAACAGGTTCCGGTAAGCGGAAACAATAGCTGACCCCGCATTGGCGGGACATTGTATGGTAGATTAGACTCTCATAGACTGCCACTTGAAGAAAAAACCCAAAACCGCTGTTCAAAAACCACCTTAGCTTTTCCTAATGGCGGCGCAAAGGTAGGGGAATCCGTCAGAAAATAAAGGCTTAATGCTTTCTTAATAATGGATGTGAAAAAAGTAACCGGTTTATTAAAAATGGGAAAAATAGGGTGTATTTAAAATTTTCGCTTTTGGCCCCAGCCCGAAGGGCGGCAAAGTCTTTTTATATGACTATTCAGTATTTTGTCTGCAAACCCCGAAAGATTTAAGTTGCGACAATTTTAAATGCACCCGAAAAATACCCGGCCCTGATCTAAAACCCTTTTATATTTATTCTCCGTAAATAATGCTGTTATGGAAAGAAAAATTTACAATCCCATTCAAAAAGACACGGTGGTGTTTCTGCAAACGGCTGCAGATACCAACGGGGCCTTCACATTAGTGGAGGTGGACCTGGCCGATGGCGGCGGCGCAGGTCTCCATTATCATAAAACATATTTGGAAAAATTTGACTGCCTGGAAGGCGAAGTGCAGGTACAATTGGGCAAGGTTCTGCATACATTGAAGCCGGGCGAAACAGCAACTGCAGCGCCCAACATTAACCACCTCTTTAGAAATCGAAGTGGCAAGCCGTGCAAATTCAGGGTGGAACTGCGTCCTGCCAGTCGTGGATTTGAGCAGTCCCTCCAAATTGGTTATGGACTTGCGGCAGACTGGTTGTGCAGACCAAATGGATTCCCCAAAGATAAACTGGCCCTGGCCTGGTTATTCGATATCAGTGAAAGTAACCTGCCCGGTTGGATGAGTATGTTTGAATTTATATTGAGGGCACAGGCTAAAAAGGCGAGGAAAAAAGGAATTGACAGACAGTTGATTGAAAAATATGTGAAGTTTTAACCAGTACTGTCAGACGGAGACCGTCAGACAGTACTGAAGAGGTAACTTTTTTATGTCAGACGGAGACCGTCAGACATAAAAAAGTCCTCCCGGATGCCGGGAGGACTTTTCAATTTATTGTAATTGTTGATTATTGATAGTAACTCAATTTCAATTCTGAGCGACGGTTTTTTTGACGGCCGGCTGCAGTTTTGTTATCGGCAATCGGTATGGTTTCACCATGGCCCTGGGCAGCGATCCTGCTTTCTGCAATGCCTTTACTTACCAGGTAAGCTTTTACAGAATTAGCACGGTTATCACTTAAAACCTGGTTTTTATCATCTGCGCCAACGTTATCTGTGTGTCCATCAATTGCCAGGCTCATGGCGGGGTTATCTTTCATTATCTGTACCACTTCATTCAATCCTTTGAAAGATTTGGTCTGCAATTTTGCGCTGCCGGTTACGAACAGGATGTTGGCGGCTGCTACATCCACTTTCTTCTTAATTTCTTCAGAAATAACCGGGCAGCCGAAATTTTCTTTTGGACCGGGAATGGTTACACATTTATCTTCTTCATCATTGGTACCGTCATTATCGGTATCAGGTATAGGACAACCCTGATAGCGTGCAAGACCCGGAACAGTTGGACATTTATCTTCTTCATCATTGATACCATCTTTATCAGTATCAGGTATAGGGCAACCCTGGTAGCGGGCAAGACCCGGAACAGTTGGACATTTATCTTCTTCATCATTGATACCATCTTTGTCAGTATCAGGAATGGGACAACCCTGATATTTAGCCAGACCGGGAACAGTGGGGCATTTATCTTCACTATCTATAATACCATCTTTGTCGGTATCAAGCGGTGGTGGCGGAGGGGGGGGCGGAGGAATTATTTTGGGTTCTTTCTTTTTACCCAGTCTGCCGGCAAATCCTATGCTATGCTGAAAATGATAATTTGCTGTTTCAATTGTAATAGGTACCCTGTAAGTGGATGTGATGAACATGTGTGCCTCATCCAGCAGGTTTAACTTCAAACCAACGCCTAATGGTAAAAATGCGCCATAGTACGATTGATATTTATGACCACCCACCCCTAAAGTGATATAGGGCTGCAAAAAGTATTTATTAGATACCATCTTGAGATTCAAAGCAGCATTGGCTTCCAACAGCAGACTGTTATTGCTAAATGATTTATTGGGCATTGGATACTTAATGAAGGAGGCCCCTAATGAAGCAGCCATATCCACATGTTTGGAAACCCCTTTAAAGTAGGTAAGGGCAAGGCCGGGGGTCATTTCCCTTACTTTCTCAAAATCTCTGTTTGAAAGTACCTGGCTTAAGGAGGTGGTACGTATCCTTTGAGGTGTTGCAAAGTCATTCAGGAAAAAACTGACGCCGAGTGATTTAGGGCTAATTTCATCATTCTGACCGTAACTGGAGGTAACAAGCAGGTACAGCGCAAAGAATGCTAAGAGTATCTTCTTCATAAAGAGATAGTTTGGTTTATATCTGGGCAAAAATAACAGGTAAGTTCAATATCCTAAAATAAATTATTTGCCTAATATTCACCGCTTTGGAACAGTTTATCTTTTCCTCAATACCGGTTTTGGGCAGACAAACACATTAAAATTAACCTGCCTTCGGCTGAAATACAATTTAACCGCAGAGGTGCAGAGAATACAAATTGCCACTGAAACTCAGAGACACGGAGAATACAAAGAAATAAAATCCGTGTTTACCTGCCTGCTCACAGAGTCTGCTACCTGCGGACCGACAAAAGCAGGTGCGTCTAATCAGCGTCATCTGTGTTCCTATTTGCCATTTTAAACATTCTATGGAGAGATTTTAGTGCACTTGCCCTGCGGTTTTGGGCTATTGCACGCAAACAAAACCAATTTGTACCTACTTTGATGCAAAAAATTTCTCTCTCAATTCTTTATCTTCCGCATAAACATCATCATAAAATACAATAGTTCCATTTTTGCCTTCGCAGGTTATGTAACGTATAAAGACTGGCAGCTTGTTTTTTAAGGGTATATTTCGTTTATACTTATTCGCCAGCCAGGTTTTTACCGAATCTATCCGGGTATAATTTCCTCCCCTGGCCTTGAGGCTGTCGTTTTGCAACATGTACCAGGCCAGTTTTTCCCATTCCTGTACCCTTACACAACCATGGCTCAACGACCTCATGGAATTGGCGAACAAGTAGCGCTGGTTGGTATCGTGCAGGTAAACAGAATATTTGTTATCGAAAACAAATTTAATAATTCCCAATGCATTGGCATCGCCGCTGCCCTGCACCACTTTGTAAGGTATGCCTTTACTGTACTTAGACCAATCCACGGAATAAGGGTCCACTTCTTCGCCTTTTGAATTTACAAGGCTAAATCCTTTGCGGGCCAGGTAACCTGGATTTTTTTTTACTGCGGGCAATATTTCTTTGGTAACTATACTGGGTGGTGGCACCCATTGCGGATAAGTAATGATAGAGGTGATGGCACTGCTGAGAACGGGTGTGCGGGTCTTTGCCTTTCCACAAATAACTTTTGAACTAAGCTTTACTTCATCTCCATCTATTACTTCGAGGTGATTGGCCGATGCATTTACCCAGATATATTGTGATGGCATTTTCTCTGGCAGCATCTTATACCGATCCAGGTTTATGGCTATACGGATAAATTTTTCCCTGTCGGAACTGTTCAGCATCCGCAGGGTACCTTCCCCTGCTCTGCCATCTACGGTAATACCTTTTTCTTTTTGAAATTTTTTAATGGCTTCGGCAAGTTGTGCAGAATCAGCTCTTATACTGTCATAAGCTATATATCCGCCTTCAAACAACCGCTTCTGTAATGAACTGGTATACCCTGCTGCATTTTTTGCCGGTGACGGCACAAAAGTATAAGCCCGGTAATTTGCATTTTGCAAAAATTGGGGTATCCCGCTCTTTAGTAAATGATAACCGCTGTGAACGGGTTCCAGCGATTCCAGTATAGCTGTTATTGATCCACCCTTTTCCAATATTACAAATTGCTGTTTATAAAAATCATTGCCAATCGCTGTGTCTTTTCTCAATGTAATGCTATCATTGGGTAACCGGCCCAGCTTTACGTCCTTCACTATCTGTACAAATGCATCACTCAGCAGTACATCTGCCTTCGACCACAGGAGGGCATCTTTCCGGTCGGCTTTCCCCAATGAATCGGCTGCAAATTTATTGCGCAGCTCTTTTACCTGTTCCAGGTGATAATCTTCCGGGAATAAACCATATAACTGTGCTTTTTCAATGGAATAAAATAATGAATCGGCAGCCGGCAGCCATTTTTCTTCATAGCTCCATACAGGAGTAAAATTTTTTTCCCGGTATAATGCTTTAGCGACTGCAAGCTGTCTTAATGCCGGTGCAAGGTCTTTAAGCGGGCCTTCAGCGGCTTCTGCTTTTTCAATAATATCCCTGATAAGATTGGCAGCTTTTTCCTGCATCTCCTTCGGCGTTTCTGCGATTGTACCGGAAGTTGTATTGCTGTTATTCTCACAGGAAAATAATATCCCGGCGAAAATAATGAAGCAGGTGGTTCGGTACATTACACGGTATATATTCATATCTGGTGGGGTGGTAAGGGACGGCATATCCGGTTTTTGGTGTAATTTTCTACTACAATTTAAGACAGATATGTGTTACAAAATAGCAAAACATTTGCGTATAAGACAATCCGTGCTTATTATTTTTTCAACAATCCTTTCAGCATTTATAAGTGCACAGGAAAATACTTATATCCGCCCCCCTGTAACTGATAAGTGGGAAAGCTATAAAAAGCAGGTAAAGGCTGATACGTCCAAAAAAATGGTGGAATTAAAAAAGTGGATACCGGAAATAGTGTACGAACTGCGGTATGCCACGATAAACAACTTTATGAAAAGGCTGATGTATCCTGCCGGCACCAACACCACTTTTTTACGGTTACCTGCTGCCAGTGCTTTGAAAAAAGTGCAGGCGGAACTGGCAGCACAGGGATTGGGTATTAAAATTTATGATGCATACCGGCCTTATTCCGTGACGGTAAAATTTTGGGAACTGGTAAAAGATGAACGTTATGTGGCCAACCCGGCTAAAGGCAGCGGGCACAACAGGGGCATTGCTATAGACTTAACTATTATCAACAAAGCAACAGGAAAGGAATTGAATATGGGAACGGGTTTTGATAATTTTTCTGACACGGCCCACCATACATTTACAAAATTGCCGGAAGATGTTTTGCAAAACCGGCTGCTGTTAAAAAACACGATGGAGAAGTATGGCTTCAGGGCTTATGCAGATGAATGGTGGCATTATTCTATACCGGATGCTGCAAAGTATGAGATTCTGGATATTGAGTTCCGCAAATTGAAATAGCATTTATAAATTCACCACCTCCGTTACCGCATCAGTATTGATAGGGCCGTATACATGCGGGAAAGTATCCTTTGTGGAAGGCGACCAGTCGAATACAAACTTGTTGGTGAGTTTATCGGAATCTATCACCAGTTTGACAAGGTTGGTTTGCCCTGCAAAATATCTTTCTAATACTCCAGCCACCTGGTGGTCCTGCGAGCAATGAATAAATCCTTCTGCGTTGAGTGATGGATGTTTGTAAAATCCTTTCTCTTGTGCAGCTTTCCAATCTGAGGCTGTTGTTACATGATAGAAGACCGGCATTATACTACTCTTTTTATTTTTTGTTCCAATAACATAAAATCTGCCAGCACAAGGGCCGTTACGGCTTCTACAATAACCGGTGCCCGCAATGCCACACAAAGATCATGGCGCCCTTTTACAGAAAAATCTTCCAGTTGCGCTGTATCCCAGTTCAGGCTGTTTTGTGGTTTGGGTGTGGACGAAGTGGGTTTAATGGCTATACGAAATACTAATTCATTTCCATTGCTGATACCTCCCACTACTCCACCTGCATGATTGGTTTTTGTTTTGCCATCCATAGTTGAGATGGCATCATTATGTTCACTGCCAAACATAGTGGCGGCGGCAAAACCGGTTCCAAATTCTATTCCTCTTACCGCTGGTATGGCAAAAATGATATGTGATAATACAGATTCCAGGGAATCGAAATAAGGTTCTCCTAATCCTGCCGGCAGTCCGGTAACCCGGCACTCTATAATTCCACCCACTGAATCTTTTGCATCAATACCTTTTTGTAATCCCTTTTCCAGGTCTTTCTCGCCGGCTATTGAGATTACCTCCGCATGAATGCGGAGGTTTTTGACCTCACCCTCCAACTCCCTCTCCAAAGGAGAGGGAGAGTCAAAACCCTCCAACTCCCTCTCCAAAGGAGAGGGAGAGCCAGAACCCGAAAGCAATACTTTTGCATCCTGTTCACGCATATAGCCAGACACAAGTTCATTTCCTATTTCTTTTACTACCCTGCCTGTATCGTTTAATACTTCTTCGTTTGTAAAGCGCAACATTTTATAAGAGCTGGCAGCTAACCACTTTGTGCGCTGGGCATCATACTCCTGTTGCTCTTTTTCATTATGATAACCTCCATCAATCTCCACAATCAACTTTCGTTCCAGGCAAACAAAATCGGGAATAAACCCATTTACAGGATGCTGTCTTCGGAATTTATATCCATTTATTTTTCTGTTTCTAACTTCCTGCCACATTTTATGTTCCGCTTCAGTTGGATTTTTTCGGTTTGTCTTGGCAAACTGCGAAAGTATTTTCCAGCTTTCCGGCGAATTAGTAATGTAACCAGGAATAGCGGAGTCTCCGGAAGCCCCTCTCCCCCGGAGAGGGGTTTGGGGTGAGGTCTGAATAAGAGCTAAAAGCTTCTTTGCAATTGCCCCCGCTGCCACTATACCGGCAGTGAGCCTGGCACTGAAATGTCCGCCACCACGAAAATCTTCATTCCCGCCAAACTTCTGATGTGCCACCCAATCTGCATGGCCCGGCCGGGGTATATTTCTTTGTTTATTATAATCTTCACTGCGGGTATTTTTATTTTCAAACAGGATGGTAATGGGAAAGCCGGTTGTCTTGCCATTGAACATACCACTTTTGAAAATGGGGTAATCTTCTTCCTGACGCGGAGTGGTTCCTTTTTGTTTACCTCCTTTCCTTCTTTCAAGATCGGGTAAGAGATCTTCAGCACTTAATGATAATCCGGCGGGACAACCATCAATGGTAATGCCCACACATTCACCATGTGATTCTCCAAAAATAGAAATACGTAAAAGACGGCCGAATGAGTTCAAGGTAAATTGGGTTATTGGTTAATTAGTTAATTGGTTTATTGGTTGGTCGTTTAAAGGGTAAAGATACATTAGCGCCGAGGCTTTTCAAATCTCCGTAAAAATCGGGGTATGATTTATTCACCGCCTGCGCTTCCTCAATCACGGTTTCACTGTTTGCTTTTAATGCTGCAACGGCGCAAGCCATTGCAATGCGGTGATCATGATGAGAGTGTACGTCAGCGCCTTTCACCACATTACCGCCATGAACGATCATCAGATCATCGTTCAGCTCTATCGTCACTCCCATTTTATCAAATTCATCCTGGAGTGTTAATGCCCGGTTACTTTCTTTATGCGTGAGCCGGCTTACCCCTTTTATTTTGGTTATTCCTTTGCAATAAGCAGCCAATGCCACCAATGGCGGGAATAAGTCAGGACAATCCGTTGCATCAAAATAAAAGCCATCCATCTCTACGGGGTACATCTGGATTCCTTTTGCATCCATGGCAATACCGGCGTTGGCGGCCATCAATGCATCAATGATCGCTTTATCCGCCTGGGTGGAAATTAAGTCAAGACCCCGCACAGTTATTGGACCTGCAATTGCTCCTGCCACTAAAAGAAAAGCGCCACCGCTCCAATCGCCTTCTACCGTATAAGCCCTCCCACCCCCCGAAGTGGGGATTTCTGAAGAGTCTTTATTAAAAAAGAACTCTTCATAATTTTTGTTCTCAGGAACTTTCATGCCAAAATCTTTCATTACTGACAAAGTAAGATCGATATAAGGTTTGCTCTTCAAATTATTTACTTTGATTGATACGTCTGACGCTCCGGCGGCCGAATAAGACATCAACAAACCTGTTAAGAATTGGGAACTCAACGAACCATCTATTTCGATAGTGGCAGGAATCAACGGGCCCTTTATTTTTATTGGCAGTTTACCATTATTACTTTTTACTGTAACATACAACAAAGGAAATATCTTGTCAAAGAAGCTCATAGGCCTTGTCAATAAGCTACCTGATCCGGTAATAGTAATTTCATTTTCACTCAATGCTGCCAGCGGTGTAAACATTCGAATACTTAAACCCGATTCACCACAGTTTATTTCATTCTGAACCGGATCGATACCCCCACCGGTGATTTTCCAGCCCTCATTCACCTTTTCAATCATTGCCCCTAATCGTTGAATAATATCTAATGCCGCTTTATCATCATTTGAATGCCCCGGGTTTTGGATTATTGTTTCCCCGTTTCTGAGCAACGCTGCGGCACAAGCCCTTTGCATTGAGCTTTTGGAAGCGGATGCCTGTATGCTTCCTTTCAACTGTGATGGATATATAGTTACTTTCACTGTTATAAATCTTGAATAATTTTTTCTAACTGTTTTAATGAGATGGACTTCACCACCCCCTTTCCTATTTTTTCCAACAGTACGTAGTTCATTTCCTGCCTTTCTCTTTTCTTATCCATCTTCAGTACGTTAAATACTTTTTGCTTATCGAATGAAGCATAAGCTGGCAGGTTATATTTCTCCAACACACTTATCACTCTCCCGGTTTGTTTGAACCCAGCCAGCTGTTCTGAAATATGACAGGCATAAGCCATACCAATGGATATCGCCTGCCCGTGCAATAATTCGTATTGCGTTTCCAGGGCATGGCCCAGCGTATGCCCGAAATTCAACAACCGCCGCTCCCCTTTTTCAAATTCATCACGCTGCACCACTTTGGTTTTAAGGATGGCATTGTGCTGCACCAGTTCGCAAATGGCTTTCTGCCGTCCCATATATGTTTTCAATGTATTAGTTTCCAGTGATGCAAACAAGCCCGCATCTTTTATGCAAGCATGTTTGATAATTTCTGCAAACCCATTTTCCCATTGTGTTTGCGGAAGGGAATTGAGAAAAACCATATCGTGCAGTATAAAGGATGGCTGGCGGATAACACCCACCATATTTTTATACATGCCCACATCAATGCCATTCTTACCGCCAATGGATGCATCCACCAATGCCAGTATGGAAGTGGGAATAAAGCCAAAGCGGAGGCCCCGCATAAATACAGATGCCACATAACCTGTAAGGTCCGTTATCACGCCACCGCCAACACCCACCAGGGTTGTTTTACGGTCAGCTTCCATTTCCAGCAGCTTTGCGATGATGGCATCAACGGTAGCCTGCACTTTAAATTCCTCACCCGGTTTTAAAACTATAGTATTCCACCCTTTGAACCGTTTTGCATGTGCTTTAAAAACATGTTCATCAGTTATCAATACTGTTGCTTTGGGGTCAGTTATCTTTTTCAGGTGATTGATTCCATACGCCAGGTAATAATCGGTGGATGAATTTGTAAAATTATACTTGATATGTTTCATTGTATTTGCTGAATAGAATTACTGAAGTACAAGAGTCCGCCTTCGTTTTAGCTTCGGAGGGCAAGCCATTCACTATTCGCTATTAACTATCCAACACCTTTTTCTGATGATTGATACTTTCCATGTGCACCGCATCAAAATATTGGGTGATGAATTCTTTGCTTAACCCGATCTTCTCGCCTTTGGCACTTGCTCTTTCTATAATTTCATTCCACCTGTTGGTTTGTAAAATAGTAATGTTATTTTCTTTTTTATATTTACCTATATGTTCAGCGATCTTCATGCGCTGGCTAAGTATCTGCATCAGTTCATCATCAAGCTGGTTGATCTGCTGCCTCAGTTTTTCCAATGCGGCATGATATTCTTCTGAGCTAACATCTTCTTTTCTCCAGATAATGGTATCGAGCATCTCCTTCAGGCGTTCAGGCGTTACCTGCTGTTTGGCATCACTCCAGGCATTGTCCGGGTCTATATGGCTTTCGATCATCAGCCCGTCATAATCCAGGTCAATGGCTTTTTGCATTACTTCCAGCAATATGTCCCTGCGGCCGCATATATGAGATGGATCATTGATGATAGGCATATCGGGATGTTTCAACTTCATTTCAATGGCCAGGTGCCACATAGGTGCATTGCGGTATTCGGTATTGCCATAGGAACTGAAACCACGGTGTATTAACCCGATTTGTTTTATACCGGCCCTTGCTATTCTTTCCACGGCACCACCCCATAATTCCAGATCGGGGTTAATAGGGTTTTTGATAAGTACCGGCACATCCACCCCTCTGAGTGCATCAGCCACTTCCTGCACGCTGAAAGGATTAACGGTAGTGCGGGCTCCAATCCACAATACATCCACATCAAACGTAAGCGCATCCTGTACCTGTTTGCCGGTAGCCACTTCCACCGTGGTGGGTAAACCGGTCAATTTTTTGGCTTGTTGCAACCAGGGTAATCCTTTGGCACCCACGCCTTCAAACATACCGGGTTTGGTCCGTGGCTTCCAGATGCCGGCCCGCAGCATATCTATTTTGCCGGTAGCAGCTAAGCGTTGGGCTGTTGCCAATACCTGCTCTTCTGTTTCTGCACTGCATGGCCCGCTGATGATGAGTGGGCGCTTGTTCCATGTTGACTGCACGGTGTCTGTTGTTTGTTCTGTTGCTTCCATTTTACAAATTTAATGCCCCCGGCCCCTAAAGGGAGAAGGAAGCAGTTTATTTTATTTTTTAATTGTCTTCATTCTGTTCTTTGGGCATCTTTTGTTGCGACGCTCCGTTCAGGGTTCTGTTCGTTTATCAGCAAACCCACCCCGGCTTCTTACAGCATTTAGCTTTCCTTAATCCGCCCCTCCAAGGAGGAAAAGTTTCCTTTATTGAGATTTTTGGCAGTGTCTCAGTTTGAAAATTGGTTGCCTCTAAAATGCGCTTGAACCACAACTTGTCCCGGCCATCCCTATCGTGTGGACACATCTTTTAGCACAACAGTTTTAGCACACGGATAACACGGGTTGGACGGATTAACATAGAT
>JANOEQ010000110.1:0-2845 GCA_031441485.1 Chitinophagaceae bacterium
AAGCGCGGCATTATGTATTTAATCCTTCCAATCCCTACAATCAGCGTAATCCGCGATAAAAAGTACAGGTAATATCATCATAAGCTGCATTATGTATTTAATCCTTCCAATCCCAACAATCAGCGTAATCCGCGATAAAAAGTACAGGTAATATCATCATAAGCTGCATTATGTATTTAATCCTTCCAATCCCAACAATCAGCGTAATCCGCGATAAAAAAAAGGAGGGCCAGTAGAAACCAGCCCCGTATCACTAACCGGCTGTTAAATGATTAGTTATCTATTTCGGGATGCAGCGGCTGGATAAATTGCATAATGATTTGTGAAAATTATTTTTGAAGGGGATTGCGAGCACTAAATTTAAATACGGTCCCGGGTTTTGTATTATACGTTTAAACGCAGGGAATTGTTACTCAGGCTGACCCAGAATACCGAACAGACGAACAGGGAATGTTGAACAAAAGAAGGGAAGACCGGCAGTATTACATATCATTGATGATCCTGTATACCCGGGGTCTTATTTACTTCTGCGTTTCAACATTCCCTGTTCGTCTGTTCATCTTTTACTTCTCTCCTGCATCTTCTTCTTCTTCACCATTCTTCTTTGGCTCCGGCTTTCCTTTTGCCAGCAATTGCGCACTTTCCACCAGGCGTATAAATTCTGAACGATAGCCTTCGTCATCATTGCCCCTGGCTTTGCGGGCCAATGCCAGCACATTTTCAAAAGAGGCATTTGATTTGAACGCTGAATTGCGGAGCAACATACCAAACTGGGCTACTGATGTGGCAAAACGGAAGTTATCAGATGTTTTAGCTATGGAAATTTCCTTATCCTTTACAGGATGTTCAATCAGTTTACTTACATCACCATCCGGTGCTTTATACCGGAATTTCACGGTCATAATCTCATCTGTTTGTGCTGTCTTACTCAGTGGTACTGCATTTTTTTGATACTTCAATGAATCCACATTTTGTAAAAAACTGCTCTCCACACCTACCGGTATTATTTCATACAGGGCTGTTACGGTATGACCGCTGCCCAGTTCACCTGCATCTTTTTTATCGTTATTAAAATCTTCTTTGGCCAGCATCCTGTTTTCATAGCCTATCAGCCGGTATCCCTGTACTTTAGCTGGATTGAATTCTATCTGCAGCTTTACATCTTTGGCAATGGTAAATAAAGTGCCACCAAATTCATTCACCAGCACTTTCTTAGCTTCGGTTATACCATCTATATAAGCATGGTTACCATTTCCCTTATCTGCCAGCTTCTGCATTTTAGCATCCTGGTAGTTACCCATTCCATAACCGAGTACGGTTAGGAATACACCGCTCTTTCTTTCTTCTTCTATCATTCTTTCCATGGCATCATCGCTGCTTTCGCCCACGTTGAAATCGCCATCGGTGCAAAGGATTACACGGTTGTTGCCCTTTTTTATAAAATATTCTTTGGCAGTTTTATAAGCCAGTTTTATGCCAGCTCCACCGGCTGTAGAACCGCCGGCTTCTAAATTATCAATCGCTTCTTTGATTTTTGTTTTATTAGCGCCACTGGTGGGAGGCAATACTAACCCTGCTGCACCTGCATATACCACCATAGCCACTTTATCCTGCTCCCGCAATTGGTCCACCAGCATTTTCATAGAGGCTTTTACCAGGCCCAGTCTTTCGGGGCCCTGCATAGAACCGGATACATCTATCAGGAAAACAAGGTTGGATGCGGGTAAATTCTCAGTAGGGATTTTTTTACCCTGCAGCCCGATGAGTACTAACTTATGCTCCTTATTCCAAGGCGCATCAGAAATTTCTGTATTGATAGAAAACGGATCGTTGTTCTGCGGTTGCGGATATTCGTATTTAAAATAGTTCACCATCTCTTCTATGCGTATAGCGCCAGCCGGAGGTAACTGTCCCTGGTTTAAAAAACGGCGCATATTACTGTAAGAAGCAGCGTCCACATCTATTGAAAAAGTAGAAAGCGGATTATCTGTAGCTTTTAAAAACCTGTTCTCACTGATCTTATCATATCCTTCGCGGTTGAACTCCTGCCGCTCTTCGTCGGAAATTTTAAAATAAGAATTAATGTCGCCCTGGTCCTGTGCCCTGTAAATTCTTCCCGCTACAGGACTGTTATTAATGCCCCTGTTTCCATAACCAATAGCTGTCTGTTTTTTTACTTTTGCACCAACACCAGTTACCACTACTTCTGTTAATGCCATGCTGCCGGCTTTTAAAACAATATTAACTGTTGATTTACCCATAAGCTTAAACTGAACAGTTTCATAGCCAACAGCACTTACCATAAGTGTTACATTAAAGTTAGCAACCAGCAATTTGAAACTTCCGTCGCTGCTTGCAGAAGTACCAGCCTTCGATCCTTTTACCTGGATAGAAGCTCCCCAAACAGGATTTCCACTTTCATCAATCACTTTACCTGATACGGTAACTGGTGTAACAGGACGAAAGGCCAGCAGTATAAAAAGAATAGGTGCAATAAGGATTATTATTTTCTTCATAAAAACGATTTTAAACCCTGATGCAGATATGAGAAAGATTGCATAATCCCATCCCTGCCGCAGCCCTTCAAACAGGAAACGCCGATTCCCAGCTCCTGAAAAATGCGAAGTATATTACAGGACAAAAAAATAATTGGTACTACTGATGAGCAGTGTTACGGAACGATGAAGAGTGCGACCCTCCTTCGCTTAGAAGCTGTCTAAATTCGGTTTAACATAAGCCTAATTGCAGATAAATGAACCATTGCCACACATGTTTGATTGAGCCGTTCATAATTTTTGGAGTTTCGCCGGTTGGTATCAATCCAGGAAAATGTTCTTTCTACAAT
>JANOEQ010000111.1:0-2084 GCA_031441485.1 Chitinophagaceae bacterium
TGCCAAATCAGCCGTAGCCGTTACACTCACCAACAACACCACAGCTTTAACAGCCGCATATAATACAGCCAATAACTTAACCGGTACCAATGCAGTATTGGCGATGCCAACAGCGCTTTACACGGTTCCGCTTGCATTAACTATTCCGGCAGGTGGCCGTAATGTGCAAACAAGCATAAGTGTTTCAAACACTACGGGTCTTGATGCCAACAGGGCTTATGCAATCGGCCTTACAATTACAGCAGTAGATGGCGGTTATAAAATAGCTGATAACTTAAAGAACCTTTTCATCGTATTCAGCGTAAAGAATGCCTATGATGGAAAATATACTTTAAGAGGTAAGTTTCACCACCCAACCGGGGCAAATCCTCCTGCCAATTTCACCACCACGGTGGAGATGCAGACTACAGGACCGAGCACAGTAAAAATGTACTGGCCGTTGGCAGGTTTGTTCGCTTCTCCCATTAGTTTTGGTGGCAGTTTGAATTCTTTTGGAACCCAGGAACCTGAGTTTGCTGTTAATACAGCAACAAATGCGGTATTGGTGACTAACTCTAATGCAGCTGGGGTGGTTTATGCCATGAGTGCCACAGGATTTGGCGCTCTTCCTTATAACCATCGCTGGGATCCTGCTACTAAGACATTCTTTGCAAGCTGGGGATATAACCTGGGTGCAGGTGGTGCTTTTGGCGGCAATGGTTCTGCCGCACGTATGTGGGAAGATACATTGATCCGTACAGGGCCAAGATAAAAATACTTAACGGGCAGGAATAATACCTGTATGTTATAAAGAACATGTTTACGTCTGGTTTTTTAAAAATACAGACGCACGCAGGTGGTTTCTACCACCTGCTTTTTTTGTATATAAGAAAAGTTGAAATAAATAATTTAATAATCCCGATTTTTGGGGCATGGAAGATTTTAAAAAACTGTTCAATTCTTTCTCCTCATTGCAGGTGGCCGTTATAGGGGATGTAATGCTGGATACCTATATGTGGGGAAAGGTAGACCGTATATCGCCGGAGGCACCTGTACCAGTTGTTTCCGTTAGTAAAAAAGAATACCGGATTGGTGGCGCAGGTAATGTAGCATTGAATTGCCGCTCACTTGGGGCACAGGTAGCCATGTTTTCAGTAATGGGTGATGATGAGGAAGGTGTGCTTTTGCAACAATTGCTGGAAAAAAATGAGATTGATACCCGTGGCCTGGTAAAAAGCAGGGACAGGCTCACCACCAATAAAATCAGGATCATCAGCCGCAACCAGCAAATGATGCGCCTCGATACTGAAATTACCACCGACCTGCAACAGAAAGATGAGGATAGGTTACTTGACAAAATCAAAGCCTATATATCCGCTTCTGCTCCTGCCGTTATCATTTTTGAAGACTATAATAAAGGAGTGCTTACTGAAAGACTCATCAGTGAAGTAATTGCATTATGCAAACAGGCAGGTATCATTACTGCAGTAGATCCCAAACGAAAAAATTTCTTTGCTTACCGGCAGGTGGATATTTTCAAACCCAACCTGAAAGAAATACGGGAGGCACTGAACCTGATTGCAGAAGAAACAGCGTTGCCTCAGTTAGGAAATATGCATACCGAACTGAAAAAATTATTGCAGCACGATATTTCATTCATTACCCTTTCAGAAAAAGGGGTGTTTTATCAGCAGGCAGCAAAAGCAGCCATCATCCCCTCACATATCCGGAACGTAGCCGATGTATCCGGCGCCGGTGATACGGTGATAGCTGTGGCATCACTGGTTTATGCCGCCACTAAAAATGCGCAACTGATGGCTGAAGTAGCCAATATAGCAGGCGGAATTGTTTGTGAAGAAGTGGGGACAGCAGCTATCAGCAAAGAAAAATTGCGGCATGAATGTGAATTACTTCTTAATTGAATTCTTTTTCATTTTATCTTCGGCTTTCTGTAATAGCTTATCGTAATTAGGGCCTGCTGTTTAACTGTCCAATCCTTGCTGGTGCTAAGTTTTGATTACCTTGGCTTAACTAAAAGTGCAGGGAAAAATGGCAAAAGCTCAAAAAAGCCGTGCATCAAAATCGGCTTATGTCAGTCCAAACCA
>JANOEQ010000112.1:0-28163 GCA_031441485.1 Chitinophagaceae bacterium
TGGTTTGGACTGACATAAGCCGATTTTGATGCACGGCTTTTTTGAGCTTTTGCCATTTTTCCCTGCACTTTTAGTTAAGCCAAGGTAATCAAAACTTAGCACCAGCAAGGATTGGACAGTTAAACAGCAGGCCCTAATTACAAGTGAAAAGTGCATTTCAGATTGTCGCATTTGTCCAGCCCGAAGGGCGAGAAAGTCTTTTTTATGACTATTCAGTATTTTGTCTGCGAACCCTGAAAGATTTAAGTTGCGACAATTTGAAATGCACTCTAAATGAAAACGATTGCGTATTTCTGCGGCCTTGTATTAAAATTACTGCTTACAGCCGGCTTGATGATTTACTTTCACTTCTCTGCCAGTATTTGCCTTAAGGATTTAACTGACTGGTAAAAAAGATTTCTGGATACCTGGTAGTTGATATTCATTACTTCGCTTATTTCTTCATAGCTCAGGTTCTGGTATATTTTCAGATAAACGATTTCTTTTTGCCGGGCGGGAAGCTGATTGATAGCGGAGATGATCTTTTTTGTTATATGTAAGTTATCTTCTTTTTTAATAATAAAATTATCATGGCTTATTTCAAAAGCAATGCTTTCCCCGGTATTGTCAATACGTGGTACTGAGGATGTTTTTTTGAAATGCCTGAATAATTTGTATTTAAGTGCCTTTATAAAATAGGCATTTACAGACTGAACCTGTGTTGTTGTCTTACTTTGCCATAATTCGATGAAGAGGTCCTGTATACAATCATTGATGATATCATTTTCGGGACATATTTTGGAACCATACTGGAGCAAAATCGGGTAATAGTGCCGGAAAAGACTGTCAAAAGCTTCCCTGTTACCTTCTTTAAAGGCATTCCACCAATCAATATCGGCCTTGAAAGTGTACAATAAGCTATCGTTTAAGCAGTTATCAAAGCTATAGAAAGAGTTTCTTTTTTGGTGGCTTGAGGTTACAAGATAAAAAAGTTTTTAAAACTACATTACAAAATCATTCGTCACAGCACTTACTATTAAACCTTAAAGTTTTTATGATAAAGAATTTTTATAATATGGAAGATATACTTGCGGATGAGGATTTTCTGGCCTGGTATTTTAATGCGAATGAGGAGCAAGCAATGAAATGGGAACAATGGCTGGCCAAAAACCCTCAACAGCAATCGCTGGTCACCGAAGCTATAGAATTTATGGATAGTTTTTCAGGAAAGGAATTATCTGCAAATGTGTCACAAACAGAGGAAGAACTTCGGCTATTAAATAACCGCATCAATGAGTTGGAAACACCGGTTGTCCGGATGAACAGTTCACGCAAAAAATGGTGGATGAGTGCTGCTGCTGCTATTCTCATCTTGGCCGGTACATTTACTTTATTGAAAACTAATTCTTCAAAACCAATTCTAAATACCACCTACGGGCAAGTTTCCAGTAATAAATTACCTGATGGCTCCACTATGATCCTGAATGCTAATAGCACTGCAAAACTAAGCAAGGGATGGGAAAAGGGCAAAGACAGGGAAGTATGGTTAAATGGCGAGGCCTTTTTCAAAATAACTAAAACCCCGGAAAAAAGCAGGTTTATTGTACATACAGGCGACGTTGATATTATTGTGACTGGTACACAATTCAATGTAATGCACCGTGATAGTAAAACAATTGTGTTGCTGACTGAAGGAAGTGTAATACTGCGTACATCCGATGGAAAAGAACTGGCAATGAAACCCGGAGATTATGTAGAAATGGGTAACAAAGTAGTGGAAAGAAAAGAAAAGAAAGAAGAGAATGTACTCGCCTGGAAAGGTAGTAAAATGGCTTTTGATAATACCTCTTTAGAAGAAATAGCGCAAATAATCACTAATCATTATGGCATAAAAGTAACATTGGCTGATACTGAACTTATGACCAAATCACTGACGGGTATTATGCCAAACAATAATCTCGAAGTTCTTTTGAAAGCAATTGAGATGGGTACGGATATAATAATTACCAGAACAGACGAAGAAATCATTTTCTCTGCTAATAATAAATAACCAACACTTAAATTTTAAAACACTGCTGTATGAAAAAAAACAGAAGGACTGCTCAGGTATGCAGGTTTTTGCCGGTAGCTGCGTTGCTTTTATCAGTAAATGTAAAGGCACAGGATGGCTACCTGTATGCCAGTAGTAAGGGGAGCAAGAACACCACCCAGACTGCTTCAAGGATGGGGGATACTAACGACAAACAAGCATTAATAGCCGTACTTAAAGATCTTAACAGGCAGAAAGGCGTGTATTTTCTGTATTCTGAAGAAAGCATGAGTCAGAAACCTGTAAATCGGGTGAAAAATATGCAGGAGAATATAGAAAAAATACTGGACGATGTTTTAATGAATACAGGGTTGAAGCATAAGAAGGTTTCTGACAACACATTTGTGATTCTTTATGCCAATGAAAAAAGCAAAAAGAATATTGAGTACATTAAAACTGATTTTTCAGATAATAACCCTCAACCTCAACCGGCCTTTTTTGTTCCAATAACCGGTAAGATAACAGACAAAAATGGTAATCCTGTAGCAGGGGTGAGTGTAACAATAAAAGGGAAAAGGAATGGCACTTCTACCAATGCAGATGGATTATTCAGCATTGAAGCAAATAAAGGCGACGTATTGGTGTTTAGTTCAGTGGAGTTCGAAACGCAGGAAGTAACTATAGGTAATGATAATAATTTTTCCATTCAGTTAGTTGAGAAAAATAATCAATTAAATGAAGTGATAGTTACCGCTTTAGGTATTCAGCGCAAAGCTAAAAGCTTAACGTACTCCACACAAAAAGTGGGTAATTCGGATTTGAGTACTGTGAAAGATGCCAATGTTATTAATAATATTAACGGCAGAATTGCAGGCGTTACTGTAAATAAAAGCGCATCCGGTGCGGGAGGCTCTGCAAGGGTAATACTCCGGGGCCAAAAATCTACAAGAGAAAATCAGCCACTATATGTCATTGATGGTGTGCCTATGTCAAATTATTCGCCTGCACAACCTACCGATGTTTGGGGACAGGGCAGTGGTTCTGGCAGTGGCGGCCGTGATGGCGGTGATGGTATTTCAAATATAAACCCTGATGATATTGAAACGATCAGCGTTTTAAAAGGTGCAGCCGCATCTGCACTATACGGTTCGCAGGGAAATAATGGGGTGATTTTAATAACTACCAGAAAAGGAAAAGCCGGCCAGGTTAAA
This sequence comes from Chitinophagaceae bacterium, assembly GCA_031441485.1. GTDB lineage: Bacteria > Bacteroidota > Bacteroidia > Chitinophagales > Chitinophagaceae > JJ008. The sequence continues at coordinate 3,220 of JANOEQ010000112.1, forward strand.
GTCGATTTTTCTACTTCGTTAACAATGGATAAGGCAGCGTATATTCCAAAAATGCAATGGGATTATAAGCAGGGCAATGCAGGAGCAGCAGGTGCAGGCAGCTTTAGCTGGGGACCATCCGGCACTTCTCCGGACCATGTCAGCTCTTTTTTCCGTACAGGGTCTACTTTTATAAACAGTATATCAGTAAGTGGCGGTACAGAAAAAGCGCAAACATATTTTTCATATAGTAATACCAGGAGCAACGGTATTCTGCCAACAAATACTTTCAGCAGGCATAATTTTGCAGTAAGGGAAACAATGAAGATGTTAAATGATAGGTTGACCATGGATGCCAATGTGATAGTAGCTTCCCAAAAAGTGCATAATAGGGCTACAAGCGGCTTGTATTACAATCCATTAACAGGGTTATACATTATGCCAAGAGGTCAGGATTTTAATAACTTCAAAAACAATTTTGAGTATTCAAGCCCCACTCGTAATGTTAACCTTCAGAATTGGTGGAATATCAATCATGATGCAGGACTAACCGGTGATGATAATCAGCAAAATCCCTACTGGATATTAAACAGAAACCAAAATGATGACAAGCTCTTCCGGTTGTTTGGTTCATTATCCTTAAAATATAAATTAACTTCCGAACTAAGCATTCAGGCAAGAGGGAATGTTGATAAATCCAATACCAACTACGAGTTAAGAGCTAATGCGGGTACCCAGGGAACCCTGGCAGATGCCAATGGCAGGTTTACATCAGATAAAGTAGATAATACGCAATTATATGGCGATGTTATTGCCACTTATAATAAGCAGCTTACTTCAAAAATAGGAATTGTAGCTAATGCGGGTACAAGCATACAGGACTTGCATGTTGGCTACCAGGACTTTTTTGATTCAAAAGGAGGGGGATTGGTTAATGCCAATGTTTTCACAATTGGTAATATGAATCTGACTCCCGGCAGCGGTTCTACCTTTTACCAGGCAGGCAGAAGAAAACAGGTACAATCTGTTTTTGGAAGTGTGAATCTGAGCTTTGACAATAAGTATTACATTGATATTACTGCAAGAAATGACTGGTCATCTACATTGGCATTTACGCCAAACAGTTCTTATTTCTATCCTTCTGTGGGGGTAAACGCAATATTGAGCGACATTTTTAAGCTGCCTGCTGCAGTTAGTTTTGCCAAGATACGCGGTGCTTATGCACAGGTGGGCAATGATGTTGATGTATATTCCACGTATAACAGAGAAAATATTTATAGAAATGGCAATTATGTGCCAAGCCAGATTTCAAATTTGCCGGGTACTTTCTTAAAACCTGAATCATCCACATCTATAGAGCTGGGTACTGAATGGCGCTTCTTAAGCAACAAACTTGGTATTGATATTACCTGGTATAAATCAAATACTAAAAACCAGTACTTTGAACTGGCATCACCAACTCCCGGTGCAGGTGTTAATACATTTAATTTAAATGCCGGCAATATTCAGAATTCAGGTATTGAGGCAACTATTGATTATAATGTCAACCTGCGTAAGAATCTTAAATGGACCACTGCATTAAATATTACAAGCAACAAAAATAAAATTGTTGAATTAACACCCCAGCTGGGTGGTAAATACGAGATAACCGGTGCGGGTGTAAATAACTATGCATTGATAATTTCCCAGGGCGGAAGCTTTGGAGATATAAAAGGGAAAAAATTTTTAAGAGATGCCAGCGGCAATATAGTTGTTGATGGCTTAACCGGGAAACCACAGGCTGGTGATTTTGATGTAGTGGGTAATCCCAATCCAAAATTGGTTTTGGGATGGAGCAATTCTTTTGCTATTAAAGATTTTACAGCAAGTTTTTTAATCAATGGCCGCTTTGGTGGCAAAGTAATGAGTATAACGCAAGCCGTTTTGGATCAATACGGAGTTAGCCAGGCAAGTGCAGATGCACGTAGAAATGGTGGTGTTGATATTCCGGCATCAAAAGTTGGCGGAGGCGCTTTTACCGGTAAAATTCCTGCTGAAGCATTTTATACAACAGTTGGCGGCAGAGACGGGATAACTGAATATTACATGTACGATGCTACAAATATCCGGTTACAGGAATTTGCTTTTGGGTACAGAATTAAATTAAAAAGCTCAGTTATTAAGGATTTGCACATTTCACTGGTAGGGAAAAATTTGTTTTTCTTCACAAAGAAAGCGCCATTTGATCCCGAAACCAGTATGAGTACAGGAAATGGTTTGCAGGGAGTGGATGTATTTGGACTTCCTCCTGTACGAAGCTTTGGGTTTAACTTAAAAATGACTCTGTAAATTTTAAAACGATTATGTGTATGAAAAAATATATTTATAATATCAGCATCGCAGTATTAATTGCCTTGCTATTTATTAATGGGCTGAGCAGTTGTACAAAAAAATTCGAAGAGTATAACAACAATCCTTTTGGCCTGTCGGATCAGGAATTAGACCCGGATGGTGCATTGATAGTGGGATCGTTGCAGGATGCACAAAAGAATATCTACGTTAATTCTCCTGCATGGATCACCCAGTTGCAGCAGAATTTACTGGGAGATGTGTATTCGGGATATATGATGCCTCCAACCCCGTTTAGGGGTAATAGCAATAATATGACGTATGACCTGGTGGACGGATGGAATACATGGGCCTATCAGCCTGCCTATTCAAATGTAATGCTCCCGATTTCAAAAGTGGAAGCAGTTACTAAAACTTCTGCACCTGAAATTTATGCCATGGCCAAAATAATAAAAGTAGAAGCTATGCACAGGGTGAGTGATATATTTGGGCCCATCATCTATACTAAATACCGCCAGGTAAATGCTGATTTAAGTGTTGATTTTGATAGTCAGCAGGCAGCATACAATGCTTTTTTTGCAGACCTGAACGAAGCGATAGCAATACTTACTCCAAAAGCTGCCCTTACAGCACCTTCCGGGGGAACATTTGTGAAATCCGATTTAGTGTATGGCGGTAGTTATGGGAAATGGGTACGTTTTGCAAATACACTTCGCTTACGTCTGGCTTTACGCATTGTAAAAGCAGATCCTGCAAAAGCAAAAACAGAAGGAGAAGCTGCACTGGCGAATAGTGCTGGCTTGTTAAACAGTAATGCTGATAATTTTAATGTTGCTTTGGGAAGCAATCATCCGTTAAATGTGATGAATAACGAATGGGGCGATGTTAGATTAGGCGCCCCTGTAGAATCTATTATGGGTGGTTATGCAGATCCAAGGTTACCTAAGTATGCTGAACCCGCCATTGACCCGGTAGTGGCAGGCCAGTTCAAAGGTATAAGGGAAGGGATAAATATTGATGCAAAAAGCCGTTATGGTGATTATTCTAAATTAACAACCTTCAGCAATTTTGCACAAATGCTGACCTGTGCTGAAGCTTCTTTCTTAAAAGCAGAAGCTGCCCTGCGTGGATGGGCTGGTGCCGGAACGGCCCAGGCAAATTATGAAACAGGTATTCAACGTTCATTTGACCAATACAGTTTAGGTTCAGCAGTTGCTTATTATAGTGATGCTGTTTTAAAACCCAATCAGTATTTAGACCCTAAAGCTGTTACAGCCGGTCAAAATAATATTACAACAGGCTCCCCATATCTGAGTACGATCACTATTAAATGGAACGTAGCAGGAACATTTGATGAAAATCTGGAACGGATCATTACACAAAAATGGATAAGTATGTATCCGGATGGACAGGAAGCCTGGAGTGAATTCAGAAGGACCGGGTTCCCTAAATTATTCCCCGTAGTAATCAATAATAGTGGCGGCAAAATTCCAACGGGAACTTTTATCCGTCGTATTAATATGCCTTCTGCAGAAGCAAATAACCCGGCTTTGGCTGCAGCTATTGCCACTTTAGGTGGTCCTGATAATGGCAGTACAAGATTGTGGTGGGATAAGCCATAAAATTTTTTTTCGCATAAGCAGTCAGATCAGCAAGCCACTCATATTTTTGGGTGGCTTTTTTTGGGTAACTTGTAAAAAATAAATTACTATGCGGTTGCTTTCAGCCTGTTGTTTCTTTTTGTTTTTATTTTCAGCCTGCAAAGACGGAAAGCCGAGGCTTTTTACAAAATTATCAAAAGATAAAACAGGCATTGATTTCAGAAACCTTCTAAAAGAAGATAACCCCGGATTTAATATTGTGGTATATCCCTATTTCTATAATGGCGGGGGCGTTGCTGCAGGGGATATTAATAATGATGGGCTAACAGATATTTGTTTTACCGGCAATATGGTCAAAAACCGTCTGTATTTAAACAAAGGCAATTTTAGGTTTGAAGATATTACTGAAAAAGCAGGTATTGCAGCAAAAGAAGGCTGGTGTACAGGGATTACTATGGTTGATATTAATAATGATGGGAGACTGGATATATATATATGCCGGTCTGGTTTATCAAATGCAGCATTCAGAAGAAATTTACTGTTCATCAATAATGGGGATCAGACATTTAGCGAAAAAGCATCCGAGTATGGTTTAGCTGATGCAGGCTACTCTACACAGGCTTCTTTTTTTGATTATGATAAGGATGGTGATCTGGATATGATATTGATCAATCAGTCAACTCCGGAATTTTCAAAAGGCAAAATCGAATATGTGGAAATGCGGAACCGGGAAGCAGACAGTACCTTGCGCAATAAATTATTCAGAAACGATAGCGGGTATTTTAATAATGTATCTGCACTGGCCGGCATTACATCCAATCCTTTAAGTTTTAGCTTAAGTGTAAGCACAGCAGATATTAATAAAGACGGATGGCCGGATATTTATATAGCTAACGATTTTAAAGAACCCGATTATTATTTTGTCAATAACCACAACGGCACTTTTACTGAACAATTAAACAAAAGCTTTTCACACACATCACTCTATGCAATGGGTATTGATGTGGCCGATTATAATAACGATGCCCTGCCCGATGTGATGGAACTTGATATGCTTCCCGAAGGAAACCATGCACAGAAAATGCACATGGGTACCGATGGGTTTGACCAGTACAACCCCCTGTTTCAAAAAGGGATGCCTTACCAGTACATGAAAAACAGTTTGCAAAAAAATAATGGCGATGGCAGCTTTAGCGAAATAGGACAACTGGCAGGAGTTTCTAATACCGACTGGAGCTGGAGCCCTTTGTTATGTGATTTTGATAATGATGGAATGAAAGATTTATTTGTCAGCAACGGGTACAAGAGAGATAATACAGATATCCAGTTTGTAAAATACTCGATGGACCAGTCTATGAAAATGCAGCAGGGCGGAAACGCTGTTAGTGCCGCAGAATACATTTCGCACATGCCCGGTATTAAAACAGAAAATTATATTTATCAAAATACCGGCGAAGATAAATTTGTAAATAAAATAGCCGATTGGGGGTTAACGGAGAAGACATTGTCACATGGAGCTGTATATGCCGATTTGGATAATGATGGCGATATGGATTTAATTACAAATAATACGGACGACTATGCAGGAGTTTATAGTAATAATGCCGAAACAACAGGCAGGAATAATTTCCTTAAAATAGAATTGCAGGGGGAAAAAGAAAATAGCCTGGGCTTTGGCGCAAAAATAATGGTAATGCAGGGAGGCAAAATATTTTACCAGGAACAAAACCCGGTAAGAGGATACTGCTCATCCGTTGATGCAATCCTTAATTTTGGGTTGGGTAAAAATGCTGCTGTAGATTCTGTAAGAGTAATCTGGAATAACGATAAAACACAACTTTTTACAAATGTAAAAACCAATCAAACACTTTCCATCAGGCAAAGTGATGCAACAGCGGCCTGGAATTATCAGGCAAATAATATAAAAACAGTATTCACGGGGGATTCTGCCGTAATTAATTTTACACATATTGAAAATGATTTTAACGATTTTACTGTACAGGGATTGTTGCCTAACTATTTATCAAGACAGGGGCCATGCATGGCTAAGGCAGATATAAATAAGGATGGCAGGGAAGATATTTTTATTGGAGGTGCAAAGGGGCAGTCTGCACAATTATTTCTGCAAACGGCTGCGGGAAAATTTATAGCAAATCCACAAGTGACTTTTGCAAAGGATGCCATGAGTGAAGATGTGGCAGCTGCATTTTTTGATGCCGATAATGACCGGGATATGGATTTATATGTGGGCAGTGGCGGTTATGAATTTGTGCCAGATGACCCTGCTTTGCAGGACAGGCTTTACATAAACGATGGTATCGGGAATTTTACAAAAAAAGAAAATGCGTTGCCCGTTATGGGTATTAGTACGGGTTGTGTTAAAGCAGCAGATATTGATGGCGATGGCGATAGGGACCTGTTTATTGGCGGAAGATGTGTGTCGGGGCTGTATCCTGCTGCGCCTGAAAGTAAAATACTGCTTAATGAGGGTAAAGGCAATTTTATTGATGCAACTTCTTCTGTTTGTTCATCAATTGCACATGTTGGTATGGTCACTGATGCTGTCTTTACAGATGTAAATAAAGATGGAATAAAGGATTTGATAGTGGTGGGAGAATGGATGTCAATAAAAGTATTTATCAATCAAAAAGGGAAATTTATTGATGCTTCTGCAACCTATATAAAATTTGCTGCTGCCGGTTGGTGGAATAGAATTTATGCTGATGATCTTGATAAAGATGGTGATACAGACCTGGTTATTGGCAACCAGGGGATGAACAACCAGTTTAGGGCGGATAAACAAAAACCGATAAGCCTTTATTATAAAGACTTTGACGGGAATGGTTCTGTTGATCCGTTTATGTTTTATTTTATTGGCAACACTTCTTACCCGGCTTTTTCAAGGGATGATATTGTGCAGCAGGTACCCATGCTGAATAAAAAATATTTATATTATGACGCCTATGCAGATATTACCAGGGAAAATATGTTTTCGAAAGAGCAACTGGAAAATACCGGAGAAGTAAAGGCTGATAATCTTGCTACTGTATATTTAGAAAATTCGGGAAATGAATTTATTGTAAGGGAACTGCCGGGGGAAGTACAGTATGCACCGGTTTATGGCATTATTGCAGTGGATGTAAATAAGGATGGGAATAAAGATTTAATACTGGCAGGTAACAACACATTTACCCGTATTAAATTCAGCCGTTACGATGCCAGCCATGCCATGTTATTATTGGGAGATGGCAAAGGGAATTTTGCCTATTTGCCCCAATGGCAAAGCGGCTTGAATATACAGGGTAATAACAGAAGCCTGGAACAGGTTGGCGATAAAATAATATTTGGAATGAATAATAGTAAGGCGGTTGCCTATTCGTTTAAATAATAGATCAGGGGGAATGAATAATAATTAACTTTATAAGCCAGTTAAAAGCCATCATGAAAAATAGTGTAATAATTATAGGTTTACTTTTTTTCTTCTCTGTTACCAGTTTTTTTTCCTGTTTTAATAAAAACGGGAAAGAAGATACTGACTTACCCCGGACAGTCAGCTATAATTTCCATATACGTCCCATACTTTCCGACAAGTGTTTTAAATGCCATGGCCCCGATGCCAATAAAAGAGAGGCCCATTTAAGATTGGATATCGCCGACAGTGCCTATGCCCCGCTTACAGAAACCAAAGGTGCCTTTGCCATTATACCCGGCAAGCCCGGGGAATCTGAACTATATAAAAGAATTTCTTCTGATGATACTTCCTATATGATGCCTTCACCCGAAGGACATTTAGGAGTACTTACACAATATGAAATAGCATTGCTAAAGAAATGGATTGAGCAGGGTGCAAAATATGAAACACACTGGGCATTTATTCCGCCTCAAAAAAAGCCGCTGCCAGAAATTGAAAATAAAAAATGGGTTAAAAATGAAATTGATTTTTTTATTGAAAATAAATTGGAAGAAAAAGGGTTAACCGCTAATGAAGAAGCTGACAAAGAGCGGCTGCTTAAAAGGGTTTCACTGGATATTACAGGATTACCGCCATCCATTGAGATGATGGATAAACTACTGAATGATAAATCCACCAGGGCTTATGAAAAGATAGTGGATGAATTACTCAACACGCCTCAATACGGGGAAAAGATGGCAGTACACTGGCTGGATGTGGCAAGGTATGCCGACAGTTATGGTTACCAGGATGATAATATAAGGACACAGTGGCCCTGGAGAGACTGGGTTATTCATGCATTTAATAAGAATATACCTTACGATCAGTTCCTGACCTGGCAGATAGCCGGTGATATGTTGCCCGAAGCCACCAAAGAACAAATACTGGCCACCGGCTTTTTCCGTAATCATAAATACACCGAAGAAGGTGGCGTGATTCCGGAAGAATACCGTATGGAATACTTAATTGATAAAACAAAAACTTTTGGTAAAGGCATACAGGGTATTACCATTGAATGTGCCCAGTGCCACGACCATAAATACGATCCTTTTAAACAAAAAGATTATTATTCCTTACTGGCTTTTTTCAACAACACCAAAGAAAAAGGATATGAGGGAGATGTAAGTGTTTCAAAACCGGCTAAATATCCCATCCTTGAAATCAGCGACGAAGAAATACGAAATGTTTTATCCTTCATCAATAAAAAGGATACCGGAATGATGACTGTGTCAGTAATGGCTGAAGATACCTTACGTAAAACGTATCTCCTAAACCGTGGTGTGTATGATAAACCGGCGGGAGAAGCACTGCTGCCTTCAGCTATTCCGGCTGTGATGAAGTTTGATCATACAAGATATGAACGTAACAGGCTTGGTTTGTCCCAATGGACAACTGACAAACAAAATCCACTAACTGCAAGGGTTTTTGTAAACCAAATATGGCAGGAATTTTTCGGAAGAGGTATTGTAAAAACTTCCGGCGACTTTGGAATGCAGGGAGAACTGCCCTCTCATCCTGAATTACTGGACTGGCTGGCTGTTGATTTTATGGAAAATGGATGGAACATTAAACGGCTGATAAAGCAAATCGTACTATCGGGTACATACAGGCAATCAGTAAAAACAACTGATGAAAAACAAAAGAAAGACCCTGATAACATATATTTATCAAGAGGGCCAAGGAACCGGTTATCAGCCGAATTTGTTCGTGATGTAGTTTTAAGCAGCAGTGGATTGCTGGTAAAGACAATTGGTGGACCGAGTGTAAAACCTTACCAGCCCAAAGGTCTATGGGAAGGTGCCACATCTGGCAGGGGCGTGCTGGCAACATACAAGCAGGATAAAGGTGAAGATCTGTACCGCAGGGGGATGTACACTTTTATTAAGTTAACCATTCCGCCTCCGGGTATGGCGTTATTTGATGCCAGCAACCGTGACCAGTGCGAAGTGAAACGTTCTAAAACAAATACACCTTTGCAGGCATTGATAATGATGAATGACCCCACCGTACTGGAAGCCTCAAGAGTATTGGCACAGCAATTAATGATTGAACAATCAAATACAGATGAAAAAATACAAAAAGCATTTCGATTAATTATTTGCCGTAAAACAAACTCAAAAGAAAAAGAAATTCTCACAACTTATTTTGCAGACCAATTGCAGTTATTTCAGCAAAAAAAAGCAGATGCAAAAGCAACCGTAAAAGCGGGAGAGTATCCTGAAAAAGAAATAGCAGACATAAACACTTTTGCAGCCCTGATGAAAACTGTCAACACCATTTATAACATGGAAGAGGCCATAACAAAAAGCTGAACATGAGTAAAGAAATTTTAGAGCATAACCTTACTTTAAACCGCCGCAGATTTTTATCAAGGCTGAGTTTGGGTATAGGCAGTGTTGCATTAGGTTCATTATTAATCCCCGATTTGTTTACTGACAGCAGGGATGAAGAAACGCTGATGGCAGGCCTTCCGCATTTTGCCCCCAGGGCAAAACGGATCATTTATTTATTTCAAAACGGTGCTCCATCGCAGCTGGATTTATTTGATTACAAACCCAAACTGCAGGAACTGTTTGGGCAGGACCTTCCCGCATCCATACGCATGGGTCAGCGGTTAACCGGTATGACAGCCGATCAGAAAAAATTTCCCCTGGCAGGAAGCGTTTTTAATTTTAAACAATACGGAGAAACAGGTGCATGGTTTAGCGACTTGTTGCCCTATACTTCTTCAATCGCAGCTGATTTATGTATAATAAAATCAATGTTCACTGAAGCAATCAATCACGACCCTGCATTAACTTTTTTTCAGACGGGTGCACAAGTGGGTAACCGGCCAAGTATGGGCTCCTGGTTAAGTTATGGGTTGGGAAGTGAGAATAAAAATTTGCCTGCATTCTGTGTATTACTGTCAAAAGGTAAAGGCAATGGCCAGGGAGTGTATTCAAAATTATGGACGAACGGTTTTTTAGATTCTATTCACCAGGGAGTGCAGTTCAGCAGCGGGGATAATCCGGTATTGTACCTGAACAATCCCGGAAGTATTAGCAAAGAAGACAGAAGAAAAATGCTGGATAAGGTAAATGAACTGAATGAAGAATCGTATAAGGAATTTGGTGACCCGGAAATTAATACCAAAATTCAGCAGTATGAAATGGCATACCGGATGCAAACTGCAGTGCCTGAAATAACTGACATGAGTAAAGAGCCTGAAAGTATTATAAAGTTATACGGACCCGAATGTTTGGTTCCCGGCACGTATGCAGCTAATTGCCTGCTGGCCCGTAAGCTTTCTGAAAACGGTGTTCGTTTTGTGCAGTTGTATCACCAGGGATGGGATGGACACAATAATTTACCCGCTGAAATCCGCGGGCAATGCCAGGATGTGGACCAGGCAAGCGCTGCATTAATTACAGATTTAAAACAACGGGGCCTGTTAGACGAAACACTGGTGATATGGGGCGGCGAGTTTGGCAGGACCAATTATTGCCAGGGTACTTTAACTAAAGATAATTATGGAAGAGACCATCATCCAAGATGTTTTACAATTTGGATGGCAGGCGGTGGCGTAAAGCCCGGAGTGTACGGCGAAACAGATGAGTTTGGTTATAATATTGCAAAAGACCCGGTGCATGTGCATGATTTTCATGCCACGGTTTTAAACCTGATGGGTTTAAGTCATGAACAGCTTACATACAAACATTTGGGAAGGCGCTATCGTTTGACAGATGTTTCCGGGGAAGTTGTGAAAGGATTGATTGCATAAATCAGCGTAAAGGATTAGTATGTCTATTGTCGAAATATTTTTATGAACCGCAGAAAATTTATTGAGCAATCATCCATTGTTACCTGTGGCTTTGCCTGCATGCCATCAGTACTGAAAGGAAAAGCAAAGGAGGAAATCATATTCGGGCATAATAACAAGCGCTATCGCCTCGATACTAAATGGGGTGCATTGGATTTTAACCGCTATCCCGTAAAAGATTGTCATGAAATGGTGCAGGATAGCCGGGGAAGAATTATACTGCTCACCAATGAAACTAAAAACAATGTTATTATTTATGATAAAAAAGGAAAACTGATTACAACATGGGGCAGCGAATATCCCGGCGCACACGGATTGACTTTATTTAACGAAAATGGCGAAGAAGTATTATTTATTTGTGATAATAACAGGCACCAGGTAATTAAAACCACGCTGGAAGGACGGGTACTGCTTACATTGGACTATCCTGAAGAAACCGGCGAATACAGCAAAGCAGAAGAATATGTGCCTACCGAAACAGCCATTGCACCTAATGGAGATATTTTTGTAGCCGATGGGTATGGAAAAGATTTTATTATTCAGTACAATTATAAAGGAACCTATATCAGGCATTGGGGTGGGAGAGGTACAGAAGAAAAACATTTACGAAATGCGCATGGCATTTGTTATGATAACCGCGATAAAAATAACCCTGCAATAATTGTTACTTCCAGGGAACAAAATGCATTTAAACGGTACACACCAGAAGGGGGATATATTGATACAATTTCATTACCAGGTGCATGGGTATGCCGCCCGGTAATCAAAGGCGACTTTTTATATGCTGCAGTACTGCAAAGCCAGAGCAGGCTATGGCAACAATCAGGTTTTGTAACAATTTTGGATAAAAACAACAAAGTAGTTTCCAACATTGCCGGAAGCCAGCCGGCGTACAATAATAATATCCCGGATGAAATGTATCAAACCATCAGGGCTTTTCAATATCCGCATGATGTATGTATTGATGAGGAAGAGAATTTGTATGTGGCACAATGGAATTCAGGGCATGTTTATCCATACAAATTAACCCCGGTCGTATAATGAGAAATATCATTTTATTACTTTTACTCAGCATTTCGTATCCGCTTTTTGCGCAGGATACTTTTCAACTGGCGCCACCATTATTGAAGTATAACTCTGTTTTCTTCTGCGGTAAAACTATGGTTGAAATAAAATTTGCACAAAGCGGCACAGCGGTGCATTACACACTGAATAACCGGACGCCATCAGTACAGGATCCTGTTTACACAAAACCAATACCTGTTAAAAATAATTTTACAACGTTAAAGGCCGGCGCATTTGGAAATAATTATCGTCCTTCAGAAACAGTTGCAGTTACTTTTATTAAAGAAGGAAAGGCCGTGCAATCAATACAGCAAACAACACCCAATGAAAAATATCCTGGCAACGGTGCAAATACATTGATAGATAATAAAGGTGGTGTTGAACAGTTAAGCAGTACTACCTGGATGGGTTATCTCTGTGATACGGTAACTGTAACACTGAGTATGTATAAAAAGCAGGTGATAAGCAGCGTATTAATTAATTTTTTACAAAATGAAAGCAGCTGGGTATTTCTACCCGACGATGTAATTGTATATTGGTTTGAGAAAAAGTCAAACAGTTTTCAGCTTTTTGGGAAGCGAAAGTTACCTGCGGATAAAGAAACACCGGGGAGCCACTGTAACTATCACATTATCAAAACAAAAAATAAAGTAAGAACGGATAAAATCCTGATCAGCATCCTGGTAAAGAAAAAAATCCCCGCCTGGCATCCTGCTAAAGGGGAACATGCCTGGATGTTTATAGATGAAATAAAAGTATATTAGTATGGACCGCAGCAGAAATATCATTTTCAATATTTGTTTTGCCATCAACTGCCTGTTGGTGTTTTGTTTAATTTTCGAGAGCAGGCTGGCAATACCTTCCTGGCTGCAGGTAATGGGTCGTATGCATCCGTTAATGCTTCATTTTCCTATCACTTTACTGGTACTGTATATTTTCTGGACTTTATTTATTGATAGAAGAATTAATGTAAATGATGCTGGTAAAAAGTTTGGGGATTGGTTATTACTCTTATCGGCCGTTACGGCAGCCTTTACGGCTTTGATGGGGTTATTTCTTTCAAAAGAAGATGGGTACGATACAGCGGCTCTGCAATGGCATAAATGGAGTGGTGCCGGTGTTTCCATCATTACCTTACTCTGGTATGCCTGCCGGGAGAAAATAAAAAGTATCAACCGGCTAAACGCTTCCGTATCTGTAATAAGTTTGGTAGTTATAATTTTTGCCGGTCACCAGGGCGCAGAGATTTCACATGGACAAAATTTTTTGCTGGCTCCCATTATGCCCGAAAAGCAACCGCAAAAAGTATTAATGGAGAATGCAATAGTATATACCAATATGGTGCTGCCTGTTTTACAGGTAAAATGCTACAGTTGTCATAACACAAAAAAAGCCAGGGGCCAGCTGGTGATGGAAACAGAAGAGCTATTATTAAAAGGCGGAAAAAACGGGAAGCTATGGGACAGCACAGCCGCCAATTATGGTTTATTATTAAGCAGGGTGCATTTACCTGCCGGTGCAAAAAAACACATGCCGCCATCAGGTAAACCACAGTTAACTGATCAGGAAATTCAGATCCTGTATTTATGGATAAAAGGAGGTGCCGATTTTAAAACTAAGGTAATGGACCTGGCCGCAACTGACCCCCTTTATTTAATTGCCGGCTCTGTTTTTAATACTATTGAAACAGATGAGTATGATTTTGCGGCAGCAGCCGATAAGAAAATAAAAAACCTAAACACCAATTACAGGGTGGTGGCCCCATTGGCCAAAGGGTCGCCTGCATTGGGGGCTGAATTTTTTAGTACGCAATCTTATCTGCCTGAGCAATTAAAGGAACTGTTAACGGTAAAGGAACAGGTGGTAAATTTAAGTTTAAATAAAATGCCCGTGAAAGATGAGGAATTAAAAATCATCAGCCAGTTCAGCAGTTTACGAAAGCTAAACCTCTCCTTTACCAATATCACTGGCAGTGCTTTAGATGAACTGAATAAACTAAAGGAATTGCGCCAGCTTTCTTTATCAGGAACAGCAATAAAAAAAGAAGATATACTTAAGTTGTCGTCTCTTAAGAAATTATCCCGCCTTTTTATCTGGAACACCGCACTTACAGAATCAGATATAGCCGTATTAAAAAATACAATGCAGGATATTACTTTCGAAAAAGGATTTAATGGTGATACAACCATCTTAAAATTAACGCCGCCTATTCTTTTAAATGAAGAACAGATTATCAGCACCCCTGTCATATTAAAACTAAGGCATTATATAAACGGAGTAAGTATCCGTTATACGCTGGATGGCACCGAGCCGGACAGTATTACTTCACCGGAATACAATAACAATATTGTACTCACTAATAATGTAACAGTAAAAGCCAAAGCTTTTAAAAAAGGCTGGGTAAGCAGTGCGGTTTTTGAAAATTATTTTTTCAGTTCAAAATATACAGCCGATTCTGTGATAAACCTGCTGCCGGCTGATGAACAATATAAAGGCGATGGCCCAAAAACACTAAGTGACCTGGTAAAAGGCGAAGTCAGTAATTTTAAAAGCGGTAAATGGCTGGGCTTTAGGAAAAATAAAATGGAAACGCTGCTTTTATTTACTTCACCGGTAAATATAAAAAGTGTAACGCTGAGTACATTAGCTGATATAGGCGGGTATATAATGCCTCCGGTTTCTGTGGAGGTTTGGGGAGGCGATGATGCAGACCATTTAAAATTGCTTGGCCGCATCACGCCACAGCAACCAACTATGATACAGCCTGCGTATCTGAAGGCCTTCGAATTGCCTTTTACGCCTGTTACACTAAAATATTTAAAAGTGATTGCTGTGCCAGTGGCAAAATTGCCTTTATGGCATCCGGGCAAAGGGGAGAAAGGCTGGGTATTTACTGATGAAGTATTTGTGAATTAATTAAAAGTATGTACTGCAGTTTTCAGGAGTCTCTTTAGAGATGCCTTTTACTTTAAACTTACTTATTTTCAATCCTTATACTTCTGCCGCCGCGGCCTTTATCATCAAAAGCCCTAAATGTAATAACCCCTTTTTCTTTAACTGGTACTGAATAAAGAGGGCTTTTAATACCCGGCTCTGTTCCATCAGCAGTATATCTTATTTGCATACCCGGTAATTGAATATTTGCAACTGCCTCACCATTATTAATTGTTGCACCAACAGTTGGAATTCTAAATTGAGCACCTCCCTGGTACCAGGCCAGTTTGGTTAGTTCTCTTTTTCCTGAAATATTTGCAAATTCATTCCATGCTTTTTGATAAAGTAATTCACTTTTAGCTTTGTCTTTCTCTGTTGCCCATTCCGGGTCTGCAGCCCAGGCCCTTTCTGCTAATCCCAATAGTTTTGGAAAAGCCTGGTATTCCAGCAATTGCGAAGACGTAATATTTTCACTCCAGAGATGACCCTGTATGCCCATAATATTTTGTTTCCCATATTCTGTCAGCCGGTCTTTACCAATAAATATTGAAGGGTCAACCGGATTTCCATTGCGGTCAACTTTGGTATTTTTATAGTAATCAAACGGAATAAAATAAAAAGGTTTGTCAACATCTAAAAAACCGCCCCAGTAATATCCCGGTTCATAAAAATCTTTTTGATAAGCCAAATCAAAATATAAATTGGAGACAGGGCATAAAATAACTTTATAGCCGCCATTCGCTAAGCGATAAGGAAGATCTTCAGACCCAAAGCCTATTACATTATTCCATACATAAGTTGTAAAGTTACTTTGGCTGAATTCAGGGTTTACCATCATTTTCGGATTGCCGTCAAGCAGGGTAGGCCGCATACCTACTTCCTCCCAACCTGAAACAGACAGCCCTCTTACTGTCAAAACCTGGTTTATTTTTTTCCAGTAATACCTCCACAGATCTCCTGCATTTTTATACTCCGTATTTTTTTTCAGTAACGCCCTGCACACAGGAGATTTTTCCCAAACACCTGCGGGCACTTCATCCCCGCCCATGTGAATTTTTTTCAGGGGGCTTCCTGCTTCCCGGTGCATTTTTATAAATGCATCAGCTACTGTTTCAATAAACGTGTATACAGAAGGAAGCCCGATACACATTACATTGTCAGAATAATTCTGGACCGAGTTGTACGAAGATGAATCATTAATATCATGAAGTATAAATTGTGAAGCCTGTTCCTGTTTCCCTTCTTTTACTAAACGGTCAAACCGCACTTTCATAGCAATAATAGCTGCTCTTGCATGGCCGGGACTTTCAATTTCAGGTATTACTTCAATATGCCTCTCTTTAGCGTACTGTACTATTTCAATATAATCGTTACGGGTATAATACCCGCTTTGCATTTTATTCAATGGGCCGCCTGAACCATACGTGGGTTGAATGCTGGCAGAATAATCCCTGGAATGTTCACGCCGCACACCTGTTTGGGTTAATTCCGGCAGGCCTGGTATTTCAATTCTCCATGCTTCATCATCACTGAAATGCAGGTGCAGCTTATTTAATTTATACATGGCCATCCAGTTCAGCATCTTTAACAGTTGCTCTTTGGATTGAAAATTACGGGCAACATCTATCAGCAGACCCCTGTATGAAAAACGGGGTGCATCACTGATTTGCAGAAAAGGCAATACCATTTCTGTCAACGAATTTTTCCAGGCCTCTAATGGAAAGAGGCATTTTAATGTTTGAATGCCATAAAATATTCCGGCAGGTTGTGCTGCGAAAATATGAATACCGGTTTCATTAATAGTAAGGGAGTATTCTTCTTCTTTATATTTTGAAGCATAGTGTAAATGAACAGCAGCAGAAGAGGCAGGTGCCGGTTTACTGTCTTTCTTCCAAAAACTGCTTATTTCTTTTTCAAGAGACCTGGCTTCTGCAGCAAACTGGTTATCGGCGATGATTTTTATCCCGGAACTGATTGTCAATGTTCCCGGCATTTTTGTAAACGAAACAGGGGTGGGAAAAACCAGGGGGATATCTTTTTCCGGGAGATCTGTTATGTATTTATTCTGATAATAAATCTGTTCAGGAGTAATGGCCCCGGTATTATCATTCGGGGATATACTGAATGGTTTTGCAGAAGAGGGAAATTGAAAATACACGTTCGGAATGGCCGCAGGCATAGCAGGAGCTTTATCCCACACAAGATAAAAACCACGGGGCGCTTCGGTATAATTAAATATCCAATTTTCCGAAATGTAATCAATGGCAATACTGTCGCCTGGTGCCAGGCCTTTGAATGCTGGTACAGGCCGGATTTGAAATAGATCACCCTTTAACCGGGATATCTCTAATCCTTTTCCCGTTTCTTTTTTTACTATATCCCTTACAGCATTAAAATAAATGGTCCATCCGGAAACAGGAAGAGATTGTTTTTTACTGTTATTTTTTATTGTCAGGCGGGCAGCAGTTTGATCAGCCTGGTTATAGTTATTAGTAAGGAACTGCCAGTTGATGTGAAGGTTTTCGGGATTTAAAAGACTTTTAGTCTGTGCATTTGCCGAAAGCCCTGATATAAGCAAAATCATCACTGTTTTAAACATATCTCTAGTGTTAAGTCAATCATGTTTTGTCGGATACCTCTCAACGAATACAAAAGCTATCCCACGAAGCCCACAAAGTCTTTTCTTTGTGTCTTTGTGGGATAATTATTTGCGTCATATCAGACTTGACACGACAGTAGTTTAAGTAAAGTGCGTATTTGTTGCTTTTTGTAACCGGTATTTGTGTTTTTTATTATTTAACTGATGTTTGTATCAGTTTACTTCAATCTCATCTACAAACAACCAGGCTTTATTACCGGCACCGGCTTCACCAGCTGGTATTTCGCCCCAGTTTTTGATCAGCACCTTCACGGCTTTTGTTTGCATCGTTGGAAAACTAACCGTTACCGTCCCGTTTTTAATGCCTTGTTCCGGCGCAATAAAGTCATCGGTAAGCCCCACCGATTTATAATTCCCAGTTGCCTCCATCACAAAAACTTCGAGTGTCATGGGCCGCCATATCCAGCTGCTTTTCTGATGTAAAGAATGGATCACCACTTTACTGATCGTTTCGGATTTGCCCAACTCAATTACGGCTTCACAATCGGTGCCACTAAAACCAAGGAACTCTTTGGTTCTGCCCATTCCTTTTTCATTTTGCACACCGTTTACTAAGGTGAATGCGCCATCACCAGGGTAGCTGGGAGAAGCGGGATTGGTTAACGTTATTTTTTTGCCAGTGGCTTTGTTGAAATGGAAGTTTTGAGTTATTGTATTATTCAAATGGTGGCCATTCTCCACTGACCATCCATTATATTCTCCGCTTCTGGTAATCAGAACAGGTGTTGTGTAGGTATTGAATGCCGGAGGGTTTGGAGGGTCATTTATCTCCAGTTTTTTATTGTAATGGATAGTGCCGCTCTTTTTTTCAAGCTTCCATAAAACGCCGTTATTATCTTCTGATGGTATTATCGTTGCTTTCAAATCAAAATACGCCTTACTGTAATTCACCTTCCACAAATCATATCTTTTAAACTGAACCAGTAATTTTTGCTGAAATGCATCCCAGTTTTTATTTTCCTTCTTACTCCACAGCACTTCACTCAATGCACTCATACGGGGGAAGACCATATATTCAACCTTTGCAGTATTCTTCATGTATTCTGTCCACACATTGGCCTGGGCACCGAGTATAAATGTTGCTTCCGTTTCATTCAATTTAGCCGGAATGGGTTCATACGCATATACTTTATCCAATGAATTAAAACCGCCAATGGTCACAGAGTCTTCATTCTCACTTTGCAAATGATCAAAATATACGGGATTGCCGGGTGTCATGATCACTTCATGCTTTTGTCTTGCCGCTTCAATGCCACCGGTTTCTCCCCGCCAGCTCATCACCGCAGCATTGGGGGCCAGTCCTCCTTCCAAAATTTCATCCCAACCAATCAATGATCTTCCTTTATTGTTCAGGTATTTTTCTATCCGCTGTATAAAATAGCTTTGCAGGTGATGTTCATCAGTTAAATGTTCTGCAGCAATGCGCTGCTGGCATTTTGTACATTTTTTCCAGTTTTCCTTCGGGCATTCATCACCACCCACATGTATATATTTGGAAGGGAACAATGCCAGTACTTCATCCAGTACATTTTGCAGAAAGGTAAATGTGCTGTCATTGCCGGCACAAAACACATCATCAAATACACCCCAGGTTTGTTGTACCTGTTTACCGGTTACTGGGCCATTCCATTCACAAGCTTTAGGAAAATAATTTGATGTAGGTATTTCTGGAAAACAGCTTAGTTGCGGATACGCTGCTATGGCAGCAGAAGAATGTCCGGGCATTTCAATTTCAGGAATGATATCAATATAACGGTTGGCCGCATACTTCACCACTTCTTTTATTTCGGCCTGGGTATAAAAACCGCCATATTTCTCTTTATCATTTCCGGTACCGGGATAACGGCCAATGATGGTGCCACTTCTCCATGCACCCACCTGTGTGAGTTTGGGATATTTTTTTATTTCAATCCGCCAGCCCTGGTCTTCTGTCAGGTGCCAGTGAAACTTATTGAATTTATGCAGGGCCAGGTAATCTATATATTGTTTAATAAAGGATACCGGAAAGAAATGACGGCCCACATCCAGATGCATGCCCCGGTACGCAAAACGGGGTTCATCATCAATAAATACAAATGGCAGACTTAGTTTGGCAGGAGGCATTGTAAGTTTTGTATCCGGCACCGGCAATAACTGAATCAAAGATTGAATGCCGTTGAATACACCTGTCTCATTATCGCCCGCTAAATAAGCACCTTTTTCATCTATCCGAAGCATATAGGCACCCGGAAATTTTTTATCCATACGCTCATAATTGAGACGTATCGAATTGTCTGAACGGGAATTTTTTACCACTTTCAATGAAAACCGGTAATACTTTTTAAGGTGCTCATTTAGATAAGCAGCCGATTTTTCCAGGTTGCCCCCTTCCAGCACAATCTGTGTGGCAGAAGAAATGCTGAATGTTTTATTCTCATCTATCCTTTTAATAGTGACCGGTTGCGGAATAATGGATATGGGCTGGGCTGTAGCATTGATAGAAATAATTATCAGCACTAGTGTCGTGTCAAGTCTGATACGACGCAAACAATTTTTCCACAAAGACACAAAGAAAAGGCTTTGTGGGCTTCGTGGTCTTTGTGGGATAGCTTTTGTATTCGTTGAGAGGCATCCGGCAAAACATGATTGACTTATCACCAGGGCTATTTTTGATCGCATGTATTTTTTTTACTTTGTTATTGGTAAATAAATGGTGCTTGTATTCACCGCATCATGAAAGATACGGATGGTTGCTTTCTGAAAATCAGCCAGTGTGGCTTCATATATATTCATAAACTGTTGCGGGTTTCTGTCAGACAGGGGGAACCAACTGCTCTGTACCTGTATCATCAGTTTATGGCCTTTTTTAAATGTGTGTGCAATATCAGGTAATTCAAACTTTACGGTTTCTATTTTTCCCGGTTTAAAGGGGGCTGGCGCTTCCATGCTGTTGTGGAACTTGCCCCGCATGATTTCTCCCCGCACCAGCATTTGGTAGCCATTCAAAGGATAAGATCCGCCACCACTTCGGCCTGCCTGCTGAATCTCACCGGGATACCGGAAATTATCAGGGAAAACGTCAATCACTTTTACTACAAAGTCTGCATCTGTGCCGCTTATACTTACTTTAAGATTGGCCATCACTGCACCGGCCAGTGTAAGGTCTTCTTCAAGTGCATCAGTTTCAAAAGTGAGTACATCCGGCCGTCGGGACGCAAAACGCTGATCATCGGTCATGTATTCCCTGGTTCGCTGAAAATGCACATCTTCGGTATAGGGAACAGGATGGGCCGGGTCGCTTATATATTCAGTAAAGCTTTTTTGTATACCGGGCATGTTCCAGGAAAGGACTCCGTTTGCTGCTAAATAAATATCTCTTCCGCTTCCCTGGGGAGGCCATTGTTCTAATTTCCGCCATTTATTTTCCCCGGAAAAAAAGATAGTGGCCTCTGCTATTTTAGGATCATCGCCTTTCCCTTTCAGGTAATAATTAAAGAAAGGCAGTTCAATATTATTTTGATACCACTGTGAAGTATTGCTGTCAAATTTTATATTGCCCATCCTTGTTCCATCATTAGTACCCCATTGACCATGCGACCAGGGGCCCATCACAATACTATTTTTTGCACCGGGGTTTTGTTTTTCGATGGCCTTGTATAAATTCCAGGCGCCCCAGCAATCTTCCGCATCAAATAATCCACCCACCACCAGCATGGCTGGTTTTACATTGTACATCGCATTTCGGGCATCCCTTGCTTTCCACCAGTCATCATAGTTGGGATGTGCATACAGGTCTTTCCAGAACTGTACACTATCATTCATATACTGCATCAGTTTGGGCAACGGATTTTCCAGGTAGAACTTATAATTATCCCGGATGGGAAAATTAAATCCCGGCAAACCAACAGTGGTGGGTTTGGGTCTTGGCTTGCCAAAACCAGAATAAAAACTAAACCCATCCATTTGAAAAAAGGCCCCGTTATGATGAAAATCATCACCCAGAAACCAATTCGTAACAGGTGCCTGCGGGCTTACTGCTTTCAATGCCGGATGATTACTGGCTGCAGCCATGGTGGCATAAAACCCGGGGTATGAAATGCCGAATATGCCCACATTGCCATTATTGCCGGGTAAATTTTTTACACACCAGTCAATTGCATCATACGTATCGCTGGCTTCATCAATTTCGGTACCTGTTTTATTTTTATTGAAAGGGCGTACATCCACAAAATCCCCCTCACTCATCCAGCGGCCCCTTACATCCTGAATAATAATGATATAATTTTCTCTTGCATAATATTTCCAGTAGCTGCTCAATATCCTTGCTGAAAATTCTTTGCCGTACGGGGCACAGGAATAAGGTGTACGCACCATCAGCAGTGGGTGCTTTTCACTTTTATCATTGGGAATATAAATGGCGGTGAATAGTTTTATACCATCCCGCATCGGGATATATTGTTCCAGCTTGGTATAGTTTTCTTTTATCCAGGCAGAATCCTGGTCGGTCTGGGCATTGGCAGCAGGTACCCAAAGAACCAGCAGGAGAAAGAAGTGTATTTTTCTCATATTTTAATATTGAAGCTTTAAATTTAGTGTATCTCAGGAAACTTACCTTAATTTTCCCTCTTGAACTTTGGGCAGTTGATATTAAACGATTAAAGTAAAACAGGCTTATTTTCTCACCCTCATTAGTTATGCCATGCAAACAAATACTGATATAATAATTAAATTTTATACCGCCTTTCAGCAACTTGACGACAAAACGATGAACAGTTGCTACAGTGATGATATTGTTTTCAGCGACCCTGCATTTGGTATTCTAAGAGGCGGGGAGGCAACATCTATGTGGGAAATGTTATGTAAGAATGCAAAGAATTTTTCACTTACTTTCTCCAATATCCAATTACTGGATGATGAATATGCCACCTGCAATTGGGTGGCCACCTATACTTTTTCCAAAACGGGGAGAAAGGTGGTTAACAATATCAAAGCATTTATGAAGCTGAAGGATGGAAAAATAATTGAACACAGCGATGCTTTCAAACTGAGTGTATGGGCAGCACAGGCATTGGGTTGGAAAGGTGCATTATTCGGCTGGATGAGCTGGATGAAAAAGAAAATACAGAATAATGCAAGAAAGAATCTTATTGCCTTTATTGAAAAGAAGAACGGGTAATAGTTAATGGTGAATGGTCAATAGTGAATACCGAAGACCTTCTAAACTTTCAGATACCCCATTCAGAATTCACTATTGACCATTCACCTTAGTCCTCCAGCACCCCAAACTTCCCTGCACTCACATCACTGATGGCTTGTTCCAGTTCTTCCCGGGTATTCATTAAGAAAGGGCCATATTGGGCAATGGGTTCATTGATGGGCTCACCGGATAATACCAGCAGTATTGCATCTTCTGTTGCATCAATAGTTATCAGTTCACCATCATTGCTGAATAATACAAAATGATCGGTGGCGACAGCCTGTCCATTTATAATGGCGCTGCCTTCCACGAGTAATATACCGGTATTGTAAGTGGCAGGAAAATGTAAATCAACAACAGCTCCTTTTTTCAATCTTGCGTTATATACCTGTATGGGTGTAAAGGTGAAAGCGGGTCCTTTTGTACCGTTGTATTCACCGGCTACTACTTCTATTGTTCCTTTAGCAGCAGCCAGTATGTGTTTGCCCATAATGGTATTTGCTATTTCCTGGTATTTGGGAGGCGTCATTTTATATCTTGCAGGCAGGTTTACCCATAGCTGCACCATCTGAAAAAAACCACCGGCTTTGCTGAAAGATTCTTCATGGTATTCTTTATGCAATAAACCAGAGGCGGCGGTCATCCATTGTACATCTCCTTCACCTATTACACCACTGTTGCCGGCACTGTCGTGGTGGGCTATACGGCCATGATAAGCAATGGTAACTGTTTCAAACCCACGATGCGGATGCACACCCACCCCCCGTGGTTTATCGGTAGGCGAAAAATCTACTTTTGAATTATAGTCCATCAAAAAGAAAGGGCTCATTCGTTTTTTATCAATACGGCCGCCTGGAAAAAATCCATGCACCCGGAATCCATCACCCACCATGTGTGGCGGCGGTGGAGGAATAATTGCTTCGATTGTTTTTTTATCAGCCATGATTTTTATTTTCTTGTAAATTAATTTTTTGCGGCGTATGATTTTTCCCCACTGGGTCCTATAAGTATCTGCTCTCCGAAAAGGCAGGCACAAAGGAAAATGCCTTGATGCTGTTATTGCTCCCTGGTTGATGCCACCGGTATTTCCTGTGGTATGATTCTTTCTGAGAGCCATAAAAACTCTGTTATAAAATTATTCACACTGTTTTGAAATGCTTCATCCTGCAAATCTCCGTCGGGGTTGAATTTTTTATCCACGGCCGGAACGATAAGCAGGTAAGGCGAGACAATACCAAACAGGGCTGGTACCAATTGCAATAATTGCTGAGAAGCCCTAATACCACCCATGCCACCCGGTGAAGCAGTTACAATACCAAATGGCTTATGGTGCCTTTTTGGAAAATGGTCCAGCAGGTTTTTCATGGCAGGCGAGTAGCTGCCATTGTATTCAGGCGTTAACAGTATGTAGGCATCAGCTTCAAAAATCCTGTTTGCCAGTGGTTGAAACTCAACCGGTACTTTATCCGGCGATACCCAAACGGATTGAACGGCTGGTACGGCCCAGTCTTTCATGTCAATGACATCCACTTCGTGAGGGGTAGTTTGTGCTATCAGGTTCTTCAGGTGCAAAGCAACACGACGGGTAACACTATTGATCCGCGGGCTGCCGGAGACTATTTCAATTTTCATTTTTAATATTTAGAGTACAAATATACAAAATCAATGTTTAAACATCAAATATTTTTTGCACCATTCCCGTAGCTCCGCAACTCTGGCCACATAGAAAATAGAAAACATAAGAAATACACATATAGAGGGCAATATTTTATTTTAAATAGCTATGTGTGTTTCTATCTGCTCTATGTCCTACTATATAACAATTACGCAGCAGCCTTCAGTTTGAGTAGTTGTTTCTCCAGGTAGGCAATTTTTGCGTCTTTATATTTTTTGCGGTACTCGTCAGCATCGAGGGGTTTAAATTCCTGTTTATAGCGAACCATTTTATA
>JANOEQ010000113.1:0-32900 GCA_031441485.1 Chitinophagaceae bacterium
TAGGATTCATTGATTTCCTCTTGATCTTAACAATATTCGAAAAAACATCCAATTTCTGATGCGTAGCAGCAGAAAAAATCCGTTATTATCCTTCGTACCCGTCCATTCCGTGTTCAAAAAAATGTGTCCACACGATAGGGCAATGCGGGACCGCATATCATTCAATTTTTCGATTGTCATGGTGTGAAGGTAAGTGATTTGGGGATTTGGAAATGGATTGATTTGGAGATGGGATTATGAACCAAGCTGCATTGCTAGTATCAGCTTCATTGCGTCGCACTCTTGTACGTTCTGTTCGCTGCTCAGCATTGTGGAAGTTTTCCCTTTTTTTTTGAAGTACCTTTAATTCGAAATGTTGGTGAGAAAAAATACTGGCAATTGCGTAAAAAATGTCTCAAAAAATAATTAAGTATTGAATATTTCAAAAACCAGGGAAGGCTTCACAAGAATGTCTAAAGAGTTGAATAAAGCAAGAAGAAATGTGGAAGACAAACTCTCAATACTAATTTCAAAGCTTGAGTTTAGTGACAGTATAACCTATGAGTTAAAACAAAAATTATCATAGATGCATCATTAAATCGAAAATAGAATACTCTACTTCCCAGCCGAGTCCCACAGCATGACCCGTGTGCAGAGTGAACCAGGCTCAAATTATAAAACAACTCCGTAGTCCGACGAATCCTCCCTAACACATTCCATCGCAGTGAGAGATTCGCCTGTGAATAGTTGTGTGTCCCAACACAAGCGAACTCCTATTATCAACAGGGTTGTGGAGTGAAGCCAGGGCATTGCCGGATTCAACAAGAATTTGCCCCACCCGATAATTTTTGTAAATTTGAAAGAACAAATAAATTTTATGACGCAGATTGTTATAGATAAAAAGAAATATGTGCTGATACCTGAAAAAGAATATCAGGCTTTACAGAAGAAGGCTGCATTGAAAACAGCGCCTGACAAGGCATTTACTGTTGAAGAGGCCCGGGCATACAGTAAAAAACTCATCAGGAAATGGGCTACCGCAAAGTAATCGTAAAGCAAGCCGCAGCAGATAATATTGCTGCCAACGCCTGGTTTATTGAGTCGAAAGGTTTGCTTGCCACCGCAGATAAGTTTACTGATGATGCGTATGATTATTTCATCAGAATGGCTGATACGAGAAAGTCATATCCTGTTTGCAGGGAGACAGTCCGTGCTGCTATAGGATATAAATGTATTCCTTATAAAAAGAAGTACACTATTGTATTTATTGAATCAGTAACTGAATTGATTATTTGTGAGTTTATTTCATCAAAACTGATTTATTGGTAATCTACGCCATTGTTGGTGTTCAACAATCAAACTCTTTCTCCTTTAAGCCACTACACCAACAACCAGACCTAAAGACTTTTCGATACCAAAAGTGAAACATACAAAATGCCCATCCATGTTACTGTCGTACAAGTGTGCGACGCAACGAAGCCGATAGCAGCAATGCAGCCCGGCTAATAATTTACTAATCGCTCACTTCAGACTCACCACCGTCGGCGTTACTCCCTGTGCAGTATTCCCTGTTATTGAATTATTAGCCGCAGAAGTGATCGTACCAGGTCCCTTCAAAGCCGTAGCGTTATTGGTTATAATGTTTCCTGATATATGAGCCGTTGCTCCTGTTTTCGACTCCACTCCTGTACCGCAACCTGAAATAACAGAATTGCCGACCGTAGCCGTTCCGCTGGCAATACTGATACCTGAATTCAGTATCCCCTGGATATGACATCCAGCTATCACGGTAAACCCTGTGGTGCCAGTAGAACTTCCGGGACCAACAATACTGATCCCATCAACTGCATTGTGAATGGTCACATTACTGATCGCTATATCAGCCCCCGCGGTTGTATTGACATCAATGCCTTTACCAGAAAAATTAGACAGGGCACAATTTTCAACAATCAGTTTCTTAACGGCGAGTACCCGAATGCCATTAGGGCCTAATGTGGTACCTGTACCATTGATTGAAAAATTACGGATGGTGACTAACGCATTCGGGGCATTAACGATAATTCCGTTTGTTCCACTTGAAAGGATGGAGCCAATAATGCCGCCGCCATCTATCGTAATTGATTTTGTAATGGTGACAGCACCAAATCCACCCGGGTCGAGAACATTGATCTCTCCTCCTGCGGCCGTTTTACTGATGGCACCGGCCAGTGTTTTACAGGGCGCCGTGCGGCTGCAGGGATTCACATCATCACCAACTCCTGATACCCAGGTGCGTGTGGCCTGTGCCATTGCAATCATACTCACGGCTGACATGCACATTACAAGGATAAAGCGGCTGACAAAAGATATTTTCATGCTTGTTGATTTTAAATCAAATTAGCATGATTTCCCGGAATAGCAATACAAAACCTATCTTACGCAAACTAAACCCAACAATTAAATGTGTTTCTCCGCCACTGCAAGTTTCACTGCCAGCGCCGTACTCGGTACCATTGGAGTGGTTACCCTTTCAAAAGCCAAAACGAACCCGCAAAGAGTTTTTGGTACGATCCCCTTGCTTTTCTCCATTCAGCAATGTACAGAAGGATTACTCTGGCTTTCTTTAAAAGATCCTTCATTGGCAAGCTGGCAAACTTTTTTCACTTATGCATTTTTGGTATTTGCCATGGCCGTTTGGCCATTCTGGATACCATTTACCATCTGGAAACTGGAAAAAGAAACCAAACGAAAAAAGATCATGCGGGTCCTTGTGTGGATAGGAGCCTTTGTGGCTATTGGCGTTGGTGCCGTACTTTTCAGTTATCCTGCAGAAGTAATTACTCCGTTTTGTCCAACCTGTCCGGGCGCTTCGACATCAGTTCTTTCTAATCATCTGCATTATGAATTTGCTATCCCACCGCTACTAAAAAACCTGATCGTGGCTTTTAGTATACTGTATATTGCGGCCACTATAATCACTCCTTTTCTTTCCGGCATTAAACAAATGAAATGGCTGGGAGTGGTATTCCTGGTCTCTTATCTCTTTGCCATCACCTTTTACCATGGGTTTGTTATTTCTGTATGGTGCTTTTTTGCTGCCCTGCTGAGTTTTGTGGTACTGTGGATTATACACGACCTTCGTAAGGTAAATGATCAGCTGCAATTGAAAGGGAACTAAATTGACGGCCGCAAGTGTTTTGCGGTGGTTATTATAACAGGGGGATGTCTCCTGTCAGCAGGATATCGATGGGGTATAAATTCTTCTATATATTGTTCAACTCGAAGTTAACCCTGCCATATTTTCGGGCAAACCGGTTAATAGCGGTTACAGACAGGTACAGCATTATAATATGAACAGGAATAAGCAAATACCGGGAGCTTTATACGCAACGGATTAGATAAAAATAACACCATTACGTAGTTACTACACAACCATTTTTGATTTTTTTCGAAAAATTATATATAATTTCAAAGCCCCTTAACAGGGACTTTGTCATCTTTTATATACCAAAACTTAACTGCACATGAAAAAATTATTTTTACTCCTAATGGGAGTTGTGTTTTTTGCATTTCAGGCATTAGCGCAACGAACCGTCACTGGTAAAGTGACTGATGAAAAAGGATTACCGATTGCCAATGCATCGGTAATTGTCAAAGGAACAACAAATGGTGTTGTTACAAAAGCCGATGGTACATTTTCAATTACCTTTCCTTCTGGAAAGACGCTGGTAATTTCTTCTGTAGATATGACCACGGTTGAAAAATCGATCGGCAATGCTTCCTCGCTCAATATTTCAATGAAGCAGGAAGATAAAAGTCTTCAGGAAGTGATAGTGGTTGGGTATGGCAGCGGCAAAAAACAAACCGAAATGGTTGGTTCTGTCGATATTGTAAATGCCAAGAAAATTCAGGACAGACCATCTGCGAATGTACTCGATGCCTTGCAGGGCCAGGTATCAGGGTTACAAATTTTTTCATCTTCTGGTGAACCTTCCGCCACTCCATCATTACGTTTGAATGGTGTGGGTTCACTTACTGCGGGCACTACCCCTTTATTTGTAATTGACGGTATTCCTCTTTCAAGCGGCACATTAGTATCAATGAATCCGGAAGATTTTGAATCAGTAACTGTTTTAAAAGACGCATCAGCCACCTCAATTTATGGGTCAAGGGCTGCAAACGGAGTAATTTATTTAACTACCAAAAAAGGTAAGGCGAATGCCCCGCAGATTAATGTTGAAGGACAATACAGTGTTTCTAATTTAACAAAGAACACCAATGACTTTTTTAATCGCTTTATGAATACCCAGCAGCTTACGGGTTTTTGGAAGGAAGTCGGTTATCAAACACAGGCCCAGATTGATGCAACACTGGCTACAGCAAAATATAAAGGCGTAGATACAAAATGGCAGGATATTTACTATAAAAATGATATACCTGCTTACCAGGTAAATGTGAATATGTCTGGTGGAGGTGGAAAAACCACCTATTATGTATCAGGCGGTTATTTCAAACAAGAAGGACTGACTTTCCGTTCAAATTTTAAAAGATATACCCTTCGCTCTAATATTACCTCTGTTGTAAATAACTGGTTAAGCATGGCGCTGAACTTAAGCGGGGGCTATGATGTAAGGCAAACCAATCCTTATGGTTCCAATAGCACCAACAGGGGATTAGGTTTGCTGGCACAACCTTTCTGGTCAGCAAATGACAGTACAGGTAAGGAGCTTGAGTTTATAACTGGCTGGGGACGTTATCACCCTAATTACTTAGCCAGAAAAGTTCTGAGTACTTCTGAAAATCTCCAGTTTAATCCAACTGGCTACGTTCAAATTACACCAATAAAAGACCTGATATTGAAAACACAGGTAGGTATGGAAGCGTATGATTTTAATACCACAGCAGTTCAGCTCCCCTCATATTTGGGCTCATTAAATAATGGTAATGCCTCCGAGTCAATAACAAGAGAGGTACTCAAAACCATTACTAATACAATTGAGTATAAATTTTCTGTAAAAAGTAACCATGGCGTTACATTATTAGCAGGTCAGGAGTATATTAAGGATAAATTAAAAAGCTTTAGTGGCTCTTCTGCCGGTCAAACAGATGACAGGCTTGTAACTGTATCCAGCGGACCAAACAACAGAAACTCAAGCTCTTCCATATCTGAATATGCCTTCCATTCATATTTTGGAAGAATAAACTACGATTATAAGAAGAAATATTTTCTTGATTTATCTCTCAGACAAGACGAATCTTCCAGATTCGGAAGGGATAACCGTACGGCTAATTTCTGGTCTGTCGGTGCAAGATGGAATGCCAAACAGGAAAAATTTCTTGAAAACATTAATTGGTTAACGGATCTGGTTGTAAGAGCCAGCATTGGTACAAGCGGCAACTCATCTATCGGCAACTATGATGCATTAGGACTTGTTGGTACAAACCAATATGATGGCCAACCTGGTTTCGCATTTAATACCGCCGGCAACCCCGACCTTTCATGGGAACAGCAAAAGCTTACCAACATCGGCGTAAACTTTACACTGTTCAAAAGGGCGAATTTTGAAGTAGAATATTATAATAAGCTTACTTCAAACATGCTCTTAAACGTTCCGTTTCCCTACACCTCAGGTTTTTCAGATGTGCAAAGCAATGTGGGCACATTGAAAAACAGCGGTTTTAACGTAACGATTAACGGAGATATAATCAGAAAAAAAGATGGGTACATTACTCCGTATGTAAACTTCAATTATAACAAGCAGAAAGTAACCGAACTGTTTCAGGGAAGAAACTACTGGATTATTCCCAATACAGGAGTATGCTGGGTAGTAGGTCAGCCGGTTTCATATTTTTATCCTGTATTCGACAAGGTAGATCCTGTTACCGGAAACCCTGTATGGTTCCAACCCAACAGCGACCCTAACCTGATTGTTAACAACCAGCAGGATCCTACGAAAGTAACATCCACATTTTCTACCGGGGCATTACAGCAGAATACAAACATTAAAAGATATGCTCCGTTTGCCGGCGGTTTTGGACTGAATGCCGGATGGAAAGGATTTTCCCTGCAAACGGATTTTTCATTTGTCAGCGGAAAATATATGATTAATAATGACCGGTATTTCTTCGAAAACCCCAACCAGTTCCCCGGCTTTAACCAGTCCACAACCATATTGAATTATTGGAAAAAAGCCGGCGATGTTGCTCAATTTCCAAAATACGGCACACAGTTCACACAGTTTGATTCAAGGTTAATAGAGAACGCATCATTTGTCCGTATGAAAAACATAACGGTTGGTTATAATGTACCAAAGAAGATACTGGCTAAAACGAAATTTATTAACGGGGTAAGGGCATATATTACAGGAAGGAACCTGCTGACATTTACTAAATATTCCGGCCCCGATCCCGAAGTTGACACCAACGTTTCTCTTGGCGCCAACCCTAATACTAAGCAAATCGCATTTGGTTTGGATTTTCAGCTTTAATATTTGAACCTATTTATTAAAAAATAATTTATTATGAAGCGAACAATAAAATTTTATACCGCAGGAATCGCCATAGTGCTGGCCATTAGTTCCTGCAAAAAGGATTTGGATTTGTACCCCTATAGCTCTATAGAAGTTACACAATCTTTTGTTTCCTTAAAGGATGCCAAATCCTGGGATATTGGTTTTTATAATTCATTCCGTGGTGCTGTATACGGAACCAATATGTATATACCGGATGTGCAGGCCGATCAGTTGAATGCCACTTTAGACTTTGGAAACCGCAATGGTAACCCGCATCGCTGGGGTACAAGCTTTCTGGCAGAGGACGGAGCGTTAAGCGGCCTATGGGCGGCTTCATACAACTCTATAAAAAATTTAAATGTAGCAATAGCTGGTTTTGAAAACATACCAACTGCCAACGCAACAGAAAAAGCAGAACTTGACCGGTATAAAGGTGATGCTCATCTGGCAAGGGCTTATTTTTACAGTGAATTAATAAAGCGTTATGCAAAACCTTACAACCCGGCAACTGCCGGCACTGATGCAGGAGTTCCGCTGGTGACTTCATTTGACTTGACTGAAAAACCTTCAAGGGCTACTATTGCTGCTGTTTACACGCAAATTTTAAATGATATTGCAGCAGCCAAAACTTTTTTAGTTGCTTTTAACGGAACACCGGGGGCCACAAGATTTACCCTACAGTCGGCTTTGGCTTTAGAGGCCAGGGTTAAGCTGCAAACAATGGATTATACAGGTGCTGCTGCAGCAGCAGAGTCCGTAATAACAGCAGGCACATACCCATTGGCAACCACTCAAGCCGATATCAATGCGATGTGGAAAACAGATCTTGTCAAAGAAGTAATTATGCAATGCTTTGTAAGTAAACCAAATGAGTTGCCCAACACCAACCTTATTTATCTTGGTTTAGTAACAGCTACGGGTAAATTCACCCCCGATTTTGTTCCTTCGCAATGGGTGGTAGACAAATTTGATAATGCCGATTATCGTAAAGCCGCTTATTTTGAGAGAAAATTAGTAACAATACAAGGTACTGATTATCCAAATACCTGGCTTGTGAATAAATATCCCGGGAACCCGGCTTTGTTTACTGCTGCCACAACTAATTATGCTCATGCACCAAAAGTATTCAGGGTGGCAGAATTATATTTAATTTCCGCTGAAGCAAATGCCAGGGCAGGCGCTGCCACTGAAGCTGCAGGATTAACGAGGCTTAACAATCTGAGAACCACCAGAGGGTTACCAGCTTTGGTTGGTTTAACAGGAACATCTTTAATAGATGCTATTAAAGATGAAAGGTTCCGGGAACTGGCCTTTGAGGGTTTCCGACTGTGGGACTTGAAGAGATGGAATGAAGGATTTACCCGTTCTGCTCCTCAAAACGTGAATATAATCAACGTTGGATCAAATTATAATACCCTTTCCGTTCCGGCTGGAGCCGACAAATTTACCTGGGGTATTCCTACAAGAGATTTAACCACTAACCCAAATCTGGTACAGAATCCAGGTTGGTAAATTAATTTGGAGCTGAATTTTTAATGAGGCTGTCTCAAAAGCCAGAAAATCACTTTTGAGATAGCCTCTTTTTTCTTTAGGCAGACTGGAGAATAACAAATCCTAAATGTTGCGAAGCAGCATAAATCCGTATTTATCTTCTGAATTTCAGCCGTATTGCAGAATATTGGAAATTTTTTTATACATAGCCTGTATTAATCAGTCCAATCTGTGTCATCTCCCGCCTGAGGGTCGGGCATGCTGTGTTCTAAAAAACCGTTGCATGAAAAAGATATGTCCTAACGGTAGCCCAATGAAGAGGATGCATAACTTACAATTATAGACTTTTAAAGGGGTGGGTTTAGCAGCGAAAATTTTAGATGCACCCTGCCACAACGAATCCTTAAGAAACACAAAAGCTGCAAAAGAAATACAAGGTGTCCTTACCTGAAATATTTCGCAACCGCCTTATTCCAATTCTACATTACTGTTCTTATTGATCTTATTCACTTTTATAACCTTTGCCCAATTCAGGAAAAGTATGACAGGATAAGTGGGATCAAATTCATACCATTTTTTTCCAAAGTTGATGGCCGAAGGCGTTTTGTGGTGGTTATTATGATAGGCTTCACCCATTAGCAAAATATCCATGGGGTATAAATTCTTTGAGGTATTGTTCAGTTTAAAATTTACTGTGCCGTACTTATGGGCAAACCAGTTGATAACGGCCCCATGCAAAGGCAACATCACAATGTGAATAGGAATGAGCAAATACCACCAGGCCGATGGAGCAAACAGGATATAGAACGTAATATAAAAAGCGATCCATCCCACCCTGGAGAGCCAGTTATGGGCAATCCGGTCCAGCGCCGGCCAGTCTGGAAGGTTTTTCAAAAATCGCTCTTCGATCTCAATTTTATTGTTAAACACTCCCGATGTAAAGTTACGGCTGCGCCACATCATGATCCACAGGTTATCATCATACTTAGGCGAATGCGGGTCCTTTTCCGTATCAGTATAGGCATGATGCATCCGGTGCATGATGGCATACACTCTTGGACTTACATACGATGAACCCTGGCCGATATATGCCATCAGGTAAAAAAAACGTTCCCAGAATTTACTCATACTAAACGCAGCATGAGATGCGTAACGGTGCTGGAGAAAGGTTTGAGAAAAGATCGCCAGGTACCAGTGACACAAAAAGAACACAAGTATTATTAACATTAAAACTGAGTGGGGGAATGATAAAAAAGTAAGATGTTGACCCGTAAGATACGTTTATTAAGGTATACCGGATTCTTTTTCTTTGTTAATCCAATTATTATATTAGTTGGGGCTGCAACAGTTGCAATACCTGCAGGTCTATTGGTAAAGAATAGTACAACTAAATGGTTTAACAGTAATACGGCTTACTGCATTCATGGATTCCACAAATGAATTATCAATGACAGCCGGTTTCCAATACTTTGAATCCAAATAAATTTCTGTACTGGTTGGCGTACCATTATAATAAACACGGATACGGTTCCAGGTATCTTTTACTTTCCTGCCATCAAGTGTAAACGAAATCAGCCCGTCTTTTGTTCCTTCCTCAAACCGGAGGTTGGCAGCAATTTCCTTTGCGCTTATCATCCGGAAAGCCGGATGCTCCTTTCTCAGTTTAATCAATGCTTTCACATAGCTAAACACTTCTTTATTTTCCTCTTTCAGCATCCAGTTTATGGCATTGGTGCTATCCGGAGAATCGTATGAATTTTCCATTCCGTTCTTGCTGCGCAAAAATTCTGTTCCGGCATGTAAGAAACTGATGCCCTGTGAAGTAAGTACAATGGACAAGGCCAGTTTGTGCATGTTTATTTTTTCTTCTGCTGTTGCCTCTTTTGCAGAAATACCCAGCTTATCCCACAATACATGGTTATCATGACATTCACAATAACTGATCGTTTGAAAAGGTTGATTGGCATACGGCGCTTTTGAATAATTTACTTTACTGTAATCTACCTGTGGATGCCTGCAACTGGCCACTACACCAAATTTTATACTTTCTTCCATACCAGGCTTACCACTGGCAAATCCCCTATCGGCATGGTCAAACACACTTCCCTTGATGCCATCCCGTAAATCATCACTGAAGACAGCTATCCGGTCCAGTTTATGCGCATTCTTTTTTATAGCTCGCAATGAATCCGGCAATGGTGATGTACCGGCTGTCC
Organism: Chitinophagaceae bacterium; assembly: GCA_031441485.1. Classification (GTDB taxonomy): domain Bacteria; phylum Bacteroidota; class Bacteroidia; order Chitinophagales; family Chitinophagaceae; genus JJ008. Next base: position 10,178 of record JANOEQ010000113.1, read on the forward strand.
ATCCTTCGCCATATATAATAATATCGCGTTTTATTTTATGCAATTCTTTTGATATAAGGTTCATCGTAGCTATATCATGTACCCCCATCAGATCTACCCTGAAACCATCCACATGGTATTCCTTCACCCAATATAACATGGATTCCAGCATGTACTTGCGAAACATCGGCCTCTCACTGGCAGTTTCATTACCACAGGCCGTGGCATTGGAGAATTTACCATCCTTTGTTTGCCGGTAATAATAACCGGGCACCAGTTGATTGAAGTTGGAAGTTTCAGTCAAAGCAGTATGATTATACACTACATCCATCACCACCCGCAATCCGTTGGCATGGAATGTTTGCACCAATTGTTTGAATTCTTTTATTCTCGTCACCCCATCATAAGGATTGGTGGAATAGGAACCTTCGGGCACATTATAATTCAATGGATCATAGCCCCAATTATATTTGGCTTCAGGCTGGGTTTCATCCACTGAATTATAATCATAAGAGGGAAGTAAATGAACATGGGTAACGCCCAGTTCTTTTAAATGATCAAGACCGGTGGATTGGCCGGTTGTATTTTTTGTTCCAATTTCTGTTAATCCTAAAAATTTTCCTTTATTCTTTATGCCTGAAGTTGGGGAAATACTGGCATCCCGTACATGCAGTTCATAAATGACAGCGTCTGTTTTAGTTTTAAATAATGGGCTTTTATCTTTTATCCAACCGGTTGGATTGGTCTTAGTTAAATCAACCACCATTGCCCTTTCCCCGTTTACCCCCACCGCTTTTGAGTATGGATCGGGTACTTCATTCATCCATTTGCCATTTATTTCCACCCGAAAGGTGTAGAATTTTCCCAGTTGATCGCCGGGAATAGCGGTCCACCATGTACCATCAGGTCCTTTTTGCATGGCTATTCGCTGAAATAATTCCCCACCGGTTCCATTTTCATAAATAAGCAGTTGTGCATTTTGTGCAGAAGGTGCCCATATACGAAAGTTACATATTGCTTTTGTATAGGTAAGTCCAAGGTCACTGCCCTTGTACACAGCGTATTTACTGTAATTATCAGTTTGCGATTTACCGGAGAAAAGATAGGCGAGGAAACTAAGCAGCATAATACCTTTCTTCATGAATGAATAAATTTGAGAATAAAGATACTGTACCGGTGCTGAAAGGGGAAGATGTTCCTGCGGAACAGATTGCCACTGAGTCACAGAAACACTGAGAATACAAATTCAGTGTTTCTGTGTTTCAGCGGCAATTTTTCCCTGTCTATTGAGACATAGTAACGCTAAGAATACAAATTTTTGCCACTTAGTCACTGAAACACTGAGAATACAAATTCAGTGTTTCTGTGACTCAGTGGCAATTTTTCCCCGCCAATTTCGTCATTCTCAAAATGTTTACTGTAAATTGACCTCCTATTCAACAAACTTATGGGAGATATACAGATAAAGAAAAACAGTAAGAAATATGACGCTGTCATTGTAGGCTCTGGTGCAGGTGGCGGCATGGCGGCTTATATACTGGCCAACGCAGGTTTAAAAGTGTGCATCATTGAAGCTGGCTATATGTATGATCCGCAGAAAAATATTACACAACTTAAAAACCCGTGGGAATCTCCCCGTCGGGGTGCCAGCACCAAAAACCGCCCCTTCGGAGATTTTGATGCCTGTTATGGCGGATGGTCATTAGAAGGGGAACCTTTTACCAAAGAAGAAGGCACAGACTGGGCCTGGTGGCGGGCAAGAATGCTGGGCGGCCGCACTAATCATTGGGGACGAATTTCATTGCGGTTTGGGCCCAAAGATTTTAAACGAAAAAGTATTGACGGCCTCGGCGATGACTGGCCCATTGGTTATGATGATGTAAAACCTTATTACGACAGGGTGGATAAACTCATTGGTATATTCGGCACCAATGAAGGATTGGAAAATGATCCGGATGGTTTTTTTCTTAAACCGCCAAAGCCAAGATTGCATGAACTCTTTATCAAAAATGCAGCCACACAGGCCGGCGTAAAAGTTATCCCTTCCCGTCTTTCCATTCTTACAGAACCGATAAAGAATGATGCCGGAAGGGGTGCCTGTTTCTTTTGCGGGCAGTGCAACCGCAACTGCAGTATGGCAAAAGCCGACTTCTCCTCTCCCAACGTACTGATTTATCCTGCCATGAAGACCGGCAATGTGGATGTGGTTGCTAATGCGATGGCCAGGGAAGTACTCACCAACAGTGAAGGCAAAGCCACCGGCGTATCCTATATCCTCAAAGATGATATGATGGAATACCAGGTGGAAGGGCGGGTGGTGATAGTGGCCGCCAGTGCCTGCGAAAGTGCAAGGTTATTACTCAATTCAAAATCGAAACGTCATCCAAATGGGTTGGCTAATAACAGCAATGTGGTAGGAAAATATCTGCATGATTCCACCGGTGCTGCATTAGGTGGTATACTGCCGCAATTATTTGACCGAAAACGGTACAATGAAGATGGTGTGGGTGGCATGCATATTTATTCTCCCTGGTGGCTGGATAATAAGAAACTGGATTTTCCGAGAGGCTACCATGTCGAATACTGGGGCGGCATGAGTCAGCCCTCTTATGGCTTTAGCTGGGGCATTGAAAACCTGAATGGAAAATATGTGGTGAATGGTAAACAAAAAGAAGCTGGTGGCTACGGCTCTTCATTAAAAGAAGACTATCGTTATTTCTATGGGTGTGGTGTAGGAATGGCCGGTCGCGGTGAAGCTATACCGGTGGAAACTAATTATTGTGCCATTGATCCGAAGATGGTTGACAAATTTGGGATACCGGTATTGAAATTCAATGTAAAATGGAGTGAACATGAAGTGAAGCAGGCAAAACACATGAAAGAAACCTTTAAAGAAGTAATGCACAACATGGGCGCTGTAATAACCTGGGGAGCAGATGATGACGAAAAGAACCAATGGGGATTAGCAAAGCCCGGAGAGATCATCCATGAAGCCGGCACCGTTCGTATGGGCAATGATGCAAAAAAATCAGCGCTCAACAAATGGAGCCAGGCCCATGATTGTAAAAATCTTTTCTGTGTGGATGGTGGCCAGTTTGTAAGCCAGGCCGATAAAAATATTACGTGGACGATACTGGCGCTGAGTATGCGGGCAAGTGAATATATTGTGGAGGAGATGAAGAAACAGAATTTGTGACCCCCAAACCCCCTGAAGGAGGCTTTAAACCCCGATAGTTTAAAGTGTCAGAAAAGAGTGTAAGAAGGATAGCTTGAAAACTTAGACTGTTATTAAAGAATGTAAGCAATAGAAATTGAAAGATTGAGATGCCCTTAAAGAATCCGTACAAGACCGGTGGCATGTTTGAGGGGCCACGCCTTTTATTTTTGAGAATGCGAAGCATCTCAGAAAGAATATGAGTAGGCAACACCCCCAAACCCCTGAAGGGGGCTTTAGAGTCTAAAGATTTGAAATGTTATTACTGGGACGGGAAGAAAGAGTCTGAAAGGTGCAAGTGTTTTGAGTGAACGTAAGAAACTGAAAACGAATAGTTGAATGTCCCTAAAGAATCCGTACAAGACCGGTGGCATGTTTGAGGGGGTCACGCCTTTTATTTTTGAGAATGCGAAGCATCTCAGAAAGAATATGACCGCGGCTGAAATGAATTTGTGGCTGCATTTAAGAAAAGGTGTAAATGGCTGTAAGTTCAGAAGGCAGCACCCGATTGGAATTTATATTGCAGATTTTTATTGCCATAAGGTAAAACTGATTGTGGAAGTGGATGGGTCAATTCATAATAAACCTGACATAAAAGAAGCAGATAAGATAAGACAGGCAGAATTAGAAAGATGGGGATATTGTGTCATGAGATTCACCAATAAAGAAGTCATGGAGAAGCCGGAGGATGTTTTAGAACTCGTTAGAGAAAAGATAAATAGCTTGATAAAAGAACTATGAACAAAACATTCAAAATTTGCAGAATAGAAAACCAAATTTTAAAACCAAAAAAACGACTTCCGCAACAGCGGAGTCTAAAGCCCCTTTTAGGGGGTTGGGGGTAAAAATGATGAACTAAACCAAATTTTAAAACCAAAAAATGACCTAAATAACCGCGGAGTCTAAAGCCCCCCTCAGGGGTTTGGGGGTACGCGGATTGGGTATATACTATGGACAGAAGAAAGTCACTCAAACTAATCGTTACCGGCGCAGTAGCCGCACCGATTGCCATTGCCGGTTGTAAAACAGACGAAAAGAAAACAGGCACTTCAACTGTTGATGATCCAAAATTCACCATTGACCGCAACCCGGACGAGCTGAAGTATGAAAAGAAGTTGTTGGCCGAAGAACAATTCTTTACGGAACATGAGATGTCCACCATTACCGTGCTCGTGGATATCATCATTCCGAAAGATGCCGTTAGTGGCAGCGCCAGCGAAGCCAAGGTGCCTGCATTTATCGAATTCATTGTGCATGATATGCCCGATCACCAGGTACCGCTGAAAGGGGGATTGCGCTGGTTAGATCTGCAGTGCCTGAAAAAATATGAAAAGACTTTCAAAGATTGTACAGCACAACAGCAAATAGAATTGGTGGACCAGATCGCTTATCCCAAAAAAGCAAAACCTGAAATGAGCCAGGGGGTGCAGTTCTTCAGCCTGATGCGTGACCTGACAGCCACTGGCTTTTATACCTCCGAAATTGGAGTAAAGGACATTGGGTATATGGGTAATCAGCCCAACCAGTGGAATGGTGTGCCGGATGATGTGTTGGCAAAATACAAAGTGGCGTATTCTGAAAAAGAATTAAAAGAATGTGTGAGTTTTACAAAATCCTGATATAAAATATGGCTAAAAAAAAATATAAACTCAGGGCTGACCAGATTAAACAGCTGATACCTGATATGCGTGGCTGCATTGCAACAGACAGCATTACGGTGGATGGAGAGCTTGTACAACGTATGGTTAAGGAAACGCCACACAGTAACATAGACACTGGCTGGCGGTTTTTCTCCGAACTCGAAGCCCCGGACTATTTGGATGATCCGGATAATTCAGACATATTCGCTGTAAATACGATTGCCAATTTCGACCGGGCTATTATTCCATACCTCTCTTTGCCCGTTGGCAGCGAATTAGAACGAATAGAAGGTACCGAAAAGTTCAGGATGATTCCCGGGTAAACCGGCTGATCTGGATTTCTTTTATAGTGGCAAAAAATCCTTAACTTTCTTGAAGTTATACCACCCGATTTAATCTATCCACTATGCGCAGAAAATTAATCCTGCTTACTCCCCTGCTGTTCATTCTATCAGCAGCTATAGGCCAGAGCTATGTTACCCTGCATGAAGATTGCAGCTATGGCGGCAAAAGCTATACACTAACTCCCGGGAATTACGCTGGCTACCAAATGAAAATTGGGAATGACCGTCTCTCGTCCATACAAATCCCCTATGGTTTTAAAGTAACTCTTTATGAGAATGATAACTTCAGGGGCAACTCTCAAACTTTTTCTGCCAATGTAGCCTGCCTTGATGCCGCCTGGAATGATATGGCTTCTTCAATGGTGGTGGAAAGCAGTTACAATACGGGGGGCTATGGACAAAGCGACTTTGTTACTTTTTACAACGACACATACAATAAAGGGTATTCGCAAAGCCTGCGGCCGGGCAGTTACTCAGGTTCGCAATTAGGCCTTTTAAAATATAATATCTCTTCTTTTAAAATAAGCGGCAACCTGCGGGTAAAACTCTATATCAATAATGAAAATATGTCGGGTTATTCTGCTTCATACAATGTAAGCCAGAATTATCTGCCAGACAACCAGAATGATAAAACAGGCTCATTGGTTATTGAATACAATACCGGCCTGCCTAATAATAATGGCGGTAACGGCAATGGAAACGTATCGAACAGTTATGCCACTTTTTATTCTGATTGCAGTTATGCAGGCAATGCCCTGCGACTGATGCCCGGTTATTACTCCGGTGAAAAACTGGGATTACTCAAATATAATATCGCTTCGGTACAAATACCTTCTAACCTTACGGTAAAAGCATTTATCAATAATGATAACCTGTACGGGCAATCCAGTACACTCAGTGAAAATATCAGTTGCCTCGATTATAATTTAAAAAACAGGATCGGTTCACTGGTAGTCGAAGAAAGAAATGGTGGCTATGGCGGCGGTGGCAACAACCCGGGCAGTGAAACAGTTATTATATACACAGATGGCAATTACAAAGGCCAGTCAGCCACGCTCCTTCCCGGCACGTACAGAACCATGGCCGAAGCCTCCGGTTTTCCAGATAAGGCATTAAGCTCACTAAAAGTACCTCCCGGCTACCGGGTGGTACTGTATGAGTATGAAAATTTTGGTGGTAAAAGTTATTCTGTCACTGAATCCAAATCAGGTTTTACATTATCGGGATGGAATGATAAGGCCAGTTCGGTGAAAGTGTACAGGGATTAATTATACTATCCAATTTACTCACTGTTATCTGTTCGCTAACAATAGCAGCTACTTTATTGTTGATTATGCGGTAGCCTTCCCTGAAGGTCAATCGTCGCGACTTTGTGTCTTTGCGGGAAAATTAAATCACGCAAAGGCGCTACGGCGCAAAGTATAAAGCAACTGAAGATCAAGCGTTGTGTCTTTGCGGGAAAATTAATTTTAAACGCTTTTAAGACAGCCTCACCTGTAGCCTTCCCGGATAACCAGAGGCTGTCTTACGATGCTCATCTATCAGTTTACGCTTCAGCTCAAAAGGCGATGCTTCATAAGCCCGAAAATGCATTTTGAAAGCTGAAAAAGATACATTGATCATTGATGGAATAACTCAAAAATCCTGACAATTTGAACAGAAAATATAAAAATTGTAACTTTACCCTGAATTAAAAGATATAAAATGGGACAACTATTAAATATTGCAGAAATAAAAGATTTATATCCTGATGAATGGGTTTTATTAGGAGACCCAATCATGGACGACAGTAAAATTGACGTTTTATCTGGTATCCCTTTGTTTCATAGCAAGGATAAGAAAGAAGTTTGTTACATTGGCAGAGGTAAAACCTCAAATTTTGCCAAAATAACCTTGATCTATACTGGCACCTTCATGCCTTCCAGGAAAATTACAGGCATTTTCAATCGCATAAAAAAATGATCTATAAATTTAAAAGAGAACCTGAAAGCGGTTTGATACTTGTAAATATTGAAATTGACTACAAGTACGAATTGAAAATGATACTAGATACCGGAGCAACTAATACAACTATTGACAGTAACGCATTATACCTGATGGGACACGACCTGAAGGATAATATCGGAACCGTTCAAATAGAAACTGCGAATGGAGTTATCGAAACAGAAATTTTTGAAATCGACAGTTTTGCATCACTGGGGTTAACAAAAGAGAAATTTCAAATTCAGGTTTATGATTTCCTGTCACACGGCATTTTTTCAGATTACAACGGGCTGCTTGGACTTGACTTTCTGGAAGGGATAAAATTTTGTATTGATACTAAAGAAAATACTATCACACTCTCGTAATAAATGATGCTGATTTCAATATTTGTCTCACCTAAAATTATATTATCCGCTCTGCGAAACGTCCTCGTTTCGCAGTTCTATTCTATCGCATCCGGCGATTATCCGCTTTGCAAAACGTCCCCGTTTCGCAGTTCTATCCTATCGCATCCGGCGATTACCTGGCCTGACAAAAAAAAGAGACCACCCATTCCAGGCACTCTCTCTTTTAGCAATATACTGCTGATGATATCTATGCATACTCCTCCTTCGCCGTCTTACTATACTCATCAATCAGTTTGCGCTGCAGCTCAAAAGGCAATGCTTCATAAGCCTGAAAATGCATTTTGAATTTTGCACGGCCTTGTGTTATCGAACGAAGCGAAGAACAATATCCATCCATTTCTGACAGCGGTACTTTGGCAATTACTTTTTGGAAATGCCTCTCGCTGTCAATGCCTTCCACAATGGCCCGGCGGCTTTGCAGATCGCCCATTACAGCGCCGGTAAGATCGTCGGGACAAAGCACTTCTACCTGGTATATAGGCTCCAGTATCTGCGGATCGGCCTGCTGAAATGCCTGGCGGAATGCATGTAAGCCGGCTATCTTAAACGAAATGTCGTTGCTGTCCACCGGGTGCATTTTACCGTCGTACACACATACCCGTATATCACGGGCATACGAACCTGTCAGCGGACCATTATGCATTTTTTCCATTACCCCTTTTAAGATGGAGGGAAGAAAACGGGTATCAATAGCGCCACCCACTATGCAATTATAAAAAACAAGCCGACCTCCCCATTCAAGTTCATTTACTTCCTTACCCCTTACATTCAGGTCTGCAGGTTCGGGCATACCCTCATACCAGGGTTCTATCCGCATATACACTTCGCCAAACTGACCGGCACCACCACTTTGTTTTTTATGACGGTAGCTGGCATCGGCAATCTTGCGGATGGTTTCGCGGTATGCAATCTTTGGTTTTACAAATTTTACTTCCAGTTTATGCTGGTGCTCGATCTTCCATTTGGCTACGGCCAGGTGCATATCTCCCTGGCAGTGGATGAGTATTTGTTTTAATTCTGAAGATACTTCCACTGATAAAGTGGGGTCTTCTTCCCGCAACTGGTGCAGGGCTTGCGATAATTTTTCCTCCTCTCCTTTCTTCAGCGTTTCAATAGCCGCAGTCATATTGTACGAAGGAAATATAATGGGCGGCAATTCATAGTTCCTGCCTTTTGTATGCAGTGTATTGTTTACATGTGTATTTTTTAATTTCAGTGTAGCACCAATATCACCCGCCACCAGTTCATTAACTGAAGTGCGTTTGTTGCCTTCCACTAAAAACAACTGGTTAATTTTTTCAATAACCGCGGTACTTTCATTTTCAAGTTCCATACCCACTTTTACAGTACCCGAATATACTTTGAAGAACGACAGTTCCCCCACATGTAGTTCTGAAATAGTTTTATAAATAAAGATGCAAACAGGTCCGTTGGCATCACATTCCAGCTTCTCCCCGCTCCTGGTCAGTTGTGGTGGCATTTCATTGGCGCTTGGGCAAACATTATCAATGAACCCCATCAGGCGGCCGCTGCCCATATTTCTTTCGGCAGAAAGACAGAATAAGGGAAACAGGTCATGGTTGATCATAGCTTTTTTCATACCCATCTTCATTTCATCTTCATTCAGCTCCCCCTGGTCGAAATACTTTTCCATCAGTGATTCATCATTGCTGGCTATAGCTTCGATCAGTTCTTTATGTAATTCATCCGCTTTAGGTTTTTCATCATCAGGTATCTGCATTTTTTCCGGTTTGCCGCCTGCATCGGCAAATTTATACATCGTCATCCGCAGCACATCAATGATCTCATGAAAGCCGGCGCCTGACTGACGGGGATATTGCACCACTACTATTTTACTGCCAAAATGTGCTTTGGCTTCCCGTACCGTTTTATCAAAATCAGCATTGTCATCATCCAGCTTATTTACAGCAAAGATCATGGGCGTTTTAAACTGTTCAGTGTACTCCCAGATAATATCCGTTCCCACTTCTACGCCCATTACAGCATTCAGCAGCATTACTCCGGTATCAGCCACCCGAAGGGCAGATATTACTTCGCCCGCAAAATCATCGTAACCGGGTGTATCCACCACGTTTATCTTATAGCCACGCCATTTGGTATGTAACAGTTTACTGAAAATAGAATTGCCCCGCTCCTGTTCCAGTTCATGGTAATCGCCGGTGGTATTTCGTTCGGCGATGCTGCCGCGGCGATTGATTATACCTGCTTCATATAGCATGCATTCCGCTAAAGTGGTCTTACCGGAACCGGCATGGCCCAGCAAGACGATATTTTTTACATGTGAGGTATCAAATTCTGGCATAGCAATAAATTTATAGTTGAAGAAATTGTGTTTTAAATATCAGGCAGGATAAATACAATTTTGAATACCAACTGCAGTAACACGGATGATCGTCTCTTGCGACGCTCCGTTCATCGTCCCGTTCTTTGGGCATCAAAAGACCCTGCATAATCAATATTTTTCAAATAACTCAAACAGCTTCTTATATTCACTCCCTTTGAGAAACCCCTGTGAGTTTCCTCTTAATCGAAATGTCCTACTCCCTAAAGGGCGCACTAAAACCCTGCTATTGTAAAAAGCTACGCAACTCAAATACATGTAAGACTTCCAGCTCCGCAAATCAGGAATCTTACATTCCCCCTTCAGGGAATAAAGAAACTTACACTATCAGAAAACTTACAGGGGTACTTTCAGAAAACTTACAGGGGTATATTGCATCTGTGTAAAAAACCTGCTTCGTATTACTCAATACAAATCTTCAAAAAGGACAGACGAATTAACCATGAACCCGCTTAGGCCCAGGGGTGATTAAAGTCAGCTATTTATTTATCCGCTATTGCGTTCGGGAAAGAAAGTCCTGGAACTCCTGCCGGAGTTCATCCAAAGTTTGCCGGAGCTGGTGATATTCAGCCTGCAAATTCTCATGACGGACCAATGTGTCTTCATTGGCTGTACCACTAAAAGCTACCATTTCAAAGTTCATTTTGCGGTCATGTACTTTGATGGTCTGTTTAAGGTCATGAATGTTGATAAGCTGGATGTGAAACTGGTTGTGGAGTTGCTCAACTTTTAGGAGCTGATCTTTGGAGAGGGGCTGGCCGGCTGCCTGGCGGAGTTTTGCTTCGTCTTGTGTGAATTCTTCACGATACAAACGAAGCTGCTCCCTCCAGCCATTGCACTCTCGTGTTAGCTGTGAGATGTCTACCTGAACCATGTGTATAAATTTTATGCCTGCCTGCTCACAGCGTACTGCGAAACGGCAAACAGGGTGAAAAAATAAAGAACCTTTATTTTCCCTGGGGTGTAGGATTAATGATGGAAGCGTATTACAATCACAAGAAAGATAATACCATTTTTTAAAAATTCAAACCTTTGTGGAGGAATTTTATAAAAAGAAATGCACAGGAATATTCCCGTGCATTCTCACTATTTTTCTACCAACTTATCCATCAGTGTCTTTTCACTTTCACTTTGGTGGCTTTGTTGCCCCTTGGCCCAGTCACCGTTGTTTTTTTCACCGTCGTTGTTTTTCCCCTTGGACCTGTTACTGATGTCCTTGTTCTGGTAACCCTGTAATTATTGACCGAAGCAGAATGCCGGTTTCTTACCACAACCGAGGAAGACCTGAACGGCGTGTACACCCTGTGTGCATGTATTACCCTGTGTGTATGCACCACTGCAAAACCGCGATGATATGGTGCCCGGATTGGATGCCATACGTGCCAGGTACGTGGCTTCCATGGTCTCCACCAGCCCGGGTAATGATGCCGGCGCCAGGGTGATATCCAGGGCCTGTACACAGGTCCGTATACAAATCGCACAGATGGCCATAACCATACATTGATCACAATAGCGGGTACCTCATAATTATAGTCTGCATTAGGGCCGCTTGCGTTACTGTTATTGCTGAAATTGATAAAAGCACCTTCTTCTCCCCCACCATCCGGTTCTACTATTACCTGTTCACCATAAATATCTTCATCGCCTATTATTTGAATCACGGCAGTTTCATTGCCGGTCTTTTCCAATTCAATAACGGCTATGTCCTGTGTCTCTTTATCACTCACCTGCACCTGCAGGATAAATACCTGGGCATCCTTATCCATTTTACTGTTTACCTGTACATAGTCTATATCACCATCTCCATCAAGGTCCAGGTTGTTTACATGGCTGGATTCGGTATTAATGGCCTTTTCAAAATCTTCAATGGTACTGGCATTTTGGAATAGCTTCAGGGCCCCCTGCAGGCTGAAATTATCCCCTGGCAAGCCGGTTGAGTCCACTCCGGATTCGTTTTGTGCTTGTGCAGTGCCTGCCAGCAAAAGGGTACTGATGGCCAGGCTAAAGAAGTGTTTTACTGTTTTCATAAAAATTATTTGAATTGAGACAGCAAACAATCAAAAAGGTTTAGGCGGCCTGTTTATTATTTTTAGAAACCCAAAAGAAAATACCGCTTGCTGCTTATAATGTGCCTGGTATTCCTGCAGTCACTACAGCATATTATTTATGATTTCAATTTTACCTTCAGGTTAAACTGGCCGGTGGTCACATCTTTGGGGGCTGTTACACCAATAACAATATTATACGTATTCTGTGTAGGGTTTTGAAATTCAATTTTTCGCTCGCTGGTTTGTACTTTTCCTTTCCAGGGCCTGTCCCATTTATGGTCTGCCTCGCAGGTAATACAGCTGGGAAGATCAGGCACTACCCGGTATTCTCTGGCGCCCATCATATACCCATAAAGGCTCAGATCGCCGTTAGCATCTGTGGGAGTAACGCTTATGGTCAAAATTGATCTTGGCGGAATGGTAGTGGCAAACAATACATGATTACCCCTGAATTTTATGTTTTGTGTAGCAGGGAAACAGGCATTGGAACTGCTGGCAGCCCAGCTGATATCTTCCATGATGGCGCCTTTGGCCAGGTCGCCGTTTACGGTTACTGAATCATTGGCTTTGCCCTGCACGGCAGTTACAGTTGATGGCCATTGTGCCATTGACAAAAACGGCATCGCAAATAAGAGGCATCCGAGATAAAATATTTTTTTCATGTTTTATTTTTTATTGGTTGAATGATAAGGCTAATGATTATCCTGAAATTTAATCCGGGGCATCTCTAAAAACCTATCTTTCATTTTACCTCTCCTTTTAAGTCCTCTCCGAATGAGCGGAAAGGAAGGTTTTTAGAGATGCCTTTTGTTATTTTCCCGGCAATATTTCGATGGTGGTTATTATCGGATCACCAATGGGTTTATTGTCGAAATACATCTGGTATTGTATATTAAACTTGCCGGTATAGGCAGGTCCTGACCAATCGTAAATAAATTCTGTACTTTCTCTCGGATCAACAAAACCTTCATTGGTATCCCATTTAGGGGGAATAAACTCATCCCGCTGGCAGGCAGACCCACTGGGACAACGCACCACCTTTACCCGCAGTTCCACTTCCTTTGAACCCCAGATACAGGAACCCTGGTTAGTAACCCTTACATAAGCCTTGTAAGCCTTGCCCGGGTAAAAGGAGGAAGACGAAAACCTGACGGAAGAAGAAATATTTGCATCCATCGTACATTCACAAATTTTTTTTACGGTAACCTGTGCATGAAGTAATGCACCACCTGAAAAAAAGAAAAGCAGGCATAGCAATTTCATTTTCATAAAAATAATTTTGGTAACTGTTTTTGTTGGCACTATGAAATTATACCAGGATTAAAAATTTTCTATCACCCCGATGGGTGATTTTGAAGGAGAATGCTATTTAATCATCAATTCCCGCAGCCTTACGATAACACTATACCGGGTGTTTGCATCTAATTTCAGGTAAATGGTTTTCAGGTGTGTCTTTACAGTATTAACGGAGAGAAAAATTCTTTCAGCAATTTGGTTATTGGTAATACCCTCATATACTAACTCCACTATTTCAAACTCCCTGTCACTGAGGGGTGAAAGCAGATGCCGGTTTATTTTTTCGGTTGCCAATGCAGGCATTTGCCGGTTAAAATCGGCTGCATGGTTACTGATGGCAATTTCTAATGATGCTAATAACGTTTTTTCATTAAAGGGCTTTACAATATACCCGCTGGGGTTTACGGCTTTGGCCCTTTGCAGCGTTTCTTTATCAGAATAAGAAGTGAGAAATAAAAAGGGTATCTGGTATTTTTGATTGATGCGTTTGGCAATATCAATTCCATCTTCTTCACTTTCCAGGTTAATGTCCAATATGGCTGCATCGGGAGTATTGTTTTGCAATTGTTCATTGGCTTCATCACTGTCATAAGCAATACCGCTTACTTCAAAATCAGCATTGTCGAGGTACATAGAGATGTTTTCGGCTATCACCGGCTCATCTTCCACTATCAGAACCCTGAGTTTGCTCATGCCAGGTTGTATTTGGTTATTTGCATTTCCACTACGGCCCCGTTATTATTATATATATCCAGTTTAGCTTTCAGCTTTTGTGCAAAAGCCCTGATCATCTTCATACCAAACGATTTGCTGTCTTTTGTATTCATGCCTTCGGGATAACCTGTACCATTGTCGCTCACTTTTAGCAACAAATGATGGGCTTCCTCCTTCAAAACAATACTTAATTCGCCCTGCCGCCCTTCTTTAAACGCATATTTAAACGAATTGCTTACAAGTTCATTTAGTACCAGGCCCACTGGTATCATTGTATCCACATCCAGGTTCAGGTCATCTATCTGTGTATTCACCTTTACTTCATCATTGGTAATATTGTAAGAATCGCAAAGGCTTTGCAGCAGGTTACTGATATACTCTTTAGTTCTGATTCCTTTTATATTTCCTTCACTATACAGGTTCTGATGAATGAGTGCCATGCTTTGCACCCTGTTCTTTCCTTCCTTTACTGCTTCGCTGGCCTGGTTATCAGCGATGGTCATACTTTGTAAATCCAACAGGCTGCTTATTACCTGCAAATTATTTTTTACCCGGTGATGGATTTCCTTCATCAGTACCTGGAGGTCATCGGACTGTTTTTGAATAATTGTATTTTTAGTTTTTTGTTTCTTGTACTGAAATAAAATTATACCTCCTGCCAGCAGAAATAATGCACCCCCTCCTATTAACATCCGGCGAAGCTTTTTTTCCTTCACCAGTTCATGCTCTTTAAGAATGTTCTCCCTGCCTAGTGCTGCATTTAATGCTGTTTCCTTTTCTTTTTCTTTGTTAAGCGATAAATTATACGCCTGTTCACTTTTTACAATGGAATCCATCAGCAGGTTTTCCATTGCCAATGCATTCCTTTGTATGATTTGCTGCTCCAGCAGTAAAGAGGCCATTGTTTTATCTGCCGTCAGTAAAGCAATTTCCTTATTTCTCAGGGTGTTTTTAGAAGTCAGGAGTTCAATTTCTTTTTGCTTTTTTTCGGTCTCATACTTTGTTTCCAGCTCATATACCTGTTCTCTTTTTTGTATCAACAACATACTGTCTTTTAATGCAAACAGGGATTCTGCAACCGCATTTGCTTCACTATACCTTCCTGCTTTTTGCAACAACCCGTATTTAATTTTTTTTGCACCAAATAAATTTTGTACGCTTCCGATCTTCCCGGCCAATTGCTCCCCCTCTGCAGCAAAAACAATGGCTTCATCAAATTTTTTCTTCCTTTCATAATAAGAAATAATATACCCATTAGCGATAATTGCATGAAGCAGCTGCCCCTCCTTCACACAGTCTTCTTTCACTGCTTTCATAAATTCCACATTATCTTCCAGCTTACCGTTTGTTACACTCATAATTATATCATGCAACGGGTCAACGAATTTTTTCCGCTTCCGTTCTTCCATTAGCTCATTGTACTCAGCTATTAATCCACCCGCACCACCCGGTTTATTCTTAGCCATATAAAAATTTATAAATACGGTTAATAAGTAACCGTGATCCGGTCTGTTATCCTTCCGGGCTGTCAGGTTATATGCTTTCAGAAAATACTTTTCTGCCTCATCATTGTCATCTGTCTGATTAAAAAGTTCGCCCAATGCCATATAAACCACCCAGTTTCTATACGGCATTTTCTCAAAGTTGTATTTCTCAGCCAGCCGGTAATAATAAATGGAAGAATCTTTTTTATCAAGGGCATTATAAAGGTTTGCCCGCTGCAGCATGCCGCTGATCTTTACCTCATAATGGTCAGTCAGTTCCAGGTAAGGCCCCGCTTTCTCTATATATTGCTGCGCAATGTTGTACTTTCCACGTAAAAGATATAAACTTGATAAATCAACATAGCACCGCGCAATAATTGTATTATTCCCAGATAGCAGGGAAATATCCAACCCTTTTTCCAGCAGGTATTTTGCACTGTCCTGCTTTCCTTTCAGCATGTACTTCCTTGCCAGCAGGTCTAATGAATCTGCTTCTAATGCATAGCTGTTTATAGTATTATTGGCCTGTCCCCAAATTTTACCTGAGCATGCGGCAAAAAGCATAACAATAAATAAACGGAGGAACATGATAATAAGATAAGCCGAAATAATAAAATAAAGGTAAAAATAGTTCAGTTTATAAAGCCTTCTTCACCCGACGGGGTGATTTTGAGTCTTCCAGCATTCTTTCAATAAAAAAATGCCGGGATCCCTTCTATGGATACCCGGCAACTGCATTAACATAAAGTCAGGTTGTCTTATGTTCGTCGGCAAAGCCTTCCTATTTCTTTTCTAATTGCTCAATGCGTTTTATAAGCTGATCAATAAGTTCCTGCTGCTTCTTTAGCTGCAAGGTCATATCATTTGTTTTTGCTGCTTCGATCTGATTTTTCAGGTCATCAATCATCTTCTGCTGTTCCTGTATCGCTTTTATGGCCAGCACACCAAAGCCACTGTAATCCATCGTCAATACAGGCTTTGTAATATCCCGGTCATACCGTTGATATACCAATTCCGGGAAATAGGGTTGCACATCCTGCGCCATCAATCCAATGGCCCGGTGGTCATCATCTTTGCTGTCGAGGTAATTATAGCTGTACACCGGCAGTTGTCGTATTATATCCAGTACGGGCGATAATGGGCGGATATTCTTTTTCCTGTTTCGGTCTGATAGGGCACTGTACACGCCAGTTACCCTGTCTATATTGGCACGTAATGAGCCATTGGAATAAAAGTTGAGCGAACTGTCAATAGCGCTTACATAAAGCCCCCATTTCAAATTAATACTGGAAGGATGACGAAGTGATAACTGGTCACCATTACTGAAGCCGGTAATCTGCAGACGGCCTTCGGTTACATTATTAATATCGGATGGATAAGCCCCAATACCCACATTGTGCCGGAACATTGCCAATGAAGGAGTATCCGCCACAGCCGTATTTTGCGGGCCCGCAAAAGTGTAAAATGCGAGGCCATTATAAAAGTTGTTGACTGTAGCCAATGGATTCTCAGTATAGGAGGATATAGCTACTGAATTACTTTGAGAGGCAGAAGTGATACCATCGGCAAGCAGATAATTATTTTCAAATAAAATACTGGTTTTTTGGCGGAATTCCCATAAAGCAGCCAATGGTTTCCGGTTAACCCCCGTCAGCACCAGGGCTGTGATATTATTTTTAGAATTCAATAATGCAGAATCCACCATATTTAATATTTTGACCTTCGGACTATAGTTAATGGATGTGCCTGTATAATTATCCATCATTTCCACGCCATCAGCTGTATCCCTTAGCTTGATGCCCAGCAGGCCGCCATCTTGCCATTTGTTATCATTTAAGTTATCGGCCAGCCTTATCCACGTGGCTGGTGATGCAAGTGTGCTGTAATAATAATATCCCCTGGCCATATCGTTTCGTATGCCGGGTTGGGTAGTATTATAAACAAGTAACCCATTCGCAGGGCTTGGTATGCTGGTTATATCTTTCAAACTATCTATTGATACCTGGGGTATTAAGACCCCCTTACTGGTACTGTTTACATGCAACTGAGCACTGGCACTTGGGGTAACCGTGCCAATACCGACATTTTGAGCATTAACTGCAAATGACAAAAGAACTAAAAGAACGGAGAAGGTTGTATTGCGCATAAGGATGTGTTTAGGTAGTTAAAGATAAACACTTACTAATTACAAAAAATCACCTAATTGGGTGAATAAAAGTCACCTAAAACAGGTAGTTTTTTCCTTAACCTGCCTTGTTTCAGCCGTTTTATCCTTCTGAGTAATTTAATTTTAGCCAAGAATCCGGACCTGTTTAAGAAATGGTTATGCCCGAATCAGCATTTTAAAAACCTGTTGCCGGCGTCTTTTACTGATAGTAAGGCTGGTACCGTCTGTTAATAAGACCACACCAGCCTTTTCAATACTGCTTATGTGGGATACATTAACCATATCTGTCCGGTGTATCCTTATAAAATTATTATCTGTCAATACCGCTGCATATTTGCCCAATGTTTTAGCTACCAGCACTTTTCTTTTGCCGGTAAGATAAAACCATGTGTAATTATTACTGGCCTGGCACCTGATAATTTCCAGCGGAGAAAGATAATAAACTGCTAAGCTGGTATAAACCGGTATAATGATGTCAGTCATGTCGGTTTATTTTTATCTTCTGTCTTTTTCTAATAATTCGATACGTTTTTGTAATTTCCGGATAGCTGCCTGTTGCTTTTCTGTAATGGCAATCAGTTCTTTTACTGCCGCCAGCGAAATACCTGCCGGATCAATGCTGCTGATGCTTTTATCATCGGTGCCTACATTAAACAACTGATGAAATTGTTGGGCATAGGGGCCAATATGGTATTCATTGCTTCCCCTGTATTTCCAACGCTGAATATTCAGTTGTTTTATTTTTTGAAATAGTTCGCTTGTATTGAGGTTAGTAAAATCTTCTTTCTTATAAAAATCGGAAGTATTTGTCCAGGTGCCGCCATTGGTTAAATAAGCCCCATTGCCATTGCCTGCGCCGCTGCCAACTTCCAATGCATGAGTGCCTGCTGTGGGTGTTGGTATGCCAAATGCCCATTGGTTTACATTACCATTGCCAAACACCATCGTATTGCTTGTTGAAACACTTGCCTGGCTGCCTATAACGGTTGCATTATTTAAGCCGTCAACTGTCACATCGGCACTGTTTCCAAAAGCAGTTAATCGGGTGCCAGTGATGTTTGTAATAAGTGTGTTATTACCAATTGCGGTATTGTTATATCCCGTTGTAGTATTTTTTAACGCTTTGCTGCCGACAGCAGTACTCTTCAAAAAATTTACAGGGTCCCCAACTGCATAATATAATGCACTGTCCCCTATTGCTACATTATTACTTTTATCTGTATTGGTATTTAAACTGGCAAATCCAATTGCCACATTATTCGTTCCGGTTGTATTGAGGAATTGTGAAAAACTCCCAAATGCAGAGTTATTATCCCCGGTTGTGTTGGACGAAAGTGCCTCAGCTCCGTTGGCGGAATTGTAGTTTCCTGTTGTGTTGAGAAAAAGCGCATCAGATCCGCTGGCGGTATTATTTGCGCCATCAGTATTGGATTTAAGTGCCTGATTGCCGCTGGCGGTGTTACGAATTCCTGTTGTGTTAAAAAAAAGTGTCTGATATCCATTGGCAGTATTTAAAGTTCCTGTTGTGTTGGAATAAAGCGCCTGAGATCCATTTGCAGTGTTATCTATTCCCGTTGTGTTGGAAGAAAGCGCCTCAAATCCGATGGCGGTATTCTGGTATCCTCTTACATTGGAATAAAGTGCTTTACTTCCAATAGCAGTATTTTTAGAAGCCTCGAAGGAAAGCAAAGGCCCCGTTCCATTGTTATACAAAGCACTATCACCTATGGCTACCAAATTAGACCGGTCGCTATTACTAAATAGTGCCCTTACTCCAATGGCAACATTACTGTAGCCGCTTGTATTGTTAAACCCTGCGTCATAACCAACAGCAGAATTGAAGTTGCCTGAAATATTTTTTGTAAGCGATCTTATTCCTATTGCAGTATTTCTGTCTCCTGAATTATTCTGAAATAATGATTTGAATCCAATACCAACATTTTGCACATTACTATTTTGACCATAAAGTGCCGAATCTCCAATAGCCAAACTGCCTGATCCATTAACGTTTCTGCCTAATGCAGAATTACCGATGGCAATATTTGCGTTACCAAACGCATTGGCTGCAAGGCTGCCATGCCCCACCGCTACGTTATTAAAGCCTTCATTATTTGTATATAAAGTTTTAAAGCCAACAGCGGTGTTTCGGCCTCCAATGATTTTGGAAGTGTTTGTTACACCTATAAGAGCTTTTGCACCAATAACTACATTTTCGCCATAAGGCTGTGGGTGATAAAGGGCAGAATCTCCAACTGCCACATTAAAACCTTCTGACCCCACATTTAAAGAATTTGCACCCACCGCTACATTATGACCTGAAAGGGCACTAGCTCCGCCACTTGCATAGCCTGCCTGGAAACCAATACCCACATTATCGTTTGTAGTTATATTATATAATGCTTTTGATCCTAAAGCTGTATTACGCTGAGTAATCGCAGGCCTTTGTATAGCTGAATCTCCAACTGCTGTATTATCATTGCCGGCAAGATTATATAATGCATCAGTTCCGACTGCTACATTTCTGCTTCCGGCAAGGGTTGAATACAATGCCCTGTTACCAATTCCGACATTGTGAGTACCAACAGTAGAATTTAAAAGAGCCTTTGAACCAATGGCTACATTATCCCCAAAACTACCATTCAGCTTATGCAATGCCGAATCGCCAATGGCCACCATACCACCTGCTGTTATATTGTTTGTTAAAGCAGCATTACCAACGGCAACATTAGAGCTACCTGTATTTATTTTCAAAGATTTATTTCCAACGGCAACATTATTAATGCCTGAAATATTGGACTGAAGTGCATTTGCTCCAAGTGCTGTATTTGCCGAACCAATTGTATTTGCGGCAAGGCTGCTATCTCCCATAGCTGTATTTACATAGCCGGTAGTGTTTACCAGCATCGTTTTATTACCAACCGATGTGTTGGCATAGCCGCTAGAAGTTGCTGTTTGAGATTGAAAGCCAATAGCTGTATTGTGGCCTGTGCCTGTAGCATTATTCATGAGTGCAGAGTCTCCAATGGCAATAAGATTATCCAGGTTGGCATCCTGCCCGGCATTGGCTCCAATAAAAACTGCGCCATTCTTATCAAATTGAAAGCCGGCTCTATAACCAAGAAATGAATTTCTGCTGCCACTGCTGTTATAGCCAACTTCAGCTCCAACTCCTGTATTAAATTCGCCTATCGTATTATTTATAAACACGGTACTGCCAATATAGGTATTGTACTTACCGGTAGTGTTGCTAACACCTGCATGATACCCCACAGCTGTATTTCTATTTGCGCCGGCAATTGTATTTTTTCCTGCAAAATAGCCAATATGAGTATTATATGTACCCACGGTACCAGTGCTGTCCCCAACAGCCGTATTAAACAATGATGCTCCTTTAAGATACAACGCCCCATTGCTTGTTAACTCCATCCTTAAATTATTATTTACTTTAAACCGAAGCGGAGTAGAATTTGTGCTGCCAATAAAAGAAGATGCTGTTGGAATATTTCCTGATAAATTCCAGGCATTGGTTGATTGCGAAATTTCAATCCAGGTGATTCCATCAAACTGCCAAAGGCTTGAAGTGGTATTGTCATATACTAACAATCCTTTTACCGGCAACAGGATGGCTGTTCTTTCTGCTGTTATCATTCTTGGTATTAACAACCCCTTTGTTGTGCTGGTAACATCCAGTTGTGCTGAAGCAGCAGGAGAAACCGTACCAATACCTACATTTTGTGCAGATAGTTTTGCAATTGAAAACAGTAAACAAATTACTGACAGAAGAATTACCTGTTTCATACAATAGTTTTAGAGTTACATGTATTAATCATTTGGGCAAAGTTTTTTTCTATCACTGAAAGAGTTGATAAAGGCGATGGCATTTTCATCCTGCCTTACCCTTATTTGAATATCAGTAAGCTTTAGTTTTGTTTGCGCCACCCCCTCTTTATAACCCATATTAAAAGGCTCAACAACAAATACACTTCCTGCCTCGTTTATACAGGAGGCTGTATAAAAATGTGTTTGGGTCGACATTCCTCTTTTAATATTCAATTGGCGGCAATACTGCTGCTTATAGGTGGCTTTGTCTTTATAAGCCATTGTTATGATGTCATCAATTAGTTTCTCAGCCACTAACGAAAGTTGTACACTGCTGCCTTCGGCAAAATGCTGTGGGGCCAGTAATTTTACCATTGCGGCTTTAAATTCATCAGGTGTACCGTCCCGTAGCATCGTATGCGCAAATTTTACCAGTTCTTCTGCAGCAGTAAATTCAGGTACTAAAACCTGTGGTAGCGAAGCCAGTTGTTTCTTTGCCATTTCTTCTCCCATGGTATAGGCCAGTGTCTGCTTCTCCATATCACTTATCTGTGCATTGGTAAATTTTTTTGGGCTTGATTTTTTTATTTCGGGGTCGTTATTCGTCATACTGGCATTGAAACTCTTCCAGGTATCCTTAGGATCATCCCTGTAGAATCTTACATTCCATAATGCCTCCACAGTTTGTGTTTCTGTGTTGCTGATAATGTGGTCAAACTTTAGTTTCATTTTAAACTCCACCGAGTTGGGTGTGTGCCATATCCAGGATGGATCATCAGCCAGCAAAGGTTCATACCATAGTTTAATAATTTTTTGAAAATAGTAGCCATAGAATGTAGCCGGGTCCTTTTCCAAAAACTCTTTTATCTCCTTTGCAGTTGGGTTGGGAATACCTTCATATTTGTTGCTTAAAATTCTGAATTTCCAGTAACTGTATTTGCCTACACCCATATACTGATATACCACATTGCCATTCACTATTAAATTAATACCTGCATAATCACTTTTTCTTTTTACTTCCACACCTCTTAGAAGCTGTCTAAATTCGGTTTAACATAAGCCTAATTGCAGATAAATGAACCATTGCCACACATGTTTGATTGAGCCGTTCATAATTTTTGGAGTCTCGTCGAAAAGGGATTGCGGTGCGGCGTTGTTCTTCTGCCCGGTCCCAAGCCGATGGTCCAGCACTTCCAGCGCGATGGTCTCAAGTTGGTGATCGCGGCGGTTGGGATTAAGGAGATAGTCGGCCACCATGGTATCCAG
>JANOEQ010000114.1:0-55563 GCA_031441485.1 Chitinophagaceae bacterium
GAAGCAGCATAAATCCGTATTGATCCTCTGAATTTCAGCCGTATTACAAAGTATGGACAGCTTTTTATTAATAATCTATGTTAATCCGTCCAACCCGTGTCATCCGTGTGCTAAAAAAAGGTTCTGCTAAAAGATGTGTCCACACGATAGGGATGGCCGGGACAAGTTGTGGTTCAAGAGCATTTTAGAAGCAACCAATTTTCAAACTGAGACACTACCAGATACAAAGCATGTTTCCATTGCTATTGAGCTATCGCATCAGGACATAGCAATAAGGCAACAGTATTTTGAACAATTGAAGTTGCTTAAAATAATACTGGAAGAAAGTACCGGAGAAGAATGGTTGTGGCAATTGCACCATAGCAATGAAGAAGGGCAAACAATGTGCCGTGTTGTGAAGATTGAAAATGGTGTAAATATTTTTAATGAAGCAGGTTGGCCTGTTATCATTTCCTTTTTAAACGTGGGCTTATGGCATTGGATGAGTTTTGGAATTTGGTGAGGGAGGGTTTGAATAGAAGTGGTTGTATATCGCTTGAAGCGATAGAGTAGAACTGCGAAACGGGGACGTTTCGCAGAGCGGGCTGCGAAATGAAGACGTGTTTGTTGCACGACTTCTTATGCTAAAAATAACGATGCTATTATAAGTGATTACAAACTATTCTGCTGTGCAGTAGAAGGACTGATTGCTTTTCATTCTTCCCTTTTTTATTACACATAATAGTGAACCATAACAGGCGTAAAGCATTTCCAGGCAATTTTTCTTTAATAGTCCTATTTGTTTTACACTTGCTTTTGCTTTAGGTACGCTGTATTTAAGCAGCTTCTTAAGGTTATATGCTATTGCAACCATGATCATGCATTTACTTGCTAACCTAACGCCTTTTGTGTTCATCCGCTTCAACCCAAAAAAGTTTATTAATGTTCCCGGCACCGGCTCAACGGTGGTTTGTCGTAGCTTCCGCATTCACCGGGCTTTTATCCCTTGCATTCTTAAGTTACATTGAAGCAATACCTGAAACAACTATTTTTATTAACAAGATGTGAGTTGTGCAACAAATACCGGAAGTTTCACATAGCGGAAAAGCTGATAAGCATTTGCCCTTATTAACCGTGTTTAATCCATACAAAATACCTAAAACAGGGTATTGTTTTACGCCCTCCTTAACGATACCTTTAATAAAACCTTATTATCATGAAATTGTATTCTCCTCTTAAAACAGTAAGCGCTGTTATTGCAATACTTATTGTAACCCTAGCAGCTATTAATTCCTGTAAACCAAAAAAGGGTGGCGGCTCCGGCGATGATACCGGCGGCATAAAAATAAATCCGGCATTTGAGAAAACACCGCCCCCGGTAGGTGATATTACCATTCAGCAGCTGGCTGATAATAAAGATGGCAATGTATTGTTTGTTGCTGATTTTGGTAAAACATTAGGTGCCGAAAAATTTCATGCAGTAATGGTTGGTGATGATAAACTGGTGCTGCGTGATGATGGGAAGAAAGGCGATGAAAAAGAAGGCGATGGGAAGTTTTCGCTGGTGCTAAAGGAAGATGTCAACGAATTTAATAAGCAGTTGAATGAATCCAAACGCAGTTTGCTAAAGGAGAAGGAATTGGTTTCCTTTGACGGGAGAACAATGGTAAGGACACCCATTGAAAAGCTGGGATTACAGCAGTTTGAAAAACTGGATATCAAAATACCCTTTAAGCTTCCCCCATTTCTTCCCTGTTTTCCTTTTGTAACAGTGAAAAAAGAAAATTCGCTGATGGTAACAGACAAGGCAGTGGTGGAAGATACCACCCGTACATTTAATCCCTGCAATGGTATTGGAAATCCAAACGGAGCCTGGGCATTTCCTCACCTGATCACCGAAATGACAGGTGCTTCCGGTGTGGCTCCAAAAGATTTTTTATTGAAATGGCTGGAAACATGGACCATCAACCAGGTGGTGAATGAAGATACGATACTGCTCAGAGCACAGATCAACCAGATCATTACCACCTGGAAAAATGCCAGTGGCGGAACCTTTGATATTAAGTTTGCCCCTTTTAAATTGCTGGCAATAGTAAACCGTGTTGATTTGCGGGGCAATTCCGGTTACGGATTTGGTAACCCCGGAGAAGGCCGTTTTGTTTTTTGTGCCGTGCGTTGCAATGGACAGGTATTATCGGTGTTTAACAATCCCCGTCCCTTTATGGTGATATTTGAGTATGGAATACCAAAGAAAAGTTGCACCGGTCTGCGGGCCTTTGCCAGGCAATGGGCTGATCTTTCAGGTATGGTATTGGGATCCCCGGTTTATAATGCCTCTTTACAGAAAATCACCGATCAGTTTACAGCGGCTAATACCAGCCCTTCAAAACCCAATGGAAGTTCATTGAACCAGGTACGCACCAATGAATTTGGGTTAGGCTTATTACCCTGGGAGCTGCGTGAATTTAATATTGATGCCACCACTCATTTACTGGTTAACGTTACCGTGAAGCAGGAACCGCAAACTTCTTTTAACCAGCAGCATATTCCCAATACGCCTTCTGATGTGCAGCTAATGGCCAATTTTATAAACACTAATACAGTGGCAGTGGAAAACAGTACGTACACGGTGCCACTGATAGAAGGTGGTCAGCATTTCCTGGCAGGAAAGTCGCATACCATTAACCCTGTAACGTACCATTGGGATGGAACTGAACCTGCCCCGGGGCCTTCACATATAAATAGTGATAAAGCAAGATTTGTTTTCTCATTGAATACCTGTAGCGGCTGCCACGGGGGAGAAGCTTTTACAGGCAACTTTATGCATGTGGCACCGGGCGGAGCCACTGGTGTGCCTGCAGTATTGTCTAAGTTTTTAACCGGTGTTCCCCCAATGACTAATACTCCTTTTTTAGTAACGGACAGGGCCAACCGACCTCCTGCACCGCCACATGAGTTTAATGATCTGGAAAGAAGAAGAATCGATCTTCGGAATTTTGTGAGCTGTCCGTGCAAACCTAAAATAATTGTTTTTGCATTGGCTGAAGCGCTGCGCCAACGACCAATTAATATGACGCATTAGGCCTCTTGCATTAATCAAAAAAGCTGTTTAATTCATAATTATAAATACCAGCGATAAGATTTACCCTTAGGGCAAAACGTTTTCTTCTGTTCCTGTATCTCTCTCCGGGTACCGGAAAGACCTTTATTTACCTTATGATGTGTTCTACCTGTACTCTGCTGCTGGAAACAGGTTGGTTATATACCTTTTGTTCTTTAGTCAGTATTTTTTTCTTACTCTGCTTGTAAGGCAACTCACTATTTGAATGATACTTCTTTTAAAATTTATTTACTAATGCGAAATAGATATGAGAAAAACACCTTTCCATAATCATCCCCGGTTGTAATTATAATATGTATTATATTATCTCTGCGTGTTCCAACGGAACAGATTGTGGGTAGAAAACATAATTCCCGGAGAATGAAGTGTTCCAGAGGAACGCATTGTGCAATAAAGCTTAAGCATTCCATCGGAACGCTCTGCATCTTTATTCAACGGTCTACCCATAAATTGCCCCGCTGGGGGAGGGGCAATTTATCAAAGACACAAATTATATATCTCCCGCAGGTTTGCTTAAGCAAGGTAGAACTGCGAAACGGGGACGTTTCGCAGAGCGGGTTGGCAAAGGCCCTTAAAGTACCAACTGAAGCCATTACCAACTTCGACGAAGAAGCTGCTATCAATGTGGTGTCAAATACCATTCATAACCACGATCAGAGTTCGGTTATTAGCTATCATCCCACCTTTAACCCGGTTGATAAGATTGTGGAAGTACTGGAACGGACAATTAAGGAAAAAGATAAGGAGATTCTTAAGTTGAGGAAACAACTTGAGAAGAAGAAGAAATAGAGTAATAAACGCATGCTTTTTTCATTCTTGCCTGCCGTAGCTTCCACCTTCGTTACATGCCTTCGCTAAAGCTATGGCAGTCGAAGAAAACTTCAGTGGATAAATTAGCGAAGACAGGTATTCAGCCGCCCGCTTACCGGGTGCTTTACTTTAAATCGGACAAACTCCGAACAACGGGGGTTTGCTCATGTAGCCGACGAGTGCCTTTCGCAGATGCTGCTCACTCATTAACTCTGCGGAGGAGACTCGTCGGAGAAAAATTATATCCCGTATTCTTACTGTCCGCGAACTACATAAATTAGTTCGAGGCTGCGGCTGGCTAAATTGCCATCATCGCCTTTGGTTGGCAAAAATTCTGCACTGACCTTATATTCGCCGGCCTTGAGTTTCGGGCTGGCCCATCGTGCCTGGCCAAAGCGATCGACCGGCACCGGCCTGCCCACAGGCTTACCGTTGAGGTAGAATTGAACGCTGCCTATGTTGTAACGTTTTTCCTTACCGTCAAAGATCAGTCGCTGACCGGTGAGGCTGCGTTTTATTACCGCAACAAAAGTGGCGGTATCACCCTCCCGGGTTAGTTTGCGTACAGGATATATTTCAGTTTTGGTACCGGCCTGTTCTATCCGTTGGGCTACGAGATATGTTTTTGCAAATCCGATCTCCCCTGTCACCATTACATCCGCTACACAGTTATTGCGGTTATCCATGTCCGCTACCCCACGGCAGGCCCGCATGGCTATTTCCCTGCTCAGCGGCTTCACGATGTTCATTTTGGGCAGCCTGCAGGTATCGGCATTTTCAACTGGCCATCCCTTTAGCGTAAATGTAGCGGTGGATGTGCCCGGTGCATAATCAAACAAGCTGGACGCGGCGCTTATCCGCCAGGATGTTGAAAACGTTTCGTTGAGATGCTTATAGCGATCGGACAGGCTGGCCGGCTTCGGGCCCAAATAGGTACCATCAGACAGTGCAGGCAGCCACTGACCGGGTTCAATCAATCCGGCTATTCCCTCAGTGGCCGGTGTATTAAGCACACTGATATTGAGATAGACTATATTATGTCCGCTCCACCAGCCCGGAGTAACGACCAAAGTGGATCCATTCGGAAAGTCCACTTCAATCCCATTACCAACAGCCGTCTTAGCCACACGGGCACCTGCGCCAAGATCAATACTGCCCAGTGCATTAATGTCTTTAAGAATACCATCTACACGCAACCGCATACGGGTTTCCTGTTCCTGCACCGGTCCGTCGGGTTGGTAGCTGATGCGGTGAGTTCCCACACGGGCTGCCAGGGCCGTATTTACGGCCACACAACTGGTCAGGCCTGTATAGCTGTTGGGGATGGGGTTGGCCGTAGT
This sequence comes from Chitinophagaceae bacterium, assembly GCA_031441485.1. Taxonomy (GTDB): domain Bacteria; phylum Bacteroidota; class Bacteroidia; order Chitinophagales; family Chitinophagaceae; genus JJ008. The sequence continues at coordinate 5,251 of JANOEQ010000114.1, forward strand.
AACGGGAGTTTGCCGTACCTGTATCTCGAAATCATTGCCGTCTCTCAGCAAGGTATATTCACCGGCACCATGGAAATCATAATTGGTACCGTTCACCGTTTTTATATGCGGATCGCCATTGTCGCCGGCATCATACACAGCTCGGTCATTGGTAAGCATTAGCTCGTCTATTACAATACGGCCTTGCGATGATCCGTTTGCGGGCCCTACGTCCAGGCGTATGGCAACGATATCCGTCAGGTCAATGCCTGATGCATTATTCAGAAAATCGGTTAGCCGGATGCGGATGGTTTCCATCTCGTTGTGCCAGCCGCCGGAACGCTGGTACGATTTTTCAAACCCGCCGCCAAATGCGCCGATGCTGATAGAACTGGAAACGGGTACGCCTTGTCCATCCCTTAGCGTTACCCTGAAAGTAAGATCACCTGCTATTCCCGTGTTATTGGGATGTTGGGTGGCTTGTGCACCACGAAAAGATAAAAACAGGTTATCAGTAAAATTGCGTTCTCCTACGGGTATCTCCCATTCGTAAAAAAGGTTACTGCCGCTCCAGTCAAAAACAACCCCGCGGGTGTTGTCTAATGTGCCTCCCTGCGTGGCGCCGTTAAAAGGATCGGTCGCTGCCCAGGTAAAATCTGAATTATTATCATCCAGGAGGCCTTCTGTAAGGTTTGTAACGGTGAATGTAACGGGTGACCCGATACTGCTGGTATTATTAGCAAACTGTGTTTGATAATCATCAATGATGATCGTCTTTTGCGGATTAGAAGGGGTATTGGGTGATGCATCGCGGTATTCATGACTTACCACTATGCAGGGATCATTTGGTACACCGATGGGGCGGAAGCTTTCATATTGCCGGGTGAGAAAATCTATTGAAGGAATATTATCTTCTACATAACGCTTTACTAACGGCAGCATATACCCGAGGAGAATAAGGTGTGTATTGGCCTCGCCGATAGGACATGGGCCGGTAAACGCATCACTGGATGCGGTATTGCTGTGAAACCAGCCGTGGCCGGTACCCTGTACGGTGGTTGATTGCCGGTTGCCTGTAGCACGGTCATGCAGGTGATAGGTCTGCAGGCGGGGAGCCGAGGCTATTCCGCTCACATCAGCATCGCCCGATGCTGTCCAGAGGTGGTAATTGACATTGTTCGGATTCGCATTGCTGCCTACATGCAAATCGCCCATTATTGGGTTGTACACTTCAAAATCAGTGGGCAGCATACTGCTGATCAGTTTGATGTCTGCCATATTGTAATTAGTTGGTACAAAACTGCCATCAAACATACGGTCATAGGCGATGGCCACTCCTTCCGCTCCGCGGCTATGGCCTATCCATACGATCCTGTCCACATCAATATTCCCGGTTAGTGCACCCGCACCCGTAATAGCGCCGGCATTGATCTGGTCGATCAGCGCACCGGTATGCGTAAGCGTGGTTGTTGATGCACTGACGGGCCCGGGGCCTGTATTATTAGGATGGCTCATTACCACATAACCGTAAGATGCCAGGTGATTACCTATATGATCATACCAGATATATTGGTGCCCGTTACCATGCGACACGATGATCAGCGGCAGGTTTTTACCGGTTGCGGCCTTAACGCCGGCAACATTGGTGGGAAAGAAAAGTCTTTCTGCCTCAAACCCGGGGGGAATGCCGAAGTTTGTTGCCACGACGCCATTGATATTATAATTTAGTTGTGTGACTGCCTCCGGTCCGGCAGCAGTGGTATTGTGTACCATATAAAATCCGGACTCATTATTTCGTCCATCAATAAAATCATTTCCGTCAAGCACACCATTCTGATTAAAATCAAGCACCACATCATAGCCTACCCCGAGGCCAAGCCCTGCATTGGCACTGAGGTCACCTGCATTGGCTACTATGAACGTATTGCCCTGGATATTCGGGCCATTCAACATTACTGTCATCTTACCGCCCGGTGTGATATCGGTCAATGTATTATTCAGGTTCCATCCATTGGTGCCTTTGGCAGCAACGATATAAATATCACAGGCCAGGCCTGCAATGGCAGGGAACCGTGTGGGATCTATGGCGATCTGCACATTACTATTGGCATTGATCGCCTTCACATATTCAAAAAATGGATAGACGCTGAGCGAACGGCCGGCGAGTTCTGTTTTGGTAATGGCGGCTAAAGCAGCATGCCCGTTGAGCATTGCCGCTACTGCAATTAATATTGAACGAAATGTTTTGCGTGTGTGGTGGTAAGGTTTCATGTGTTGTTTTGGTTATTAGTTTTGGCCACATGTTATGTTGGCTGATCTCCCAGGGTTTATTTTATTGACGGGTCTCTGGTAATCGCCAGGCTTCAACAAGATGTTTTTCCTGTGGAGAGAATTCGAGTATGAGGTCTGCGGCATATTTGCGTAAAAGCGTGGTAAGGTCAGGCACTGCTGCCATATCCTTTGTACGGCTTTTTACATCGTCTGCTTTCAGGGGCCTGATGCCTGAGTTGATGGCTTTGGCCCGTTCAGCCCTGATCGTTTTTGCGTCAATGCGTTCAGGCAATGCCGGGGTGCCAAACCACACAGGTTCTTTCGAAAGATCTATTGGCCCGGGGATGATGCCTATCACATAACCGGATTCATAACCCCCGTTGATCCGTTGAACGGTTTGATTGCCGGCATATAATACCGGCTGCAGGTCGTTTGTCGGCCTCACCTGGCTCGTATCAACCTTTATCACTACCAACAGGCCGGATCTGACATCCGGGCGTTCACTCCGCCAGTCAAACTTATACGACTTTTCCAGCCGGAATGGCTGAATGCGCACAATGTCTAAACCCTTCCGCGTTTGGGAATACAGAGGGCTGGCAGGTGTACATGCGCATATAATGCAAAAGCCCGATAATAGCGAGAGGTACAAGTGCTGTCGCATTGCAAAAATAAAACTGTAACTTCTGTTTAGTATTCGAGTAATTATCATATAATAAATTTAGGCGCTATTCTTCATCCCAGCAATACCCAAAACATGGTATAGTTTCACACAAAAGTATAATCTATACGCTTATAGCAGCAGCAACCTGCCGGTATCAAGCTTGCGGTAGTGAGTTAGTGTGACCATATCGATCAGCAAAAACATAGTAATACACACAGACTATATTTTCCTATATGGAATGGCCCAGTGTACCTTCCTGCAACGAAGGGCATGCTTTCCTGCAAGGCACCGCCATCCTGTTAACAATACATTGAGGACCTGCACATAGTGTGTTGGTCAGGTACTGACAATGCACTGGGAAGGAAAATTTCATAAGTTAAAAACAACTACTCCTGCATTTATCTTTTCTCAAATCACTTCCGAAAACATCCCCTCACCCAACAAATCACCCCGGTAATCACAGTAATAACCCCTCCCGTAATCAATACTCCTTTCATCTGCGGGCTGCTAACACCGGCTAACCATAACAAAGCAAGCAGTACCGTTCCTGCACCAATGCCAAAGAAAATGGTTTTAAACCGGCGGCATACAGACGGGCTGCAGGTCTTGATCCAGTAATACCCCAACCCGAGAATGATGGCTGCAATGGCTGATACAAGTATAGTGCGTATCGTTCCTGTTACAGCGCCGGATACAATGATCAGTACCGCAAGCAATAACATGATTAGTATTCCATAAAGCAAACATTTTTTGGAGCCGGGTGTAAAACCGTCATTTGATGATGCCACAATATCACCGGCATTACCACCTAATGCATCCACCCGGTCGGCTATTTGTTTTACATAGCGGTTAAAGACAGGATACCAGCGGTTGTTTGCCGGAATAGAACGTTGTATCCAGCGAAGGTTGGCTAATAATCTTACTTCATGTACCAGCATATTTTCTTTTACCGTTACAGGTATCGAAAGCTGGAAGGAACCGAGTATGCGGCGGCCCTGTGCTGCAGATCCAGCACCAGCTGCATGTGTAAGGACTACTTGCCCACGGGATATATTGGTAACCTGGTGAATAACGATGGTGAAGTGCTGGCCTTTTTTCACATTGTCCGGCAGGTCCACCGAAATCATGCCTGCATAATTTGAACCTTCACTATAAGGAATAGGTATAAATGTATTGCCGCCGGTTTTACATTGCACGGTATGTGCATCAATACGCACCAGTGTATGTGTACGGTATAGTTTGATGGCCATATCCATTATTTCATTGCTGTTGGCACCCGGCAGGTAAAGAGTGGCTGTACTTCCCACCGGTGTATTGCCCCAGTCGATCATCAGTTCATCGGGCATTTCCATTGCTCCTGGTTTTGCCCTTGTGGGTTTTATTTCAAATGTGTGCGGTATACGATGCGAGGCCAGCGCTCCGGGGTTATCGGATTCCACAATAGCAAGGTTTCGTTGCGCCAGTTTATCTGACACTGCCGGCGAAGCCGCTGGTGGTATAGGAGTAAGATCGAATGCGATCTCCGACACAAGGCATTGGTGTTCGTTGCGCACATGTTCCTGTACCGATTTGCGTGTGGCTGCTGCATAAGGCCCGTCTACAGGTACAGGTGGATTGAAAGGAAACTGTGCGGCTGTCTGGTTGAAGTCAAGCCAGCAACCGAAGTAGCGTACCACTTCATTACCCATGGCATCGGGTGGAATTGGCTGCACATTGGCATTGTCTGTTTGTGTTTCCATGGAAACGGCTGAACTGTCAACCCTTGCTGCTGCAAAACAGGGGATGGTAACAGCTTCTGTATTAATAATACCCAGCAGCGGTTTTACAGCGCCTGCCAGTGTGGCCCTTCGATAAGTGGTGCCCTGGTTATATTCCAGTGAAGTGGAGGATGCCGGGAAGAGCCGGAAGAATACACGTACCCCCGTTGCCGTTAGTGCTGTAGACCGGTAACGCACTTTTGCAATCGCAAAATTAAACACCCGTACTCCCGTCACCGTTTCAGAAAGCTCCAATCTTGACGTTTGCTGATCGGTTGATATGTTTTCAAATGTTTGACCGGCAGCATTGCCTGTATTCAGATTTTGAATAACAGTGGTGATAAAATCAGGGGCATCTAAAAGCATGTTTTTATTGAATCGTGATTCACCGTTTTTGATCTGGAACACCCGCAGATCTGTACTGAGCCAGGAAGTGGCCCCGTCAATTTCATACGGATTGGCTTGCCTGATGAGATAAATTTTTGCAGTGGCCGTAACAGTGGAGATGCCTGCACTAAGATCTATTTCACGCAGGTCAATGGTAAAGCCGGCGGTTCCGGTAAAGCTTATTTTATATTTCCAGGTAATGCGCTGCCTGCGCACCAGGTGTGTTGGATCTTCCAGTGCAATAGGGGCCATTACTGCTATACTCATTTGCGCAAAGGCGGGAAGATGGCTGAGTACAGGTATAATATTAGGTATACCCGAAAGCGTGGCAGCAGTAATACCAAGTTCCTGTGGTGTAAATCCATCCACCACTACATAAAAGGCAGCATCTATAACGGCCGGATTATTCAGTAATAGCATTGCATCAATCTCATCTTTTGAAATGGTGCTGCGGTCTACAATAAAGAAACTCTTTTTTACAATAGGACAGGCGTAAGGAGAGGGACCATAAGTGGCACACATTGTATCTAACTGGTTGCGAAAGCCCTGCATATCATTCTCTGCTACTGCACGGGTGGCCGTTCCACCGCTTTGAAAGTAATTCGTCCAGTCTGTGTATGTAAGTGTGGAGGCGGGATCTGTCATCAGTGCCTGCCAGTCGCCGGTACTAAGTGGCCCATTACTTAATGAAGGGTCAATGACCATTTTTATTACCGAGGCATCCGGTTGTGTTACCATCAAAGTGGGAGCTACATGCCAGCACCATTCAACCTGGCATTCGGGTACATTGGAACTTAATGCCACAAGGGTACATCCGGAAGATTGAATCCATACTTTTTCAGGCGATTCACCCTGGTCCATCATCAGGTAGCACATAATATGTGCCCTGATCCAGCATCCGTTGTAAGGATAACGGTAGGTAATACAGGGTGTGGCAGATGCACAGGGGGTGCATGACAGCACTGCCATTTGATTGAACAGGTCGATGGCCCTTGCCAGTGTAACCGGTGGTGGCGGTGGACCGGGTGGTGGTGGAGGAGGAGCAGGTGGCAGCGGCTCAGCTTCCTCCTCCGGCCCGAATGAAGCAGGAAGCGGTCTTACATCAATGATCTCAAAATCGGGTTGGGTGGCGGTAACCAATACTTCCGTACTGTTATCCAGCGCTGCCTGCAGATCATCCAGCATTTGTTGAAAATCAGGATGGCTGCGGCGCAGGTAATGGCGTGGATTGGCAGTGTGAAAACTTACATATACTATTTCTTCCGATGAAGGGAGGATTCTCCAAACCCGCTCTGCAGCAGGAACCAACAGCCGGGTTATATACAGGGTGTCATTATCAATATCCGCAAAAACAGGTCTGTTATTCTCCTGAAGGTGGGCTATCGTCTTTGCCCAGGCATTGGCAACTGGATAGCTGAGGTCAAGCAATGCACTCCGGCCATCTTCAAAAATAATTGTCAATGGCACTGCACTTTCAGGCAATGAACCTGCTGCAATTGCTTCCTTCAGGCCGGCTGAAGAAGTAATTTTCCCGATGTACCCTTTGTGATTTGACATAATGAATGTTTTTTAACTAAAGAATAGTTTTTAGTATCAGTTGGATTTACAAGTAAGTCCGACTGCTGCTGGTATTGCTATTTCATCATGCCTTAACGGTAGTTTTCAAACTGCTACGAAGAGTAATATGTATGCAGCCGCATACAAAATGCTTTAACAGGAGTGTTGTGATGGCGTTTGGAGAGGGAAACGATTAATTGTATGTTAAGATAATGCTTTTTTACAGAAAAAGATAAATTTGTTAGTCATTGGGTGCAATTCAAATTTTGGTTCACTTTTATTTAGTGGGGATTAAACAAAAGGCATCTGACCAAAATTGTTTCTTTGTATTTGTGCTATCGGCCTCACCCCAACTACTACTCTGTTATTATAAGACTCTGATTTCCCTCTCCGAGTGGAGAGGGTGGGTGAGACTCCGAACGCATCAATCGTAACTATTCAAGATTTTGCTTGTATTTATGGTTATTGCTTTTAAGTATTACCTGAACTTAAATAGCTTGAAGCTTCTTAGATTTATATTCCAATGTACATGAGATTCGATTCCCCTCTTCCTTCGGAGAGGGGGTGTAGAGTCTTCGATATAAAGGCAAAATGATGGGGTGAGGCCGAAAAGTGATGGGGTGAGGCCTTAGGAGCAGGTGAGACTCCGAACGCAGTCTGCAGCAGATTTTTTAGCCGGATAGTTCTTTATTACAACGGCCTCGTTAGCGTACATCCTTAATGTTTCTTCCCATTAAATAGGGTCTGCCACCAAATTTTCGCTTTTGGCTCCGGCCCGAAGGGCGTTAGTTTTCTGTTTTACGACTATTCAATACATTGTTTGTAAACCCTGAAAGATTGAAGATGCGAAAATTTGAAATGCACCCCAGTCACTTGCTTCCTCTTTTTGTTTTACCTGCAATGATAGTAATATATGATTTCGCGGTATATATCAGGCGGTTTCAACTGCAACGTAAATCCATGCTTCTTTCCCGGATGCAAGCGTTACTTTAATCCTTCTATATCCAACCGGCTCATATTTATCAGCCAGCAACAGTTCCCCTTCAGTAATTTCAAAAGCCATTCCTTTAATACTATCATTTTTATCTTCCGAAATAATGGCGGTGAGCTGATTTTTTTGTTCGCCTTTTGAAAGAAAGGCCTCGTCGGTAATTTCAATGGCAGCGGTTTTATAGCCTTGCAGTGTATCGGCTGAGCCTTTGAAAACCCTGCCAAATAATTTTAGCTGAACTTCTTCATTTTGAAGTGTGCCGTATGAGAAAAGGCAGTTATTCATTTTTAGAACCGGTTATCAATTACTTATAATCCTCCCTCACCGGGTTAAACACATCTATTACTTTACAATCTGTTACAGCCACAGCACCATGCGGCACATTGGAGGGAATTACATGATACATGCCCGCTGACAGGGAACAGGCTTTCCCGCCAATCATCATATCCAGTTGTCCTTCCAGTATATATGTTATCTGTTCATGCACATGATGATGCAGTGGCAGGTTGCTGCCTGCCTTTATTTCCACAAGCCCTAAGGTCATACTGCTTCCATGCGCATAATATCCGGTAAGGCCGGGAGCAAGATCTTTAGGAGTTATGTCTTTTAGTAGTTGCATAAAACACAGCGTTTATAAATAATCGGAGTCTGAAAGTCTCCGCCAACCGGCGGAGGATTTAGGGGGCCGTTGTTTCAAAATAACAAAAATTCCCGCCCACCCATTCTTTATCCTTATTATACCGCACACCAATCATTTTTCCTTTGCTTAACCTTCCCAGGTTGTTTACGGCTACCGGGCGGGCATCGCCATCTTTCCAAAAATAAAACATACGAATCTCAGCTTTGGCCGGTATATCGGGCGTTTGTATCACATCCGCATATTTTACTTTGCGCTGTAGTATCCAGTTCTCGGGGTCTTTTACGTTGTCAACGTCTTCTTTGGTCACATCAATGATAACTCCCTGCCCGGCAAAAGAGAACAAGGGTTTTAATACATAGTTTGCCAGGTCTTGAGGTAATTGTTTTATTTCATTCAGAAAAAAAGTAGCAGGTACATACGGATGTTTTATAAAGGGCAGGGTGTATTTGCTGATACGGTAAAACCAGTTGGGATGGGGTGCCCATTCCACATCGAGCTCTTCAAAAAAGATTTTGCCTTTTTCCTGCACTTCGGGGCTTTGCTGCTGCAGATCGTCAAATATCACCCGGTTGTAGATGCGCTTTACTTCTGTTTTCTTTCCTTCATTCATGTAGTACAGTTTCTTTCCTTCTTTTATCAGTTCGGTAAGACATACCATTTTGATGCCCACATATTCTTCGGTGCAATAAAAATCAATACGGGTTTTTTGCTTGCGGGGAAAGATCTCCAGCAGTATTACATTTTCAGGTTCCTGTTGGCCAATGATAATTTCTTTTAGCAATTGAATGTAGGTTTCACGGGTATAACCGCTCAGGTAGCAGTCAAAATGTTCCGGCACGGGAAAATGTTTGCGGAATACATCATCAATCAGTACTTCATAAGCAAAGAGGGTGGGGAAGCCCTGCATTTCTATCAGTTGCGGTTCGTATTCACCCTGATCGTTAATGCAGATACCAAAATCAAAAGCGATGAAATGGGCATGATCAGTTTCGCCGGGTACTTGTAAATGTCTGGGTATGGCATTTTTGGTCAGCTCTTTGAATTTTGGATCAGTGATGATATCGGTAATGCTTTCGCAGGCATCCAGTATTTTTTGTGTAAAATCTTTGGGTACAAAGATGGGTGTTTCAGCCACCCGGAAATCTAATTCGCCGGGGAATGCACTGTTTAATTCTTTTAAAAAAGTCCCGTATTTTTCTTTGGTAAATGCTTCGTTATATGCCTTACGGATAGCGGGTATCATAGTCGTTATTTTATTGCCGGGAAGTTAGTGAATGATGGGGTGGCTGCCAAATATGGAATACAGATGCCACTGAAACACAGAAACACAGAGAATACAATTTAACCGCGGAGGTGCAGAGAATACAGATTGCCACTGAGGCTCTGAAACACAGAGAATACAATTTAACCGCAGACAGGGGTGCAGAGACATACATAGCAATACGGAAAAAAAACTCAGTGTTTCTGTGTCTCAGTGGCAAGGAAAAATACTCAGGCGTACACTTCCTGTAACTGACCAATGGAATGATTCAAAAAGTTGGGAAGAATATGCGAATAGGTCCAGCGTATCTTGTCAGGATCTTCCAGATGTTCCAGCATGCTGCGGAGTTTATCTTCACCGTGACTTTCAATTACTGTTTTTCTTTTTTCTTCTGTTTTCAGGTACATGCTCATACCTGATGCATCAGCTTCGGGATGAAACTGAGTGCCGACCATGTATTCATTAAACCGTATCCCCATCACCGCTCTTTCATACGGCACATGCGGACGGTTTTTTTCTATACAAAGTACTTGGGCACCCATTTTGGTCAGCAGGTCATAATTAGGTTGTATCACCTGGTAGTCACGACTGTCAACAGCATAAAAAGGATCTTTCAGGCCTTCAAATACCGGTTCGTCAACTATGTTATCCAATTTATGAATGGGGAATACGCCAAAGGCAGTAGACTTTCTTTTGGAAATAAGGCCCGCATTGAAATAACGGCTGGCCAATTGAAAGGAATGGCAGATGAAGAAGATACTTTTCTTCTGCTGTGTGGAAGGATTATTATTCCAGCGCTCCATTTTATCCAGCCAGCGGCACCAGGCTATATCCCAATCTTCGAAACGGCTGACCAGCGGATCACCGGGGCCACCGGAAGAAATATAAATATCGTAGGAAGTATCAGGTATTTCATTTTTCAGCCGTACATCAAATTCCTCTGAATGCAGATCCAGGTCATTGCTTTCTGACCAGTCTTTTAAAATGGTACGTATGCAACGCATGCCCTGGTTGGCTTTGCCTTCATATAAATCGAGAATTGCTACTTTTACAGACTTTTTTTCGTTCCAACTCATTTACAAAGCTACTAATTTATTAAGATTCAGGATAGTCCGTGAGCCGACTCTTTTACCCACAAATGTGGATTAATTGATTGCAGGCAGGGATGAACCAACATGACATATAATAAAATTAGCTTACCCAACTGCAGTAATACGGATGATCCCCCCTTGTGGCGAACACTTCAGGGTTCGGTAATTCTGATGAGCAGCGCAGTCTTTCTTAAAAAACACTATTTCTTAAAGCATATACTTTTGAACCGCAGTATGTCATAGAAAAGATAGAAATACACACATAGGAGTTTCTATAGTAAGCCTATGTCGTATATAATATACCGGGGGTAAAAATTATTTTTTCTCATACACCTTTTCCCCGCCCACAAATGTTTTCAGTACTTTGATCTGCAATAGTTTTTCCGGCGCTTCTTTCATTATGTCTGCATCCAGTATGATGAAGTCAGCAAATTTTCCTGCTTCTAAACTTCCTTTTTCCTTTTCTTCAAAATTAGATTTAGCAGCCCAGATGGTCATGCCCCGCAATGTTTCTTCACGGCTCAATACATTTTCCATTTGATATCCGCCATCCGGCCATCCTTTGGCATCTTTTCTTACCGCTGCGGCGTAAAACGTTTTAAATGTGGAAATATCTTCAACCGGAAAATCAGTGCCTAAAGGAATCCATCCGTTTTGCTGCAATAGCTGTTTGTATGCATAAGCTCCTTTTACCCGTTCTGCCCCCAGGCGGTCGCCGGCCCAGTACATATCAGAGGTGGCATGGGTGGGCTGTACTGAAGGAATGATACTATTTTGTCCGAATAAATTAAAATCAGTTGCATTCACTACCTGTGCATGCTCAATTCTCCAGCGCAGGTCATTCTTTCCTTTTAAATATTTGGCATAAATATTCAGTATGGCCCTGTTGCCGCTGTCGCCAATGGCATGTGTGCACATCTGCCATCCCAGATTGCTTATCCAACTTGCCGCTGAATCAAAGTGGGCGGGGTTGCTGAGCAGAAAACCATAATGACCTGTCTTATCACTGTAAGGCTGCAGCAGACAGGCACCTCTTGATCCTAATGCGCCATCTCCATACACTTTAAAACTTCTTACATTCAGGCGATCGGTTTTTATCATCCCTTTCTTCTCTGCATAATCATAGTTCGCTTTCTCATCGCTGAGCATTACATACAACCGCATTTTCAATTCGCCTTTATCCTGCATCGCTTTTATCATCTCTACCGATGGATAGCCAAGACCGCAATCATCAATAGTGGTGAGGCCCATAGCAAAACAATTTTGTTCGGCAGCCTTCAATCCTTTTTTGAATTGCTCATCGCCGGGGTTGGGGATCTTTGCATATACAAGATCAATTGCATTGTCTATTAATATCCCGGTAAGGGAACCTTCCTGCTCCTCCACTTCGCCGCCGGTTAAAGTGTCACCGGCTTTTACACCCGCCAGGTCCAATGCTTTTTGATTGACTATAGCAGCATGACCATCCACTCTTCCCAACAACACAGGCCTGTCCGGAAATAAGGTGTCCAATGCTTCTTTATCAGGAAATTCCTTTACAGTCCAATCGTTCTGGTCCCAACCGCGACCGGTAACCCAGCCTTCGGGATTCTCAGCCCCAAACTTCTTTACTCTTTCGATACATTCCTCCCAACTGGTGGTGCCGCTAAGATCCACCCGTTGCAGGCTGGTGCCATAACCTGCAAAATGTGCATGCGCATCAATAAAGCCGGGATAGATGAACTTACCGCCTGCATCTATTTTTTCTTTAGCATCATAAGCTTTCTCCAATTCGGCCTTCTTGCCGGTGGCAACGATCTTTCCGTTTTTTACCACCATAGCCTCGGCGGTGGAGAAAGAAGAATCTACAGTATAGATGGTGGCATTGTACACCAGCAGGTCTGCTTTCTCGTTTGCATTGCATGATACTAAGAGGAGGGCAATTACTGCTTTGAATAAATTATTCATTATTATTTTTTAAATATTAATTCAGAAATTTCTCAGGATGCTTTTTATTATGCTCCGTCTTATCCTGGAAAGCTTTTGCTGCTGCTAAGATAGTGGCTTCATCGTACAGGTTACCTATCAATGTGATGCTTAGTGGAGAACCGGTTTGGTTAAACCCGATGGGCATACACACAACAGGATGGCCGGTAAGATTGGTAATGGATAACTGGCGGCCGGAAAATGTGGGCACGATAAACACGTCAAAATTTTTCATAAAATCATTCATGCGTTTGCATAAAACAGAACGATAGCGGTTGGCATTAATATATTCCACGGCCGGTATAGTTCTGGCTGCCCTGAAACTGTTGGGCCAGAAATTTTTATCCTGCCGTTCCACCAGGTCATCCCGGTTGGTCCTTGTCAGTTCATCAAAAGCAGCTGCACTTTCCGCATTCAGGATAATGTTTACAAGATTAACGGGATACATAGCCGAATCTGGAAAATTAATGGCTTTAACAGCGGCGCCTGATGCACGATATGTTTCCAGTACTTTCCATTCAGGTGCATCTGCTTTCAATAGTTTGAAAAAATTTTCAGCATACCCGATGCGCAGTTTTGTAAAATCTGCTTTACCGGTATAGTTAAATGTATGTTTGATGGCCGATGGGTCATTACCATCGGTACCATTTATAAATGCATATACCATGGCCGCATCTTCAGCACTGCGGCATATTGGGCCGGCCTTATCCAGGCTCCAGCAAAGCACCATAGCGCCATAGCGGCTCACCGTGCCAAAAGTGGGACGCAAACCCGTAGCCCCGCAGCGGGTGGAAGGAGATACGATAGACCCCAATGTTTCAGTCCCAATTGCAAATGGTAATAAACCAGCAGCCGTGGCTGAGGCAGAACCGGCCGATGAGCCGCTGGATCCCTGCTTAAGGTTCCATGGATTTTTTGTTTCGCCGCCAAACCATTTATTGTTGTTGGCCAGTGCGCCCATGGAAAGTTTGGCACATAATACGGCACCTGCTTTTTTCAGTTGCTGGTACACGTAAGAGTCTATATCAAGTACCTGGTCTTTATACGGGGTGCTGCCCCAGGTGGTCTTATATCCTTTTACGGCAAAGAGATCTTTTAATCCATAAGGTATGCCTTGCAGCGGACCGCGGTAGATGCCCTGTTTTATTTCTGCATCGGCCTGCCGGGCCTGTTGCAGGGCAAGGTCTTCAGTTAATGTGATCACACATTGCAGGGTATCGCCCCATTTTTTTAACCGGTCAATAAAGAAAGTGGTCAGTTCAACAGAACTTATTTTTTTGGTATAGAGCAGTGCAGCCAGTTGGTGAAGGGAATAAAAAGCCAGTTCATTTTTATTAGCCGGCAGTGCTGTACGCAATGGTATATCCCAGGTGATCTTTTCTTTTTTATCAGGAATTTTTGTACCGGCAGGTGCAGGATGAAAAGCAAAGGGATACACCATGTCATTGGCCGGTAATGTCTGGTGCATAGATTTATACAACAGCAGGTAATTATTCAAATTGCCCGTGGTGGAATCTGCTTCTGCTTCCGTAAAATCGAGGTCGTACCATTTTACGGTTTGTTGGATGTTTTTGATAGTGTCATTTTTGGTTTGTGCTTTTACAAGTAACAGGGTCATTAAAAACAGTACAGTCAGCAGTTGTCTCATACTTCAAATTTTAGCCTGCCTTGAAATTAAGGAATTTTTTGGCCACGAATTGCACGAATAAATACAATTAAAGACAAATTGATTCCTCAGGCGTAATCTCGATTTGTGTCATTCGTGCAATTCGTGGCTAACATATATTTCTGTAGCTATAAAGCTGTATCTTTTGACAAAATCTGCAACTATGCGTACTCTTTACTTATGCTGCATTTTATCGGTTATTATTGTGGCTTGCAAACAAAATCCGGATACAGGGGGAGGCGATACACCGGTATCCGCTTATTTTAATTATGGCGACAGTGGTGTGCAATCAGCAGGAGTGCGGATGATCCCAGTTTCCACACCGGTGGGAGAGTTTAAAGTTTGGACAAAACGTTTTGGCAATAACCCCCGCATTAAAATATTATTACTGCATGGCGGCCCTGCTATGACGCATGAGTACATGGAATGTTTTGAAAGTTTTTTTCCGAAGGAGGGTTTTGAATTTTATGAGTACGATCAGTTGGGCTCTTATTACAGCGATCAGCCGAAAGATTCTTCATTGTGGACGATAGAACGGTTTGTGGAGGAAGTGGAGCAGGTGCGTAAAGCAATAGGGGCAGACTCTGCCAATTTTTATGTACTGGGCAATTCATGGGGCGGCATATTGGGAATGGAATATGCATTGAAGTATCAAAAGAATATGAAGGCGTTGATAGTGGCCAATATGGTGGCCAGTGCACCGGAGTATGGACAGTATGCGGATGAAGTGCTGGCAAAACAAATGGATCCAAAAGTGCTCGGGGAGATAAGGGCCATTGAAGCAAAGAAGGGTTTTGCCAATCCGCGGTATATGGAATTGCTGCTGCCCAATTTTTATCATGAGCATTTATGTCGGCTGAAAGAATGGCCCGATGGATTTAACCGTACTATGAAACATGTTAACGGAGAAATATATACGCTGATGCAGGGGCCATCTGAATTTGGTATTGGCGGACGGCTGGCCAACTGGGATATCAAAAACAGGTTGAAGGAAATAACCGTACCTACGCTGATGGTTGGTGCGAAGTATGATACGATGGACCCTAAAGCGATGGAAGAGCAAAGTAAAATGGTGAGGCATGGGCGGTATCTCTATTGTCCCAATGGCAGCCATTTATCTATGTGGGATGACCAGGCGGTATTTATGAATGGGGTGATACAGTTTGTGAAGGATGTGGATGAAGGGAAGTTTTGATTTTTTATTATTGAACCATAATTTGTCAGGAAGCTTCGGGATAAAGCATGGAAAATATAAGGTATCGTATCGCATAGGATAAAGACATTATTTTGCCTGAGTACTGATCTTCGGAAGCCCCACTGTCTTCAAAATATGGTTAGCTCTTTCAACCTTATCGTTAAATAAAGGTTGGTCAGCATACTTATCACTCAATTTTGAGTTAAGTTTAAAGCCTTTGGGAAGCTTTTTAGCTTTTGCTGTTTTTTTTGCCTTCATAGATACAAATTTACACTTTTCTGTAAACTAAAAAAGCGCCATATGTTATGTTTTTACGAAAAGGCTCCCAATTGGTATTAGTTAACCCGAAAATAAAGAAATCTCGTTCAATTTTTTCAAGATTATTGGTAATACCCATCCGGTATAGTCTTGTTCTTGCTTCTGAACTCCCCGTTGCAATAACAATGGCACCCGGGTGTTCATCAATAAATGCGTAAAGTGTAGCAGCGACTGTGGCCAATACCTTTTGACTGTCCCCATTGTTGGTCACAGATATATCACTAATAAATCCGGTTTTAAGGTCTTTATCACCAAACCCAAGGTTATAAAACCCCTTTACATTGATTTCAGTATACCGAACTACCTTGGGAATATTTCCTTTGTTACCAATACTTAAAAACTCAAAAATTTTAAAGTCGGCTGATGTTTCTACCTTGTAGTAGTTGTCAAGCATTAGGTACGGATATTCAATAATCAGGATACAGGATTTTGCTTTTATATTATAAAAGCAAAATCCATTTTATATGATAGCCGGATATATTTTTCTGTCAATACGCAACAGAAAATACACCCAAAAATAATTTTACAACCCCGCTAAATACTGCCCCTGTATATACTTTGCCACTTCTGTAAGGCTCTTTGTTTTTTCAAATACTGCTAATTGCCTGTCAGCGCCTGTACCATTCTCCAGCATCTTTGCTACGTGGGCTATCCGGTGCCGGCTACCCAGGTGATCGAGCACAGGGTCCAGGAAGTCGAGCAGCTCATAGATCAATGCACGGGTGTTCACTTCTTCTTCCTTGCCAAAGTCTATCAGGTATCCGTCCACACCATAACGGCTGGCCCGCCATTTATTTTCATTCAGCAGTGCCCGTGAGTATTGAATAAAATTCAGGTTCTTGGAGCGCAGCATATAGATGCGGGCACATATCGCCTGAAACAATGCGGCAATCGTAATCGTTTCATCCACTGTCATCGGGATATCGCATATCCGGAACTCCACCGTATTGAAGAAAGGATGTACCCGAAGGTCCCACCATATCTTTTTAGCATTGTCAATACAATTGGTTTTGATCAGCATCTTTACATAATTATCATAAGCTTCTATGCTGTCAAAAGCGTCGGGGATACCGGTGCGGGGAAACTTGTCAAATACTTTCGTGCGGAATGATTTGTAACCCGTCATCCTTCCCTCCCAGAAAGGGGAGTTGGTACTGAGGGCAAATACATGCGGCAGAAAATAACGGGTACTGTTGGCAATATGATTGGCCAGTTCCCTGTTCTCCATACCTACATGTACATGCAGGCCAAAGATTAAATTACTTCTGGCCGCTTCCTGCAATTCGTTCACTATTTCATTGTAGCGTACATGTTCTGTTATCAGTTGGCTTTCCCAATGGCTGAAGGGGTGGGTGCCGGATGCGCCCATGGCAAAGCCCAGTCCATCGGCTATACCGCCGATTGTTTTACGAAGGGTGGCCACATCCAGGTATGCTTCGTCTATATCGGCACAAATATCTGTACCCACTTCCACCACGGCCTGATGCATTTCCGCTTTTACTTTGTCTTTAATCACTTTCTGGCCTTCCTGCACAATTTTTTGCTGGTGGCTCTTCAGTTCATACGTTACAGGGTCAAGTACCATGTACTCTTCTTCCACACCAAGGGTAAAGCTTTTGTAGTTTAGGTTCATAAGTTTTTATTGATAAAAAATTTCTGATAGTTCAATAGAGAAGCAAGACGCACAAAATGCTTCCCACTAAGACACAAAGCACACAAAGAAATGCTTTGTTTAGTTGAAGGATATATATACATCAAGCTGTAGCTGTCGTCATCAATATTGCAGACCGTCATCTTGCTCATTATACCAGCGGACTTTTATTAGCGCCTCTTCTTACATATTCTCCCCAGGTAAGGTTATCAACCCCTTCTTTATTTTCCAATGCTTTTTCAATGGCATAGTTGGCAGCTGTTTCCACCACCCATTCAAAATTCTCTTCTCCCACACTGCTTCTTTCTGCATCAGGTGCCGGATTGCAAAAGTCAATGGCATACGGTACGCCGTCTCTTATGGCTAATTCCACCGTGTTGAAGTCATAACCAAGATACTTGTTGATGCGAAGTACAATGTCAGTCATTTGCTTCAACCGTTCAGGTGAGGGCTGAAAATCGGCCACATAGCGCAGGTGGTGCGGATTGCGGGGTTCGTATGACATAATGCGTACATATTTTCCTCCAATACAATAACAGCGGTAATATTCAGTGAATACAATTTCTTCCTGCAGCAGCATAACCAGTTGTCCTGTTTCAGCATGCTTGGTAAAAAAATCGTCTGCATCTGCAATCTTGTACACATGTTTCCAGCCGCCACCTGCAAAAGGTTTCATATATGCCGGGAAGCCCACATAACTAAATATAGAATTCCAGTCGAGCGGAAAAGCCAGGTTGCTGAATGAATCATCAGAGGTATCATCCGGCAGGTCACGGGAGGGGATGATAGCCGTTTTAGGTACAGGCACGTCCACTTTTGTCATCAGGCAATTGTTGAAATATTTATCATCAGCGCTCCACCAGAAGGGGTTATTGATAACGGCTGTTCCGGTAACGGCAGCATTTTTCAGCCAGGTGCGGTAGAAAGGCACGTCCTGTGATATACGGTCTATAATAACGGCATAGCCGCAGTGTTCGCCCTGCATGGCTTTGTCTATACGAACAGGCTCGGCAATGATTCCAGGCACATTTTTACTGTTAACTCTGGCAACAAATGCATCCGGGAAGGAACGTTCTTTTCCATGGAGGATTCCGATTTTCTTCATAAACTGGTTTTAGTTGATTGATGAATATAAGTAAAGCCACATACAGCATCTGCCCGCAGCTTTTTCAAATTTATTTTTTCGTAATCAAATTAGCAAATTAACTCTTTGCTTTTACTTTCTTGTTGAATTATTACCTGTAAATGTCGTTTTTATTATGAAATCGTTACTTTTGAAACCATGGAATTGGCCAATGTATCCGGAATCCTGGTTGAATATACATCCATCGAATCCACTTTTTTAGACCGTACGGTAAAAATAGATTTTTATCTTCCCCGCCAGGTGGCAGACTTTTCTCAATTGAGCCTGTTGCTGATCAATGACGGGCAGGACTTACGAGCCATGGAATTTTCATTGATTCTCGAAAAGTTTTATACTGAGCAGAAAGCCCCCCATCCACTGCTTTGTGTGGCTATTCATTGCGGGCCGGAGCGTAAAATGGAATATGGGGTGGCCGGCGAGCCTGATTTTAAAGGCAGAGGGGCCCGGGCCGGTAAATACACATCTTTTATTTTTGAGGAATTACTGCCTTTTATCCGTGAAAAATTTGCTGTTCCTTCCTTCCGGGAAAAAGCATTTGCCGGCTTTTCACTTGGAGGGTTAATGGCCCTGGATATTGTATGGAACTATGCCCCGGAATTCACCAAAGTAGGAATTTTTTCAGGCTCCTTATGGTGGAGAAATATTGACCAGCATGATAAAATATACGATGATGATAAACACCGTATCATTCATCAGCAGGTGCGCAATGGCCTGTATGCACCCTGGCTGAAATTCTTTTTTCAATGCGGCAATATGGATGAAGTCAAAGACCGCAATAAAAATGGTATTATTGATTCTATTGACGATACCCTGGACCTGATGAGCGAACTGGAAAAGAAAGGCTATGACCGGGAAACCGATATAGAATACATGGAACTGTCAGACGGCCGGCATGATGTTCCTACCTGGGGAAGATCAATGCCTGAATTTTTGAAATGGGGATGGGGAAAATAAGGCTATTCATTTTGCATGTAAATTGGTGGTATTGAATATTGTATATTCTGCATTGAATGCCTGTTCACAGATATTCAATATTCAACACTCAATATTCAATTATCAGGTACAGACCCGAATCAATTTAATTTAAAGCATCGGACCCAAATTGTTTCTTTTTTTGTATTTATCCCATCGGGACATAATGTCGGTAAAAAGAACCAGACGTTGGTTTTTTGCCCCATCGGGGCAAAAGAATGATCATTCCGGTTCTTTAAATATGTATTGGTGCGAAGGCTGCTGCCATAACAGATTTTTTCTTTTGCCCCGATGGGGCAAAGACTGTATACCATGCTCTAATTTTACCGACCTCAGGTACCTCTGGGACAACAGCTTTTACAGTCGAATGGTTCTTTATTTCAACTGCCTCTTTGGCCGACATTCTTAATGCTTCTCCCCATGAAATAAACTTGACCCTTTATTTTTTAGAATATCCTATTAATAAAAAATCCCCCGAAACATAATTCCGGGGGATTTTTATCTTTATTAGCTCACTTATTAATTAAACAAATACCGCAGACCAAACTGCATGTAATAAGTAGATGCAATACTTACGTTGTCCCTGAACGTTCTGGTGATGATCTGGCCTCTGTCAAGCGCCAGGTTGAATTCAGGTCTAATCGTTCCGCCGGCAACTAATAAGGCCTGGTTTCTTGGAACAAGGATCGCACTGTTATTAATAGTTTTTACTTTGCCCCAGCCCGGGTTAATAAGGTTGCCAAGGTTAAACACATCCCAGCTAAACTGGATTGTATTCTTGCTTTTGCCAACATTGATAAACAGGTCTTGTAAAATTCTCATATCCACCTGGTTTCTCCAGGGAGTTTGAGCACCGTTTCTTTCAGCAAATTGTCCTTTATGTGCTTTCAGGTATTTATCCTGTTCTACATAAGCGAAGAACAAATCACTCTGTTGTTGCGCACTGTAAGTAACGCCATTAACAGTCTGAGACTGGAAAGTTATTTCAGATGGGTTTCTCGGAATATAGATAGGATCTGCACTCGTTCCGTCCCTGTTAAAGTCAGCACTGTAGGTATAAGTGAAACGGCCTGCAATTGCACCTTCATAGAAGAAGGAGATATTCGTAGCCAGGTGTTTCAGGTATTCCTTGCGGTAAGATAATGAAGCGATAACCCTGTCAGGAACTACAAAGCCTGCATAAGACATGTTTGGATTATTAGCGCCGTTCACAGACTGGATAAGGCTCCAGGTATTGAAAGGCTGATCGCCCTGTCCATCATACAATCCGTTGGCAATTGATTTGGTATAAGAAACCATAGCGGAAAAGCCTTTCTTAAATTGTTTTTCGAAACGGGTGGTCAATGAAGCATAATGACCTTTCTTTTCATTACCGGTTACGATCACATTCAGTGCCTGTGTTCCTGCAGCGCTGGGAACCAGTATACCAGGGCCTGTGCTGATCAGTTTGTTGATATACTTGGCAGCGGTGGCATTTGGATAGATGAGCCTGTTGTCAGGATATCCGTTTACATTTAATGCAGCCGGGGCCGCCAGGTTTACGTTTTTGGAATAGATAACATTATAGTCCCTGTTATAGATAGCTTCCAGGGTACCAATGATACCGCCGGGTAATTTAACATCAATGGCCAAACTTGTTTTCCAGGTTTGCGGCATTTTGAAATCTTCTGCAAATGTTGTAACAGTAGATGGCATGGTAGTACCAGCCAGCGGCGGTGTGGCAGGCCTGTAAAAACCTACATTAGGATTGAACACACCCGGTGTATTGGCAGTACCATTAAATGATTGGGTGATCTGCAGCATACCGGAGTTACCAGCTTGTCCCACGATCCATACATAAGGAACACGGCCGGTAAAGATACCCGTACCACCGCGTATTTGTAAAGAACGGTCGCCATACAGGTCCCAGTTAAATCCAACACGGGGGGAGAGCAATACTTTTTGTACAGGCAGTTTGCCGGTATTTACTTTAATCCCATTGGCAAAAGTAAGACCCGACACCAGCGGGTTTTCTTTCACTTCTTCCACACCCGGGTATTTAGACTGGTCGGCCCTTAATCCCACTGTCAGTTTAAATCGCTTGTTTATAGTAATCTCATCCTGGATAAATGCTGAGTACTGGGCAAATTTGAAACCGGGGAATGCCTGTGAATAATCTTTCTTCAAAGAATATGTGTAGGCGAAATCGTTAGGTTTTACACCAGTTGCAAAATCAGACCATGAGTTGTAGCGGTAGTAGCTGGCTCCCAGCGGCTGAAAACCATTGATGGTTTCGGTGAAATCTGCCTGCAGACCAATCAGGATATTGTTCTTGCCTGCAGAAATAGTCAGGTTATCCACAAAAGAATAAATTTTCACATCTCTCAGGTTGCCATACGTAAAAGGCTCATATCCGAAAGAAGTAAAAGGAGACCCGTCTTTAAATATATCAACAAAAGGAAAGTCTTTACTGTCAGAACTCCTGGGTTCATTCTGGTTATTATAAGAGGCCCTTAAAGTATTCGATATCCTTGAGCTCAAGGAGGTGTTCAATTCAGCAGCAATAGAGTAGAAGTTATAATCCTGAAAATAGTTTGAATTCTTAAAGTGCAGGGAGTTCAGGGCAGTCGCTTCACTACGTCCTGTACCAAAAACTGGTGCAGGGTTTACACCGGTGCTGCCGAAAGAGGTGCTCAACGTTGCAGGATCACTGCTTTCTACCTGGTTGTACCGGAGGCTCAGTTTATTTCTGGGGCTGATATTCCAATCAAGGCGGGCCAATATTTTTCTTTTATCACCTTCCAGGTCATAGTTGTCATAAGCGCCGGTTTCATAACCGTATTTACTTAGCAGAAAAGCGCTGATGTCATTTAACTCAGTAACAGTGGGGCGGGCGATATTTGGTCCGCTTCCAAAAGCAGCTGAAGAAGAAGAGGCAATCTTGGTTTGTCCCGGAGTGATTGTCTTTTCTGTTTCATAGTTGAAAAAGTAAAACAATTTGTTCTTGATGATCGGGCCACCGACTCTGAAACCATATTGTTTGAAATCTAATTTTTGGCGAACAAAAGTTAGCTTTTCCACCTGGTCTCCCTGTAATTTCTGTGTTCTGAAATAAGTATACACAGATCCTTGTATCTGGTTGGTGCCAGACCTTGTTACTGCATTCAAAGCACTACCGATGAAACCAGACTGACGCACATCAAAAGGAGTGATGTTTACAGATATCTCTTCAATGGCATCTAATGATATAGGAGAACCCTGTGCAGGCACATTGGCTCCAATACCAAACGTATTATTAAAGTCAGATCCGTCTACCGTAATATTATTCTGACGTGAGTTACCACCACCTACTGCAGAACCGTTGGCCTGCGGCGTAAGACGTGAAAGGTCATTTATACTTCTGGTAATACTGGGCAATACCGTTATTTCCCTTCTGCCCACATTGGTAACGGCACCTGTTCTGTTGGCATTCAGTATAGTGTTTCTCCTTGCTGTACCGGTTAACACCACCGTTTCCAGCGTGCCTTCATTTTTGGTAAGCAGGGGGGTAAGCTGGAAGGATTCTGCAAGCTGCAGATAAATGTCTTCCAGTTTTTCAACTTTATAGCCTACAAAGGTTATTTCTATGAGGTAGGGACCACCCACCCGCATATTCTGGATGCTAAATACCCCGCCAGGACGGGTTACAGTTACATACTTTGTTCCTGAAGGCTGGTGAGTAGCAACGATTGTTGCGCCAACCAACGGTTCATCTGTGGCATTTTTTACTGTTCCGCCTATGGCAGAAGTGGTAATCTGGGCAAATACAGAAGAACCGGCCACAAAGGCTAATAAAAACAAAAAGAGTATTCTCTTAAGCATATAGATTAGTTTTCGGTTGCAAAGAAAGGGAATATTTCTAAATTAAAAATATGCAAATATTAACAATCTCATATTGAAAAATAAGCCTTTATAATGACAACTGCTGAATCTGATTTGCTGCCCGGCAACCAATCGAACCTGCCAGGCGTTTAATTGTTTAACTTATTACTCAAAAAGACTGTATTCCGGTGCTTTTATCGGGAGTCCGTAGTGGGTTAGTTTGAAAATTGGTTGCCTCTAAAATGCGCTTGAACCACAACTTGTCCCGGCCATCCGGGATAGAAAAGAAGTTATCATAGAAATACACACAACTTGTCCCGCATCGCCTTCACTAAAGCTTCAGCGAGCAAGGCCTAATGCGTGGATAGAAAGGCATATCTGTGTATTTCTATCTGTTCTATGGCATACTTTGGTTCATTTTTTTTCAAACTGACCCACTACCCGGGAGTCTTTCATCCCGATTTAAACCGGTGAATCAGTATTTTTGCAAAAAAAAATCATCCGATGTTTGACTCAATAGAAAGTGCAATTCAGGATATTAAACGCGGAAAATTGATTGTGGTTGCCGATGACGAAGACAGGGAAAATGAAGGAGATTTTGTAACCGCCGCCCAAAATGTGACCCCCGAGGTCATTAACTTCATGAGCAAGCACGGGAGGGGCCTCATTTGTGCCGCTTTGCCGGAGCAAAGATGCGATGACCTGGGCCTCGAATTAATGGTGAATAACAATACTGCCCTGCATGAAACTGCATTTACCGTGTCAGTGGATTTGTTGGGGCATGGCTGTACCACTGGCATTTCTGCACATGACAGGGCTAAAACGATTCGGGCCCTCATCAATCCCTTTACGAATCCGGCTGACCTCGGCCGTCCTGGACATATTTTTCCCCTTCGGGCAAAAAAAGGAGGAGTACTCCGCAGGGCTGGTCATACCGAAGCGGTCGTAGACCTTGCCCGGCTGGCTGGTTTTGAACCCGGCGGAGTGCTGGTGGAAATTATGAACGAAGACGGCTCTATGGCCCGGCTCCCGCAACTAATCGAAGTGGCGAAGAAGTTTGACTTTAAGATCATCTCCATAAAAGACCTGATTGAATACCGGATAAAAAGCGACTCACTGGTGGAAGAAGTGGTGCGGGTGGACATGCCCACCAAATATGGAAATTTTAAATTGGTGGCTTTCAGAGAAAAGAATTCTGCCAATGAACACCTGGCCCTGCTGAAGGGTGAATGGGAAAAAGATGAGCCGGTGCTTACAAGGGTACACTCCTCCTGCTTTACCGGTGATATTTTAGGTTCCCTTCGCTGCGACTGCGGCGACCAGTTGCATAAATCAATGGAGATGGTGGAAAAAGCCGGGAAGGGCGCTATATTATATATGAACCAGGAAGGCCGCGGTATTGGTTTACTGAATAAGCTAAAGGCTTACCAGTTACAGGAACAGGGTATGGATACGGTGGAAGCCAATCTTCACCTCGGTTTTCAAATGGACCAGCGGGATTATGGCATCGGTGCACAAATGCTCCGGCAATTGGGTATTACCAAACTCCGGCTTATTACCAACAATCCTAAAAAGAGGGTGGGACTTATCGGCTACGGGTTAGAGATAGTAGAGAATATTCCTATTGAAATACATGCCAACCAGCATAATAAAAAATACCTGGAAGCGAAGAGAGATAAAATGGGGCATGAGATCATGGAGGAGGAATGAAGAACAGATGAACGGAGGAACAAGGAATTACGAAGGCAGAAGTTCGTTCAGTTCATCATTCCTTGTTCTTTATTCGCCTGTTCTTCTGTTCCTCTGTTCGATATCCTTCTTGCAAAAGAGCCTTATAGGAAAAAAGAGAGAAAATACACTCGCACAGAGGCAAAAGAGAGAAAGAGGAATACACAATTCTCACGCTGGGCTGCTCACTTCTTCATTCCTCTGTTCCTCTGTTCTGTATTGAGGCTGTTTACTTCGTAATTCCTTGTTCCTCTGTTCGTCTGTTCGTCTGTTCTCTTACTCTTCTTCCTTTTTAGCTTCCGGCTTTGGTTCTGCCGGCACAGGGGCCGGTTTCTTTTTTTTCTTAAACAGATCATCCAGGTTGTCAAAATCCCTGCGGTAGGAAATATTGCCTCCGATACGGCTGGCTTTTGTAGAACTTCCAGTACCTGTGCCCAGGTAATCGGCATTTTCCCGGTAGAAAAAAGAAACCCGCATTGACCCGCTTTCATTGATCAGCCATTCCATGGTTACATCTTTTAAAAACAGGAAGTTTTGCTGGGTGGTTGTTTGCTGCAATGCAGCATCAAACCCGCCACCTGCTGTTATGATAAACCGCTTATTAAAGAAGGAGCGGCCGATAGAGAAGTTCACATTGCTGCCAATGTTGAGGGCCGTATTATTGGTTTGATTTATTATTCCCCTGTCGTAAAAAGAAGTGTTGAGGCTGATATTATATTTATCACTTTTCAGCAGGTTGTTCAGTATTTTATTGATCTGGTCACTGATCACATTCAGCAGTATACCTGAAATAGTACCCACGCCAATACCTGCATTGGTAATATTTCCGCCCAGTTCACTGGGGGCAAAACTATTGAATACGATCAGGTAAGTTACCTGCCGGTTAAGCTCGTTAGTATTCTTTTGCAATTGCTGCAGTACAAGGGCCAACTCAGGGTCCGTTACCGCCACACTTGTAGTTGGGAAGTCCAATGAGAATTGGATTTCCGGCTTAAATAATTTGTCGGTGAGTTTCGCCACCACAAATACTTCGCCCCTTGCATTGGAAGCGCCCTGCGTTGTGGATAATAAAGTGGCCAGTGGGGCAAAGCTTACATTCTCCGCTTTATATTGTGCCTCGAATTTGATATTAGCATTAACAGGATCGCCATTCCATTCGATATAATTTTCTGCACCCACTCTTAGCTCAAATGGTCTTTTGAAAAATGATTGAAAAGTGAAAAGGTATTTTCCTCTGGCAATATCAAAACGGCCCCGCAGTGATAAAGGTTCAGAACTTCCGGAACGGATGTTTAAATTACCTGAGCCATTGCCATTTATCTCATCACCCGTCAGTTCATCCAGCACCACCCTTACATTTACCAGCGGGTTGGCCGTTACATCCACATCATAAATAATATTGGTGGAATTTTTTTTCACTTCACTGTCATTCATCTCCCGTCCGTATTTTCTTTCCACCAAAAAATCCGCAATACCTGATTCCCTGCTGGTGCTGGAAGGTATGGTGATATAGCTGCTGTCTTTGGTGGAGGCAAACGCATCTATCTTCATATACATATCCGATTGCGGACCTGCCAGCGACAGGGAGCCGGTACCTTTTACATTGCCATAAAATTGTTTATTGTCTTTTATCGTTGTTTTCAGTAATTGCACCGGCCTGTTATTGTTTTCGCCGGACGAGTTGGGTTTTTTGGTAGATATGTCCAGTGCATAAAACATATTTTTAAATGCTTCATGTTCTATGCCCCCGGAAAGGTAAACCGGGTTTTTGGTAATGGTATCTGTTAATATAATACCATCCAGGTTTATTTCGGCAGGGGTAAGCTGAATATCGGTATCCTTTATTTTATAAAAGCACTGGGTAAAAATTACTTTCAGTCCTGCATCTTTCAATCTTCCTTTACCGGTAACCGCAAGGTTGTTAAAGGCCCCATCAAGGCTTATATCCCCGGTAAGATAGCCCTGCATATCTGTAAACAAAGTGCCGAGAAAGCGTTCCAGTATTTTGATTTTAAATTCTTTTGCTTTGATGGCGATATTATTTTTTTTTGCTTCGGCATCATCGCCAAAAAAAAGATGGCCGTCAAAAACCAATGAGTTTAGCTGATTAAGGGTGTTGCCTTTAAAGGTCAGTTCTTTTGTTACATTATCATAATCCAGCCGGGTGGTGATCTGCCCCAGCGAATCATTGTCTAATTGTAAAAAGTCCGTCTGCAGATCTTCTGACTTTATAGTAAGATGTCCCGTGGGATCTGTTACCAGAATATTTCCCGATAGCAAACCTTCCAGCCGGTTATGCGGCATAAAATAAGGACCAAAATCACCAAGGTTAATTTTGGTGAGTTCCACTTTCAGGTCACTCCAGTTGCCGGCACCCGGCTGGCTGCGCAATATAATTTTTTGGTCTCCCTCACTTAATACAAGCAAACCGCTGGCGGGGGTATTGCTTCGGAATACCAATTCACCAGTTTCATCTATGGACCAGGTTTTACCATTGATAGTAAACTGTGAAGGATCAAATTCTATTTTGACACCATCATTATAAGTTAGCACCAACGCATGCAGGTCTGCTTTTTGTACGGTCTGATTGCCGCCGGTGAGAATGGACACCTGTGATGAATCGTTGCGGGCATTAATCCGGAAAGTGGCCAGCGGAATATTCACACTGTCGCTGATATGAATATTGCGGGTATCACCGGTAAGTACCAGGCTGTCGTTATTACCAACGGCCACCAGTTTTACATCATCAAAACTATACTGTTTGTATTTAAACTGTGGTAAGTAGGCTGTAACGTCCAGTATGTTTTGTGCAAGATTCATTTTTCCTTTCACCTGAATATTGTTCAGCCCGGTAATACTGGAATCTATCAGTTGTAAAAATTCATCAGCATTATATGTTACAATATCAAACCTGATATCATGGTTGCCGGGATATTTTTTCGGAGGCTTGATATACGAGGGATAGTATTTATTCAGGAAAAAAGTAAAAGCATCCGGAAGTTCATTCAGTTTGAATTCTCCTTCCACTTTTGCTTTGAACTCATTGGAAGAGGCTGTCAATACTTTTACGCCATTCATGTATTCTGATGAAACGACCAGTGAATCAAAGGGCAGGCGGCGGCCATTTCGGGTAATTTCCGCATTGGCAATCTTTGCGTTACCTAAAAAGTTTTCAATAGAGCTGCTGGTGAAATTAAAATTCAGTTTTCCCCGGAAAGTGATGCTGTCTTTGGTCAGTTTCAGGTTTTTCAGATCAGCTTTCACTACATCTGCCACCAGGTCGAAGTGGGGGGAGGGTCCGTTGAAATCAATAATACCGTTTAGGTTCAGGTTGGCATTTTTATCCCGTATGGAAGCAAGGCCCTCAAATAATTTTTTATTAAGCGTACCTTTTACAGCAATGTTTTCATAGCGGTAATTATTATAATCTGCATACCGTATTGTTCCGTCAATAAACGTGTTACGGCTTTTTTCATTGAAGCCTTTGCCTTTTATGGTGCCTGTTAAAGAAACGGCCCCCAATGTTTTATCATCCAGAAACTGGCCCAGCTGAAAATTACCGGTGGCAATAGTACCGGAATAAACCGGGTCTTGCCCAACTGGTAATTTCATATTGATATCGCTGGTAACAGTGCCCAGGTTCGTTTGTATAGTGCCGTAAGTAACAAAGTCGCGGATAAAACCGGTGAAGCTTCCTCTGAAGTTTACGTATTGTATAGTTCGGAGGTTTGGGTTGGTGATCCTGCGTATGGCCGGAACGATAGCCACCGCATCGCTGTAAGTGGTTTTAAAATCATTGGCCTTAAAATCAATAAAGGTCTGGTTGATATCAGGAAGGCCGGTAAGGGTGATATCGCCATTGAGCATGGTGCTGTTGCCGGCCTGTATCAGCATATCACGGCCTACAAGATCATTAATTGTGCCTCTTACTTTTCCCTTCAGTGAAATTTTCTTTTTCCAGGTACTCATAGCCGGGGCAAAGAAAGCAATATCATCACTGTCCACATACGAATCATCAAACACGGCGGCCAATTTTACCCTGCTGATGAAATAGCCGAGATCATCCATATCATTGTATGACATTGAAAAGTAATGACGCAGCGTACTCCGGTTGGTAACAAGGTCCATATTATTAAAAAACATACCCTGCGGTGTCATCTTCAGATCGGCTGATAAGTTTTTTATTTCCAGCCCGCTTCTTTCCTTGGCAGTAAGTGTGAGTTGTGAAGAAACAGTATCCCCCACCAGCCCGGCATTCTTCAATTCAAGATTGATAGCAGTGAACAAAATATGTTTTCCATCGAAATAAGTAAAAGGCTGACGGGCGGTCTCTTTATCATTGATAAAAGTGCCGTTTACAATTTTCAGGTCACCTATTTTGAAAACTGTTTTGCCTTTGTTCCAGGAAACGGCGGTCTTTAATTCATCCACTACCTGTGCCAGTGCCAGCGAATCGGCAGGTTTACGTTTGGTATAATTTCTTAAAGCCACCACCGGGTCTTTTATAAAAAGGGAGTTGATCTCGTAGGTGTTTCCTGAAAGGCTGAGTTTGTCTGCATCGAGGTTGAGTGTTCCCGCTTTTACCGACATATCGCTGCCCAGCCAGGCATCTTTTTTAATAAAGGTTACATTTTTCAGTTCCACCTTTTTCAGGTCGAATTTAATACCGGATTTTTTCTTTTTAGTACTGTCGGTGGGGCCTGACGAAAGATAATCGAATATAAATTGCTGCCGCCATACCGAATCGGTCCGCTGAAATTTAATGATGGCATTTTCCAATCCTATATATTTCAGTTCCGCTTCTTTCTTAAAGAAAAACCAATCGGTGATGCGCACTTTCACATCGCCGGCATAGAGGAGCGTATCGCCCTGGCGGTCTTCCACCAGCATACCTTCCAGGTGCATTCTGTTAAAGAGTGAAAAGTCCACATGTTTGATGCTGACTTTAGTTTGCAGGTCGCGGGAGAGGCGTTTAGTTACCTGTTTAGCGATCCAGTTTTGTCCAAATGGGGTTTGTATAAAAATGTACAGGGCCAGCAGCAGCAGGAGCAGGGACAAAAAGAACCATTTCAATATTTTTAGAAAACGCTTCAGGTTCGGGTAGTTTATGTGTAAAAGTATGCAATAGAATCCTTTAGGCAAATTCAATACCAAGAATAGGGATGAGGTCAGAAGTAGCAGGTATGAATGGTTAAAACTGTTACCATGGGGCTGATCTGATGCCTGGAGGCCGCTTTTTCAGCTGTTATTAACAATCTTTTACGGGGAGAGATGACTTTCGGGTCTATTTGTACCTGCTCTTTAAACGTTTAATGGAGATCGTTATCATTTTCTTTAGTACAGGAATACTGATGTCGTCCAGTTTCTTGATATAGATGCAGGATTTCGCCATCGTGTATTTCCCGAATTTCTTAAGCAAGTCTTCTTTTTCAACTGCCCCTAAAGAAAGGTAAAGTGAAATAGCAGCCTTCCGGGGAGAAAAGCCGCAGAGGGGAGCATCTCCTTCATGTCCGCTTTCATATTTGTAGTGATAGGTCCCAAAGCCTACAATAGCCGGCCCCCACATTTTAGGTTCAAAGCCGGATTGTTCTTTAAAGATTTCAATGATGCGGAAACTGTCCTGTTGCTTTGCTTCATCCGGAACAGATTTGATAAAGCTGGTAACGCTATTGGCGGTTTCTACGGTTTTAGCTTTTGTGTTGGCCATGGCTATTTTTTATTTGTTTATTGATTGCTGTTTTAAAGAGAAAGTATATGATTTACAAAAACACCTGTGAGTATTGCAAGCGCATAGCTCATCATAGTGCCAACAAGTACATATTCACTTCGCAGATTACTGTTATGGTCGGCAAAGCGGATAATACTTTTTCCTGTTATCAGGAATCCAATGGCGTCATATTGGTTCAATAAAACAAATGTGAGAATAATAATACGCTCAAATTGCCCGATTAGTTTTCCACCGTGCTCTATTTTGTGTTCAGCGGTTGTATTTAAAGCTTGTGTTGTATTGGAATGGCTTATACTTTGTGTGGCAAATTTTATGAGATAACCCACAGGGAAATATATCCATGCGTAAGCCAGCAAAATTAAACTTAATTTGTAATCGAGAAAAGGCAGTGAAATTGTTTTGAAAGCTTTGTCAAATAATGAAAAATGCCAGAACCATGCGATTAAAATAATGAGAAAATGAAATAATTGATCCGCAGCAAACAATAAATTTTGTTTCAGATTACTCCGTGATTGAATTTCAGCTTTTACAGAATCCGTTAACCAATGTAATACTGCAATAGCAATACTTATTTTCCATAAACCGCTTAATACAAAAGTGCATGCAAAGACAATGGCTATGTGCAGCAGCATATATGAGGAAAACCATTTTTTGCTTTTTACCATTTTGTCTGTTTGCAAAATAAAATCGCCTATGATGTGTGCAAGGAGCAGGCGAATCAGCAGGTTTCCCTGTTCTGCAGAAAACATTATCAGATCGGTTTTCATTGGTATATTTTTTCAAATCTTTTTATCATTGATTCTATTGCGTTCCAGTTCCCGCTGTTGCTGCGTTGGTTTACGGCAGATTGCATAATATTTAATTGTTTTGCAATTTCAACTTCGGTGTAGCCAAGCAATTTTAGATTTATTACTTCGCATTGAAGGGCTGTTGTTTTGGAAATGATAGCGTCTAATAGAATGAATTCTGTTTCAAGTTCCGCATTAAACGGGCCATTTGTGG
This sequence comes from Chitinophagaceae bacterium, assembly GCA_031441485.1. Taxonomy (GTDB): domain Bacteria; phylum Bacteroidota; class Bacteroidia; order Chitinophagales; family Chitinophagaceae; genus JJ008. Next base: position 37,055 of record JANOEQ010000114.1, read on the forward strand.
AAATTGCTAATGATTGCTTTTTGTTTTTCATCTTATCCAATAATTGGCCTGATAATTGAAAAGCTTCGCCTCCTGATGCTGCCAGCCTTTTTGCTGATAAATCCACATGGCCTATCCCTATGGCAATTCGTGCATCAAATATCCATGTTGGGAAAATTATTAGCCTTCTGTGTACTGTATTTTTTTTACTAACCTCATGTACATCACCTGGGTTTAAGCTTCGTATAAATGTCTTTTGCAATAATGCCAGTTTCAAAGCATCGGCAGGTCTTTTAACTAAACATTGAAAGCTGTCACCGCGAAAAGTTTCACTTCTCATTCCAAAATCTCCGTCCCATTGCTTTAACGCACCCGCAATTTGTTTGAACAGCCAATCTCTGTGTTTAATATCCATTCTGGTTGAATGAATCACATCACCTGTTATAATTGCCTGGATCATGCGTATGTAAATTTTATACAATATTAGGGATAAAACTGATAATATATCATTATAAGTCTTAAACCTTATAATGAGTATTTATAAGGTTTAAGACTGTTGGCCATGTGTATCAGCAAAAGCGCTGCCAGGCAACAACGCTTATACCTGGCGTTTTGATATCCTGCTGCCAGGTTTTTAGATTGTAAGATGAAGCCCTTAAGCTTGAGGGTAACTTATAAATTTACAAAACTGCCGGAGCTATTTTAAACTGGATAGTCAAATTAAAGCTGTTCTGCCTGAAACGAAATCCCGTCACTCCTTATTCCTCGTATCCACCACTATCTTTTTTTTTGTTAAATACTTACCAATAGAAATGCCAAAAGCCCGGTGCCGGATACCGGGGCCAAAGTCAGCATTGCTGATACTGGCAATGCCAAATGTATATTGGGCAAAAATGATAAAGCCGCTGTTGGTTTCATAACCTATCTGTGCCAGCAGGTTGGCGGAGTAACGGCCATAGTCGCCGGGGCCCCATTTCATAGTGCGGCTTACAGAACTGCCAGAAGCTAAATTGAAGGTTTCTTTACCTGTTAATTGAAAGTCGAGAGTGGGACCGCCTTTTATAAATATATGTGAGGGGGCAGCACTGAAATCGTATTGCAGCAAAGCTGCCAGCTCAAAGCAGTGAATAGTGCTATTGTTATCCAGGGCATTTGCATCCGGGGGGAAAGTATAATCAGTAAATTTTACTTTATAACCTTTCATACTGTAAAAAGCAGCAGGTGCAAAGAAGAGTTTATTTTCAAAAGGCACTTTCATTGAAACGCCGGCCTGGAAACCATACTTCAGCGTATTTGACTGGTCCTTTTCTTTTACAACATACCTGCTGGTGGTGGCCTGCGGGCCGGCAAAAATGGCCGTTTGCACCTGTGCAGATATAGAAATAGAAATAAAAATAGAAATGGTGATGGTGATGGTGATGGTGGATAATGCTTTCATGATAAGAGTTCTGGTCTTATAAAATTTAATTGTTTGATAAAAGCTTTTCAGAAAGGATCGTACCACTGTTGTATGCAGGTGGCGGTATGGAATGGGGGTAAATGTAGAAATTAAAATCGGGGAATGCAAGTGCGGACAGAAATACCCGCTCAGAGGGGAAAGAATATTGAACAGAGGAACAGATGAACAAGGAATTACGAAGTAAACAGCCTCAATACAGAACAAAGAAATTCTATCAACCACTTCTGCCTTAGTAGGGAATGCCGAAGTATACTTCTTCGGTTCCTTGTTCATCTGTTCCTCTGTTCATCTGTTCTATATCCTCCTTCTCAATACTTCTTCGCCGGGTCTTTTATCTCTGTACTTGCATTATACACTTTGGAATCGCCTTTGGGGATGGAGAGATTGCCCCAGTTTTTCCCTTTTATTGTTTTAGCAATATGCACGATCTGCCCGATATGATAAGGGTAATGCGCCAGTTGCCGGTTGATGGCATCTATTACGCTCAGCGGCTCCTGCCGGATCGTTACTTTTTTCTTCAGGTCTTTTTTCTTTAATGCTGCAAGGGTATCTAAAAAACAAGTCCAGCCTTTTTCCCAAAGCTCCATCAACTGTTGTTTAGTATAATTATGAATTTCAAACTCATCATCCCGCAGGCGCCATTCTTTTTCGCCGTCTTCTGTTAAAAAATTGGTCCAGCGGCTCAGCATATTACCGGCCAAATGCTGTATGATGATGGCAATACTATTCGATTCATCATTGGGCTGGTAATGAAAATCCCAGTCGTTCAGCTGACCAAATGTTTTATCTCCAAGGTCTTTATAATATTTCAACCGGCGGATGGCTGTTTCTAAAAATTCTTTTCCAGGAGAAGACATAACTATTATTTTTTAACGATAAACTATTATCTGTTATCACCATCCTTCCGCAGCATCTTCGCCCCGGTTATCCGCCACGGCTTCAAATTTTCCATTGGGCAATACTCTTATTGTTTCTGTTCTGCCAATAGCGCCCCGCTGTTTTACCGAATAGCCCATTTTTTGCAACGCATCCTGCACAGATTGGGGAAAATTTTTCTCCACCATCAATTCATCTGGCAGCCACTGGTGATGAAATTTGGGTTTATACACCGCATCTTCCGTACTCATATTAAATTCAATTATATTCACCAATGTCTGAAATACCTGTGTAGGGATAGTGGTACCGCCAGGCGTACCCACAACAATAAATGGTTTATTATCTTTTAATACAATCGTGGGCGCCATAGAACTCAGCATTCTTTTTCCTGCCTGTATAGCATTGGCTTCGCCACCTACTGCGCCATACATATTCGGCACACCGGGTTTGATACTGAAGTCATCCATTTCATCATTCAGAAAAAAACCGGCGCCGCCCACTACGGTCCTGCTGCCATACGAATTATTAAGGGTGGTGGTAATGGAAACTGCATTACCGTCTTTATCAATCACACTCAGGTGAGTGGTTTCTTCACTTTCTTTTAGCAGCACCACTCCGGGTTTTATAACTGTGCTTGAAGTGGCATTGGCCGGATCATAATTTTTCATCCGTTCCAGCAGGTAGGCATCACTGCTTAATTTATTCACCGGTACCTTATAGAAATCGGCATCGCCCATATATTCAGCCCTGTCGGCATAAGCCCGGCGTTCCACTTCCGTCATTAGCTGTACAGCCTGTACAGATTGAAAACCCATCGCCGCAATATTCCTGCCTTCAATCATCTTCATCATCTGGTGCAGTAATAATCCGCCGCTGCTGGGCATGGGCATGCCAACAATTTTATACTCTTTATACATGAATGTATGCGGGGTGCGGGCCACGGCCTGGTAATTTTTTAAATCATCATAGCTGATGATGCCGTCGCCTCTTTTCATTTCTTCCACGATCAGCCTCGCTGTTTCGCCTTCATAAAAACCGGCAGCGCCTTTATCACGGATACGTTTTAATGTATTGGCCAGGTCAGTTTGCAGCAGTGTATCGCCTCCTTTCCATTTGTCTTTTACAAACACCGGCATTACTGTATTCAGTTTTTTTAATTCTTCCTGCAATCCGTTGAATGATGCAGCTTCTCTTTCACTGATGGTAAATCCTTTTTCTGCAAGATCAATAGCAGGTTGTATCAATTTTGCAAAAGACAGTTTGGCATATTTTAAACAGGAAAATATACCAGCCACGGTACCGGGTACACCGCTTGACAGGTGACCGTCCTGGCTTTTATCAGTACGGGCTTTACCATCGGCATCCACATACATATCCCGGTGGGCTGTACCCGGTGCTTTTTCACGGTAATCAATAGAAAGTAATTCACCATTACCCAGCCGGGCCACCATAAAGCCGCCACCTCCCAGGTTGCCTGCATTGGGATACACAACAGCCAGTGCCAGTTGGGCAGCAATAGCAGCATCAATAGCATTGCCGCCCTGTTTTAATATCTCCACACCCACTTTACTGGCAAGCGAATGCGCAGATACCACAGCACCATTATCCGCCAGCACTTTTTTAGAACTGCTGTATTGATAGGGATTGATACTGGAAATAGCCGCTTTGTTCTTTTGAGAGGAAGAACAGGAGAACAGCAATGCGGGCAACAGGAGTATGAACCAGGGTCTTTGCATCAGGCGGGGTTTATTTTAAATAAAAATACTGAAATATGCGCATTTGCGGAAGAAGAGAAAATACAGCTCGCCCGGAGAAGAAAGAGAAAAAGAGGAATACAATTTGCATGGAGGAAAAGTAGGAAAGGGTTTGGATTCTCAGGTGGCTGTTTCTCTTTCTTCTCTGTGCGAGGAAAAAATCTCTGCTGATAATTTACAGACCGTTTACTAACTTGCTGCACTAAATTATTATTTATGTTTCGAAAGGCACTGCCATTATTACTCATATCAGTTTCTTTTTTTATAGCTCCGTTGGTAATAGCTCAAACCGACAAGCAGCTAAAATCTCCGGAAGAATTCCTGGGCTATAAGATCGGCAGCCGCTATACGCCACACTGGAAAATCGTTAACTATTTTACACAGGTGGCTGCCGGTAATCCTGGCCTGATGAAGCTGGAAAAATATGGGGAAACCAATGAAGGACGGCCCTTGCTGCTGGCAATGATATCCTCACCCGAAAATATGAGAAACCTTGAACAGGTCCGGATGAATAACCTGCGGCTGGCTAATTTATCTAAAGACAAGGCTGCAGCCACCGAAGAAAATGCACCGGCAATTGTATGGCTGAGTTATAATGTGCATGGCAATGAAACATCTTCTTCCGAAGCGGCTATGCTTACTTTGTATGCATTAATAAACCCCGCTGAAACCAAAACAAAAGACTGGCTGAAGAATACTGTGGTGATCATTGATCCCTGTTTGAACCCAGACGGACGTGACCGTTATGTGAACTGGTTTAATTCAGTGGTGGGTAAAAATATGGACCCGCTGCGGGTGGCCCGCGAACACCGGGAACCCTGGCCCGGCGGCCGCACCAATCATTATAATTTCGATCTGAACCGCGACTGGGCCTGGCAATCACAGGTGGAATCGCAGCAGCGGATAAAAATGTATAACCAGTGGATGCCGCAGGTGCATGTGGATTATCATGAGCAGGGAATCAATGAACCCTATTATTTTGCACCGGCAGCAGAGCCTTTTCATGAAGTAATAACGCCCTGGCAGCGGGAATTTCAAACCACTATCGGGAAGAACCACGCTAAATATTTTGATAAAAACGGCTGGCTTTATTTTACCAAAATCCGGTTCGATCTTTTTTATCCTTCTTATGGAGATACCTATCCGCTTTATAACGGATCTATCGGTATGACTTATGAGCAGGCCGGTATTGGTGCCGGACTGGGAGTGATCAACGAAGACGGGGATACGCTTACCCTGGCCGACAGGGCCGAGCATCATTTTACCACCTCTTTAAGCACCGTAGAAATAGCTTCCTTAAATGCAGGACGGCTGGTAAAAGAATTTCACAACTATTTTAATACTGCAGTAACCAGCGGGGCTGGTGAGTACAAAACATTTATTATTAAAAATGAAGGGAAAAATAATCAGCGGATAGAGAAACTGGCACAATTGCTTGACAGAACGGGTATTCAATACAGTACAGGCAGTGGAACCACCGGTAAAGGCTATAATTATTTTTCGGGTAAAGAAGAAACATTTACTGCAGGCAATGCTGATATTGTTATCAATGTGCAGCAACCCCGTGCAGCCCTGGCAAAAGTATTGTTTGAACCCAGGTCCAAATTATCTGATTCTGTTACCTATGATATTACAGCCTGGTCATTGCCTTATGTATATGGGGTAAACGCATTTGCCACAAAAGATAAAATAGCAGGAGGGGGTGCATGGACAATGCCTGCGCCTGTTAATAATGCCGAAACAGCGTACGGCTTCGTTATTCCCTGGAATGGGGTAAAGACAGCAAAGGCCGTTGGGCATTTACTGCAAAAAGGAATATTGCTTCGTTTTTCAGAGCAGGCGTTTGAAGTAAACGGGAATAAGTTTGAACGAGGCGCTGTACTGGTATTAAAAACATCGAATACGAAATTTGGGAAAAACTTATGGAGTGTGGTAAAAGAAGTGGCCAATGCGGATAATATTTTATTGTATCCCGTATCAAGCGGCTTTGTTGATAAAGGGGTTGACTTTGGCAGTGATATGGTGCATCCGTTGAAAGCCCCGAAAGTGGCCCTGCTCACCGGTGATGGGGTGGGAAGTAATGCCGCAGGTGAGATATGGCATTTCTTTGAACAGCAACTGGATTACCCGCTTACATTGATAAATGCTGCAGACTTCGGCCGGGTAGACTGGCACGATATAGATGTACTGATAATGCCTGATGGCAATTATAAATTTTTGAGTAGCAAGGGCGACCTGGAAAATTTTAAAGCATGGATCAGCAAAGGCGGCAGGGTAGTGGCATTGGAAGGGGCGGTGGCACAATTGGCGAAAGCGGAGATGGGTATTAAACAAAAGAAAGGAGAAGAAGATGAAAAAAAGGATAAAGACAAAGTGCCGGGATATGAAGCATTAAAATCCTATGAGGTCCGGGAAAGGGAAAGTGTATCCGGTATCACACCCGGTTCTATCTGGAGAGTGCAGTTGGATAATTCACACCCGCTGGCCTTTGGGTATCCTGATTATTATTACACATTGAAGCAGGATGATATTATGTATGAATTTTTGAAAGACGGCTGGAATGTGGGAGTTATAAAAAAAGAGAACCAGGTGGCGGGGTTTGTTGGTGCATCACTTCAGCCAAAATTGAAAGATGGTTTATTATTCGGGGTACAGCAAATGGGTAATGGCAGTATCAGTTACCTGGCAGATGATGTATTGTTCCGGAGTTTTTGGGAAAATGGAAAACTTATGTTGTGCAATGCTGTCTTTTTAGTGGGGCAGTAAAAAATAACCGCGGAGGCGCAACGGCGCAGAGGAAATAAATGGAAGTATACCCCGCTACTCAGCGCCTCTGCGGTTAACTTGTATTCTGTTTGCCGTAAGGCAAACAACTGCGCCTCCCATCTCTGCGGTTAAACTTGTATTCAAATTTCCCGTAAGACAAATCTCAAAGCACTTGTGTTATTTTTCATAATTGCATGATTAGTACCCCTTCCTGCAATTCGCAACAGCAGTTTAAAAATAAAGTACCCGGCTTTCAATCAGATGATTTTTTTTCTTCCTAATTTTATTCTCACAATATTGTTCCATCATGGAATCTGATCATTATATCACCCGTTTACAAGTGTCTGAAATTATCAACACTATCTTTAACACTTCTCCTCCTATAGTATAACCGGTAAGAAGGGTAATTCCTTTTGGATTTTTCAAACCCTGTTTGTTTATTTAACTTGTATGCAGCATTCTGCATCACAGCAGGTTTGTTATATGCCGTATATTTAAATCATCATCAATCATCATCAATCAATAAAAAATGGAAAAACAAGAACTCATCAGATGGGGCCTTATAATAGGCATCCCATTATTTTTATTAGTATTTTATAAGTTCATCCTTCGTGTTTTTTTCGGACTCGTTATAGTACCGGAAGACAGGATCGGGCTTGTCACAAAAAAATTCGTACTCTTTGGTCACCAGGAATTGCCCGAAGGCCGCATTATTGCCACCAAAGGAGAAGCAGGTTTCCAGGCACAGTCATTACCGCCCGGTGTTTATTTCTGGAAATGGATATGGCAATACTCCATCACCTTTCAGCCATTTATCATTATACCAACAAGTAAAATTGGTTTGATACTGGCAAAAGATGGCAAAGAGCTGGAAACAGGACGTATACTTGGACGTAAAGTTGACTGCGACTCCTTTCAGGATGCCGTAGCATTTTTGACCAATGGCGGACGTAAAGGACGGCAGACGGCAATCATCGCTCCCGGTTCTTACCGTATCAATACTTTCTTGTTTGAAATCGAACTCACAGATATGACCATGATCCCGGACAATGCTGTAGGAGTTGTTACCACGGCAGAAGGTAAGTCATTAGAAGAAGGACAGATTGCCGGTAAGGTAATTGACGGGCATAATAAATTTCAGGATGTCGACAAATTTCTTGAAAGTGATGGGTACAAAGGATTGCAGGAACAGGTGATACTGGCAGGCTCTTATTTTTTAAACCCCTGGTTTGCTAAAATGGAAATGGTAAAAATGACTGAGATAGCAATAGGTTATGTAGGCGTTATTATCAGCTATGTGGGGGCAGAAGGAAAAGACCTGAGTGGTACAGAGTTCAAACATGGTAATATTTTTGCCAAAGGATTTAAAGGAGTATGGGCAGAACCGCTTGGTCCCGGTAAATATCCCATCAATCCGTACATCATGAAAGTGGAACTGGTACCCACTACCAACCTGGTGCTGAACTGGGCCAATGCACGGAGTGAATCGCACCAGTTGGATAAACATTTGTCCACCATCACTGTGCGCAGTAAAGACGGTTTCCCGTTCAACCTGGACGTGTCGCAGATCATTCATATACCCACCAATGAAGCGCCAAAAGTAATAGCCCGTTTTGGTAACATGAATAACCTGGTAAGCCAGGTGCTGGAACCTACCATCGGTAACTATTTCCGTAACAGTGCGCAGGATAGCGATGTAATTGCGTTCCTTGGTACCCGTAAGGAAAGACAGCAGTCGGCCAAAGACCATATTGGCCATGTGCTGGATCAATATAATGTATACGGAGTGGATACACTGATAGGTGATATTGTGCCACCCGAGAGCCTGATGAAAACATTGACCGACCGTAAAATAGCGGAAGAACAAAAAGTGACTTACGAAACAGAAAAAAAGGCACAGGAAACAAGGCAGAGCCTGGAGAAAGAAACTGCTATAGCCGATATACAAAAAGAAATTGTAAAGGCCGACCAGGGTGTATTGATCGCCGAACGTATTGCCGATGCATCGGTGAAAAAAGCAACCGGTGAGGCCAACAGCGTTCGTCTGCAATCAACCGCAGAAGCTGACAGGTTGAAATTACTGGCCAGTGGTGATGCAGAAAAGATACGGGTATTGGCAAAAGCCAATTCGGAGCAAATTGAATTGCTGGCAAAAGCTGAAGCGGAAAGGATATCTCTTACAGGTAATGCAGAGGCAGAAAAAATTCTGGCGATTGGTAAATCGAATGCCGAATCATACAAGCTTTCAGTGGAAGCAATGGGTGGTGACAATTTTACCCAGTTGAAAGTGATAGAATCAATTGCCAACCAAAAAGTGAAAATAATGCCGGATGTACTCATTGGCGGCGGTGGCGACAGTGCCAATGGCGGTATCAGTGGTTTGCTGGGATTGCAGCTGCTGGAAAAGCTGGGGCATAAAATGAATAAGCAGGCCGGGGAGAAGGAAGTATAGCATTGTTCAAAGCATAAATAACAACTGCCGGCCCGCGAAAGCGGGGCCGGCTTTTTTACAGGGTTGAATGCTTATTTTTTACAGAAATGTTTCAATAAATGGGTTTAAAAAAGACAATTTTTTATTATGAAGATGCCTTAATTAATTATATTTTTGAGAATTATCCACAAACACTAAACCAACCGCACATGATTAAGAATCTATTCCTTATTACTATACTTGCAACCAGCATGGTTGCCTGTAAATCAAAAGCAGCTTTTAAATACAGCCAGGATATTGTAGCCAAAGAAAGAAGCCTGGCCCCCGAAATCAGCGCCACAGAAGATAAAGTGGGCAAATTCGCAGGTGATGGACAGTTTGACAGCGTGGCTGCGGTAGGTGAAAGGATGGAAAAATTAGTACAAAAGAAAATTGATGAGATCAATGGTATGAAAGTACCCAGTGCCAAAGAAGCCGAAAACTTTAAGCAGGCCACACTAAAATATTTTAAATATATCAAAAGTATTTATACCGGCTACAGGGAGGTGGGTAATGCAAAAACAGAAGAAGAAAGGCAACGGCTGGCACAGGATCTGCAGGAAGTGGCCGGCAATAAAGCAGATGAAATAGGCAACATGCAAAAAGCACAGAAAAAATATGCGGCCGCCAATGGGTTCAAGGTGGAAGATTGATAATATGCTGTTAACATATTTGCCCGGGTTGTTATTTACTTCCCGGGCTTTTTAATTTGTTAAATTGTTACTTGCCCTTACTTATTACACTTCTTCCATAATTTACCCTTTCCTCTCATAAAGGAGTGGAATTAAAGGCAGGGGCGAACAAAAATAAGAATTATGAAAGAGGTCTATTATATGACCGGCATTTCCCGCATCCTAAATACCTGTTATATTCGCTGAATAATTAATTACCATGCGGAAAAATCTTGTATTACCCTTTTTTCTTCTTCTCTCTTTTAATCTACTGGCCCAAACGCCTCAAAGCTGGACATCCGCCGATATGTACCTGGCCCTGCGCAAGCTGAATGTACTGGGTTCCGTTTTATATATAGCAGCCCATCCCGATGATGAAAACACCCGCCTGATTGCTTATTTATCCAAAGATAAAATGTACCGGGCCGGTTACCTGTCGCTAACAAGGGGGGATGGTGGCCAAAATTTAATTGGGGAAGAGCAGGGTATCGAATTGGGATTGATACGTACACAGGAATTACTCTCAGCCCGCAGATTAGATGGCGGGGAGCAATTCTTCAGCCGGGCCTTCGATTTTGGGTTTTCTAAAAACCAGGAAGAAACTTTTACCAAATGGGACCGGGAAAAAATACTGAGTGATGTGGTATGGGTGATCCGCAAATTTCAGCCCGATGCAATTGTAACCCGTTTTCCCACCACTGGTGAAGGTGGACACGGACATCATACCGCATCTGCTATTCTGGCCAATGACGCTTATGCTGCTGCAGCTGATCCTAACCGTTTTCCTGAGCAGCTATCCTATGTTTCAGTGTGGCAAACAAAAAGGGTGTTGTGGAATACATTCAATTTTGGCGGTGCCAATACACAAAGGGAAGACCAGTTGAAAATAGATGTGGGAGGATATAACCCGCTGCTTGGAAAAAGTTATGGAGAGATTGCCGCCGAAAGCCGCAGCCAGCATAAAAGCCAGGGCTTTGGTGTACCAGCTTCAAGAGGAGAATCGCTGGAATATTTCAAAGCCACCAAAGGAGACCAGCCTTCCGGTGATTTACTGGAAGGAACGGAATTGACCTGGAAGCGGGTGACAGGTGGAGGGCCAATAGCAAAACTAATTGACAGCCTTACAACTTCCTTTGATCTGCTGCATCCTGAAAAATCAGTAGAGGGATTGGTAAGCCTGTATAAAAAAATGAATGAGCTGCCCGATGGAAACTGGAAGGCACAGAAGCTAAAAGAAGTGTATCAACTCATTGCTCAATGCAGCGGCATGTTTTTGGATGCAACAGTTACAGAACAGTTCGCTGTGCAAACAGATTCGCTGAAAATCAATTTCTCCTTTAATAACCGGCTTGGAACAGACGCTGTGTTACAAAAAGTAACGGTGGATAAATTTGATTCTTTGTTTGCAAAACAATTGGAGAAAAATAAGAATGTCGTTTTTTCCAAAACAATATATGTACCCGCCGACAAACCCATTACACAACCTTATTGGCTCGCTAAAAAAATGGAAGAAGGGTATTTTAATGTAACGGACCAGTTGCTGATCGGACAGCCCGATGTGGATCCATCCTATTATGCCTTTATCAAAGTAAAAATATTCGGTGAGCCGTTTACTTTTATGCGTACGGTGAAATATAAATTTACCGACCCGGTAAAAGGCGAGTTGTATCAGCCGCTTACAGTGCTGCCACCGGCATTAATTTCGCCGGATAATAAAATTAAAATCTCCAAAGGAAATAATACGTTCAACGGGATATTAAATATCACCGGGAAGAAAAAAGGATTTCAAACCTTCCTGAAAGATGTGGGCCGGGAACAACAGGATAATGTGCAGGTTCAATACAACCCGGATCAACTGCTATTTTCTGAAAAAAATAAAACGATAGCGGTGGAGTATTCCATACAGGCCAATAAGGATAATGATTATTTCTTTGCCATGGATGCCAATAACGGCAGAAAGGACCTTTATTTTGCAGGGCTGAAAGAAATAAAATATGACCATATCCCTTTTATATCTTACTTCACAAGGGCCACCGTTAATAATAAAAAGCTGGACTTAAAAATTTATGGTAAAAAGATAGGCTATATCGTGGGAGCCGGTGATAAAGTACCCGAAGCGCTGGAAGAAATGGGGTACGAAGTAACGCTGCTTACAGATAAAGAACTTTCACGGAATAACCTGCAGCAGTTTGATGCTATCATTACTGGCGTAAGGGCATATAATACGCATGAGTGGATGAATAAGTACTATGATAAGCTGATGAAGTATGTAAATGAAGGCGGAAACCTGATCGTACAATATAATACCAGCAACCAGATCGGGCCGGTAAGGGCCAAGATCGGGCCGTATGATTTTAATATTACCCGCAACAGGGTAACGGATGAAAATGCAACAGTCAGTTTACTGAAACCTGAACATCCCGTCTTTAATTTCCCCAATAAAATAAATGGGGATGATTTTAAAGGCTGGATACAGGAACGCAGTATCTATCATGCCAGTGATACCTCTGGTAAATTTGAAAAGCTGGCAGGCATGGCTGATCCCGGGGAAAAATCGGATGATGGCAGCCTGATAACAGCGAAATATGGCAAGGGCTGGTTTACTTACACCGGCATTGTATTCTTTCGTGAACTGCCGGCTGGTGTGCCGGGTGCGTATAGGTTGCTGGCCAATATTATTGCTTTGAATAAGAAGAAGGGTTTTTAAAAAGAATAATACGATCTTTCAAAAGATGACCACAAATAAGAAACCGGATATACGAAGAGCAGAAATGTCTTTTCTCTTTGCCATTGTAATGGGCCTTGTGCTGGGAGTAATAATAAAAAAAATCCGGGTAGGCATATTAATCGGCCTGGTACTGGGTTTTATTATTGTATTAACCGGCTGGATGAGATCAAGGCGTAAATAAAGCAATGAATACACCGGATAACGATAAAGCGCCATTATTTAAAAGCTGGAACGGCTGGTACATTTTTGTTATCCTGTTCCTGGTACTGCTGATCGCATTGTTTTATTTTTTTACTAAACGATTTGCATGAGCCAGTTAGATTGGATAGTACTAATTGTAACCTTGCTGGCAATCGTGTCATATGGCCTGTATAAAAGCCGTACATCACGTAACCTTGACGGTTATTTTTTATCCAACCGCAGTTTGCCCTGGGGTATGGTATTGTTAAGTATCATGGGTACGCAGGCAAGTGCCATCACTTTTCTTTCTGCGCCGGGACAGGCGTATACAGATGGAATGCGGTTTGTACAATATTATTTCGGTATACCACTGGCCATGGTGGTTATCTGTATTTTTTTCGTTCCCATTTTCAGACGGCTGAAAGTATATACAGCCTATGAATACCTTGAAAACCGCTTTGACGGGAAAACAAGAACACTGACTTCGTTATTGTTTTTTTTACAGCGGGGGCTATCCACCGGTATTAGTGTATTTGCGCCTTCTATAATCTTATCATCCTTACTGGGCTGGAATATTTACTGGACCAATCTTTTTATGGGAGGGCTCCTTATTATTTATACCATGACGGGGGGCGCCAAAGCAGTAGCCTATACCCAGCAATTACAACTCATTATCATATTTACCGGTATGTTTCTGACCGGTTACATGGTGGTACACATGCTTCCAAAAAATGTAAGCTTTATAGATGCCATGCAGGTAAGCGGTAAACTTGGCAGACTGAATGCCATTACTACGGGCTTTACCGAAAAGGGATTTAACTGGAGTGATCAGTATAATTTATTCAGCGGGATTATTGGCGGCTTTTTCCTTGCGCTGTCTTATTTCGGCACAGACCAAAGCCAGGTAGGCAGATACCTTACTGCCAGATCCCTGCGGGAAAGCCGTTTGGGCCTGCTGATGAATGGTATTGTAAAAGTGCCGATGCAGTTTTTGATATTATTAATCGGCGCTTTGGTATTTACCTTTTACCAGTTCAATAATGCCCCCATATTCTTCAATGAGGTGCAGGTTAAAAAAATTGAACAGTCGGCCTACAGGGACTCATTTGTTTTGGTGAACAATCAATACAATGCCATTGCGGTGCAGAAACAACAGGCTGTTATAAATTATTCTGCCGCCACAGATGCGGATAGTAAAGAAGCGGCAGCCATTTCGCTGGCACAATTACAAACTTTGCAAAAGCAATCCGACAGTCTGCGTAAAACAGTAAAGACATGGCTGGATAAAAAAATAAAAGGAGGTGATGGCAACGACACCAATTATATTTTTCTCCGCTTTGTAGTGGATCATTTACCGGTGGGACTTGTTGGGTTACTCATTGCCATCATCTTCCTGGCATCCTGGGGAAGTATTGCGGCCGCTATTAATTCGCTGGCATCCTGTTCCATGATAGACCTGCACCGGCGTTTTACTAAAAAGAAGGACAGTAATGAAGATGAATACCGCCTTTCAAAATGGTATACATTGGGTTGGGGTATATTCTGTATCATCGTGGCCATGTTTACCTATAATATTGGTAACAGCCTTATTGAAGCAGTGAATATTCTCGGCTCCTTATTTTACGGCGTTATCCTGGGCGTATTTCTGGTAGCCTTCTTTTTTAAGCAGGTACGCAACAGTAATGCCGTATTCTGGGGCGCCATCGCGGCAGAACTGGTAGTGCTGCTGGTTTTTATTCTTACAAAAATAAACCCACCTGTATTTAAGATGGGCTTCCTCTGGCTCAATCCTATCGGGGCTTTTGGTGTTATTCTTTTTACCTTATTATTTAATAAATTGCTGATCAAGAAAACAGCTATGCGTTAATAGTACCGGGCAATATTATTTGTATTTCCTCCTTTTATTCCCGGCGAATTTTTCTCTGCTGTTTTTTTGAACGCGGATGGAGCAGGTGAAACGGGTTTAAAGCGGATTTATGCTGCTTCACAACATTTGGGGTACATCTATATTTATTTTAATCGTAGCCGGACGACATCTTAGTTGTGGAGTCCTTATCAAAAAAAATAGCCCTAAATCAATAGGGCTATATAAAATATCAGCGTCTAAAATCTCCGCCAGCCAGCCGGCGGAGGTGGCTTTACTTATTCAACTCTGCCAGTAATTTTTCATTCAGTTTCACATAATCATCATTCTTGGCCGTAGTGGCAAGCTCTTTAGATTTTTCGGCAGCTGCTTTGGCTTCATCTTTCCTGTTCAGTTTGGCCAGGCAATTTGCCCGCTGGTGATGCATCCAGAATGCAGTGGGATTACCTTCTATACCTTTATCAAACCAAGCCAGCGCCTTGTCCAGGTCTTTACCATTGTCCATATAGTACATAGCTGCATTAAAATAAGGACGGTTATCCTTATTCATCAGCTGATCTATCTGTGCCATTACTTTTGTTTCCACATCCACATTGATAGGAACGGCCACTGCTGTTTTCTCCCACATAATGTGAAGGGCGCAACTGGTTGATTTTACATCGGCAAATTGCATGGTAAAAGATTCCATCTCATCCTTCATATTCATGGGCGCCACCATAATGCGTGCAACATCCATCTCTGGTTTGTAAGCCGCCGGGCTGGTTACGTCCAGTTGCTTAGTGATGATAATGGTCCATTCTTTTTTCTCCGGCATGGTAAGCAGGCCATATTTACCCGCAGGTATTTTTTTATCGCCTATCATTACTTCTTCCCCAAAAGTGATAGTAGTGGCGCTGTTGGCACCGGTACGCCATACTTTTCCGAAAGGCACCAGGTCGCCAAATATTTTTCTTCCTTTCATTCCGGGACGTGAATAAGAAAGCTCCACGGAGGAAAGACCAAAATCCTGTTTAATAGTTTGCGTGGGACTGGGAGCCGGTGTTTTTAACTGGGCTTCCGAAATTAGTAATGCAGATACAGCTATGGCTGTTAAGAAAATTTTTTTCATACAAGATTGTTTTTAGAGAAGGCAAAGGTAGGGAAAAGTGGGAAGCAGAAGGTAAGAAGTCTGAGGCCAGCGGTCTGAGGAAAGTGGCCGGGTTGTTAACAATTTACAGCTCAGCACTGGCAGTATATGGATAATAACTGAACAACGTTTAGAAATTAATGGTCACTGTTGTTCTTCCTTTTTTATTGGCGGTACGTTTCCATTTAGGACCGTCCTTTATCAGGCGGATAGCTTCTTTATCACATTTGCCGCAGAGTGATTTTTCCACCCGCATATTTACCGGTTCCCCATTTTTATCCACTTCAAAAGAAACCTGTACCGATCCTGCATTATTCTGTTTTGTTTTAATATCATCGGGCACATTCAGGTTATTTACGAGGTAGGTATCATAATTGTCCCATCCATCAGAGGGTTCAGGTTCTTCGAGTGTCTTGTTCGCATCACGATTGCGGGCAGCTGCATTGGGTTTCTGGCTGCTGATCACCACTTCAGACAAACTTCTGCGGTCGTCCTGCAATACCACTTTATTGGCAGGTACATTATTTCTTAGTTCCACCTGGTTGTTTTCAAAACCAATAGAACGAACTTGTACAGTCAATACTGTATCCGGTGACGTTAAGTTGAAATAGCCATTGGCATCAGAATAGGTACCAGCCTTATCTTCCAGGTTGGTTACGTTGGCATAGGGTACCCCTACATTATTGGCATCTGTAATCCGGCCACGGAAAATATTAGTATTTTGAAAACGGTAGTTTTGTTCATCAGCTTTGCGGTTGAAAGCAACGTTTTTGTCTTGCTGTGTTTTGATATTGTATTCGGGTTGTACAATCCCTCTTTCTTTACTGCCGGCCGCATCGGCATCGTTATTGGTTTGTCTTTTTGCTTTATTCTTTAATTCCTCTATACTGGCAACATCCTTAGATTCAATTTTACCCGTAACAACCCCATCCTCAAGCTTTCCACCTGCTGTTTTTGAAGCTTCGGTTACCACCGGCGCAGGTTTAGTAACAGTAGTCACCTCCCCGATCAATTTATCTGTTTTGTTATCTGTTGCATCAGCCCATTTATTACCCGCATTTCCCCCGGGGGCAGTTACCGTTTTCCTGTCAGATGGCAGGGTATTGGATACAGGTCCGTTTGTTACGGGTGCAGTACCGGAAGGCGTTTTTTCTTCTCCGGTCTTATCCTTCTCCTTTATGTCAGCGCTGGTCTTTGCAGAATCGTTTATTCCTGGTTCAGCAGGTGCCGCCGGGTTCGCAGTTTCTTTATTTAGCTGGGCAATTTCATTTTTTTGTTTAGTAAACAAAAATTGGTTGGCCAATAATCCGGCACCAGCAATAATTACCACCGCTGCTGCGGCCCTAAACCATGGAAAACCCGTACGCCTGCTTCCTTTCATTACAATCACCCCGGACTCATCTTCTTCCACTTTTTCAGCCAACCTTTTTTTTAGCTCAGCCAAATCAGCAGCAAGTATACCCGGTACAGCATATCCTTCCAGCGCATCGGCCAGGAAGGGGTCATCCAGGGCTGCTTTTTCCAGGTCATGCATTTCGGTATTGGAAAGCAGGCCCTTGTGATATTTTTCAATATCAGCAACAGTAAATGATTGTATGTTATTATCAGCAGGCATGTATTACTCCGCTATAGCGGATTTTCTTACTTGTATTTTTCTCCAGTACATTACAAAATTAAAAAATATTTTCTTCCAAATCCTAATTCCCGGGTGCATTTCAAATTGTAGCAACTTAAATCTTTCAGGGCTCGCAGACAAAATACTGAATAGCCATACAAAAGGACTTTGCCGCCCTTCGGGCTGGGGCCAAAGTCGACAATTTGAAATGCATCCTAATTCCCTTCCTCCAATTCCAGTTTCTCCATGCAATTCTTCAAATTTCTACGGCCATTCTGTATCAGGCTTCTTACCTGGTTCCATTCCAGCCCGGTTAGTTCCACTATTTCATTATAGCATTTTCCTTCCAGGTAAAAGGAACGGATGGCTTCTCCCTGGTCTTTTACCAAAGTATCCAGGCAGTGTTCCATTCTTTTAAAATTCTCCTCTTTTTCGAACACACCATTCAGATGCACATTTTCTTCTGATTGCACAAGTTCTGAATTAAACTCAACGGTTTTCATGTTTTTAGGTGTCCGCAGCTTCATCAGGCAGTGATTTTTGGCCACCTGGTGCAGCCATCCCCTGAAATTATCCACCTCATGTTTTTTCAATTTTGATACCAATTCTTCAAAAATCAGCATAACGCTGTCTTTGGCCGTTTCGGATTCCTTATAATACTTCAGGCAAACCCCGTATACCAGTTCCATATAGCGCTGGTATAGTTCACCCAGAACGCCCATGTCGCCCTTTTCTTTATACAGGGATACCAGTTCCTTGTCGGATAGTGAGTTGTGAGATATGTGTTTAATAAAAGCCAACGGTTAAAAATACTAAATAAAAAGGATGTAGCCAGCGATAGAACAAATGGCATCGGTTGTTGCCGCTTGCCCTCCGAAGCCTAAGAAGCTGTCTAAATTTTAGTAAAAAGGCTTAAAAGTGTGGAAAAGTGAATAAAAAGGCCATTGCCAAATGCGGAAGATTATACTAATTGTGAATTATCACAAACCCAATTAGTATGACAACCTATCCGACAAATTTG